>JAZJZL010000116.1:48305-60860 GCA_040389845.1 Bacteroidota bacterium
CAGTTTTACAAAATAAAAAAGAAGTAAGCTTCGGGACAATTCAACGAGACCTGGCCCCGCTGGCTAAGGCCCTTCGCCTGCTGCCGGATAAAGAAACGCTGGAGCTGAAGCTGAAAACCGGCTTGCTCAACGTCCCCAAAAAAATAGAGATCCCCCGGCCCGATGACGAGGGTACGGACTTATTGGGCCAGCTGGAGCAGGATAACCAAACCCGGGTGCTCAGCAACCTGGTACGAAAATTATTAGTGGCAATACGGATACCGATGGATCTGTCGGGCAGCAGCGATTACGCCTTAGGTGGCGTTGCCGACATCAGCAACCGCGGTAACTACGACCAGCTTTTATTGAGCGAGCTGGCGCAGGACGAGATATTACTTACCGCCAGGCTGGCCAATAACGAGGCTTTGTTTTTACAAAGGGAAATTTCGCCTGACAACGCCGAACAGGAGTTGGGGATATTTATCGATACGTCGCTGAAGATGTGGGGGATGCCAAGGGTACTTGCCATTGCTGCCGGGCTGGCCTTCAGGGAAAGTAAACTGAAAAATCAGCAGTTGAAAACCTGGGGACTTGGCGAAAAGGCCATTGAGCTGGACCTGAACTCGAAAAAAGGCGTTATAGCCGCCTTATCGGTGCTGGACCCGGCCCTGAATTGTGCTGAACAACTGGTAAAGGTGATTAAAGAGCAGCGGAAAAAAGATGGAAAATATATACTGATTACCGGAGACGATTTTTTAACTAACCCGGCAACAGCTGCCTGCTTTCATCGCATCCGGGAGCAATTGAACTTCCTGGTAACGGTTAGCCGCAACGGCCATGTGAAAATGATCAGGCTGACCAAGGGGCACCAGCATTTGATGAATGAGGCTGATATCACCCCCGACGACCTGGTATATCACCCGGTAAAAAATAATAAACGAACCGATTTGGGGGATGATTTGCCGGCTATTATACTGATGGAAGAATTTCCTTTGTATTACCCGACTTCGAAGGTTAAGATAGGCCAGCATAATACTTATGTAAACTATGGGAAAGATGGCCGGGACCCGGCAGTTAAAGATGTGGTTATAATTACACAGGACAACCGCGTGCTTTGCTGGCGGGATAGCAACGCGGGCGCAATTGAGTTAATAGAATGCCTGCCGCCCGGGCAAAGTTGCTTCGGCCAAAAAGATACCAATGTTTATCTTGCGGCGCATCCTCATAAGGCTATCAAACTTTACGATCTTAAAATTGATAAAGGCATTGCCGACCTTTATGATATTGAATCGGAACATGGAACAGCCTCAGGGATTAAATATATAAACGACAAGTTTTACCTGAAGAGTGCTGAAGGCCTCCAAATACTCAGCCTGGAAACGATGAAGATCATTCCCAACGAAAAGTGGAGTGAAAGTTCTTTTAATTATCAGCAGCCGGTTAGATATTATAAAAACATCGCTCCCCTTAAAAAGATTATCAATATTGGCTACAGTGTAATTAATTCAGTTAAAAGTATTAAGCTCTACCGGGGCTACCGCCTTGTGCTTGATAAACACGAATTAAATGTTACTGAGCGTGGGTTTAATTGGTGGCCTTTTAGCCGGGAGGAAGGGGAGTATTCAAGTCCGGGACAGGTGGCGAGAGTTAGCGTTAAACATTTGCCCAATATCTGGTTTGAAAAATTTACCTGGAAAAGCGGGAGTACGATAATTATGGACTCTCGTGGAATGCTGCACTTAAAAGCTGCTAACGGGAACATTCCTGAGGTTACAATTTTGTTGGTGACTGAAAAGCCGGCAGCGTGCTGGAGCGCTGACGGTGTGGTTAGCGGACTGAAATATTTTACAGGAAAGACCGATGCACCTCAAATGGAACCTACAGTATTTTTTAAAAATTATATACGGCCTTTTTTAGCTACTTTGTATTGATATGCAGCTGCAGTTAATTTATAATGAAAACCAGGCCGCCCCTGTTGATGCAGCGCTGCTTGCCGGTGCAAATGCCGGCGACTGGCTTGCGGAAATCAGCAGCTGGGAGCCAGACCTGCGCGCATTGCGTTGTTTTATTGTGCCCGAAAATATCAATTCGGCGCATCCGGGCGGCCTTTTTGTGATATTTAAACACCAGGCCATAGCCTCGGGCCTTCCGCTGCGCTCGGCTTATACCGAAGTTGCCCCCGGTTTTTATATCCCGGTACACAGCACGCTTTACCCGGCTGTTACAGCTGCGGAATTGTCAAGGTTTAAATTATGGGAAGTACAGGTGTTTCATCCTTCAGCAGGCCTTTCGGGTTTTGAAGCGAAAGATGAACTGCATTTAGCCGATTTGGTTGCAATTTCAGAGATCAGTAAAAATCGCTGGTTAAACGCGCCGATCACAGTAAATTCCTACCCACGGCTAAATTCGATAAGATTAGAGCCGGAAGAGTCTCCGTTTGATCCGAGCTCATTGTTTGAGCAGCTGCCGCTTGAAGACATTCCGGATGCTGAGGGAGACAGGCATACACCGTTAGCAGGATTCGCGAGGGTATTAAGCATGCTTGTGTTATGGCTGTTGCTTATTCCGGTGGCTATAGCTAAAATTCTTTTTGCGCTTATACGGGCTTTGCTGGGTAAAGGAGGAAACCGGCCGGTTCGCCCCGGAGGTGCCGGCGTTCCGGGTGGTACTGGTGGTATCGGAATGTCTGGTGGTGTTGGAAGTCCGCGAAAGCCGGGCCGGATTACACGGCTGGAGGACTGGATAAATAAAAGTTTACAGGATTTAAGAAAGCAGCGGGACAGCGAGCTTAACCGTTTGGTGAATATGTTCGATAATGATGACGACGATGCGCTAAAATATGCCATCCCGCTGGATAGCCCGTATTTAAACCGCGGCGTAGCGCCACCATCAGGTAAGCTGACAAGCCGCCCGACAGATTTTAGCCTGAGAGGCCTGGGCGGCGGTGGAAAGGTTGATTACTGGGACCTGGGAGAGTACCGCACTACCTTGCGGCAGCACTACATGAAAACCCTTAACGCGGCGTTAGAGCGGGGTGACTATAAAAAAGCAGCTTACATTTATGCTCATCTTTTGGGCGACCTGAATATGGCTGCCCGCACCTTACAGGATGGTAAACATTACCGGGAAGCTGCCGCTATCTATAAAGATCACCTTAAAAACAACGCTAAAGCTGCTGAATGCCTTGAAAACGGTGGGCTGCTGGATGAAGCAATACCAATTTATATAGAATTGGGGAGCTATGAGAAAGTTGGCGACCTGTATAAACAGCTGGGCCATGATGAGCAGGCGACAAAATATTATGACGACACAGTGCAGCGGTTTGTTGATGCAAAGGATTACCTGAATGCTGCAAGGCTGAAAACAGAAAAGATGGAACAGCCCGAAGCCGGACGGAATATTTTGCTGGATGGCTGGAAAGATGATAATAAACCCGAAGTATGCCTTGTGAAATATATGGAGCAGGGGGAAGCCGAAAACCTGCCCGATGAGGTTAAGGCTATTTATGAGCGGCATGTAAGCCTGAAAAGAAGAACCGATTTTTTGAATGTGCTGGCCGGGTTCTCGTCTGCCAACCCGGAAGAGCGCTTGAGGCAAACGGCAGTTGAGATCAGCTATGACGTGGTTCATCGGCAAATTAAGCGAGGCGACCACAGCGGGCTGCGCTTGCTCCATCAATTTCAGCAGGAAGACAAATTACTCTCACAGGATACCGGGCGCTACATATCGCAAAATCAGCAACGAAGGCCTTTGCGGTATGTTTCCACAAGCTATCTTGAATTACGCCGGGATACCCAATGGGTGGATATAGTTAACTATCACGACCAGGTTATTGCCGTTGGAAAAAAAGACGACGAACTGTACCTGCTTCGCGGAAATTGGGAAGGCAAAGCCGACCATGAACTTTTATTTCGTTTTGCGGAACCGAATTATACTTTTCGTTTAACTGCAGATGGGCACATATCTCCGCAAGTATTATTAACCGGGGAAGACATTCCGGCCCAGGGCCGTATGAAGTTGGATGTTGGCTTGTATTTTGAAAAAGCGCTAAGCTTTGACTATCTGAACTGGCAATTGCCCAATACCCTGGGTTATTGCCAAAAACCAAACGAACCCCGGCTTTATGTGCTGCATATAGTTAGCGACCAGTTGTGGATGGACCTTTTTTCGCTGGATGGCCATTTAATTACCCGTACTTATTGCCTTGAAGGAAAGAAAGAAAAAAACGCTCCTGACCTGGCTTCTTTGTGTCCTTCGAAGATATATTGGCGCAAAGATCACTTTTATTTTATGGGACGTGACAGTATAATGCGACTGACCGAAGACGGTCAGCTTGAAGTGATGAAGCTAAGAAATACCGTTATCAATTTTTCAATCAGCGAACCGCATGCTGCTTTAAAAATAGCCGTGCTTACCGACCTTGGATGCGTTATCATTACGCCGGAGCTAAAAAAAATGGAGGTTGCTTCAGCCGGTTTTGCGACGAATATGGGCGCCTGCTATGTGCAATTGATCCAGGAAAATCGCGTGGTAGTAGCCAATCAATCGCTGGCACGGGTACATGACATTAGCTCCCCTATACCAAAATTGATTTGTGAGATACAGCCGGAAAACCGGATTATAAAAATATTAACCGTGCCCAAGCGGAATCACTTCGCCTTGCTGGAGGCGGATAACCGGATTTCGACACACATGATTGAAGATGAGGTGTGAAAACCCGGAAAATAGTTGTTGAGCTATAGCTTGCCGGCTGGCCATGCCGGGTTTTTACCGATGTTCGCGGGCGGTTGCTAACGTGCCAGGTATTCGCGGTTTGATATGAGCAAAATCCTCCTTTTTGGTAAAATATTCCAACCCTAAAATCAGTAATGTTGAACTGACGAAGTTTACCTTTTGCATAATTGGCATTAAGCTCCAATCGCTTGTAGCCCATACGTAGAGACTGTAATAAAAAACTAATAGCGTAATTACGCAAAAGAATTTAAATAAATAAAGTCTTGTCTTCAGGATGAAGACCGTGATAACAGTTAAACATGTCCAGAACAAAGTGGTTGATACGATTAACATGATATCATGTAAAGCAGTTACAGTTAAAAACGTACAAAGAGCGTTTGCTATACCACCATACGTCAGAATATAAGCAGCATTTTTTTCAGGCATTTTTTTCGACATATTAATGAAAAATACTGCATAAGTAAGTGGAAGCAGAGTCATGGCTGCATATGCCCAAATCCTGGAGGGGTTTTCGACGCCGTTTAATGCCCTTGCACCAAACAGGTTGCTCATGAAGTTTTTTGACCAGCTAAAACCGGCAGAATACTCATCAAACATGGTGCCGCCCGGGTAGAGTGAAATAGCAACCATTATTAAGGCCGCCGAAATTATTATCCCTGTTAAAACTGAGTGTTTCTTAATCATTGCTTAAAGTATCGGTTTATACGCGGTAATGAGACTAATCAGCATATATGTTGTTACAACTGTCGCCGTGGTTTGGAATAGAAATCGAAACTTTAGGCGCCAGGCAGATTCTTCAGGCACATTGCCTCGTCGTTGAAAAACTACAAATAGCGGAGGAGAATCATCAAATCGACATAGTTTAAAAATATACAACTCTTTACCTGTTATAGGGCCCCTCGTTAATCATGTGAAAACCCCGGTTGATCAGCCGGAAATTATTTAGGTCGACCTTGTGCATCCGTACGATGATCGAATCCCCTTTCCACCGCCCGACAAGCACAAGCCCATCTCCTTGCGTCATATACCCGAAGTCGAAACGTTGTGCAGCGGTTTTCGCCAATGTAAGTTTATGGTTTAGCGTATCTACCTGTAGGCCACATAAACGTGTGCTGTCATTCATCAGTTGCACCGTGGCTGTTCCCGGGCGGCTTATCCAAAAACAGCGCCAGCGTATGGTATCGGTTGTTAATGGCTTCAACGTATCGTGGCCGCGCACAAAAGTTTCCACCTGGTAAAGGCCGGCCAGCGGCGCCTTTTGGGTTGTATACCTGCCGTCGCCATAAGTTGCAACCTGGTCCGTCATCACCCCATAATTCCAGTAAAGCGCATATGCAATTAACCCATATTTTACAATTGACAGTATTTTGTTCCCGTAGGTTGCCCGTAAAGCAGGTTGAACCCTATTAAAGGCCGCCGCATTTTGGCCGCCAAAAAAGAACAGGATAAAATTACCATAATCTGGTACAAGGATAAACAAACACATGAGCAGCAAGGTGGTGGATGAAATCTTTACACATACATCAAAACAAAAGTTAATGGCAACAATATTAAGCAGCAGTACTATCCCCATTACAACTCCCGCACGGGTTGTCCTGCGAAAAAATAACAAACCGGCACATAGCAGTTCCGAACCGCCCGTAAAATAATTGAACCACCGCGAATAACCCATATAGGTCCAGGCCAGGCCCATCGGCGACATATCCCCCACACGTTCCATCAGTCTGCCAATATTAGGTGCAGGGAATTGTACCAGGAATACTTTTGCAGCACCAAAAAAAATAAAGGTAAAGGCCACGAAGTAACGCAGCACCACCAGTAGCCAGTGAAAAAGCAGGTTATAATTCCTGGTTTTACGCCCCGTATATGACCAGATTGCGGTCGCCGTTGCAGCAACCAGCAACACAAAAAGATAAAGCAGGTAATCAAAAGTGGCATCGCCCCCGCTATCGCCCAGTGACCGGGTAACAGGCATTACCGAAAGATGAAACAGGCTTTTGGCTGCCCATATTATAAAAAACTGGAACCAATTGATAAACGGGTAAAAGATGTTGCCGTAGTGCAATAAAACATCACTTGGCACCAGCAGGCAGTAAAGAATAAAGAAAACGAAGAAAAAGCGAAAGCCTATTTTTTGCCATAGCGGCCATTCCGCAGACGTTGAAACAGAACTAACCGGCGATGTGCCGGAAGGATTAGGATCTATCATAGCCCGAAACTATTGCCTTATGCCACCAGGCACTAATTTTTTACATGAACCGGGCGATATCCTTGATAAAAGATATTTTTAAACGCGGCTTTTAAATCACAATACCGGCACCAGCTTAGCCTTCAAATCCGGATCTTTCATATCCTTGTCCAAAGGAAAAATCGGGCGTTTTAATCTTTTATAGGGCAAATGCTCTATATCCTGGTCCACGCCGCCGGGTGTAAGGGCCAGCAACCAGTCGGCGCGCATGGCAAACAGTTCGGGTTCAAGATAACCGATTTTTACTACAACGATAGCTGCCGTCCTGGGGTTAAGGCCGAGTTTTGTGAAATCTTTTTCATGGTGATAGGGCTTTCTTTTTTGTGTTACGATGATATGCACACTTCCCATTTTTATCGACGCTTCAACTTCTGCATCGATGTCACCCTTAACAATAGATTCAACAGTGCCGGTTATATGTACCGGCGGCGCAAGCCTTGCATCTACTTTAGCGCCCACGTAGCCATCCACATGACCGCCGACACCTGCCGCCAGCGCTTTTTTAATCAATTCCGGACCGGGAATGGAAGCATAAATCAGCGATGGGCCTTTATCCGTTTTAAATTCCGGACGTTTCAATATTTGTGTCAGCGTCCAGGTAACATCCCCGGCGCCGCCGGCCGTGGGATTATCCCCCGAATCACTGATATAAAAAGGGTGTTTGCTGCTTGCGATGGCTTTATCAAGACAATACTTCAAATCGCCGGTAGGCGCAACAAATTGAAATTGCTTCCGCACATCCCAAAAGCTTTTGGCGAGATACTCTGCTGTCGAAGTTACCTTGGCTTTGTCATCGCCGATAACCATTACTACGGCATGGTTGCGTGGTTCATCGGCCCATGCATAGCCTATCCATATCGCGGCATCAACTATACCAGGTTGTTTAGCAGCTGGCCATACTTTTGCATACAGGCTTTTTCCGGGTTCAATGCGGGTACTGGTTTTTTCGCCAGGCAGTAAAATGGGCACGGTTATGTAGGCTTTGTATGCCGGTTTGCCTTTGCCGCTTTCAAGGCGTTCTAACAGGTTAGTTACTGCGCGGCGTTTGGTTTGCAGGGCGTCTTCATGCGGCGCCATCCGGTAGCAGGTAATCAGGTCGCTGTTTTCGGCCGATCGCCAGGAAACGTTGCCATGCAGGTCCATCGCTGTAGAAATGATAGTCTTGTTCCCAACCACTTTCCTTATCCTTATCAAAAAATCTCCTTCGGGATCATCCAATCCTACTACGCTCATTGCACCGTGTATATCATAAAACAAGCCATCGTATGGTCCGTGTTTTTTAAGTTCAGCCAGCGTTTTCCCTACCAGCGATTCGTACGCCGCCCTGGTAACGGCTCCACCCGGCAAGGCGTGTCCGTCTATGGTCGGTACCCATATTGCTGCTTTACGAACAGAAGAATCGGGCGCCCAAAAAGGATAGATCGAAAAAATATCATTGCCATATTTTGCATGAAAAGCCGCCTCCTCTGTCCGCGCTGGCGAAAAAGTGCTCGACTCGATACCAATACCGGCAATAGCAATTCGTGGCAAATGCTTAGGCGATGATTTGGTTTGTGCAAGGCCTTGCAAAGCTGCGATGCATAAGAGCGACAGGATGGATAACTTTTTCATAGCTTGATGATTAGCGGGAGCCGTTGTAATCAAAAATAGGCAAAACAAGTTATGCTTTACGCAGAAATTGGATAGCCACGCACCAATAATTATTCGTTTTCAATAAGCGGGCTTATCTTTATCGATTTAAATGCAACTTTCCCGTGTTTGGCATATAGCCACAAAAAATCACCTTTTTGCTCGTAGGTGCGGTTTACAATGGTGCGCCTGCCATCAATATCAGCATCCAGTATGCCATCCTTCATTACGATGGTTAGCTTAATAGGTTTGTTCAAACCCGTTACGCCAGCTATTTTAGTATCGCCAAGGCTCACCGTCCTGTTGTTTGCATCTACAGTAAACCAGTAACCATTTTTGGCTTTATCGTTTGATTGCAGGATTAAGCCATATTCTTCGTTTAGTCCGTTTGGCTCTATCTCCATAGTTATTTTGCAGTTATAGGGCAGACCCTGCAAATGTGCAGAACCTACCGCGCCGGGCGCATTTACTACCACGCTGTTATTGTTGATAAGACTTGCATCTAAATCGGGTTTTAAAGTCAACTTCAATTCCTTGCCTGTTTCCGGGATCATTTCAGTAGGGAACTTTGTATTTAAGGTACCGTCAGGTTCCTGTGTTATTTCCCTGAACAGGGAGTTGCCGCCAAAAACTTCGCCGTTGCTATCCTTGTTTTCAAACCGGCTTGGCACCCATGCGGCAGCAATTCGACGGTCGTTTTTAAATTCGGCGGTTTTAACCACGTTTGCCCAATCTTCGTTTAAAGCCTGGTAGCGCGGCTCCTCCCATGCGCCGTAGGCGTTTCTTGATTTTACATAATAGGTATTGCTGCCATCGCTATAAACCAAATAATACCAGCCCTTCCAATGGAAATAGTCCGGGCACTCAGGCGTGGAACCCTGCCCGGTAAGTATCGGCTTTTGTACCGTCCAGGTTTTTAAATCCTTCGAAGTTAAGTGTACCAGGCAGCCTGACGCATTCTGCATAATCGGGTTTTCCTGGTTGCTGGATACGAACAGGTGAAAAACACCCGCTGCGTCAACAAATACCTTAGGGTCCCGAAAATTGCGTTTGCTGTAACCCGGTGCTGAGGTATAAAACGGGTTGGGCTTTTGCTTTTCGTAGTGAATGCCATCATTGCTGATAGCATAGCTCAACTGCTCGTTTACCTTGCCATCGTTTATCAGCCGCGTGGCGTAAAACGCATAGTATTTACCTTTATAGTAAACAACCGAACCTGTACAGATCGATTTTTCCCAGGCCTCATCTATCCCCAATGCCAATGGATATTGCTTCCATGTCTTTAGGTCGGTGCTGGTGCTCAAGGCCCATTGGTGACCACCCAACCCGTTCAGGCTTTTGTGATGCGCAGAATCCAGCAGCCAATAGTAATAATAAGTGCCGTTGCGCGCAAACGGGATACAATCGCCCACAAACAAATTTCCCTTTGGCTTAAAATATTGCAGGTTTTTGGTTGATTGTATGCTGGGATCATATTTAACGCCAAGTTGTGCTTTGGTGGAGAGGCAGGAGGTAAGCAATATGGCTATTAGTATTATTTTTTTCATTGGCTGATTTTGGAGATGATTTAAATATTGGATATGGCAATGTACCAAAATAACAAGTTTTAAACTGCCATTAAAAAAAATCTAAATAGCCGCCAAATTCACTGTCAAGCGCATTGGTGGCTTCTTTTTCATTCTCGTACCAACTTTCAGAAAAAACCTTATTCGTTGCATCTAAAAAACTAATCCATGTAGTTGTGGAATTGCCAATGCGCGTCCAGCGGATAGAATGTGGTACCTGATCGGGTTCGTCAAAGTTAGGCCCTACATAACGTTTTACTGGCCCGGTTATGCTAAAGTCACGTGCACGGGCGTTAACAATGGCTTTTTTGAAATAGATGCCTGATTTTTTAAAGACGCTTAACAAATCAAAAAAATCGTCAAATGCCTTTGCATCGTCATTTAAGTTGCGATTCCTTATTTGCCAAAACCAGCCGCCGGAAAGGCCGTAATGCTCGCTAATATGGCCTAATATCCATGTATTGAAATAGCCGAAATTAGGCGCCCCAGACTGTTCGAGATGTTGGTCACTTGCCGCTAATTGGTAGCCGTAAACAAAGCTTTCCAGCGATTGAAAATTGTAATCATTACCCAGATACATAGCTTTTCTTTTTTGCATTTCGTCGAGTATGACGTAAATGTTATCTAATATTTTCATTTTATTTTTTGTTATAAGATAATGAAAAACAATTAGATACACAAGTTTAACCCGGTTGATTTACCTTTTTTTAATTTATTTTTTTGATTGATTTTTAATCAGGTGAATTCAACTTCACAACACCAGGCTTTTACTTATTGATGAGAAAATAGAAGAAGCTACCAGGCATATTTATTGCTAATTTTGCCCAATATAAAATTAACACATGTCAATCTCCACCGAAAACGAAAGAAACGGAATGCAGCAGGCCAGTGATGCTGTAGCCATCACCCTTAAAAAGATGCGCGACTTTGCCAAACCCGGCGTCTCTACAAAGGAACTTGACGAATACGGGGGTGAATTGCTGACACAGTTAGGCGCAGTTTCTGCACCCAAGCTAACCTATAATTTCCCCGGCTATACTTGTATATGCATTAATGGTGAGGTTGCGCATGGCGTACCCTCAGCCGAGAAAATCCTACAAGAAGGCGACCTTGTGAATATCGACGTATCGGCGGAACTAAACGGCTATTGGGCTGATAATGGCGGTTCTTTTGTATTAGGCGAGGACATCCACGGGCATGGCAAGCTGGTAGAGGCATCTAAAGATATACTAAAGAAAGCCATCAGGAATATTAAGGGCGGTGTAAGGATTTCGGAGATTGGCAAGCTGATTGAAACGGAAGCCAAAAAGAACGGATACACCGTTATAAAAAACCTTACCGGGCATGGCGTAGGCCGCAGCCTGCACGAGGAACCGCATGAAATTGCCAATTACTGCGACCGCTATAACATCACCCGTTTTAAAAAGAATTCGGTAGTGGCGATAGAGACATTCATCTCAACCAAATCAACGATTGCCGAAACGCAGGAAGGCGGCGATGGCTGGACGCTAACCGGCAATAAAGGTGGCTATGTAGCACAACACGAGCACACCATTATGGTAACCGGCGGCGAACCCGTAATACTGACAGCACAAAACGGTATTTGGGATTAAAGCTGGTTATTCTTAAATTCAATTGCAGCTTCTTTCGGACTTTACTACTCCAATTCCTTGCAATTAAAACCTGCCTTGTGCAGCAGCAGTTCAACTGAATTGGGATGCAGCCCGGCAGCCTCAATGCGCAATACTTTATCGCAGTCGTCCAAATCGAAATTCCATTGGCGGATGCCTGGAAAAAAAGTGAGCAATGGCGCTACCATGCTCACTTTTTTCTTGCTGGTTACATTCGTTTTAAAAACTAATATTTCCATTGTAATTTAACGTTTATGCGCCAGCTTGCACCGGTACATACTTATTCATCACTTTTCCGTGTGTATAAGCAACCGAGCTTTCCAGCTTCATTACTTTTCTTTCCTTGAAAATAGACAGGCCGCTGCCAATGGCTATAGGGTTAACAATAAAATAATACTCATCCACAAGGCCCAGGTCAACCAGCGAGGTTGCAAACTCTACGCCGCCATAAACAATGATATCTTTACCGGGCTGATTTTTTAGCTCATTTACCACGGTGGTAAGGTCGCGGGTTTCAACTTCCAGGTTGGTGCCGGTAATCTCGGCCCCGGTGCGGCTGAAGATAATCTTACGGTGCTCCACCATCAGCTTAGCATATGGGTGCCAGATGCTGTCGGGTTGGTTATTAAATACGTCTTCCCAGTAACCGGCAAATCCGCCTTGTATTAATTTGCGACCGCCTAAAACGGTGTCGCAGCTGGCGGCAAGTTCTATTGTAGCCTGTAACGCGGCCGGGTCTTGTTTGCCAGGCAAAAATACCCAGTCATTC
>JAZJZL010000117.1:0-3162 GCA_040389845.1 Bacteroidota bacterium
CCGGTGAATAACAGCAACGCATCGCTCCCAACTGATGAACGCTTAGTTGGCTATACCGGTGGCGCAAAAGACCCGGGCTTGGAAACCTTATATTTTCAATACGGGCGTTACCTGCTGATATCAAGCTCACGTACCAAAGGCGTACCTGCCAACCTGCAGGGAATCTGGAACAAAGAGCTGCAACCGCCATGGAGCTCCAACTACACCACGAATATTAACGTGCAGATGAATTACTGGCCGGCCGAAGAAGCCAACCTTTCTGAGATGCATCAACCCTTACTCTCTTTCATCAAAAATCTTTCGGTTACCGGAAAGGTTACGGCAAAGGAGTTTTACCACCTGAACGGCTGGGCGGTTCACCATAACAGCGATATATGGGGATTATCAAACCCCGTGGGCGATAAAGGCAACGGCGACCCAACCTGGGCCAACTGGACAATGGGCTCGCCATGGCTGTCGCAGCACTTGTGGTGGCATTACCAGTTTACAAAAGACAAAAACTATTTGAGGAACTTCGCCTATCCCCTGATGAAGGGCGCGGCTCAGTTTTGTATCGGCTGGCTGGTACAGGATAAGGACGGCTACCTGGTAACTGCACCGTCCGTATCGCCGGAGAATGCTTTTTTTGATGATAATGGCAAAAGGGCAAGCGTTTCGATAGCCACCACCATGGATATGTCCATCATCCGCGACCTGTTTGCAAACTTGATAGCAGCATCGAACGAATTGGGCGAGGACAAGGCTTTCCGCGATAACATCATCGCCAAACAGTCAAAATTATACCCATTCCATATTGGCAAAAAAGGAAATCTGCAGGAATGGTATAAAGATTGGGAAGACCCGGAACCGCATCACAGGCACGTGTCGCACCTGTTTGGGCTATATCCCGGCAACCAGATATCGCCGGTAACTACGCCGGTACTGGCCGATGCCGCTAAAAAGACACTGGAATTACGCGGCGACGAAGGAACCGGCTGGAGCCTTGCCTGGAAAATAAACTTCTGGGCGCGACTGCTGGATGGCAATCACAGCTACAAAATGATACGCGACCTGCTACGTGTTACCGACCAGCCCGGCACCAATTACCAGGGCGGCGGCGGCGCATATATCAATTTGTTTGATGCCCATCCCCCATTCCAGATTGACGGCAACTTTGGTGGATTGGCCGGAATGATTGAAATGCTGCTGCAAAGCCAGAATAACGAAATAGCCTTATTGCCTGCCCTGCCCGATGCATGGGCTGATGGACAAATCTCCGGCTTAAAAGCACGGGGTAATTTTGAGATAAGTATGAGCTGGAAAAATAAAAGGATAACCAAAGCCAGTGTGCTGGCAATAGCTGGCGGTCCTTGTTCTATCCGTACGCCACAGCCGGTTATAGTGGCAGGCATATCGGCCAAATCTAAAAAAACCGATAATGGCTATGTGATCAGCTTTGCTACAAAAAAGGGAATGAAATATACAATCACGGCTGCGGCGGATTAATTAGTGGGTTAACAAAATGGGAGATTTAAAACAAACCTCGAGAAGGGATTTCATCAAACAGTCTTCATTATTGGGGGTTGCCGCCATTGCAGTTCCGGCAGATTTAAATGCAGCAGCCACAAGTCCGGATACAGTAGGCGGCGATAATTGCACGTTTTTATTCCAGGGCGATTCGATAACTGACGGCAACAGGACCCGGAATAACGACTGGAACCATGTAATGGGCCATGGTTATGCTTATTTAATTGCATCGAGGCTTTGGTTTGATTTCCCTGTGAAAAAGTTTCATTTCTTCAACCGTGGGATAAGCGGCAACAAGGTAACAGACCTGGCACAGCGCTGGCAACCGGATACCCTTGACATAAAACCAAATGTGCTGAGTATTTTGGTTGGTATTAATGATGTGGACGCAGTCGTACACGGAAATAAGGATTTCACAGCAGCCAGCTACGAAAACGACTACCGGGCACTGTTAACACAAACCAAACAATCGCTGCCGGAAGTTCAGCTGGTTATTTGCGAACCATTTATATTACCCGTTGGCCGTGTAAAAGACAATTGGGCTGAATTTGAGCGGGAGACATCAGCCCGCCGGAAAACGGCAAAAGACCTTGCGACTGAATTTGATGCGATTTTTGTGCCGCTGCAGGATACTTTTAACCAGGCACTAAAAAGAGCACCCGCCGATTATTGGATTTGGGATGGCATACATCCCATGCCGGGAGGCCATGAACTTATTGCGAGGGAATGGATAAAGCAAGTGGGCAAGAAACTAAAATTTGTTAAAACGGATATACGATAATATATCATCTACCTAAAATGAAAAGCATATTTAAAAGCACCTGTTATTTACTTGCTACCTTATTTACCTGCGTTATACTTGTGGGTGCGGGCGAAAAAAGCTATGCCCAAGGCAGTTTCATCAAAAACCCTATTGTTAACGGTTATTACGCCGACCCCACCATTATTAAAGATGGGGACACTTATTATATATACGCAACTATAGACCCATGGGGCGCCGAAGAACTGGGTGTACTGGAAACAAAGGATTTTAAAACATTCGCGGTAAAACATATCAACTGGCCTACCAAAAAGCAATGTACCAGCCCAACTTCGGGCGATTCTATGGTGTGGGCGCCATCTATCAGGAAAGCAGCAAATGGTAAATTTTATTTGTATGTGGCCGTTGGCAGCGAGTTGTGGGTTGGCGCAAGCGATAAGCCGCTTGGCCCGTGGAAAAATGCCAAGGCTGATAATGCGCCGCTGATATCCGCAAAAGATTATCCGCAGGTACACAACATCGACCCTGATTGTTTTATCGATGATGACGGGCAAGCCTATTTATACTGGGGCTCGGGCTTTAACTGGGTTAACGGGCATTGTATGGCCGTTAAACTAAAAAAAGACATGGTAACTTTTGACGGCAAGCCCGTTGACATTACCCCGCCTCATTATTTTGAAGCCCCGCATATGGTAAAACGAAAAGGCTTATACTACCTGATGTATTCGTACGGTAAGGCAATTGACGCCACTTACCAGGTAAGGTATTCGGTCAGTAAGACACCTTTCGGCCCATGGATAGAAGGCAAGTATGACCCTATTATTTCATCATCGGCAGACAGTACAATCATAGGCCCTGGCCACCATACCGTGTTTAAGGAAAAGGGGCAATACTAT
>JAZJZL010000117.1:3172-4659 GCA_040389845.1 Bacteroidota bacterium
ATATCACCGTATCCATCCTCAAAAAGAAAAATATGTTTTGAGGGAGTTGTGCCTGGACAGTATGAAATTCGACCATGAAGGAAACATTTTGAAAGTTAATTCAACCGGCATAAACAACCTCACGCTGACCTCGCATTAACAAAAATTCGGGTACTCCATACCCTTTGTGTTATTATACCGCAACGTGGTATTATTTTAACATTACTATCGGGAATAATTTCCAGACAGGCGTACGCTGCCCGTATTTTTGCCATAAAATCATCATAAATATTTAATAATCAATTACTTATTCCCAGATTAACATTTGTGACATAATCGTTAACATTTGTGTTACAGGCGGCACTTTAAGGCCGATAAATTTACTTTATTGAATAGCACCCTCTCCGGTTTACATACGGAGCCGCTATTCAGCACAAACCAATTTCAACCTTACAATAAAAAGTTATGATTAAAAAACTACAAATTAAAAATGTTGTAGCAATAATCGGATTAAGCTTATCGCTGCTGGTGATGAGCCTGTCTGGTTATGCACAAAGCGGAAAGGTTACCGGTACAGTTACCGACGGTAGCAACGGAACTCCATTACCCGGAGTAACCGTTAAAGTCAAGGGTACCCAGGCAACCTCCATTACCGACATTAATGGCGCTTACTCTATCAATGCACCCGCAAACGGTACCTTACAGTTCAGCTACCTCGGTTTCCTTACCTACGAGGTGGCTGTAAACGGCAATTCGGTGGTGAATGCCAGGCTTGCAAACGACACCCGCAGCCTGTCTGAAGTGGTTGTGGTTGGTTACGGTACGTCTACCCGTAAAGACCTTACCGGTTCGGTAGCCTCGGTTAATGCGGCAACAATCGCAAAAGTTCCGGTTACATCGCTTGAGCAGGCTTTACAAGGCCGAGCGGCAGGTGTACAGGTAACCAACAACGACGGCGCTCCGGGCGCCAACGTGAGCGTGCTGATTCGCGGTATTGGTAGTTTGGCCAGCTATGGCAACGGACCGTTGTACGTAGTTGACGGTTACGCTACCAGCGGAGGTATCAATAACATCAACCCGAGCGATATCGAATCGATTGACGTGTTGAAAGATGCATCGGCCACAGCTATTTATGGTGTTCGTGCAGCAAACGGTGTGGTTATTGTTACCACTAAAAAAGGCAAGAAAGATGGCGTACAGGTTGACGTAACCGCTTATACCGCCTTCCAGGGCAGGCCGAAAGAATATAAGGTACTTAATGCACAGCAATTTGCCACCCTGGCCAATGATGTTGCGGCAAACTCAAACGGAAACTTCCAGACATTTGATGCCTGGAAAGACCCTGCTTCGCTTACCAATGTGGACTGGCAAAATGCGATGTACCGCACTGGTATCACACAAAACTACAGTGTTGCCTTGCGCGGCGGTACCGACAAGGTACAGTCGGCCACATCAATTAGCTACTACGACCAAAACAACGGTGATTTAAAATTCGCCCAGTGTAATAA
>JAZJZL010000118.1:0-25742 GCA_040389845.1 Bacteroidota bacterium
CAACAATAATAATAACCTATATTATTTTGTTGAAGCTAATCTAAAGGCAATGACGAAATGTATTATAGCGCCGAGCCCTGCACAACCCCTCTCGACAATATCCTTTGATCAATAAAATACTGTATCTCGGATTTTTTCAACCCCCAGTTAGGGGCAATCAGCAATTCACGGTCGCTTAAACCGAAGAGACGTTGGATAACAATATCCGGCCGCACAAGTGGCAGCAGCTCGCACAAAAAATCCGCATACTCATCCAGCTCAAAAAGCTTAAATGGTTCGCGTTTGTATTTAACGCCCATAACCGAGCCTTCAACAATATGCAGGTGGTGAAACTTTACAAATTTTATCTGCGGGAAACGGTTAATTTCATCAGCATAACGCAGCATCATTTCTTTAGATTCCCCGGGGAGACCAAATATAGTATGCACGCAAACATCCAGCTTGCTGTTCTCCACCATCTTTAAGGCCTTAACCAAATCATCATGACTGCAGCCACGGTTTATTTGAGACAACGTGTCGTTATAGATCGACTCCATCCCCATCTCCAAATCCACATCAAAGCGGTCGGTATAGCTTTCAAGCAGTGCAATTTTTTCCGGGTCGATGCAATCGGGGCGGGTACCTACCGAAAGGCCGACGATATCTTCAGTGCCATAACTGAGCGCTTCATCATACAGCATTTTTAGGTAATGCGCAGGGGCGTAGGTATTGGTATTAGGCTGAAAGTAGATAATAAATTTATCGGCTTTGTTTCCATTGCGGGCGCGTTCCATACCCTGCATCACCTGCTCCCGCACGGTAGGCGCGTTGCGCGATACCGATGGCGTAAACGAATCCACGTTGCAATATGTACAGCCGCCATAGCCTTTTGAACCATCGCGGTTGGGGCAGGTAAAACCGCCGTCAACAATCACCTTAAACACACGGTGCCCTTTGTATTTCTCCTTAAGCCACGGGCCATAGTTGTTATAGCCCTTCTCCCAAATTATTTCCTTTGTCGACTCCACCGATTTTTTTGTTTGGGATTTCACCGATTTGAGGATGATTTCACCGATTTTATTTTTTATTTTTTTTGTGATTTCATTGATTGGAATGATTTCACTGAATTGTTGATGATTCTTTAGGTCGCAAAGATACGGAATTTTGAAGTATAGGTTGATTGAGTTACGGGCGGTCACTATGCAACGAAGATGCCCGTTTTATTGCGGTGGATTTTAGTTTAAACGAAAGTTTTAGCGGAGGCCGTCAGAAGAAAAGCTTCGGGAAAAAGCGGGGGAAACCTGCCGGCCTATGAAGTGGGTTCGGGCATAGGAACTTTTTTGCATTACAGGGTTTCAAAGCGATAGGGTCACAAAGCAAAAAAGATTCCAGCCCGCGCAGGTTTCCCCGCTTTGTGCGTGAAAAGCCTTGTGCGGCAAAGAAGCCTTTCGGCTGACTTGATTTTTTTGGTTACTTTTTGTATCAAGACAAAAAGTAACAGCCTCCGCGGCAAATGAGCGGGGTGAGGCCTAAAGTTCGACTTTGAAAGCATATTCGAAGCAACCTATGTTCTCGTTATTTTCTTGGTTGTCGTCTTGATAGCTACTTGCAAGAATGACGGGATTTTAGAATCTCTGTCAAAACTTTCTTCGCACTGCCACACCCACAAACCCAATCCCCACAACCAAAATCAAATACCCAAACCAATCCCCAAACCGCGAGTAAAACGTATCGATATGCTCCATAGAAACATCGCCAACCAAAGTTGCTGCTTTGCTATTTGCGCAGTTTGCCTCATAATTAACACGGCCGTAATAATCACTAATGGTTAACCGGCCAAGCCTGGCTGCACGAACTTCAGAAAAGCCGTTCTCAACGGCGCGTAACAGAGCCATGCGGCAATGCAGCCAGTCGTCTACAATAAAATCCCAGGCAGGTACAAAAACAAAGCCTGCTTTAGCTGCCCCATAGCGATTAATGTATTGCTGGAAATCCAAATCCTTACATACGGCTATGCCGGCTTGCATATCCTGGTATTTGAACAGGCCGATGTCTTTCCCCGGTGTAAACTGCCGTTCGAGGCCAACTACCAAATGAACTTTGTTATAGTCAGCAACAGTTTTACCTCCATCGTTAATAACCAACGCAGAGTTACGCTCCTTATCTCCTTTAAAGTTGGTGTAACCCGCGATAACGAAGATATGATTTTGCGCAGCCACGGCGCTGAGTTTGCCTGTAATACTGTCGTCCAGCTGTTTGTTTGTGGCGATGACCCTTTCAGGAAAAATGACGAGTTTAGCGCCTTTTGCTGCCAGTGCCGCCGCCTGTTTGGCATAATCAGCGGCTACAGTTTTTTGCTTCTCAAAATCAGGATGATCATTTGTGCTATGGAGGTCCTCATCGAGCACTGCCAGTCCAACCTTAACCATATTTTTATCCGCAGGAGCGCTTATTCTCATAGTTCCCCAAAACAACACCGAAACAATTATAATCCCACCAATTGTAATTGTGCGCAGTTGTTTGGTTTTTTGCCCGCTGTAATGCCAGCCCAGTGCAATTACCGAAGGGATAAAAGTCACCATAAAAGTGACGCCCAAAATACCCGTGATAGCAGCAACCTGGATAATAGGCAAACAGTTTAGCTGTGTGTAAGCCAGGCTGGTAGCCGTACCATCAGGCGAGAGGCACATCATCAAAAACTCATATACCGTTATAAAAATCGGGAAGGCAAATATGGCGTACCAGGCGTTCACACGAAGCACCACCCATCGCGTTAGCAAAATGATAAGTGCCGATATCAATGGCAGTAGGATGGTATAAATAATGGCGGGTACCAGCATCATTACGCGTTCCAGGTAGCCAAACCAGCTTAACCGGCCAATTAAGCAAGCTGCAAATACAGCCATGAACGCCGCACCCGGACGCTGTCTTAATGCCAGCAGTAGCGCAGGAACAGGCGCGAGCCAAAGCAAAAACCACCAGTCGCCGTTAAGACCGTTAGAGATATACCAGCCAAAGCCGGATAATATGATACCCGTGGCTATCCATAATTTTGATACTGGAGCTTGAGGGTTTATTGTTGGAGTGATAGTTGTCATAAACAGTTTAAATTAATGACAAAGGTAGGGGCGGAAAAATAAATGGGGGTTGACAAATGTCAATAAATGAAGTGAAGATCGGATGCTAATAATTATTATGCACGCATAGTTTTTGATGTATTATTTATATTAATTTTGCATTTCACCAATTATAGCCCGCATGGAAACCATAGCTCCCTATAAATCGAAATACAAAATTCGTTTTGTAACTGCCGCTTCGTTGTTCGACGGGCACGATGCGACCATCAACATTATGCGCCGTATTTTGCAGTCGTCGGGGGCCGAAGTAATCCACCTCGGGCATAACCGCTCGGTGGATGAGGTGGTAAATTGCGCCATACAGGAAGATGTGCAGGGTATAGCGCTCACCAGCTACCAGGGTGGCCACATGGAGTACTTTAAATACATGTACGACCTGCTGAAAGAGCGCGGTGCAGGCCATATCAAGATTTTTGGCGGCGGCGGCGGTGTGTTTTTGCCGGATGAAATTACAGAACTACAAGCTTACGGTATAGATAAAATTTATTCGCCTGATGATGGCCGCACTATGGGCCTGCAGGGGATGATAAACGATATGCTGATAAAATGCGACTTTCAGCATAAAATAAAACTGAATGGCGAGTTGAAACACCTGCCCGAAAAGGACGCAAAATCCATCGCTACTGCCATCAGCGTGGTAGAGAATTACCCCGCCGAGGCAGATGCCTTTTTAAGCGATGTTCATAAAATAATAGGCACTTATCATACACCTGTGCTGGGTATAACGGGTACTGGCGGTTCGGGTAAATCATCATTGGTGGATGAGATTGTCCGCCGGTTTTTGATGGAGACAGATAAAACCATGGCTATTATTTCTGTCGACCCATCCAAACGTAAAACAGGCGGTGCACTGCTTGGCGACAGGATAAGGATGAATGCCATTAACAGCCCGCGTATTTATATGCGGTCGCTGGCTACGCGGCAGGCTAACCTGGCGCTGTCAAAACATGTGCAGGAGTCGATAGACATTTGCAAGGCTGCTGGGTATGATTTGATTATTGTAGAAACATCGGGTATCGGACAGTCAGATACCATGATTACCGATTACTGCGATTTGTCGCTTTACGTAATGACACCTGAATTTGGCGCGGCCACCCAGCTGGAAAAAATCGACATGCTCGATTTTGCGGATTTGGTGGCCCTCAATAAATTCGATAAGCGAGGTGCCTTAGATGCCATTCGCGATGTGCGGAAGCAATACAAGCGCAACCACATGCTGTTCCACGCAAAGGATGACGAGATTCCTGTGTATGGCACCATGGCCTCTCAGTTTAATGATCCCGGCATGAATACCTTGTTTACCGCTTTGATGAAGGCGATTAAAACAAAGACCGGTGTCGATTTAATTGGAACGCATGCTGTTGTGGAACACGATGGCGAATCAGAAAAGATATACATCATCCCGCCTGACAGGAACCGCTACCTCGCCGAAATAGCTGAAAGCAGCACAGCCTATAATGAATGGGTAAACGAGCAATGCAAAATTGCCCAGCAATTGTACCAGTTGGATGGTGTGATAAAACTTATACGCCCCACCCAAACCCTCCCGGGTAGGGAGGGCTTAAAAAATGGCGAAGCTAAAGTCTCCCCAACCGGGGGAGATTTAGAGGGGGCGTTATCCGACATCAAAACCCACCTCGAAGAACACCTTCACGCCGATTGCAAGCACCTGCTCCGCGAGTGGCCCGAAACTGTGGCCAAATACAAAGCCGAGAATTTCATTTATAAAGTACGCGATAAAGAGATTAAACAGCCGCTGTATTATACCTCATTATCTCAATTACAAATACCAAAAATCGCCCTGCCGAAATACGAGGCATGGGGCGATATTTTGCGCTGGCTGCTTACTGAAAATGTACCGGGCGAATTCCCTTATGCCGCCGGCGTATTTCCGCTGAAACGCGAAGGCGAAGACCCAACCCGCATGTTTGCCGGTGAAGGCGGTCCCGAACGTACCAATAAACGTTTTCATTATGTATCGTTTGGTCAGCCGGCACACCGCTTATCGACAGCTTTCGACTCGGTTACCCTTTACGGCGAAGACCCGCACACCCGCCCCGATATTTATGGCAAAATAGGTAACTCCGGTGTAAGCATTGCCACGCTGGATGATGCCAAAAAGTTGTATTCCGGATTTGATTTGTGCAGCCCGTCCACGTCCGTATCTATGACTATCAACGGACCTGCGCCTATGCTGCTTGGCTTTTTCATGAATGCGGCGATAGACCAGCAATGCGAGAAATACATTAAAGAGAATAGTCTGGAGCATTTGGTGGAGACCAAGTTTAAGGAGGTGTATGATGATAGAAAGCTCGAACGTCCGACTTATGATGGCGACCTGCCAAAGGGCAACGATGGCCTCGGCCTATCCCTCCTCGGCCTCACCGGCGACCAGGTTTTGCCAGCAGACATCTACGCAAAAATCAAAGCTTATGCCATCTCAACCGTTCGCGGTACCGTGCAGGCGGATATATTAAAAGAAGATCAGGCACAGAATACCTGTATCTTCTCTACTGAGTTCGCGTTGCGGATGATGGGCGATATACAGCAGTATTTTATTAATGAGAAGGTCAGAAACTTTTATTCGGTATCTATCTCCGGTTACCATATTGCCGAAGCAGGTGCTAACCCTATAACGCAGCTGGCGTTCACGCTGTCGAATGGTTTTACCTACGTAGAATACTACCTGAGCCGTGGCATGCATATCGATGATTTTGCACCAAACCTGTCGTTCTTCTTCAGCAACGGCATCGACCCGGAATATTCGGTAATAGGCCGTGTGGCGCGCCGCATCTGGGCAAAGGCCATCAAAAATAAATACAAGGGCAACGACCGCTCGCAAAAGCTAAAATACCATATCCAAACCAGCGGCCGCTCGTTACACGCGCAGGAGATTGATTTTAACGATATCCGCACTACCTTGCAAGCGCTGTACGCTATTTACGATAACTGTAACTCGCTGCATACCAACGCTTATGATGAGGCCATTACTACCCCTACGGAAGAGTCCGTTCGCCGTGCAATGGCTATACAGCTCATCATCAACCGCGAGCTTGGCCTTGCCAAAAATGAAAACCCGATACAGGGTGCTTTCATCATCGAAGAATTAACCGACCTGGTAGAAGAAGCCGTTTTAAAGGAATTTAAGGCTATTAACGACCGCGGCGGCGTGCTCGGCGCTATGGAAACCATGTACCAGCGCAGCAAGATACAAGAAGAATCACTTTACTACGAAACCCTTAAACATACAGGCGAATATCCAATCATAGGTGTAAATACCTTCCTCAACAAAAAAGGTTCGCCAACCATTGTACCGTCGGAAGTTATCCGCGCCACCGAAGAGGAAAAGCAATACCAGATTGCCGCCCTGCAGGAGTTTCAACACCGCAATGAAACTATTATCCCGCAGTTATTGAAGGATCTGCAGCACAAAGCTATCGCCGGCGAAAATATCTTTGAAAGTTTGATGGAGGCCTGTAAGTATTGCTCGTTGGGGCAGATATCACATGCTTTGTATGAGGTAGGGGGGCAGTACAGGAGGAATATGTAGGGGAGTTGATTAGAGGCTGGAGATTAGAGATTAGGAGGGAAAGTTTGTAATTTGCGGCTTTTAAATTCGGATGCCAAATCTATACATCATAGCAGGCTGCAATGGCGCTGGTAAAACCACTGCGAGTTATACCATCTTTCCCGAAATACTCAATTGCCGCCAGTTTGTAAACGCTGATAGTATCGCTGCCGGGCTGTCGCCATTTAATGTCGAAGGCGTTGCGATTGAAGCTGGCCGCATTATGTTGAGCAGAATCGAATTTCTATTGAAATCAGGTGAAGATTTTGCTATAGAAACCACGTTGGCAACCAGAAGCTATGTTTCTTTAATAAAACGAGCCCAATCCATCGGTTATAAAGTTTCCCTGATTTTTATTTGGCTGAATACTCCGCAGCATGCGATACAACGTGTGGCAAGCCGGGTGAAAAGCGGCGGACACAATATCCTGGATGGCGTGATTGAGCGACGTTTTGAGCGTGGCCGCTATAACCTGCACAGCGTATATATGCCGATTTGCGATTTTACTACGGTAATAGTCACCGCTGCCGGAAAACCGGACCTTGTTAAAACGAGGGAATTTGGTAACGAAAACTTAGGTCCGGAAGGTAAGGAATTACGGAATAAAATATTCAAAGGTGCTACAGAAGCATATACAAAGCTGGTAACTGCACGAGCAGAAAAAAACTCAGATTTAGTAATCGAGGTCGATTACGATAGCATCCAACACATCCCCGCTAAAGATTTACTAAAAAAGCTTTCAGAAAAATCCTGAAAGCTTTTCTTTTTGTCTTGGCTCTTGATTCTTGACTCTTGGTTCTCTCTCCCTCCCTCTTACTTCATCCCCTCCCCAAACGTATTCCTTTCTATACCCACATACCGCATCATAACCGCCTGCCTGATTAGTGCCGGTGGCAAAATGCCTTGCGACAGTATAAAATCATGGAAACGCTGTGCATTAAACTTTTTGCCGAGGGTTGCTTCCACTTCTTTGCGTAAGGCAATCATCTTGGTAAAGCCGTAAAAATAGCTATTGGCCTGGCCGGGGGCATTCAAGGTGTAGCGTTGTACTTCCTGGGTCGCAAAGGCATGCGATTGTACCACGTCGGTCATAAGCAGGTTTAGGGCTTGTTCCTGGGTGATGGTGCCGGCCTGTAGCTCAGGGTCTAAAAAGGCACGGGCAGCACGCAGCAGTCGGTAGTCCAGCGACACCAGCTGACCTTCAATCGGGAAAAACGGACGGGTGATGTATTCAGAATATAATCCCCAGCCCTCAACATTTGTCGAGTTAAAGGCATACAGGGCGCGCGCTTGCGAAACACCTTCTTCAACCATTTTGTCAAATTGCAACTCGTGGCCCGGGCGTGCTTCATGGGCGATGATGGTCCATGATGCTGCGTCGAATGTAAAGTCGTCGTATTTGTCTACTTTTTGACCTGGGGCTGGCGGCATGTTCAGCGGCAGCACAAATACCCCGCGCTGACCTGTATTATTTAAAAACGGCGGCGGTACCATGTGCGGCGCAGGTGCCTGCGCTGTTTCTGCCTCGGTAGCAAGTCGGATAATGGCCGGGCGATCTGGTAGGGTTACCAGGTGTTGTTCTCTGATGATTTTTTCAATATCGGCCAGGTGCCTTTTGTAAATCGGCATAATCGAGTCGCCGATAATCTGGTTCTTTTTCAGGTATTTAATTACCTCGCGGTAATCGCTCGATGGCAGCTTGTATTTTTTTGCTATCTGCTCTGCCAGCGGCTTCATCTGGTTTTGAATGTCGGTAAACGCCTCATGCGCCATTTTTGCCACCTCGGCCGGCGGAATATCAATGCCGTAGCCCTCCAGGTTGAGTGCATATTCCTCTGGTGGAAGCCTGAAATCGGTGCGGGCTTTGTTCAATACGTTTGCCTTTGCCCACTCGTCATAATCTTCCAATTGTTTTTTAATGGCCGTAAAGGCGGCTTCCCAACCGGCAACTTTATATTTTTTGAATAATTCCGGGATACCTGCCAGCATGCTTGCATTGCGCGACATTTCAACTTCCATCGCCTGTTTGGATGGGTATATCATGTTCGGTTTAGCAATTTGCTGCAGGGTGCGCTCTTTATAAATGGCGCTGATAGGTTGGTACCCTTGTTCCAGGCCGGCATATTTTTTTAAGCGGATAGCTGCCGATGGGCGACGTTCGGCTGGCGTTTGGTCGTCCAATAAAGTTTGCAGGCCGCTGAAAACTGTTGAGGTAGGATTCAAGTACGATACCTCGCGCGAATCGCCGAAATCCTGGTTTTTAAAACCCAGGTTCAATTGATTGGTCAATATGTCCAGGTCCTGGATTATAAAGGCATTGGTTTCAATTTTTTTGGCCTTTTGAAAGCCGACCAACGCTGCTTCCTGTTCCTTACGCTGTGCTTTTTGATTGGCCAGGGTGGGTACGGCTATCAGTTTATCATACTGCGCCAGGCCCTGCGACGAGCCGAATTCGGGCGAGTACTTTTTCGAAATATCGATAAGCACTTTAGTGTACCCGTTTGATTTTGCTACCCAGGCTTTGTTATCGGTTTGGGCTTTAGATATAAAGGGTGTTAAAGCACATGCCGCGCTAACCACAACGCATAGAATGCCATTTTTTAATAAGGTCATTTACTTTTTAGATTTATAAAAGGTAAAAATATGTTATCCTTGCGACACCGCAGCACGAAATTCAATAAAACAGGCCTTGGATTAAACCAATGTGCCAAATCAACCAATCAAAATATTTTAGAAATAATATTTGCCTAATTTAGGATGTTATTGATTCTATATGATTTTACGACAACGTACCTGGATATTTATTGGCTTATCAGCGATTTTTCTAATCTTTTCAACCAGTTTCAGATATGGACGGACACCTGAACATGCAAGCATTTCAAAGGACACCATTCCCCGCAACGCCCAAAAACTCATCGCCGCTTATCCCAACTTCGTAAAAGGCTATGCAGACAATCACATCATATTAAAAGACGGCACCAAACTGCTTTGGGATGATGGCATCAAAAACAAATCCCCGCAACAGCTATTAGATAAGCCGGACTTAGAGGATATGTTCGCGCAGCATTACACCACAGGCGAACTAAAATCGGATCCACCCAAAAACATCGACCCCGGTCGGGTAAGAAATGAAGTGTTTTTCCTGAAAATGTACGGCGGGAGCGAAGCAGAAGTGCGTAAAAACCTTACGGAAATTGTTTGGTGCCCTAAGCTGGTCAATCAAAAAATCACAGTAACCCGTATTAATGGCATAGATAAAAAGTTACAGCAACTCTCCGCAGAGCTTGACAATCACCCTGAACTTAAAAAATACCTCACCAATATCGGCGGCACCTTTGCCTGGCGCAATATTGCCGGTACACATCGCCACAGCATGCACAGCTTCGGGATGACGATCGACATCAATACTACTTATTCCGATTATTGGGAGTGGGCCTGCAAATGCACGAACGAAAATGCAACACTCACATACAAAAACAGAATACCTGACGTTGTAGTTCAGGTATTCGAGAAATATGGATTTGTGTGGGGTGGCAAATGGTATCATTATGATACCATGCATTTCGAATACCGGCCCGAGCTGCTAAATTGATGTCATGAAAATATTCCTTGCCTTTATCCTTTTATTGTCCGGCAGCTTTGTTGCGCCTGATAATGTAACCAACCGTTTTAAAGTTCCCGAAGGTTATCATCGGGTCGCAGTAAACCCCGGCAGCTTTGCCGCTTACCTGCAAAGCCTGCCGCTTAAACCCGCCGGTACGCCAACTAAAACTTATAACGGCGATGTTGCCCGTACAGATGCTTACACCGCTGCGGTGGTTGACATCAGCGTCGGTAACCAGGATTTGCAGCAATGCGCCGATGCGGTGATGCGTTTGCGCGGCGAATATTTATATCAAAAAAAGGACTACAAATCCATCAGCTTTAATTTCGTTGACGGCTTTAAATGCGATTATATACATTATGCCGAGGGCTACCGTTACCGCAACGGCAGATGGAAACTTACCGCTAAAAAAGATTACGGCTACCCAGCCTTTATGCGTTATATGGAACTGGTGTTCTCGTACGCCAGCACCATATCTTTAGAAAAGGAAACACACGCGGTTACCAATCCCGCAGAATTGAAGGCCGGCGATATATTCATCCACGGCGGCTCGCCGGGCCATTGTTTTATTGTGATGGATGTGGTAGAAAACGCTCAACATCAAAAGCAATTCCTGTTAGCCCAAAGCTTTATGCCCGCGCAAAATATACAGGTGCTGCAATATCATTCCCCATGGTTCAGCATGGAGAAACTAAGCGATATACCTTATGCGGAATTGATTAATAAGGGGCATTTAAGGAAATTTGCAGATTGATTTTTAACCACGGAGAAGCTGACGTTAAGACTTACGAAGTTTTTAAAACTTCGTAAGTCTTATGGTACAGTTTTTTTATTACGGTAAAAACTATCAAAGCATACATCTGCGTAATCAGCGCGATCTGCTAACATCTGCGATAAAAAAGCCTTCCTTTCTCCGTGCTCTCTTTGCCTCCTCCGTATCTCCGTGGTTAAAAAACACAGAACCCTACTTCACCTTCACAAAATCCAAATCCTGGAAATCAAAGCTGAAATCAGTAGCCGGTGATACCGGTTTCATCTTCATGCCCGATGGTACGCCATTTTCATCAACCGAGAACATGGCAAAAGCATCAGCCTCCATGCTGCGATAAATCCATTTAACTATAAAAGTATTGCCTTTATAAGCCAGCATCGGTCCGCTAAGTTTTGGCGAATGTTTGGCGGCAAACCATAGCTGCCCGTCTTTAATACTGATGGTTACGTCACCCAGCCAGTTGTCATGATAGGTGCCGGTGAAGGGCTTCAAGTCGGTTTTGGCCGCATCTTTTTTAGCAGATGCTACCTGCTTCCATACTTCGGCGGTTACCTTATCGGCGCTGCCTGCGTTGGCTTTTTCTGCGTCGGATAGTGTTTTTATCCAATCCCGGCCGGTTTTTATGCCCAGGTAGCTGTCCTTTATTTGATTGGTGATGGCTGTAAAGGCCGCGCCGGATGCCTGGTTGGTAAGCACTATAATGGCAAGCTTTAATTCGGGCAGCAATTGCACCTGCGTTACCATGCCGTCAATGCCGCCGGTATGGCTCACTTGTTTATACCCTTTTACGTCCGCTAATCCCCAGCCTAAGCCATAAGCAGCAAAATGCGTGTTATAATACGGACTTTGACCGACAGGTATTATAGTCTGCGGCGACCACATTTGCCAGTGTATGGCCTCACTAAAAAGCCGTTTATTGTCGTCATACTTGCCGTTGTTCATCTGCATAATCACCCATTTGCTCAAATCGGTAACGCTGGAATAAATACCGCCGGCCGCATTGCCGGTAATGCTTAAATAACGCGGAATCACCACCACCTTACCGTCGACCGGCGAATGCGCGTCAACCACGTTTGAATAATCCTTAAGGCGCTGGTACGATGCCGAGCTATGCGTCATTTGCAGCGGCTTCATAATGCGTGTTTCAATAAATTCCTCCCAGCTCATACCCGATACCCGTGCTATAACTTCTCCCGCGACTTTATACAACTGGTTATCGTAATCATATTTACTGCGGAAGCTGGAAACAGGTTTCAGGTAACGCAGGTTATGTATAACATCTTTTAAGGTAAAATCGGTAGAGTCGGGGAAGTCCATCAAATCGCCCGCGCCGAGGCCCAGGCCGCTGCGGTGGGTTAACAGGTCGCGGATGGTAAATTCAGCCGTAACATAAGGATCGTAAAGTTTAAACTCGGGGATATAGTCGGTAACCTTATCATCCAGCTTCAGCTTGCCTTCATCGCTCAAGATACCGATAGCGGCAGTGGTAAAGGCTTTGCTGTTAGAGGCAATACCGAATACAGTATTTTCATCAACCTTTTTGCCGGTATTCAGCGAGCGCACGCCGTAGCCTTTGGCATAAACGATCTTGTCATCTTTAACTATCGCCACGGCTATACCCGGTACATCAAAAGTTTTTAATGCCCGCTCAACCAGCCGGTCGACAGAATCAGTGGCGATAACCTGGGCTTTGGCTTGTGTGCCAATTATCAGGAGGCAAAGAAGAGCAAATAATAATTTTACGCGATAGGTAGACCTGGTTGGTTGCATGATAGGGATTTTTGTGTAATCAAACATACAAAATCCGCACCGCCCATTCAAGCGTCCTCCGCTTGAATGCTAATAATGGTGAGTGTCCACACTCACGAAACTGTTTCGCAAGCGTGGACGCTTGCAACCGTACGAGTTCAAGCGGAGGACGCTTGAACGAGCGAAGGGGTGTCCGCACAGACTTACGAAGTTTTTAAAACTTCGTAAGTCTTAATGGATGCCTATTGTAAATTCCCCGCCGCGCCCCAAAACACCAGGTATCCTGCTTTTTCTTTTACAATGCTGATACTTTCCAGTGTTTGAGCCGAATCAGTCTCCACCTTCAACACATCGATGTTATGGTGATCCTTCTCGGTCATGTTATTGTTATTACCCCATTTGGCTAGGTTATGAGCAAGGTAGCTAAAGGTTGCATTGCCAGGTTTTATATCATCATAATAGTCGGGGAGGCTAAAATCTTTTACTACAGCGCCGGTTTTATACGTAAGCCTGATATGTAGCTGTGATGGACCTTCGGAACTCGTTAAAGCAAGGTAAACGGCCTTATACCGCCGCTGAGGAACAGTGAACGAAACACTATCAGCGCCTTTTATATTGCAGGTTTGGTTGTGAACACTGTCGCTGTTTGAGTAATGTAGTTTAATTTCAGAGTGCTTATCTGTAGCTGCAAATACCGGGTTATCCGGCAAAGCATGTAGCGCTTTATCACCATTAAATAAAGCTGCCGAAATTGTTAAATAGCCATCGCCTAAGCCGCCGCCGTCAATACCGGTAGTCCATTTGGTTATGTGATTATTTTTTAAGGTAGATACAGGGCGTGCATTTAATATTTTGCTGATATCGAATTGGATGGTTTGGGAAGGCGGCAACCCTAAATAAGCCACAATAGGAAGGGTGAGAAGCGGTAGGACTTTCATTTGGATGTTTAACAAATTTGTCATTCTGAGCGATAGCTAAGAATCTTTAACGAGCGACAGTGACGCTTACTATGTATACAAGCGACTTATCAATCGCCTACCTGTCAACGGTTAAAGATTCTTCACTGCGTTCCAGAATGACAAAGTGAATTTCAACTAACCTCTAATCACTTACTTTGTCCCTTTTGCCGCAACCGGCGCAGGCTCATTTTGGCGGAATCGCTTATGAATCACGGCGATATCTTCATCAGTAAGGTTTGATGTTTTCTTTAAAATGGCTTCAAAATAAGCCACTTCTTTTTCGCTTGCGGGACAGCCGATACTCTCATTTACTCCTTTATCGTTCGGCTGAAGCGAATTGGCTAATACATTGCCTTTAGCATCCAGCACCAGCCAAAATGGTAATCCGGAATTTTTATCGCCGCCAAATTTGTTCATGGCTGCCATGCCGCCTGGGTTTTCGAGGCTTACTTTGTCGGGTTGCTCCATTACATCCAGGTGGGCTACTACATAATTATCATCAAAAAATTTCTTGCAGGTTGGGTCGACCAATGAAGCATCCATTCTTTTGCACCAGCCGCACCATGAGGCGTGGAACATCAGTATTACTTTTTTATTCTCTTTACTTGCCTGCGCATAGGCTTTATCTAATACGCTTTGTGCCTCAGGCACGGTTGTTTGGGCCGCTGCCGCCGATCCAATCAGCATAAGCAGGGCATAAAGTAAATGTTTTGCTTTCATAATAGTTAAAGATAATGGTAAATATTCGTTCTCTCAAATCTTCGGACATGGGGCCGACGGCTTTACGCCCTTCCACTTTCCCCGACCACGCGCAATTTTTCTAATCTTCCTCCACTTTCTACCACTGGACAGGTTTTTTCTGATTTTCTCCCACTTTACTACACCGAAGTGGGTGCTATTTAACGGATGTTACTCCATTGTTTTTTGCGCCTTGCTTTAAGCCGCTGTTTCTTAATCGATTGTGGAAATCTTGCGAAGGTTTTTTATTAGTTCGTCTACTCAACATTTTCCACTATGCCGCTTAAAATGTCGTTTAAGCGGTTTTTCTCCCACTTTATTATAATCGACCAGCAATCAAATTCCAGGAAGAATTTTGTTTGCCGTTTAGATGTAAGTGTTTGATAATCAGTGAGTATTTATTCAAAGGTTAAATCCTTTTAACACAAGCAAAAACAAATTTCTATATAAAAAATAATCCACACGCGGATTACACAAGTGTTAATAACTTTAGTGGGAGAAAGTGGGGGAAAGTGGTAAAAGTAACCTAATTTTACATACAATTAATTGCCATAGCTTTTATATGTCCTATTTAAACGGAGAGTTTGAGTGTAAATTAGATAACAAAGGGCGCATGATGATCCCTGCGGGCCTCAAGAAACAGCTTCCGGAAGCTGAGAAAGAGAGCTTTGTGGTTAATCGTGGCTTTAAAAAGTATCTGGTCATTTACACTAAATCCGAATGGGACAAAAAACTTGATGAACTCAACAAACTTAATCAATACGAAACAAAGAACATAGAATTCATCAGGTATTTTACCCGCGGCGCAACAGAATTAACCATGGATGCCGCCGGAAGGGTGAATTTGCCGCAGGGATTATTGGACTATGCCGGTATTGCCGGTGATGTGGTTTTGAACTGTATGCTAACGAAAATAGAGATGTGGGATAAAGCAGCATACAACGCGATGATTGACGCCGAGCCTGAAAACTTCGCGGCATTGGCCGAAGAAGTGATGGGCGACAGAAGAAGGGAGGGTAACGCATGAGCACATACCATACTCCCGTAATGCTTAGCGAATGTATAGAGGGTTTGGCCATTAAACCGGCCGGAACTTATGTTGATGTGACTTTTGGTGGCGGCGGTCATTCGCGCGAGATATTAAAGCATTTAAATAAGGACGGAAGGCTGCTGGCTTTCGACCAGGATGCGGATGCGCAGCAAAATAAAATAGACGATGAGCGCTTTGTGTTCATTGATCAGAATTTTCGTTACCTGAAAAATTTCGCACGCCTGCATGATGCTATCCCGGTTGATGGTATACTGGCCGATTTAGGCGTCTCATCCTACCAGTTCGACCAGGCCGAGCGCGGATTTTCCATCCGTTTTGACGCCGAACTGGATATGCGCATGAACCGCGAGTCGGAGCTTACTGCTAAACAGGTAGTCAACACTTATAGCGAGGCGGACTTGCATCGCATTTTCGGTGTATATGGCGAGATACAGAATGCTAAGTCGCTGGCAAACACTATCGCAACCGCGAGGTTGAATGCGCCGATTGTAACGGTGGCCGATTTAAAAAATGCCATCAGCAACCGTATCCCGAAAGGAAAAGAAAATAAGTACCTGGCGCAGGTTTTCCAGGCGTTGCGCATTGAGGTAAACCAGGAATTGGAAGCGCTGAAGGATTTTTTAATTCAAACTGCTTCGGTGTTGGTTTCGGGAGGGAGGCTGGTGGTAATGTCGTACCATTCGCTGGAAGACAGGTTGGTGAAGAACTTCATAGCCAAAGGCAAGTTCAGTGGCGAGGTGGAGAAGGATTTTTACGGAAACGATAACAAACCATTTGATGCGGTAAGCCGGGGCGCTATAACTGCATCTGAGGATGAGATAAAAGATAATAACAGGGCACGGAGCGCTAAGTTAAGGATAGCGGTAAAGAAATGACAAACAAGCTGCGGTCACAAATTGAGGAGGAAGAGGCTGAAAAGCAACGTTTGGTTGTGGAAGAAAGGAAGAACGAAGAGTTCCCCGATAATTTCCTGACCAAGTTCTTCACCAAAGGTTTCTGGAATGCCGAGGCGGCAACCAGGGCGCTGCCGTTTGTGCTGTTTTTGGCGCTGTTGGGTATGATTTACATAGCCAACATGCACATGGCTGAAAGAAACATACGCGAGATAAGCAAGATAACTAAAGAAGTAAAGGAGCTAAGCTGGGATTTTAAAACCACCAAAGCTGAGTTGGCTTATAAAAGCACTTTAACACAAGTGGCCAAGCGTGTAGATACGATGGGCTTAAAAGAGTCGCTTACGCCGCCGCAAAAACTGGAAGACAAGGAGGTGAGCGATGAGCATTAGAAGAAATATACTGCTGCGTGTTTATCTGGCTTTCGGGCTGATATTGCTTTTCGCCGCTGCGGTGATTATACAGCTATGCCGTGTGCAATTTGTGCAGGGCGATAAATGGAAGGCGATGGCTAAAACCATTACTACTAAATATCAAACCGTCGAAGCCGCAAGGGGAAACATTTTCTCGAACGATATGAGCCTGCTGGCCACGTCAGTACCGGAATATGACGTGCACCTGGACATGCAGGCCCCCGGATTTGATGACGATGATACCTTTAACGGCAACGTCGATTCGCTGGCTATCAGGTTATCAGGTCTTTATGGCGATAAATCAGCTAAAGAATATATGCGCTGGCTGAAGGAAGCCCGCAAGGAAGGCTCTCGTTACGAATTGCTGAACAGGCGCCGTTTAACCCATCACGAACTGGTGGAGCTGCGCAAGTTCCCGATTTTCAGGTTAGGCAAATATAAAGGCGGACTGATAGTAGTTGAGCAAAACAGGCGTGTGCTGCCGTTTCAGACGCTGGCGCAGCGTACCATTGGCTACAAAAATGAGAACGTGGACAACGGCGTTGGCCTGGAAGGAGCCTATGTTAAGGATATAAATGGCGAACCCGGCAAGCGCCTGGTGCAGCGTATGGCTGGCGGCTTATGGATGCCGGTAAATAACGGTGAGGATGAGGTGGAGCCGAAAGATGGCGCTGATATCATTTCGACCATAGATGTAAACTTCCAGGACATCGCACAGCAGGTATTAAAGGCACAACTGGATAGTGTGGCGGCCGACCATGGTTGCGTAGTATTAATGGAGGTTGCTACCGGCGAGATTAGGGCCATAGCCAACTTTACCCGAACAAAAGAAGGTAAATACGAAGAGAAGCTGAACTACGCAATTGCTGATGCCGGCGACCCTGGCTCAACCTTTAAGCTGGCTACTTACATGGCTTTGTTCGATCAGCATAAGATTGATACCAACAGCATGATTAATGGTGATGGCGGTAAATACAAAATACCAAAAGGCCCGATGATTAGCGACGTGGAGGATTACAACTTTATGATGACCGCTAAGAAAGCGTTTGAAGAATCATCAAACGTGGCAGCGGCAAAGTTTGTGTACAACGCCTATTATAATAACCCGTGGCAGTTTACCGACAAGCTGTACAGTTTCCACCTGAATGAAAAGCTGCAATTGCAGATTCCGGGCGAGGCGCAGCCGGTGGTTAAAAACCCTAAAAGCCGTAGCTGGAACATTAACTACAGCTTGCCCGAAATGGCCTACGGCTATGAAATGAAGATTACGCCGCTGCAAATGCTGGCGCTTTATAATGCGGTAGCTAACGATGGCAAAATGATAGCCCCGGTGCTGGTGAAGGAAATCCGCCGCCTGGGTAATACCGTTGAGCAATTCCACGCCAGGGTAATTAATGAAAAAGTATGCACGGACGCTACTCTTGGAAAGATGAAAGCCCTATTGGAAGGTGTGGTTAAGGACGGTAACGTAAAGACCCTGTTTAAAGGCGCTGCCTATACGGCCGCAGGAAAAACCGGTACTGCCCAGATAGCCAATACATCAAAAGGGTACGGCGATAAATCAGAGCACCAGACGTCGTTCGCAGGATATTTTCCGGCTAAAAACCCGAAATATTCCATGATAGTGGTGGTTAACCGTGCTACAAAAGGCTCGTACCTGGCTGCAAAGGTTGCCGCGCCGGTGTTCAAAAAAATTGCCGACCGGGTATTTGCTGCCGACCATGGCCTGCACCCGGCACCGGTAGTACATTATGTGGGTAACACCAATATGCCGCAGATAAAGAAAGGCAATGTAAAAGCGCTGAAACAGGTATATACCAAACTGGGTGTTAAGCCGCTTTACGCAAACAATGGCACCAGCGGTGTAGACACCAGCAACGGCGTAGCATTTGAAGATGCGAGCTATAAAGCGGGCGTAGTGCCGCAAGTAAAAGGAATGGGATTGAGCGATGCCCTGTATGTATTGGGCAACGCAGGATATAAAGTACAGGCAAGAGGCAGCGGCATGGTGGCTAATCAATCGATAGCGGCCGGCAGCATCAGCCCAAAGGGATCAAAAATAACAATTGAACTGCAATGAGATATTTGAGCGACATAATAGAGGGGCTTGCATTCACTGAACTACAGGGTAGTGCTGATGTAGAGATTACTGCCGTGGTTTTTGATTCGCGTAAGGTAGTGCCGGGCTGCATTTTTGTGGCGGTTAAAGGTACTGCGGTTGACGGTCACGATTATATCCTGCAAGCAATTGAGCAGGGCGCCATTGCCGTAGTTTGCGAAGAGCTGCCATCGCGCGTTACCGGGGAAGTTGACTTTTTAATGGTAGCCAATTCATCAGAGGCGTTGGCTATTATCGCCGCAAATTTCTACGGTAACCCATCATCAAAGCTAAAGTTGGTTGGCGTAACCGGAACAAATGGTAAAACCACCATCGCTACCATGCTTTATAAGCTGTTCCGCGATATGGGTTATAAATGTGGTTTATTGTCGACTGTTGAAAACCAAATCGACGGTAATGTAATAGCGGCAACGCACACCACGCCGGATCCTGTTGTTCTGAATGAGCTGCTTAGCGAAATGGTAGCACAAGGCTGCGACTACTGCTTTATGGAAGTAAGTTCGCACGCCATCGATCAACACCGCATCAGTGCGCTTACGTTTACCGGGGCCATATTCTCGAACCTGACGCATGACCATTTAGATTACCATAAAACCTTCGAGAAATATCTGAAGGCCAAAAAGAAGTTTTTTGATGATTTGCCATCGAATGCTTTTGCATTAACCAACATCGACGACAAAAACGGCAATGTAATGTTGCAAAATACCAAGGCTCATAAAAAGACTTACGCTTTAAAAAGCATGGCCGATTATAAGGCCCGCATCCTGGAAAACCAATTCGAGGGCCTGCATTTGCAGATTGACGGCGAAGAAGTTTGGTTTAAAATGGTGGGCACATTTAACGCTTACAACCTGTTGGCTGTATACTCGGCTGCTATGCTGCTGGAGCAGGACAAAACCAGTATCCTCACCAGCCTGAGCAAGCTTACCGGCGCTCGTGGCAGGTTTGATTATATAGTTGCACCGAACAAGATCATCGGCATAGTGGATTACGCCCACTCGCCTGATGCAGTACAGAACATTTTAAGCACTGTGCACGACATCCGTAAGCATAACGAGAAAGTGATAACGGTAGTTGGCTGCGGCGGCGACAGGGACAAAACCAAACGCCCGCTAATGGCCAAAGCTGCCTGCGAATGGAGCGACAAAGTGATCCTGACCTCTGATAACCCGCGTTCGGAAGATCCTGCGCAGATTATCAAAGACATGGAAGAAGGTGTTGACCCGGCGTTCAAACGCCACACCCTAAGCATTGTCGACAGGCGTGAAGCGATAAAAACAGCATGTATGCTGGCAAACCCAGGAGATATAGTTGTAGTAGCCGGAAAGGGCCACGAAAAATACCAGGAAGTAAAGGGAGTGAGAAGTCATTTTGATGATATGGAAGAGTTAACCAATATTTTCAAAGAAATAAATTGATGTGCAGATGTGCGGATATGCAAATGTGCGGATGAAAAGAATGATAAATTATTTATGAATAGATAATTACTACTAAGAACCTATAAAGAAATCATGAGTGAGAAACCAAACCTGATAGTCGATTTGACTTTTAGCTTTTCCTTGAAAGTAATTGCTTTCACCGAAGTGCTGGAATCAAAGCGGAAATTCAATATGGCTAATCAACTGTTCAGGAGTGGAACATCAATCGGCGCGAATATGTGTGAAGCACAGGGCGCTGAAAGTAAGAATGATTTTAAGCATAAATGCAAGATTGCATACAAAGAGGCAGGTGAAACCGAGTATTGGTTAAAGCTCTGCAAGTTCGCCGGTAACTATCCATTTGAACAAGATATGCTGGACGATATCCAGTCAATCCTGAGAATACTCGGAAAGATAATATCGACAACAAACAGCTGATTGATGTGCGGATATGCAAATGTGCGAATGAAGAAGAAAAATAAAAAATGGAACGATTTATAAATAAAATAAAGGGAATTGGCGAACTGGGATATGCATTAATCCGCACATCAGCACATCAATAATCCGCACATCAATATGCTGTACTACTTATTCACCTGGCTAAACAAAAATTACACTATTCCCGGTTCGGGGGTGTTTCAATACATCACGTTTCGCATGGCAATGGCTGTAATTACTTCGTTGATAGTGACTACGGTATTCGGTCGCCGGCTTATCGACTATCTGCGCTTTAAGCAGGTTGGCGAAAGCATACGTAACCTGGGACTGGAAGGACAGATGCAAAAGGCCGGTACGCCGACTATGGGTGGTATCATCATCATCCTGGGTATACTGATACCGACGCTATTGTTCGCCAAGCTGGAAAATATCTATGTAATCATGATGATAGTGACCACCGTGTGGCTGGGCGCGATAGGTTTTTTGGATGACTACATTAAAGTATTTAAAAAGAACAAAGAGGGACTAGCCGGTAAGTTTAAGATCATCGGCCAGGTTGGTTTGGCACTGTTTATCGGCTTTACCATGTATTCTAATTCCGATATCGTGATACGCCAGGAAGTAAAGCCGCCGGTAAAGATTGATGCCCCGGTTGATTTTCACCTCCGGAACGGTAAGCCGGTTTATACGCAGGATGTTCGTTCCACAAAAACTACGATACCGTTTTATAAAAATAATGAATTCGATTACGGCAAGGTATTAAAGTTCATCGGCGGTGATGCTGATCATTACTCGCTGCTGGTGTTTATGTTCTTCGTGATAATTATCGTGACGTTCATATCTAACGGCGCAAACATAACCGATGGTATCGATGGGCTGGCGACAGGAACATCCGCTATAATCGGTATAACACTGGCAATACTGGCCTACGTATCCAGCAACGCCATATTTTCCGAATACCTCAACATTATGTATATCCCAAACTCGGGTGAGCTGGTAATTTTTGCGGGCGCCTTTGTGGGTGCATGTGTTGGCTTCCTGTGGTATAATGCGTACCCGGCACAAGTGTTTATGGGCGATACAGGTAGTTTAGCCATCGGTGGCATTATAGCGGTATTTGCCATTATGATACGCAAAGAGTTATTGGTGCCGCTGCTATGTGGCGTATTTGTGATAGAGAACTTCTCGGTGATTTTACAGGTTGGCTGGTTTAAATACACGAGGATAAAGTTTGGCGAAGGCAGGAGGATATTCCTGATGTCGCCGCTGCATCACCATTATCAAAAGAAAGGTTTCCACGAAGCCAAAATCGTAACCCGGTTCTGGATTATCGGTATACTGCTGGCGATAGTAACGATAATAACGCTGAAGCTGAGGTAAAGGCCCCCCGACCCCCTAAAGGGGGAGAAAAATAAGAGTTAGCAATAAAAAAAGAGAACAAGACATGAGCGATATTAAAAACCAGCCCAATCAAAAGCTCCCCCTTCAGGCGGCGGCGGGGGCTGCGCTTGTAGTTTTGGGTGCCGGCGAAAGCGGGGTGGGAGCGGCATACCTGGCTCAACAACAGGGCTATGATGTTTTTGTGTCGGATTTTGGGGCGATAGCTGAACATTACAAACAACAACTGAACGACTGGAATATTCGCTTCGAAGAAAAACAACATAGTGAAGCAGAAATACTGAACGCAGTTGAAGTAATCAAAAGCCCCGGCATACCTGAAAAGGCGCCTATCATCAAAAAAATAAAAGAAAAGGGCATACCGGTTATTTCGGAGATAGAATTTGCAGGCAGATACACCGATGCAAAAATTGTAGGTATCACCGGCTCGAACGGAAAAACTACCACCACCAGCTTAACCTACCATATCCTGAAAAACGCGGGATTAAACGTAGGCCTGGCCGGTAACATCGGCAAAAGCTTTGCCTACCAGGTGGCGACTGAAAAGTTCGATATCTACGTGCTGGAGCTGAGCAGCTTTATGCTTGACGATATGTTCGACTTTAAGGTTGACATAGCCGTGCTATTAAACATTACGCCTGACCATCTGGACAGGTACGATTACAAATTTGAAAATTACGCTGCGTCGAAATTCCGCATCTCTCAAAATCAAACAGCCGACAGCTATTTCATTTACTGCGCCGACGACCCGGAAACAGTAAAGGGACTGCAAGGCCGGAGTTTCGCCGCGACGCTATTGCCTTTCTCAATCGAAAAAAAGGTTGACGAAGGCGCATACTTAGAAGACGACAATATTATCATTCACATTCACCAACAATTATTCAAGATGTCTATAAACGATTTGGCCCTGCAGGGTAAACACAACATTTACAACTCTATGGCATCAGGCATCACCGCCAGGGTACTGGAATTAAGAAACGCGACGATACGGGAGAGTATGGAAACGTTCCACGCTATTGAGCACAGGTTGGAGTCGGTTGCCGTAATATCGGGCATCAGCTTTATCAATGACTCGAAGGCGACCAACGTTAACTCAACCTGGTATGCGTTGGAAAGCATGACCAGCAAGGTGATACTGATACTCGGCGGTGTAGACAAAGGGAATGATTATAATATGCTGCGCGATTTGGTGAAGCAAAAAGTGAAAGCCATTGTATGCCTGGGTAAAGATAACCACCGCATCCATGAGGCCTTTAGCGATATTATCGAGGTGATTGTAAACACACATTCGGCACAGGAAGCCGCGACCATGGGTTACCACCTGGCCGAAAAAGGAGATACGGTATTGTTGTCACCCGCCTGCGCCAGCTTCGATTTATTTAAAAACTACGAAGACCGCGGCAACCAGTTTAAACAAGCAGTGAAGGAATTGTAGATGTGCGGATGTGCGAATAAGCAGATGTGCGAATGAAGGAATTTGAAGATGTGTTGATTTGAGAATTTGAAAATTAAATCGATGTAATCAAACGGGAATCGGTGAAATCATTCCCAAATCGGTGAAATCACAAAAATATGAATAAACTACTCAGTAATACAAAAGGCGACAGGTGGATATGGCTGATAGTGATTTTGCTGTCGCTTATTTCATTGCTGGCGGTGTATAGCGCAATCGGGTCGCTGGCTTATAAGAAGGGCGTTGGGGCAGAATCAATATTGATGAAGCACCTCGCTATGCTGGCCGCAGGTTTAGTGATAATGTATATATCGCACAAAATTAATTACCGCTATTACCGTGGTATATCAAAGCTGATGATGTTGATTACCATACCGCTGCTGTTGTATACATTGGTCTTTGGTCATCATGTAAACGAGGCCAGTCGCTGGGTTTCCATACCCGGGACAGGTTTAAGTTTCCAAACATCAGATTTAGCCAAGCTGGCTTTGATAACTTATTTGGCGCGCACCCTGTCGATAAAGCAGGAAAATATAAAAGACGTAAAGCAATCGTTCATCCCGATAATGGGTGCGGTTTGCGTGGTGTTTGCATTAATAGCCTGGGCGAATTTATCTACAGCGCTGATGCTGTTTGGCGTTAGCATATTGCTGTTGATTATGGGCCGTATCAGCGTAAAGCAAATTGCGGTGGTTTGTTTGGGCGGTGCGATAGTGTTATGTGGTATTGTTTTTTTAGGTCCGCGCCGGCACATGTACATCACCCGCGTGGAAACATTTATGCACCCGGAGAAAGCAAACCCGGATAAAGCACAACAGTCCAACCACGCGAAGATAGCCATAGCCACAGGTGGAGTTTTTGGTAAAGGCGTAGGCAACAGCGACGAGATAAACAGCCTGCCCGAAGCGTATTCGGATGAGATTTATGCCATTATAGTTGAAGAGTATGGCCTCGTTGGCGGCATAGTATTGATGGGGATATATCTTTTTCTGCTATTCAGGTGCATAAAAATAGCAACCAAAGCGCCAAAGGCATTCGGTACGCTGCTGGCAGCCGGTTTAAGCTTTAGCCTTACCATACAAGCATTCGCCAACATGGCGGTTGCAGTAGGCCTTGGCCCGGTAACGGGTATCCCGTTGCCGTTAGTAAGCATGGGCGGTACCAGTATATTGTTTACCAGCCTTGCATTCGGCATTATCCTTTCGGTAAGCAGGGATATTGAAGAACCGAAAAAAGTAATAGTAGGCGAGATAAGGGAAGATGTAGCGCTGGCGTAGGCGCAGCCCCCTAACCCCCTAAAGGGGGAACAAAAGGGCAACGCGATTTAAAAGGAAAGTTGATTGAATATTGATGAATACGGCCAAAACTCCCTGCCTTAAGGCAGGGAGCAAGGCAAAAAGAATCAGTGACATCATTCTAATCAATGAAATCAACCAAATAAAAAAATCTGTGAAATCATCCTCAAATCGGTGAAATCACAAAAAATAATAACAATGGCGCAAAGTAAAAACCAACCCAATCAAAAACTCCCCCTTCAGGGGGCTGGGGGGCGCCGTATAATAATTAGTGGCGGCGGAACCGGAGGACATATCTTCCCGGCGATTGCTATTGCTAATGCTTTGAAAGCCATCGACCCTAAAACTGAGATTTTGTTTGTTGGCGCCAAAGGCCGCATGGAAATGGAAAAAGTTCCAGCTGCCGGTTATAAAATTATCGGACTGGACATACAGGGCATACAGCGTAAATCCATTTGGAAAAACGTGCTATTCCCGGTAAAGTTGCTGATGAGCGTGCGCGAGGCCGTTAAGATAATTAAAGAATTTAAGCCGGACGCGGCAGTGGGTGTTGGAGGATATGCATCTGGTCCGTTACTATATGCGGCATCGATACGGAACGTGCCTTACCTGATACAGGAGCAAAATTCGTATGCCGGCATTACCAACAAATGGCTGGGTGCAAAGGCTAAAAAAATCTGTGTGGCGTTTGACGGAATGGAGAAATTTTTTCCGTTCGACAGGATTATAAAAACCGGCAACCCTATTCGCAGGGATTC
>JAZJZL010000118.1:25763-43823 GCA_040389845.1 Bacteroidota bacterium
GCCGGCAAGCACATGCAGGCGCTGGAACTATTCAAGCTGTCGACTTTTAAAAAGACAGTATTGGTAACAGGCGGTAGCCTCGGTGCAGGCACATTAAACAAAAGCATAATGGCCGGCCTGGAAAAACTGGTTGCTGCCGATGTGCAGGTAATATGGCAAACAGGTAAGTACTATTATAAAGGGATAATTGAAAAGTTGGGCGAGGATTATCATCCAAACATCCGCATTACAGAATTTTTAAGCAGGATGGATTTGGCTTATGCGGCGGCAGATGTGATTATATCGCGCGCCGGGGCGGGAACGATTGCAGAACTGTACTTAGTGAAAAAGCCGGTAATACTGGTGCCGTCGCCAAATGTGGCCGAAGACCACCAGACAAAAAACGCACTGGCCCTGGTACAGGAAAATGCCGCCATTTTGGTACCTGACCGCGACGCCGAAACAAAGCTGGTGGACAGGGTGATAGAATTATTGAACGATAAAGATTTACAAAAAAAACTAAGCGATAACATCAGCAAAATGGCCATGCCCGATGCAGATGAAATAATAGCAAAGGAAGTGTTTAAATTAAGTCGATAGTCTGGAGTCTTAAGTCTAAAGTCGGAAAAGAAAGGTTCTGATAAAGACTCAAAACTCAAGGCTTAAGACTCAAGACTTAGGAAAGATGGAGCTAAATAATATAAAACGTGTTTATCTGGTGGGTATCGGGGGCATAGGCATGAGCGGCCTGGCCCGGTATTTCCATCATTTGGGTTGCGTGGTATGCGGCTATGATAAAACATCGACAGACCTCACCAACGAGTTGCATAACGAAGGCATCCAGGTGATTTTTGATGACCGCCCCGATTGGATTCCGTTAAGCTTCCAGACGCCGGATGCATGTACGCTGATTATTTATACGCCTGCCATTCCAAAGGATTCGGCCATATTGAATTTCTTTAAGGATAATGATTTCGAGCTGTACAAACGCTCACAGGTATTGGGGATTATCAGCAAAGGGATGTTCACTGTAGCTATCGCCGGTACCCATGGAAAGACTACTACGTCGACCATGGTTGCGCATATACTGAAGGATTCGGGTAAAGATTGTTCAGCATTTTTAGGCGGACTGTCCAGCAACTATAACAGCAATGTGCTTTACGGTAAAAACAATATTGTAGTAGTTGAGGCAGATGAGTTCGACCGTTCGTTTTTAACGCTCTATCCGGATATCGCTGTCATTACATCTATGGATGCCGACCACCTGGATATATACGGAGACCATGCACATCTGACCGATTCGTTCAAAATGTTTGCATCGCAGGTAAAGCAAGGCGGTACGCTCATCCATAAAAAAGGACTCGATTTAAATACAGGGCTGATTTACGCGGTTGACAGCGAGGCTGATGCCATAGCATCGAACATCAGGATAGAAGACGGTAGCTTTTTCTTCGATTTTAAAAATAAGGATACCGGCATCGCCAATATAAAAATGGGTATTGCCGGTTTGCACAATATAGAAAACGCGACCGCTGCTATCGAGGCTTGCCTGATGCTTGAGGTATCAGCTGATGCTATTAAAAGTGCGCTGGAGTCTTTCAGGGGGGTGCACCGCAGGTTTGAGTATATTTTGAGAACAGATGCACATGTATTTATCGACGATTATGCACATCATCCTGAAGAACTGAAAGCAGCCATCCGTTCGGTAAAAAAACTATACCCCGGCAAAAAGCTGACAACTGTTTTTCAGCCGCATTTATATACCCGTACACGCGATTTTGTGGACGGTTTTGCAGAAGCATTGGATTTATCAGATGAGCTGATGATTTTGGATATATACCCTGCACGAGAGCTTCCGATAGAAGGTGTGAACTCTGATATGATATTGGAGCGCATGAAAAGCTGGAACAAACGTCGCGTTAGCAAAACAGAATTAATTGAGGTAATAAAAGAAGAAAAACCCGAGTTGCTGTTAACAGTTGGCGCGGGGGATATTGATACACTGGTACAACCTTTAAAACAGGTATTGCAAAATGTTTAAAAAACGAATCTGGAAACGCATACTGATAAGCCTGGCATGGATAATATGCTTTGGCGGCTTGGTCGTGCTGATGAGTTTTATTGAAGAAAAGAAGAGCGAGGTGGTTTGCAAGGACGTAAAGGTTTTTATACCAGGCAACCAGTTTTTTATCGACAGAGACGAGGTGGATAATATTTTGCAGGTAAACAGCCGTAGTCTTATTGGTCGCCGCATGCAGAATATAAACATACAAGCGCTTGAAAGTAAGCTGAAGGCAAATCCCTTTATAGAGTTTGCCAAGGTTTACACCGATATGGATGGCGTAATTAATGTGGAGATAAGCCAGCGCCAACCCATATTAAGGGTGATGAACAGGTTCGACCAGGATTTTTATGTCGACCAGCATGGACTAAAAATCCCGCTGTCCACCAACTTTACCGCAAGGGTATTGGTAGCTAACGGGTACATAGACGAGGCATTTGCCAACAATGTGGATAGCCTGCATACGCCAATGGCGAATGAGCTTTTCCGGACAGCGGATTACATCAGGAAAGATTCGTTATGGGATGCGCAGATAGCCCAGCTGTATGTGAATAAAGATCACGAGATAGAGCTAATACCCCGTGTAGGCAACAACCGCATATTAATCGGTCATGCCGACTCGCTCGAAAGCAAGTTTCATAACCTGCTGGTATTTTATAAAAAGGCGCTGCCGCTGGTAGGTTGGGATGCTTACAAGGTTATAAATGTAAAATACGCCAACCAGGTAGTGGGCGTACGGAGCACAACTATCAAAGCGGATTCACTAAAGGCAAAAATGACTCGTGATTCATTAAAAGCGATTAAGGATACATCTACTATAATTAAGGATAAGAATAAGAATTAGAATATGGACAAAACTTCAACTCAGGAAAAAAGCTCACCGATAGTGGTGGGATTGGACATAGGCACCACAAAAATCTGTGCCATTGTCGGACGTAGGAGCAAGAACGGCAAAATCGAGGTATTGGGCATTGGCAAGGCGGAGTCGGCTGGCGTTACCCGCGGTATGGTGTCCAACATAGATAAAACCGTACAGGGTATTGAGCAGGCAGTCGATGTAGCGGGCACACAATCCAACGTGGAAATTAAGGTGGTGAATGTGGGTATTGCCGGTCAGCACATCAAAAGCCTGCAGCACCGCGGATTGATAACCCGTCGTGATTTGCAGTCGGAAATATCCCGCAAGGATATCGACAAGCTGGTTGAAGATATGTACAACCTGGTAATGCCTCCGGGCGAGGAAATTATCCACGTATTACCTCAAGAATTTACAGTGGATAATGAACCGGGCATAAAAGACCCAATCGGTATGGCAGGTGTGCGTTTGGAAGCCAACTTCCACATCATATCGGGCCAGGTAACCGCTATAAAAAACATTGTAAAGTGCGTTAACAAAGCTACGCTGCAAAGCGACGAGCTGATATTGGAGCCATTGGCATCTTCTGAATCGGTATTGAGCGATGAAGAAAAAGAAGCCGGTGTGGTACTGGTAGACATTGGTGGCGGTACTACTGACGTGGCTATCTTCCACGAAGGTATCATCCGTCATACAGCGGTTATACCATTCGGCGGTAACAGCATAACTGAAGATATCCGCGAAGGATGCTCGGTAATGCGCAACATCGCAGAGCAGTTAAAAGTAAGGTTCGGTTCGGCTTTGGCTGATGAGAATAAAGAAAACGAAATTGTTTGTGTTCCCGGTCTGCGTGGCCGTGAGCCGAAAGAAATTTCGGTAAAAAATCTGGCTTTCGTTATCCAGGCTCGCATGGAAGAAATTATCGAGCATGTTTATTATGAGATAAAATCATCGGGCTACGAGAAAAAGCTGATAGCTGGTATAGTAATAACAGGTGGCGGTGCACAGTTGAAACACCTGTCGCAGCTGGTGGAATATGTTACCGGGCTGGATTGCCGCGTAGGTTACCCTAATGAGCACCTGGCTAAAAACGAGATGCTGCCAAAGAACGTTTACGAGGAGCTGCAAAGCCCGACTTTCGCTACCGGTATCGGTCTATTGATAAAAGGTATACAGAAGATGGAGTACAACGACCATGTACCGGCAGCTGACGATGTTAAGATTACAAAAGCCAAGTTTGCGGAAGAGAAAAAGTTCGGTTTGCTGGGTAAATTGCTGGAAAGCGGTAAGCGTTTTATTAAGGACGACATCGCCGATGAGGACTTTTTAAAGTAGGAAAATGGTTAATTGTTTTAAACTTTTGACCGGAACTTTCCACATCGGCGCTATCTTTCCACATATTGACAATTGTGGATAAGTGTTGTTGAAAAAACTATTACTTTACATTAGATAAAACTATTTATTCGTCAATCACATATAACTGGAAATAAGCATTATGCAGTTTGAAATGTTAAAAGAAAAGTCGTCCATCATCAAAGTAATTGGTGTTGGCGGCGGCGGGGGTAATGCGGTAAACCACATGTACAGGCAGGGGATTACCGGTGTTGACTTTATAATTTGTAACACAGACGCCCAGGCATTGGAGCTTAGTCCTATACCTAACAAGGTACAATTGGGCGCAAGCCTAACCGAGGGCATGGGCGCAGGCTCTATTCCCGAAGTTGGCAAAAACTCGGCTATCGAAAACATTGATGACATTAAGCAGATGCTTGGCTCCAACACCAAAATGCTGTTTATTACAGCAGGTATGGGCGGTGGCACCGGTACAGGCGCAAGCCCTATAATTGCCAAAGCTGCGCGCGAGTTGGATATACTTACAGTAGGTATTATTACCACCCCGTTTGCCTTTGAAGGTAAACGTCGTAAGCTGCAAGCCGATGCCGGTATGGAAGAGCTGAAAAAGCATGTGGATTCGTTCCTGGTTATCAGTAACGACCGTTTGCGCCAGATATTCGGTAACCTGACATTGGGATCAGCCTTTGCACAGGCGGATAATATATTAACCACCGCTGCAAAAGGTATCGCCGAGATAATCACGTTGCCCGGCTATATAAACGTCGACTTCAAGGATGTGCGCACTGTAATGAAAGACAGTGGCGTATCTATAATGGGAAGTTCGTCTGCTGATGGCGAAAACCGCGCTTTAAAGGCTGTTGAAGGTGCGTTATCATCTCCGTTATTGAAAGATAACGAAATTGAGGGCGCGCGGTATATCTTGTTGAATATCAGCTCCGGAAGTAAAGAAGTTACCATGGACGAGGTAAGTATAATTACCGATTACATACAGGAAGAAGCCGGCCTGGCTGCCGACCTGATTTGGGGTAACTGTATTGACGAAAACCTGGGCGAGAAAATATCGGTAACTATCATAGCCACCGGTTTCCAGACCAAGGACGAGCGCGAAAAAGAGCAAAGCACCAAGAAAGTTGTATCGATGCTGGTGCCCGAGCCTGAGCCAAGGAATAAGGTTGTAAACGAGTTTATAACCCCTGTAAAAGCTGATGCCACTACAGAGCCATACATGAAAGGTGCTAAAGAACCTAAGGAGGCGAAGGAAGAGGCCAAGCAAACCGGCATGTTCGATTTGTTTACCACCCGTACAGAAGAACCTGCGGTAATAAAGTTCGACCTTATTCAGGAGGAAGCCCCTGTCGCTGAAACAGAGCCTTCCGATGTTCCGGAAATGACTTTCAAAATTTCGGAGCCTGTTGTAAACTTTATGCAGCAGCCTAAAGAAGAAGTAAAAGCCCCGGAACCGGTGAAAGAGCCTGAAATGGTAGTTGGCGCCGATGATAATAAAACGGATGAGTCGATAGAGGAACAATTGCGTAAATCTCGCGAGCGTATAATGCGCCTGAAAGACCTGAGCATGAAGCTGCGCAGCAACAACATACAGGAACTGGAAAGCGTACCGGCTTACAAACGCAAAGAAATTGCCTTACAGCAAACCCCGGCATCCAACGAAAGCCAGATATCGCGCTTTTCGTTATTGGCTGACGAAGACGGCAATACCGAAATCAGGAATAACAATTCGTTCCTGCATGATAATGTGGACTAGTGTTTATTAGATAAATCGAATTATTCCTAATTGCATTTAAATAAGTAAGGCCCCGCGTCAGCGGGGCTTTTGCTTTATAAATCTTTGGGTCAGGATTCTAATGTCTCCGGTCTCGCGAATACAAAATCCTTCCTATTGTTTTTAAAAAACCGTACACTGTAGGGAAGATTTTTCTATATAATTGCATGAGTCAACCCCCGTATGAGAAATTATTCAGGTGAATCCATAGTAATTGACAGTGAGCTTGACATTGGGCTTCGTTTGTCATTTAAAAATCGAAGAACTGTTTCAAAGTTTGGTGAATCGTCTACAATCCCTTCCTTACAGGCCATCATAAGATCGACAATGAAATATTCGAGCCGCCAACCTGCATCATGTTGTTTGTTTAGAAATTCTCCCGAAAGCATATATTTTATATCACCGAATGAAGGAGTGTGCTTGGGTGGATATGAATCTAGAGCCTCGTCCAAAAATTCTTTTGGAATCACTCGACATCCAATTTCATTTTTGCCAAACGTCGGATGGATTTCAACTGGCATCTTAATATTGTATGGAATTTTTAAAGGATTGTAAAGTAGATAATACATTTTCATGCCAAACTTTTCCTGAAAAGATTCCATGGCTTGCTGTTGCTCATTGTCCTTTTGAAAAGCATTATATTTCGACCCTTCGGTAAAATGTAAGAGCCTAGGTTTAATTATATCATTATGTTCTTCTTCTGTTACTAAAAGTCTACCCATGCCAAATCTTCTGATGTATGGATTTTCTTTATGAAAGATTAAAGAATTTGCATATAATTTTTTCGATTGTAAAAAAGCCATTTTGCTTTTTACAACTTTCCCCTTTTTTCTAAAAATAATCATTAGGCCAATATCTGCGACCTCCCATGTGCCAAAATGCCTGCCGCCCCCGATAAAATGAGCATCGACTCTGACTGTCCAACCTGATTTTAATTGCACTGGTTGTTGATTTTTAGACCAGTATCCAATTAAATTCATATCTAAAGATTCTTCGTGAATAGCTGGAAATAGAGACAAATCAGAAGCAACGCCTTTATTGCATTTAGCGAAGTGTTGCCTGACATATTTTTTTACGTCTTCAGGTACTATGATATCCATTGTCAAATTGTTTGTTAAAGCTTTTCTTTTTGTCTTGTCTCAAGCGAACTGAAAACTGTTTACAAAATTTATAATTATTCCCGTTGTGTTATTGCTATTTTGCAATATAGGACATAAGCAATTCTTAGTTATTTGACTAACATTGATTGCCTGCTATGATACATTGTATATTGAGTGATATCAATAGGAAATCGGCTATTTAAATTGGCGGCCTTCTCAACAAATAGCTTTCTCAAACTTGATTCGAGACCTTCATCGGTAAGTTTCTCCGAGCGTTCAATAATTTTAACAATAACAATCAATCGTTGATTAATTGTTGCGTCAGTACAAGGTCCTTTGATCGTTCGGTTATATCTCCCAAAGTTTAATCCCAAAACCGGAATGTCTTTTTTTGAAATTAAATTTTGTTTAACAATATCAACTAACGTTTTCGCCCGACCATAGGCTCTGTCTTCTTCGTCCAAATCATTCCCTTCTGACGATGCAGTGCCGACACACACAATACCAACTGCGTCTTTTAATTCTCTATCATCGCTATAATCTTTAATTATTTCATTAATATCAGGTAGATTGTTTCCTTCTATCTGTGTCTTACTTAAACACTCCCATCTATAATCTTTGGACAGAATTTGTATATCAACTTTCAATACCACACTTCCGTCGGGCGCAGAATCTGTACCGCGATAAACTGTATATGGATATCCACCAATGAAAGCGCTTTTCGGATATGAATTAGATATTGCATCAACGTTATCTTCTAGTTTTGTTAATCGATGCTCGAAGTCTTTTATCCAATAAATAAAATAGCCAATTAAAGCGAGTGTTGATCCAGCTATAATTGTTTCAAAAAGAATTTTCCTTACTTGATTTGGACTATATTGACTCATGTGATTATAGGTTTATAGGGCAGTCCTTATAAAGATAAAACTATTATTTATCAATAATGCAAATTTTCTATTCACCATACGTTCAATTTAAAAGCTTACTTTTTCACGTGTCTTTATTTGAAGGAAAAAGATTAAATGACATCAGAACAGCACGCTCTACTTCAGTGAATTACAATTTTGGTTTCATGGCCGAGAAACCCACTATACATGGTCTGCGCTTTCTTGTGGAGGATGTTTTGGATCTTTTGGCAAGTGGATTATTCGAAGAGGACATAATTGAGCAACACCCTATTGTAGAGGTTGAGGATAGTCATGCAACATTACTATGTGCATCAATGAAAATGAAAAACACGTCATTATTCATGCAGCCTGATTGAGGGATTTGACACACTAACTGACACAACAACTCAACTGTTGGGTAAATAAATTTAGCGTTACTGTCATAAACCGCCTGGTTAAGATTATAACGGTGGTTGATAAAATATCCGTTTAAATTCAAAAAAAATAATGGCCTCGCATTATGCGGGGCCATTATTTTTTAGCTGTAAAATTTGAATCTCTCCGGGACTTACTTCAAAAACCCATTCAAATAGCCCAAAATCGTCTGTGTCTGCATCATCAGGTTAACATGTGTTTGTGCAGGAACAATGGCCACGTGCGATTTTGGCATTGGGCCCATGTCGGCAGCAACACCGCCGCCCAGTAATTTATAGGTTTTCGCAAGCTCAATTTTATCCAATCCGTCATTGTCGCCGGCTATGATTAATACAGGAGCTTTGATTTTTGCAATATTATCGTCGCCAAAGTCAAATGGCTGAGAGGCGAACGCAATCATTTGCTCAATGAATTTTGTCCATTTAGTTTTGTCAGGTGCTACTGCGTCATAGGCAGTGTGCATAGGCGTATTGTTAAAAAATTCAGGCTTAAATGATTTGAAAGCATTGTTTACTTCGGGCAGCCAGCCGGTGCTTTTATAGGTAGAAGAAATGATTACCAATTTTCTTAATCTTTTTGGGTTTTCTATAGCAAACTTGTAAGCCACAGAGCCGCCCATGCTATATCCTACTACATCGGCGCTGTCGACCTTCAGGTAATCCATTACACCTGCCACATCGGTTGCTAAATTAGCATGGGTTAATGGCCTTTCTGAATATGGGGTATGGCCATGGCCCTGCATTTCAATGGCAATCACCTTCCTGGTTTTTGACAGTTCGGGGATTAGCTGGGTCCAGTTGCCCTCAATAGTCATAAAGGCGCCGTGCAGTAACACTATAGGCCTGCCCTCACCATATACTTCGTAATAAACTTTTATGCCGTTAACAGGCGCGTAGCCGCTTGCGGAAGGTTTAGCTTGCTGCCCCTTTGATTGATCTACTGTAAGCATGATACTGATTATAATAAGCAATATTGATTTTATGGGTTTGAATGAATTTTTCATGACGTTATATGTATTAGGTTTGAATTATATTGACAATACAAATATGAACATCATTTAAGAATTTGAGCGAGTGTGATAATGACAACTTAGGGGGTGAATGGTGCCAAAACATGTTTGGCCTAAAAGGTACCTGTTTGTATCCAGCAATTAACCAACAAACAAGTTGCAGACGTCCAACCAATCGCCAATCAACTAATCTCTACTCACCAATTTATAGCCTATTATAAAAAGTAATAATGATTGCTGCAACGCGTTATTAAGCCTATATTTGTACATTTATAACACACAATAAAACTTACGGGTTTGGATATATTTAATAAGATATCGAAAAACATGGGCGGTCCGCTGGGGCAGCACCAAAAATGGTCGCACGGGTATTTTTCATACCCTAAGCTGGAGGGTGAGATTGGTCCGCACATGGATTTTAACGGTAAACAGCATGTGGTTTGGAGCCTGAACAACTACCTGGGCCTTGCCAACCACCCGGAAGTACGCCAGGCAGACGCACAGGCCGCCGCCGACTATGGTATGGCTTACCCTATGGGCGCCAGGATGATGTCTGGAAACTCGATACACCACGAAGAGCTGGAGCAAAGCCTGGGTGCGTTTGTGGGTAAGGAAGATGCTTTTTTGTTAAATTATGGCTATCAGGGCATGGTATCTATCATCGATACATTGGTTGACCGAAACGATGTTATTGTGTACGACGCTGAATCACATGCCTGTATCATAGATGGTTTGCGGATGCATTTAGGCAAGCGCTATGTTTACCAGCATAACGATATTGAAAGCTGCGAAAAACAATTAGAACGCGCAACCAAGCTGACCGGCGAAACAGGCGGCGGCATATTGCTGATAACAGAAGGTGTTTTCGGTATGTCGGGTGCGCAGGGTAAGTTGAAAGAGATTATCGACCTGAAAAAGAAATTCAACTTCCGCATATTGGTCGATGATGCGCATGGTTTCGGAACCATGGGCCCAACCGGTGCGGGTACCCACGAAGAACAGGACTGTGTTGATGGTGTTGACGTTTACTTCGGCACCTTCGCAAAATCAATGGCCGGAATAGGCGGCTTTGTTGCTGCCGATAAGGTGATTGTTGACTACCTGCGCTATAACATGCGTTCGCAGATATTTGCCAAGGCATTGCCGATGCCTATGGTAATCGGTTTAAAAAAGCGTTTCGAAATGCTGAAATCAATGCCGGAACTGCGCGAAAAACTTTGGGAAATTGCCAATGCCCTGCAAAAAGGCTTACGCGAACGCGGCTTTAACCTGGGCGTTACCAATACGATGGTAACTCCGGTAATACTGGAAGGCGAACTTTACGAAGCAACTGCCCTAACCCGCGATCTGCGCGAGAATTACGGCATATTCTGTTCTATAGTAATATACCCGGTTATACCTAAAGGATTAATCCTGCTTAGGTTGATACCTACAGCGGCTCACAGCCTGGAGGACGTACAGCGCACATTAGATGCATACAGCGAAATGGCCGAAAAGCTGAAAGCAGGTTTTTATAAAGAGAATAAACTGGTGGTTGATGAATTAACCCAGGTTTAAAAAATTATAAATGATTTAATATTTAATCCCTTTCGGTAATCCGGGAGGGATTTTTTGTTGGAGAGGTTGTTGCGATGCTTCGCGTCTTCCGGCGATAGATAATGGCCATACATCTACCATGGCAGTTGCGATTTGCCTATTGTCTTCCATAAATTTATCAAAAATATCTATCGCGTTTTCACAACGCTTTTCTATTTTTACCATTCACCATTTACCAATTAAAAACATCATGCTATCACGCAGAGACTTTATCAAAATTAATGGCGTTACTACCGCCGGCATCGGGCTTGGTTTAAAGCCAAAATGGTTTGCAACCGCCGCGGAGTTTGAAAGCAAACGCCCAAACCTTTCGGATCGTAAATTTACCAGCAAGGCTGTCGAGGCGACTATAAAAAGCATCAAATCAAGTATTAAAGATCCTGAGCTGGCCTGGCTGTTCGAAAATTGCTATCCCAATACTTTAGATACTACCGTAAATTATTCGGAAAAAAATGGCCGTCCTGATACTTTCGTGATAACCGGCGACATCAACGCCATGTGGATGCGCGACTCATCTGCACAGGTTTGGCCCTACCTGCCCCTGATAAAAAACGATCCGGAATTAAAGAATGTAATAAAAGGCGTATTAAACCGCCAGGCTGCCTGTGTCCTGATTGACCCTTACGCCAATGCCTTTAACCAGGGCCCAACCGGCAGCGAATGGGACAGCGACCGCACCGATATGAAACCGGAATTGCATGAGCGTAAATGGGAGGTAGATTCGCTTTGTTACCCGGTGCGGCTGGCTTACAATTATTGGAAAATTAGCGGTGATAGCAGCTTTTTTGATGAGAACTGGCAAAAGGCAGGTAAAGCAATAGTTACTACATTTAAAGAACAGCAGCGTAAAAAGGGGAAAGGACCATACCACTTTCAACGTAAAACCGAAGTGTCTACCGATACTGCACCGCTTAGCGGCTTCGGAAACCCAATAAAACCGGTTGGACTGATATGCTCTATCTTCCGACCAAGCGACGATGCAACTGTTTATCCGTTTTTAATCCCTTCTAATTATTTCGCCGTAACCAGCCTGTACCAGATGGCTGAAATGTACGAGCATATCGGTAAAGACACCGCGACCGCCGCGAGCTGCAAAGCACTGGCCGCCGAAGTGGCTCATGCATTGCAAAAATATGCTACCGCACAGCACCCGGTTTATGGCAAAGTGCTGGCTTATGAGGTAGATGGCTTCGGCAACCAATTGTTTATGGACGACAGCAATGTGCCGAGTTTGTTAGCGCTGCCGTATTTAAATGCTTTGTCTGAAAAAGATCCGCTTTATCAAAATACCCGTAGAATGGTATTAAGTTCAGCCAATCCATACTTCTTTAAAGGCAAGGCGGCTGAAGGTATTGGTGGACCGCACGTAGGCTTAAATTATATATGGCCGATGAGTATTATTATGCGTGCGCTCACGTCAAACGATAAAGCAGAGATAGCAAAATGCCTTCACTGGCTTAAAACCACCCATGCGGGAACCGGCTTTATGCACGAGTCGTTTAACAAGGACGATGCAGCCGATTTTACGCGTAAATGGTTCGCCTGGGCCAATACTTTATTCGGGGAATTAATAATTAAGGTTCATAAATATTACCCTGAATTACTGTAATACTTAAACACTAAGATGTTAGTTGTAATATTCCTCCCGTATCCGAATTTTGATATTGGCTAAAATATTACACGATTATTTTTATTGTTTTAATAATTGTGAACTTTATATTAAAATACTGTAAAAATAATGACGGATAGTGATAGGTATTATGTATGTATTTTTTGCTTTATTTTACTTATTTAATATTTTAAGAATGGCCATTCTAAGCTAAAAATGTTGAAAAAAACCGCTTTAAAGGCATTATTTTTATTTGTCAAAAGTTTTTAATTAAGAAAAAACATTTTAGATTAGCTTTATAAAACAATAAAACCTCATTATCTTAAAAAAGGAGTAACTGAAATGAAAAAATTTACTGAAGTAAAGGAGCTGGTAGCATCGTTGGAAGCAGATGCTGACAAATTTTACAACAAGGGTAACAGCGCAGCCGGTACCCGCGTGAGAAAAGGCATGCAAGACCTGAAAAATTTAGCACAGGCTATCCGTCTGGAAGTTCAGGATGCGAAAAACAAAGCTTAGGTAAAAGAACAATAATCTTTACTTTGTTACAGAAAAGCCCGTTCCGGATTACGAGAACGGGCTTTCTATTAGTCCAAAGTCTCAAGTCATTAGTCCACAATTATTCGACTATTGACTTAAGACTACCGACTTTGGACTCCCTACAAATACCCTTGTTTCTTCAAAAACGCTACCCAAATATTATACGCAGGCGGTTTAAGATGCAGGCCTTCATAGCTATATTGGGCATCAAGGCGATTATCCTTATCCAAAAACAGCGGGAATATATTAATGAATGTATATCCGCTTGCCGAAGCGTTGGCTTTCAATAGCTTATTTAGCGCCAGCACATGTTCTTCCTTATCATAATGCTGCGGGAAGTTTGGCATGGTAGAGTTTAGCGGCAGAACACTCTGCACGTAAATTTTCGTTTGCGGACAGGCGGAATGCACCCGGTTCACAATCTTCCTCATATTATCGGCAATAACCGCGTCCGGAATATCCTTGCCAATATCATTAATACCGCACAGGATAAAAAGCTTTGAGGGCTGCCTGTCAGTAACATCCTTTAGCCGTCTTAGAATACCATAGGTGATATCGCCGCCTATGCCTCGGTTGATTACGGTAGTGTCGTTCAATACTTTTTTCCAGTCGCCCATTTCGGTGATGCTGTTGCCGAGGAACATAATATGCCCGGTGGTAATGGGCTCTTTTTGAAATTGAGCCAATTTTTGAGTGGTATGTTCGGGGATAAAAGGAATGGTATCGTATACCCGCTGATTGGTTACCGGGTTTTGGGCCTGGAGGGCAAAAGGAAGCAGAAATAGGGCGTAAAGCAAACGTTTCATGGGGTTTGTATTTGGTTCAATACAAACCTAACAAGAAAAGGCAGACTTACGAAGTTTCTAAAGCTTCGTAAGTCTTAACGATAAGCCTTAAAGAACTATACCAGTTTCCTCGTCTCAGCTTTAATCTTCTCAGCAGTATTGCTGCTCACCTGCACCAAAGGTAAACGAACGGTATCTTCACAAATGCCCAACTCTTTCAGCGCAGTTTTTACGCCTGCCGGGCTACCTTCCACAAACATCAGGCGGGTAAATTCTATTAACTCCAGGTGAGTTTTTGCCGCCGCTTTAAAATTGCTGGCCAAACTATCCCTGATGTAACCCGATACTTTTTGTGGTAGCGCATTTCCCGCAACAGAAATTAAACCAGCACCGCCCATTGCAACCATCTGCAGACTGATGGGGTCATCGCCCGAGATTAGCAAGAAATCCGCTGGCTTATCGCGCATAATCTGGTTCAACTGGTCGAAATTGCCTGATGCTTCTTTTATACCGATGATGTTTTTAAAGTCGTGTGCCAGCCTTACAGTTGTTTCAGCGGTTACGTTGCTGCCGGTGCGGCTTGGTACGTTATACAATATAATAGGCAGCGGCGCTACGGCGGCAATAGCCTTGTAGTGCTGGTAAATGCCTTCCTGTGTAGGTTTGTTATACTGCGGACTTGCCGATAAAATGGCATCATAGCCCGCAATGCTAAAGTTTTTAATATCATCAACAAGCTCAGCCGTATTGTTCCCGCCTAAACCGGCGACCAAATTCACGCGGCCTGCAACTGTTTTTGAAGTAAATTCCCAAACCTGCTTTCGTTCATCGGCGCTCAGGGTGGCGCTTTCACCGGTTGTACCCAATGAAACGATGTATTCCACACCTCCGTCAATAATGTGGTTGATGACCTTTCCTAAAGCGTCAAAATCAACCTGCCCGTTTGTTTGAAAGGGAGTAATGATTGCTACCCCTGTTCCGTAAAATCTATTCATAACAGTTTTAAAAGCCGCTATGATAAGAATAGTTCATAGTTGATGGATAATGGTTCATGGAAAAAGTTCGGGGGCATAGTTTATGGTTCATAGAAGCAACAAAAGAGCTTATATCAGATTCAACAGATATCCAGCAATCGAGCCGCCTAATACGATATAGGCATTGTTTATTTGCCTGAACCTAAAAAGTACTGCAATACTTATTATAGCTATTAATATAGCGCGCCAGTTGGTAAAGCTGTCTTTGCCCAATTGGTAGCAAACCACAACTATTAATGCTATGGAGGCGACATTGACTGCATTTAAAAACGCGGCAAATATTTTAGAGCTTCTCATTTTTTTTACCAGCGGATTAAGCAGCGCCACAAAAATAAAGGACGGCAGGAAAATACCTATGGTAGATAATATAGCGCCGCTCAGCCCATTTACCTGGTAGCCTATAAAGGTAACCGATGAGAACACCGGTCCGGGTGTAAATTGGCCCACAGCTATGGCATCAACCAGCTGCTGACGCGAAATAATACCCGGCGTCACCAGTTCGGAATCCAGGAAGGCAAATAAAACATACCCGCTGCCGTAAAGTATCGCCCCAATTTTTAAAAATGAAAGAAACAGACCAATGTTAACGCGACTGAATAAACCGGTTTCTGTAGTTAAAAAAAGCGGAAAAACGGTAAGCGTAGAATTCAACTGCTTTTGCCTGATGGCTGCAAGCGTCGCCGAAACAATGCCGGCACCAAATAATATCAATATTTCGGAGTAGCCAAGCAGGCTTAGCAATAGGGCCAAAGCACCAATTATGCCGAGTTCCACAGTTTGAAGAGACTTCTTTGCCAATGGATATACCGCAGCCAGTATAACTGAAATAATGGCCGGCTTTATGCCATATACAAAAGGCTGCACCTGCGGCAGCGTGCCGTAATCTTTATAAAGCCAGGCAATACAACCTGTTATTAAAACCGCGGGCAGTATAAAGCAAATGCCGGCGGTAATAAGCCCTTTCCAGCCGGCGCGTTCATTACCGATGTGAATGGCCATCTCGGTACTGTTGGGGCCTGGGATAAGATTAGTTGCGCCGATAAGGTCGAGAAAATGCTGCTCGGTAAGCCATTCTCTTTTTACCACAACTTCCTGTCGCATCATGGCAATGTGTGCCGCCGGTCCGCCAAAGGCCGTAGTACCTAGTTTTAGAAAAAGTTTAGCAAGTTCTTTAAGCGGGCCTTTTTTCATGCTTCGCAAATATAAAGGCCCGCAATTTTATAACCACTTATTTGATGCTTATTTTGTGTTAGCAAATCGCCTGACGCTAAACGGCTAAAAGCGCCAAACTTTCTTCAGCTATCAATCCGCTTTTGCAAAACCCCAGTAAATGCGGTCCGTCCAGCTTGCCGTAAAGTTCCAGCAAATCGCGATCGCTGCCGGTTTTGCGGATAACAAGATCGTCTTTGCCCAAACTGCTGATAACAGCCCCATACTTTTGCAATACCGACCAAAACAGCGGCTCATCAATAGCCCTTGAAAGCCTGAAGAATCCAACCTTATCCAAATTTACTTCGTCGGCCAAATAGCCCACAGCGCGATAAACCTCCACAATCTTTTCCAGCCGGGCCAGCAATAGCGGCAATTCGTTAACCGGCAGTGCAGCTTCTGCGGTAATCATCACCAGGTCGTTAATGTCGGTGCGCGACACGTTCAGGCTGCTTACTTCGTAGCTGCGTTTGTTAAACAGTACAAGAATCTGCCCGAGCAAACCCTTTTTGTCTTCGGAACAAATGGCGATGATACATCGCTCTGTGGTGGTTTTTGGTGTTTTCATGATTAAAAATCGGGTAAAAAAAAAGCCCTCCGTTTCGGGAGGGCTTCATGTTATGGTTTTAAAATTTACATACAATCAGGCAACTCCCGGCGGGCTGGCTACGACAATAATAATCACGAGCAGGTTAACCAATCCACATAGCGCGGTTAGTTGTTTGTTGCCGGTTATCGATTTTATTGTACCCATTGGAGTTTGGTGCAAGATAGGGATTTTAGTTCATAGTTGGCGGTAGTTCATAGTTAATGGTTCATAGTTCATAGAAAAAAGTAAACCTGCGGGTTAACCGTATGGCGGGAGACGCGATGCATCGCGTCTCCTATGTGACAAGCCGCAGCGGCTATGAACTATGAACTATCAACCACTAAAAACTCACCCCAATCCTCACTGCCGAATTCGTGTTGCTACCGCTATTGAACGATTTGCCGTACATCAGCCTGAAGCCAAGATATTGTACGCCCACGCCAAGTTCGGTATAGTTTTTCAGGGTAGGGGTAGAGAGGTAATTTACATCCAGTATTTCCTGCAGCTTAAGCTTACGTATCAGCGGGATTTTGTTGAGGATAAAGCCCGAGAAGTTTTGCTCAAAGTGGCCTTCGATATATTGAGTGTAAGTGCTGTAGGTGTAATAATTCAGCAATAAGAAACTGTTGATGCCGGTTTGCGAGAATAATACCTGGTTACCCGAAAATTGCTTAAAATCAGGGTAAAATATGCTGTTGTTATTTAAAAACTTGCCTGCGCCCAAATAAAACGATGTTTGACCCAGTACGCCGGCGTTGATGTTCGATTTGCTGATATCTGCAGCAAGCACATCATAATCTACATCGGAGCCAAAGATGTTCTTAATGCCTTTGGTATAGGTAATGCCGATGGTTGGATATTTTGATGGCAGGTACCGGCGTCCCGTAGGGTAGGTTTCGTAGCGGTCGCTGAAATCGTAGCTGGTGCGTACCGAAACTTTGAACGACTGATTTTGCGTGAACAATGGTACATCCTGGTTTGGCAAGTAGGGGTTATTCGACGTAAAATCGTGATTGTTTGGTTTAAAAAAGCTGTAGGCCGATGAATTAGTAAGCGCCGTTCTGTCGGCCCATTCCACATAGGCGCTGGCCAGCCATCCGCCGGTTATCCGCCTGCTTGCTGAAAACGATGCATATTGTTTTTGGTACAGCTTTTCAAAGTTCTGCCGCTCAAACAAACTGTAAACTGTATTGATTAATGGCGACATCGGGGCATGATTGTTTAAATCTACAAT
>JAZJZL010000119.1:0-22610 GCA_040389845.1 Bacteroidota bacterium
ATTGGCATTGTAAAAGATTTTAACACCGAATCTTTGCGGGCGAATATTACGCCTTTCGCATTGTTCTACAGCACGTCGAAAACATACAATACAGGCGTATCCTATATTTCGGTAAGAATAAAGCCTGGTGATTATAATTCCGCGATAGAAACCATCAAACGCAAATGGAACGAATTTGCACCCGGCATGCCATTCGAATACAGCTTTATGGATGCCGAGTACGATGCCTTATACCGCTCCGATCAAACCATCGGAAAAGTGTTTACTGTATTCACCGTCCTGTCGGTTATCGTGGCTTGCCTTGGATTGCTTGGCCTGGCTATCTATACTGCCGAGCGCCGTATGAAAGAAATCAGCATACGTAAGGTACTTGGTGCAACAATGTCGAATGTGGTAACGATGCTTTCTGTCGATTTCTTAAAACTGATAATTGTCGCCTCGATACTGGCTTTCCCGCTAGCATGGTACGCCATGACGAAGTGGCTGCAGGATTTTGCCTATCGAACCGATATCAGCTGGTGGGTATTTGCATTATCGGCGGGTATAACACTATCTATCGCATTAATTACCATAAGCTATCAATCCATAAAAGCCGCCCTGGTTAACCCGGCGGGGAACTTGAGGAGCGAGTAGCGTTAAGAACCAGGAGCCAAGAGTCAAGAATCAAGAATCAAGACCGGAGCCGTAGCGGCTATGAACTATGAACCATCAACCATTAACTAATTATGATAAAGAATTATTTAAGAACTGCCTGGCGTAACCTGTTTAACAATAAGTTTTACAGCGCCATAAACATTGCAGGGCTAACCACCGGGCTTACCGTGGGCCTGTTGATATTGCTTTGGGTAAATGATGAGTTTAGCTTTGATGCATTTAACTCGAAGGCTAAGCAGATATATAAAGTAAACGCCCAAATAGGAACCGGCACCAGCCAGCAGGTATGGGGCGGCGTGCAGGGCCCGGTAGCAACTTTTGCCATGAGGGAAGTCCCCGGTGTAGCTAATGCCGTTAGGGTAACAACCTGTTACAATTATTCATTTTTCAGGTATAAGTCACAACTGATAACTGAAACCAGCGATAACCTTAAATTCACAGACCCATCATTCTTTAAGGTATTCGACTATAAGCTGCTGAAGGGAAATGCAGATAATCCTTTTCCCACCGACAACTCCGTTGTAATTACTGAAAGTACTGCTAAGAAATTCTTTGGTAATGAGAATCCGATAGGGAAGGCGCTGCTCGCCGATAATAAGGACAATTTTGTGGTTAATGGCGTAGTGGCGGATTTTCCGGGAAATTCAAGTATTAAAAGCGATATCCTGTTTTCGATGAACGTACGTAAAAACATGTACAGCAAAACGGATTACTGGAAATCATTAGACAGCGATTGGGGCAATTATTATTTAGATACCTACCTGCTTTTACAACCGGGCACGTCATCAGCAAGCGTAGCGGATAAGCTGACACAGATACACATTAAAAATCAGGATGGAACAAAACTGTCGGACGGCCATTACCTGCTACAGCCATTAAGCAAAATACATTTATACGCTCCGGACGGAAGCTCGTCGGCCATGCAGACGGTAAGGGTATTTGCAATTGTGGCGCTATTAATACTGCTGATAGCTGCAATAAACTATATCAACCTGAGCACAGCGCGGGCTATGCTGCGCTCGAAAGAAGTAAGCGTTCGCAAAATTATCGGCGCCGCGCGCCTGCAGCTATTCAGCCAGTTTATTGTGGAGACTATTTTATTTTTCACGATATCGCTGATACTGGCTTTTGTGCTTATCACTATATTGATGCCTTTTTATAACGACCTCTCCGGCAAGCAAATGCATTTTGATTTACTAAGCGGCACGGTTTGGACTGTTGTTGGCATAACTGTGCTGACCACTTTAGTCGCTTCCAGCATCTACCCGGCATTGTTGTTATCATCGTTCAAGCCCATTAATGCGTTAAAAGGAAAATTATCACTGGGGGTTGGTAACGCATTGTTCCGTAAGGCTTTGGTTGTTTGTCAATTTACGTTCTCCATTGGGTTGATTATCGGTACATTGGTTATTAACCGGCAGCTCAATTATATCCAAAACAAAGAATTAGGATTTGACAGGTCGTTCGTATTCTCGGTGCCTATGCGGAATATGGAAAATCAGTATCAATCTGTAAAAGGTGAGCTGATGAATCAATCTGGTATAACTGGCGTAACTACAGGTGATGCCAGCATCGTAAGCGTCGGCAATACTACCGGGGATACAAATTGGGATGGTAAGGAAAAAGATCGTTCCTTCATGATACATCCGATGGGTATCGACCAGGATTTTGTCAAATTTTTTAAGATGAAAATGGACGCGGGAACAAGTTTTACAGGCGTGAAGACGGATTCGCTGCACTTTATTTTGAATGAAACAGCCGTACGCAACGCAGGGATCAAGAATCCGGTTGGGAAAAGCTTTCAACTGTGGGATAGAAAAGGCGTAATAGTAGGTGTTGTAAAAGATTTCCATTTTGCATCGTTAAAGCAAAAAATTGAGCCGTTTGTATTTTATTATCAGCCCCATACCTGGCAATTGCTAGTAAAAACTACAGGAAAGGACGTGCCCAAAGCTTTAAAAATAGTTGAAAATACCTGGAAGAGATATAATCCCGGCTTCCCTTTCAGTTATAGTTTCCTCGATCAAACTTATGAGTCGCTCTATAAATCGGATGAACGTACCGGCTCCTTATTTAACGTATTCGCTGGTATAGCTATACTTATTTCCTGCCTTGGCTTATTTGGATTGGCAACTTACACTGCACAGGTAAAAGTTAAGGAGATAGGTATTCGCAAGGTGTTGGGCGCCAGCGTGGCTAATATCACAACTATGCTTTCGCGCGATTTCCTGCTACTCATTATATTGGCAATCGTAATAGCATCGCCAATTGCCTGGTACGCGATGAATAAATGGCTGCAGGATTTTGTTTACCGCGCCACTATTCAATGGTGGGTATTCGCCTTTGCGGGTATTGCCGCGGTAGTAATCGCTTTAATAACTATCAGTTTTCAGTCGGTGAAAGCGGCTTTAGCTAACCCGGTAAAGAGCCTTCGCTCAGAATGAGCTACGGCTCTCGAAGAAAGCTTAAGGAGTGAATAAAGTTACTCGGCATGTCGTTGAGGAGTCATCGGTCTGTTGCTTGTGGGCGCATTTATAAGATATGTCCAATTTTTTCTAACCTCTGGTCTCTAATCTCTAATAACTAATTATCACCCTAACCGGGGGATAAAACTTAAGCGACAATGCTATAATTTTATACGTTGCATGAGATGTTGAAATAAAAAAACACATCGCATGCAACGTATTTGCTATTTTAACGGTCTATTATAACATAAAAAGAAATCCTAATTTTTTCGACAATGCTGAGAAATTACCTGAAAATCACATGGAGAAACCTGCTTAAGCATAAGGCGTTTTCCTTTATCAATATTATCGGTTTGGCCATTGGTATGGCCAGCTCTGCGCTGATATTGCTTTGGATACAAAACGAAGTAAGCTATGACCGCTTTCATGAGAACGGCGACAGGCTGTACACCGTTTATAATCGCTCTGTTTTTGACGGTAAACTTTGGTGCTGGAACACCACGCCGAAGGTGATGGGCAAAACGCTAAAAAAGGAATACACCCAGTTTGAACAGGTGGCCAGGGTTACATGGAATAACACATTTTTATTCCAGGTAGGGGAAAAGCACCTGAATGTTGCGGGAAATTGTACCGACCCGGATTTTTTGACAATGTTTACTTTTCCATTGCTCAAAGGAAATCCTAAAACAGCATTGAACGAGGTTCATGATATTGTAATAACAGAAAAATTATCGAAAAAACTTTTTGGCGATGCCGACCCAATGGGCAAAACCATCAAGATTGACAGCAATGCCTATTTTACCGTTACTGGTTTGATGAAGGATTTGCCGAACAATACCCGCTTTCAGTTTCAGTTCCTGATGCCTTGGGAATACATGAAGAAAATCAAGCAGGATGATGACTATTGGGGCAACAATTCTATTCAAACTTATGTGATGTTAAGAAAGGGTGTAACCGAAGCGCAGGCTAACACCGCAATAGAGCACGTAACCAAATCACATTCGGACACCAAAGATATCGACCAGTTTTTACACCCCATTAATAAATGGCGCCTTTATTCAAAGTTTGATGAAAAAGGACATATATCGGGTGGAAGGATAGAAACGGTACGCATCTTCGCAATTATAGCTTCATTTATTTTACTCATAGCCTGTATCAACTTTATGAACCTGAGCACTGCCCGCAGCGAAAAGCGCGCACGGGAAGTAGGTATACGGAAGGTTGTAGGCGCACTGCGTAATTCATTAATATTCCAGTTTATAGGCGAGTCTGTTTTGGTCGCTTTTATTGCAGGTATCATAGCACTTGTAGCGGTTCAGATAAGCCTATCCGGGTTTAATTTACTCACCCAAAAACAATTGTTTGTTCCGTACAACACCGTATCATTTTGGTTGATATTTCTTTCATTTATATTGTTGACCGGTATCGTTTCAGGCAGTTATCCGGCGCTGTATCTGTCATCATTTAAACCGGTAAGTGTACTTAAAGGTACTTTTAAAGCTGCCAATGCATTGATAACACCTCGTAAGCTGCTGGTTGTTATACAATTTACATTTGCTGTGGTACTGATAGTTTGTACCATCATCATACGCCAGCAGTTACAATATGCACAGGACAGGGATTCCGGCTATAAAAAGGACAATCTTGTTTATGTTATGATGACCGGCAGCATCGAGAAGAACTTTGAGGCGATTAAGAACGATTTGATAGTTGGCGGTGCAGCAGCGGCAGTTTCAAAAACCAGTGCGCCAATTACCGAGGGCTGGAGCGACAGCTGGGGCTTTATGTGGAAAGGCGCTACACCCAAAAATAAGATAGACTTTAACATGTTTAATACCGACGGAGACCTGGTAAAAACTATGGGCCTCAAGATAGTCCAGGGCCGCGATATCGACCCTAAGATTTATCCTACGGATTCTACCGCTATATTGTTAAATGAAGCCTCGGTTAAAATAATGGGCCTTAAAGACCCGGTTGGAGAAATAGTAACTAATGGCGAAGGTAAAGACGCCCGACAGATGCATGTGGTAGGCGTAGTGAAAGATTTCATTTTGCAATCTCCGTATGAACCCGTTAAGCACATGATTATACAGGGGCCAAAATCCTGGTTTAACGTTATTCACTTCAGGCTGAACAATGCCCATACCACGGCAGATAATTTGAAGCGTGCTGAAGTTGTGTTTAAAAGATACAATCCTGATTACCCCTTCGAGTACAATTTTGTAGATAAATCTTACGAAAGTAAATTTGGCGATGAGCAGCGCACCGGCACATTAGCTAGTCTTTTTGCAGGGCTTACGATAGTGATATCCTGCCTTGGCCTGTTTGGCTTAGCTGCGTACATGGCGCAAAACAGGATACGGGAAATAGGTATTCGCAAGGTATTGGGCGCATCGGTAACCGGTGTTACAACCATGTTGTCGAAAGACTTCTTAATCCTGGTAATGATTGCTTTTGTGGTGGCAAGTCCGATAGCATTTTGGGCGATGCACTCCTGGTTGAAAGGCTATCCTTATCGCATCAATATAAGTGTATGGGTGTTTGTAGGCACTGCAGCGCTTACTGTGCTAATAGCTTTGGTTACAGTTAGCTTCCAGGCGATAAAGGCAGCGTTGACAAACCCGGTGAAGAGTTTGCGGGGCGAGTAGATACATGTTAAATTAGTGGCAGTAGCAGTTTTCAGTAGCAGTAATTAATATGTTTAGCCGATAAATTTGGCTGCTACTGCCACTTTCAACTGCTACTTATTGGTTCCGGCCATGAACTATGAACTATCAACTATGAACTATCATTATGATTAAAAACTATCTTAAAGTTGCCTGGCGCAACCTTTGGAGAAATAAATTTTTCTCTACAATAAACATAGTCGGCCTTGGATTGGGGATGGCGTGCAGTATCCTGATTATCCTGTGGGTACAAAATGAGTTGAGCTTTGATGCATTCCATGCCAAGGGAGACCGCCTGTACCAGGTTATCGAGCGGCAGTACTATGATCATAAAATTATGGGGCAGTATTCTGTTCCCGGTGTGCTTGCTGATGAAATGAAACATGCCTTGCCACAGGTGGAATTAGCTACTCCGATGGCCTGGAATAATCAAAATACTTTCCGGGTAGGTACTAAAATTATAAAGCTGGAAGGCAATTCAGCCGGGGCCGATTTTTTTAAAATGTTTAGCTATCCGTTGCTGCAGGGTAAAGCAGAAACGGCGTTGAACAGCCCGGTTAGCATCGCCATTTCCAGGAAGATGGCTGGCGAGTTTTTCGGAAGTCCATCGGAAGCGATGGGCAAAACGCTGCGCTACGAAAACAAAAAGGACTTCACCGTAACCGCTGTATTTGAAGACCTGCCGCATAATGTATCGACAAGGTTTGAATTCCTGATTAACTGGTATAGCTTCCTGGATGAAAATAAATGGGCGAAGGACTGGGGCAACAATGGTCCTAACGCTTTCATACTTTTGCGTGAAGGAACAAATGCCGCAGAATTTGATAAAAAACTGGCCCATTTCATCGATACTTACAATAAAGACCAAAGTGCCGCATTTCGCGAGCAATTAGGCATACAGAAGTTTGACCAGGTATACCTGCGTGGCACCTTTAAGGATGGCAAGCCGGAGGATGGGCGCATAGAGTATGTGCATTTGTTCAGTATCATCGCCATTTTTATCCTGGTTATTGCCTGTATCAACTTCATGAATTTAACCACCGCCCGCTCGGTTAAGCGTGCACGGGAAATAGGCGTGAGGAAAGTGGTAGGAGCGGTAAGGCGCGTGCTGATTCAGCAGTTTGTGGGCGAGGCAATTTTGCTGACCGGCCTGGCTGCCGTTATAGCGCTTGTAATTGTGCTGCTGTTATTGCCGGTGTTCAATTCCATCACCCAAAAACAAATTGAATTTCCGTTTGGACAGATTAGTTTTTGGCTTGGGTTGGTTGCATTGACAGTTATAACAGGTCTATTATCTGGTAGTTATCCTGCATTGTTCCTGTCGTCGTTTAATCCTGTTAAAGTACTTAAAGGAACATTGAAATTAAGTACCGGCGCCGCCTGGTTCCGTAAAGGATTGGTGGTATTTCAATTTGCACTGTCGGCCCTGCTGATTATAGGCACTATGGTTATATCTATGCAGGTTAATTACGTTCAGACCAAAAACCTGGGCTATACCCGGGAAAACCTCATCTATATACCTTTAGAGGGCGACCTGACGGCTAAATATAAAATATTTAAAGATGAGGTATTGAAAATGCCCGGCGTACAGGATATTACGAAAATTAGTGATGCACCGACGAATTTCGGCAGTACCACAGGCGGCGTGAAATGGACCGACAAAGACCCGAACCTCAATGTTATGTTTACCCAGGTATCGGCAGGTTATGATTTCACCAAAACGATGAAATTGAAAATGGCTGAAGGACGTGATTTCTCAAGAGATTTCCCTACCGACTCATCAAACTATATCATAAACGAATTGGCGCTTAAACGAATTGGTTACACCGACCCGATTGGCAAGCCTTTCACCATGTGGGGCAAGCCCGGGAAAATTGTAGGCGTATTAAAAGATTTTCATTTTAATTCCCTGCGCGACCCGATTTTGCCGCTTGTCGTCCGCTTTGGCGAAGAGCAGAATTATGGCATGGCCTTACTGCGTACCAAACCCGGGGAAACCAAACAAGCGTTGGCATCGGCTGAGAAAATATGTAAGGAGCTAAACCCTAATTTCCAGTTCAGCTATTATTTTGCCGATGCTGAATACCAGAAACAATATCAAAACGAGCAGGTGGTAGGCAAGTTGTCAAACGCCTTTGCATTTTTGGGTATATTTATTTCATGCCTCGGATTACTTGGCCTGGCGATGTTTACAGCCGAGCAACGTATTAAAGAAATCGGCATCCGTAAAGTACTGGGAGCCAGTGTCGGTTCGTTATTTACTTTATTATCGCAGGAGTTTTTAGTGCTAGTTTTAATAGCACTCTGTGCGGCATCGCCGGTGGCATGGTATTTCATGCATAAATGGCTGGAGAATTACAGCGACCGTACGCCTATACCCTGGTGGGTATTCCTGTTGTCGGGTGTAATAGCGATATTGATTGCCCTGATTACAGTAAGCTTCCAGACAGTTAAAGCAGCACTGATGAACCCTGTCAAAAGCCTTCGCTCAGAATGAGCTATGGCTCTCGAAGAGAGTCTGCGTTCGGAGCTAATTAGTAGTAAAAGCTGGGAAATAACGGGCCAGCGTAGTGGATTCCCCTCTTGAGAGGGGCGGGGGGTGTTAGCCCGCCATGCATTGTTGACATGCATAACGGGCTGGGCATGGCGCCTAACACACCCATGCCGACGCCTTGCCCAACGCGCGCCCAAGAGGGAAACAAAAAGTTTCGGCCGTGAACTATGAACCATCAATCATGAACTAAAAAATTATGTTAAAAAACTATTTCAAAATTGCCTGGAGAAACCTGAGGAAGAACAGGCTGTATGCATTTGTAAATATTATCGGCTTAACTATCGGTATTGTTAGCTGCCTGTTAATCGGCATATATATTAAAAGTGAGTTGAGCTATGACCATTTTAATGAGAATGCCGATAGGATAGTAAGGGTGACGATGGACTACGGCCAGGGCGGAGCCCCGCAAAAAGTGGCCGTTACCGGCACTAAGGTAGGACCCCAATTTAAGCGGAGTTTTCCCGCAGTACAGGACTATGTGCGGATTGAGAAAAGAGGAGCGGTAGTTAGCTATGACAATCAAAACTTTGAGGAGACGGCTTTACTTTATGCAGACCCTTCTTTTTTTAATGTGTTTTCGTATAAGCTGGTTAAGGGTGACGCCCAATCATTAAATGCGACTGATAAAATAATCCTCACTGAAAGCACTGCCAAAAAGTATTTCGGCGATGCGGAGGCTGTCGGCAAAACGTTAAAAATAGCTGATAAAAATTATACGGTTTCGGCTATAGCTGAAGATGCGCCGACAAACTCACAAATTCAGTTCGACTTTATATTATCATTTAAAGGTTTAAACGCGGCCAATACGGAAAAATGGTGGGAAGCTAACTACATCACTTACCTGCTTTTAGAAAAGAAAGAGCAAATACAGCCGCTGCAAAAACAGATTGCAGGCTATATGAATACCGTAAGCCATACCGAGCTGAAGATGGCCGGTAGCCAGTACCTTACTTACCACCTGGAACCATTAACCAGCGTACACCTGCACTCCAATTTGCCGGATGCTTTCGAGCCGAACGGCAGCATAACTTATATCTATATATTAATTATCGTTGCGGTGCTGATACTCGTTATAGCGGGTGTTAACTACATCAATCTTTCTATCGCGCAATCAGCAGGGCGCAGTGCCGAAATCGGCATACGTAAAGTTATGGGTGCAGGGAAAGGACAGTTGTTCAGGCAGTTTATAGGTGAGTCGGTTTTGGTTACGGGCATTGGCGTATTGTTGGCAATAGGGCTGGCATTTGTGGTGCTGCCATATTTTAATAGCATCGCCGGCAAGGCATTTAATACCGGCGCTATTTTAGACCCGGTTATACTTGGCAGCTTGATTGCGCTTGGTTTAGGCATAGGCTTCGCAGCCGGCGCCTACCCGGCGTTGCTGTTATCGGGCATCAAATTGGTTAAGATATTGAAATCTGGTTTCTCGTTCACATCTGGTCAAGGTGTGCGTAAATCGTTGATGGTTTTCCAGTTTGTGATATCTATTTTCCTGATCATCACAACCGTAGTGATATTGCAGCAGCTTTCATACATCCGCAATAAAGACATCGGCTACAACAAGAGCAACGTGGTGGTTTTACCGGTGAACTGGAAAATGCTGCCAAAAGTTGACGGACTAAAGAATGAGATTAAAAACATTCCTGGTGTAGCGGGCGTGGCTGCAGCCAATAATGAGCCTATAAATGTTGCATGGGGCGATGGCATTACCAGTGCCGACGGCAAAGCCATGTCGGTAAATGCGTTGCCGATGGACGAGGACTTTATAAAAACCATGCAGTTGAAAATAGTTGCAGGCAGCGATTTCAGCCGTACAGACGTGGCACAGATAGATACCACTAATGGCGGCAAAAATTTCCATTACAGCTTTATGCTGAACGAAACTGCCGTCCGTGCTATGGGCTGGACACCGGAAGAGGCAATTGGAAAGGAAATTTCGAAAGGGGAAACCGGCAAAATTAAGGCGGTGGTAAAAGATTTTAACTTTAAATCATTCCATGAGCCGATTGGTCCGTTACTGATTTTCCTTGATAAATTCCAGACGCAAAAGCTGCTGGTTAGGATAAACGGCAATAATACCGCACAGGCCATAGCCAGCATAGAAAAGATATGGAAAAGCCGGGTGCCCGAAAGACCGTTCTCCTATAAGTTCCTGGATGACGATTATGATGCGCTTTACCGTAGCGAACAACGCACCGCAGGCGTATTTACTACCTTTTCGGGTTTAGCCATATTGCTGGCCTGTCTCGGGCTGTTTGCGGTTACCGCCTATGCAGTATTGCAGCGCACAAAGGAGATAGGCATACGCAAAGTGCTTGGCGCAACCGTATCAAACATTGTATTACTAATTTCGAAAGACTTTTTGACTTTGGTTATCGTAGCCACTATCATCGCTTCGCCGATAGCTTGGTACATGGCGCACTCGTGGCTGCAGGATTTTGCATACCGCGTTAATATCCATTGGTGGGTATTTATTGCGGCAGGAGCCGCTTCGCTGATAGTAGCAGCGGTAACGGTTAGCATACAAGCCATAAAGGCTGCGCTGACTAACCCGGTCAAGAGCCTGAAAGCAGAATAACTTTTAGTTTATCAGTTTTTGGTGGGCAGTTTGCAGTTAAAAGCAAACTGCCCATTTTTTTGACTGCTAACTGCAAACCGCCGACCGCAAACGTCTATATACCTGCCAACTGTAAACCGGCAACTGCAAACTATTTTTCGCACAGATGCAACGTCCGGACAAAAAATGTAGTCTATTAGGTAAATAAACTTAAAGAAATGAAAACTTACCTTTTAGTATTAGCGCTAGCATGTGCAGGCACGGTAGCTTCGGCCCAAAGCAACTGGGATAAAACTCCATATCAAACAAAATCCCTGTCAGGCGACGCTATAAAAAATGTTATTGTTAAAACCTCAGGCGGCAGTATTACTGTAAGCGGCGGCGGTGAATCTCCACGCGTGGAAATTTTCGTTAACGGCAATAACGGCCAGGAATTATCAAAAGAAGAAATAGACAAACGCCTTGCCGAGGACTATACGCTCGACGTTTCGGTAAGTAATCACGAGTTGCGTGCAACAGCAAAACGTAAGCATGAGGGATTCAACATCAACTGGAAAAGACAATTAAGCATTTCTTTCAAAGTATATACCGGCAAGGATGTTGATACACACCTAAGCACCAGCGGCGGTAGCATTCACCTAAGTAACCTGAGCGGTCACGAAGAGTTTGAAACCAGCGGCGGCAGCCTGCACGTTGCAGGTCTTACCGGTGTTATCAAAGGCGGTACATCGGGTGGCAGTATCGAAGTATTTGACTCGAAAGACAATATCAGCCTTGAAACCAGCGGCGGTTCGGTTCGTGCTACAAACTGCCAGGGAACTATTAAACTTGGCACGTCAGGCGGTTCCGTACGCATGGTAGCACTTAAAGGCACAATTCATGCCGAAACCAGTGGCGGCAGCATTAACGGACATGATATTGAAGGTGAACTGATTACAGGCACATCAGGCGGCAGCGTTAACCTTTCAAATATGGCCTGCAGCCTTGACGCTTCAACCAGTGGCGGCAGTATGCATGTGGAAGTAACCAAGCTGGGAAAATATGTTAAACTGGAATCAAGCGGCGGCCATGTGGATTTGAGGTTACCTGACGGGCAAGGCATGAACCTTGACTTATCGGCAAGCAAAATCAACAAAGTTACCCTTACTAAATTTAGCGGCGAGTGGGAAAAAGATCGTGTAAAAGGTACAATAAATGGCGGCGGTGTACCTGTTAAGGTTGATGCCAGCGACAGCCTTAACCTGAGCTTTAATTGATAGATTAAATAGTTTTATTAAACGGCCCCGATGTGCTAAAAGCGTCATTCGGGGCCGTTTTTTTGTTTAAATCACGACAGATAATGAGCGTTTGTACCGTAAGACCTACGAATCTGTTCGGAGGCGGAACACACAGTGTACGATTATGATACAATTGTGCGGTAAAATAAATTGTAAATATTTGATATATAGTATCTTAAATAATTGGTACGCCTTTTAAGTTAGTTAGTGGCAATTGCCGCTGGTTAATTACCGGCGGTGGTTTTAATTATGGTTCAGGCATGTGGCCCCGTGTCTTAAACTGTAAAGTTCAAACTACTAATTAACACTCAATGATTAAAAATTTCATTATCACCGCATTACGTAATCTGAGAAGAAATAAAATATTCTCGTTTATCAATGTTTTCGGGCTGGCTGTAGGTTTAACCTGCTGTATGCTTATCAGCGCTTACCTGTATAAAGAGCTGACTTACGATACTTATCCTGTAAATGCCGACCAGATTTACCGCGTCGAGCTGCATTCAAACAGCGGGGACGCCACGGCAGATTTCCCAAATGTGGATATTGCGGTTGGACCGGGGATTAAAAACGCATTCCCTGAAGTTACCGATGTAACCCGGATTGAAAACCGCGGGCCCGTTTTTGTTAAGTATAACGAGACAAAGTTCAAAGAGGATAAAATTATAGATGCCGACCCTAATTTGTTCAGCATGTTTTCTATCCCGATGGTAGACGGTGACAACAAAACCGCTTTGACTGAGCCTAATAGTGTTGTACTTACCAAAGATTTTGAAAGGAAATACTTTGGCGGCGCATCATCAATAAATAAGATAATAACGGTAGATGGCAAGCCGCTCAAGGTGACCGGTATCATCGACCGGATACCTGAAAATTCGCATTTCCATGCAGATGCCATTGTGAGTTCATCCACCTATATTTCGCCAACCCGGAAAATGACCTGGAGCAACATAGGCTACTATACCTATATCTCGATTCGACCAAATACTGACATCAAAAAACTGGAAGCCGGTTTTAAAGGGCTGGTTGCCGAACACGTAGTGCCCGAAATAAAAAATGATATGGGCGTTAGCCTTGCAGAAGCGCAAAAATCCGTTAATTCTTTTGTGTTTTTCCTGGAGCCATTGAGAGATATACACCTGCGCTCGGCTACTAAATTCGAGCTTGAGGCAAACGGCGATATTCACTATATATACATATTCGGCGCACTGGCTTTCTTCATCTTGCTGCTGGCCTGCATCAACTTTACTAACCTTTCTACAGCAAGTTCTACCAAGCGTTCAAAAGAAATAGGCATCCGTAAGGTGTTGGGTTCCGAAAAAAATAAGCTGGTAACCCAGTTTCTCACTGAGTCGGTAATATTGACCGCTATCGCGATGTTATTTGCGCTCGGGTTTATCTACCTGTTACTGCCTTATTTCAATAATCTTGCAGGAAAAAACATCACTATTGGTTTTTTCTTTGGTCCGGCTGCGCTTTTAGTGGAGGTTGCACTGATATTATTCGTGGGGATAGTTGCGGGCATTTACCCGGCATTTTTCCTGTCATCATTTAAAATACTTGCTGTTTTAAAAGGAAGCGGTACTGTGCCATCTGCCGGAAAAGGCAGGCTACGCAGCAGCCTTATCGTACTGCAATTTTCTATATCAACCGCGCTGATTATAGCCACGTTTGTAGTTTACCAGCAATTGCATTTTATGCAGGATAAAAAGCTTGGTTACAATAAAGACCAGGTTTTAGTGATAAACGACGCCAATACCCTTGGCAATAATGTATTTGCATTCAGGCAACAGCTGTTAACCGATAGCAGGGTTGTAAATGCCACCGTTTCGGATAATATCCCCGGCTATAATCGTATGGGCGGCACTGTAGTTTATGCCGATGGTATACCCGCGGGGGGCAAACAGTTGCCAATAAATATTTATTCGGTAGAGAGCTCCTACATCCCAACTATGGGAATGCAGCTTGCCAAAGGCCGTAACTTTTACCCGGAAGGCAGTGCAGATTCTGTTTCGATAATCCTTAACGAAGCTGCAGTACGCGATCTTGGTTTCCGGGATGTCGATCCGATTGGGAAGACTATCATCCGCTCCGGGCAGATTCATTATACTGTGGTGGGCGTAGTGAAGGACTTTAACTACACTTCAGCTAAACGGAAAATTGCGCCGCTGATGATGCTGCCGTTAAATAATAGCCATGGTTCGGTTATCGTAAGAGTAAAAACCGCGGATGTACACAAGCTTGTGGATGATATCGGCAGCAAATGGGCGTCATTCCATTCAGAGGCGCCATTCAACTACTCATTCTTAGATCAGCAGTTTGCGTCGCTTTATGCCAATGAACAGCGTACCAGCCACATTTTTACCTCGTTTGCAGTAATAGCGGTAATTATTGCCAGTCTTGGTTTATTTGGCCTGGCGGCATTTATGATAAGGCAGCGTGTTAAGGAAATCGGTATCAGGAAAGTGCTTGGCGCTAGTCCGACCGGCATCACCTTAATGCTCTCAAAAGAATTTTTAAGGCTGATATTGATAGCCACCCTTGTAGCATTCCCGGTAACATGGTTTGCTATGAGCAAATGGCTGCAGGATTTTGCCTACCGCATAGATATACAATGGTGGGTATTTGTGCTCGCAGGGGCAATCGCGTTGCTGGTAGCTGTAATCACCATAAGCTTTCAATCGGTTAAAGCCTCGCTGGCAAACCCGGTCAAAAGTTTAAGAAGTGAGTAAGCAGTTGGCAGTTAAATCGCCAATCCACCAATGAACAAGTGAACTAATGAACAATAATAAGTCATGATAAAAAACTATCTCAGGAGCGCTTTGCGAAATATCAAAAGGCATCCATTTATTTCCTTCATCAATATATTCGGGCTTACTGTAGGGTTAACCTGCTGCCTGCTTATCTTAGCTTATATTATTAATGAGCGCAGCTATGATAAATTCAATAGCAAAGCCAATGATATTTATCGCGTTACGCGGATATTTTACACGGCGCCAGGTGTTGAAAATTTGCACCTCAGCTCTGTAGCGCCCCCGTTCGGACCGCTGCTGCAAAACGCATTTCCCGATATTCAAAAGGTAACACGCGTATTGCCCAACGGTAATACGGCACTGAAATATAAAGACAAGCTTTTTAACGAGAAAGGCGCTGCTTTTGCAGATGAGAACTTCTTTACTTTTTTTGACATATCTGTTGTGAAAGGCGATAAGAAAAACGGCTTGCTGAACCCTTACAATATTATGCTCTCAGAGGCCATGGCGAAAAAGTACTTTGGCGATGAAGACCCGATAAACAAAGGCATCAGGCTGGATAATATTAAGCACGACTTTAAAGTTACCGGTGTTTACAAATCGTTCCCGGCTAATTCGCACATGCATCCCGAGATACTGATGTCATTTAATACCCTAAAAGACACCGCTATATACGGCGAAAAACAATTGGAGACCAATTTCGGCAATAACTCATTCTACACCTACCTGCTTTTTCCGAAAGATTATAATGTTGAGCACGTTAGAGCGCAACTGCCCGACTTTTTAGATAAATACGTTCGTCTGCAGGGAATGCCGGCGAATGTAAAAACCCACCAGGCCACTACACTAACCTTGCAAAAGCTAACCGATATTCACCTGCGTTCGCACCTGGATGATGAATATGAAGAGAACGGAGATATCAACCGCGTGTATATATTTTCGGCGATCGCCTTATTTATTTTGCTGATTGCCTGTATCAATTACATGAACCTGTCTACTGCCCGTTCTGCATTGAGGGCAAGGGAAATTGGCATACGCAAGGTAATAGGCGCACAACGCAAGGAAATTATCTTTCAATTCCTAAGCGAATCTGTGCTGATTACATTTATGGCGCTGGTGCTGGCAGCAGGAATAACAGCAGTTTGCATTCCATTGGTTAATAATATGGCCTCGCAGCACCTGTCAATCCAGAGTTTACTGCAATGGGGTGTTTTGATACCGATTTTATTGCTGCCATTTTTCATCGGAATTATCAGTGGCATATACCCTGCGATATTTATGTCGTCGTTCCTGCCGGTTAGGGTGCTTAAAGGCATAGTAAAGGCAGGGCAGGGGGGCTTATCATTCAGGAAAGTATTGGTTGTGCTGCAGTTTTCTATATCGATCATATTGATAGTGGCTACCACAGTAGTTTTCCAGCAGCTGCAGTATATTCAAACCAAGGCGCTGGGCTTTAACAAAGACCATATTGTGACCATGGACTATGTAGGAACCTTAACCCCGCAATTTGAAGGCTTTAAGGATGACCTGAAGAAGAACGCGTTTATTAAAGACGTAGGCCGGTCGTCGAGAATTCCATCCGGCCGGTTACTGGATGATCAGAACGTCCAGCTAATTAACGGCGGTTCATCGCAAGCCGTGAAAATCGACCTGAAATATATCACTACCGACTACGGCTTTATCCCGACTTATGGCATGCAGATGGCGTCAGGCCGGAATTTCTCTAAAGAGTTCGCTACCGACACCAATAACTTTGTCATCAACGAGGAGGCGGTGCGCCAATTCGGCTGGAATGAACAGAATGCTATCGGTCGAGACTTACAATATGGGAATACTAAGGGTAAGATAATCGGTGTGGTAAAGGACTTTCATTTCGAATCGCTGCACCAAAAAATCATACCGCTATTGTTCGCCTTACCGCCTGCCAAAAGCGGCTATTATGGTAAAATATCCATAAAAATTGATGGAGGTAATCCAAGAGCGGCTATGGCCGCCATACAAGACACCTGGCATAAATACCTACCCGAATCGCCGTTTGAATTTACTTTCCTGGACGAAAAATTTGGCCAGTTGTATAACAGCGAGCAGCAGCAAGGCAGTCTGTTTACCATATTTTCATGCATCGCTATCTTTATAGCATGTCTCGGCCTGTTCGGCTTATCGGCGTTTACTATTACGCAGCGTATTAAGGAAATTGGCGTACGTAAAGTATTGGGCGCCAGTGTTCCACAAATTGTACGGGAGTTGTCGAGAGACTTTTTACTATTGGTGTTAATATCGGCATTCATAGCCCTTCCGATTGCATATTGGGCCATGAAGACATGGTTCTTAGGCGGTTTTGCCTTCCATATTAACATTAGCTGGTGGGTGCTTTTACTGGCGGGCGTATTGGCATTGGTAATAGCTTTTGTAACTATCAGCTTCCAGTCGGTAAAAGCAGCGTTGATGAACCCGGTGAAGAGCCTTCGCTCAGAATGAGCTACGGCTCTCGAAGAGAGCTTTCGTTAGGAGCAGGAAGTCAAAAGTAGCGGCGGCTATGAACTATGAACCATTAACTATGAACTAAAACCATGATAAAAAGCTATTTTAAAACTGCATTACGAGGATTTAAACGGCATAAGCTGTTTACGTTCATCAACGTTATCGGCTTATCGATAGGGATAAGCGCCTGCCTGGTAATTTACATGATTGTTCATTACGATCTCACTTTTGATAAGTTTCACAATGATAGTGACCGGCTCTACCGCGTGGTATCCTACTACACTTTCCAGGGCGAGAAAGGTTATAATTCAGGTGTGTGCGGACCGCTGCCGGCTGCGCTTAAAACGCAGGCAACGGGCATAGAAACTGTTGCGCCGTTTTTTACTTTATCTCAGCCCAACGTATTTGTAGCAGGTAAAGATAACGTGCCGGTAAGGTTTAAAAACCAGGACGACGTAGTGCTGGCCGGGCCGGAATATTTCAAATTATTCAATTACACGTGGCTGGCCGGCAATGCAAAAGGTGCCCTCAGCTCACCAAACCAGGTTGTGCTTACCGATGAGCAGGCTGCAAAATATTTCCCTAAACTGGATTATCGCCAGGTAATTGGCAAGGTGGTAACTTATGATACCATTAAAACCACCGTTACCGGCGTTGTAGCGAAGTTAAAAGAGAACAGTGATTTTACCTTTCACGATTTTATCTCTTATGCAACCGGGATGGCTGTTAAAGACCTGAAAGACCAGTTGCAGCCAACTGAGTGGGAGAGTACCACGTCTGCATCGCAACTGTTTGTAAAGGTATTACCAACAACCAACGCCGCGGCTTTGGAAAAACAAATCAATAGCATTCTTAAAAAAGAAAGTCCGCCAAGGAAAGAAGACAAAGGCAATACCCACGGCTTTAAGCTGCAACCTTTAAGCGACCTGCATTTTAATGGCGATTACGGTAACTTTGACAATGGGCACATTGCCAGCAAAAACACTTTATACGCATTAATGCTGATTGGCGTGTTTTTATTGGTGCTGGGCTGTATCAACTTTATTAATTTAACTACTGCGCAGGCGGCTCAGCGTGCCAAGGAAATAGGTATCCGCAAAACTATGGGCAGCGACCGTAAGCAGCTGATTTTCCAATTTTTAAGCGAGACATTTTTGGTTACCTTAACATCGGTTATTATATCAGCCGCTCTTGCACCTCTTATCCTCAAATTATTTTCCGACTTTATCTCGCCTAACATTAAAGCGGATTTTATAGCGCGGCCCATCCTTATAGTTTTCCTTTTGGTGCTCACCATTGTAGTAACGCTGTTTGCTGGATTTTACCCGGCAATTATGTTATCCAGCTATAAGCCGGTACAGGTTCTTAAAGGCCAATCGGCAGCAAGTAACAGTAAAACCCGTAAGGCCTTGCTACGCAAATCGTTAACTGTGACGCAGTTTGTAATTGCGCAGTTTTTTATCATGGGTACCATACTGGTAAGCAAGCAGGTTTATTACGCGCTGCATAAAGACCTCGGCTTTAAAAAAGACGCCATTATAGTGATGAACACGCCCTGGAAAAATCGGACAGATGCCCGTAACCAAGTGCTGTTAAACACCTTCCGCGCTTTGCCGCAGGTTGAACGTGTGAGCATCGGTGGTAATCCCCCATCATCAGGCGGCACCAATTCTACCAATGTAACCTACATGGATGGCAAAAAAGAGGTTAAGACCGATGTGCAGCTAAAATTTGCCGACGAAAACTATATGGATGTTTACCAGCTGAAACTGGTAGCCGGTCGTAAGCTGCAGGCAGCTGATACTGGTAAATACGTTGTTATTAACGAAAACTACGCTAAGGTGCTGGGCTTTAAAAATCCGCACGATGTTCTCGGGAAAACCCTTGTGCATTTTAATGGCGAAAAGCAACTGGAAGTAGCGGGAGTGGTTGCAGATTTTTACCAAAAATCATTACACGACCCGATTAAACCGATGGCCATTTATATAGGCAGGGGTAAATTTATGAAAGGCTATCTGCATATCGCCCTGCGCCCTGAAACGGCGGGCGGCAACGAGTGGAAAGCGACCATTGCATTTATGCAAAAAACATGGAAACAGGTTTATCCTGATGATGAATTCGAATACAACTTTTTCGACCAGAATATAGCCAAGTTTTATGATTCGGAGCAGCACATATCATCATTGCTTCGTTGGGCAACAGGCCTGTCAATTTTTATCAGTTGCCTTGGTTTATTGGGGCTGGCTATTTACACCACTAACCAGCGTACCAAAGAAATAGGTGTTCGTAAAGTATTGGGTGCGTCGGTATCATCTATTGTGAGGTTATTATCGACCGAAATGATTTGGCTGATAGTACTTTCATTCATCCTGGTTACGCCATTGGCGTGGTTAGGCATGAATAAATGGATGCAAAACTACGCCGACCGCACAACCATCAGCTGGTGGATATTTGCGGCTAGTGGCGCCGGAATGCTTTTAGCGGCGCTATTTACATCGAGCTTCCAAACCATTAAAGCGGCAATTGCCAATCCGGTGAAGAGTCTTCGTTCCGAGTAATTAGAGACTGGAGATTAGAGATTAGAAAAAAGCGAGGCCGTCGACATGTCACTAATGAACAATTGAACAAATAACCAACCGTCATGATAAAGAACTATTTTAAAATCGCATTCAGGAGTTTCTGGCGGCACAAGCTGTTCACCCTGATAAACATTATCGGCTTGTCCATTGGCATAAGTGCCTCGGTTGTGATTTTCCTGATCGTGCATTACGATTTTACGTTCGATAAATTTCACCAGGACAGCGAACGTATTTACCGCGTGGTTAGCGATTTTGAGTTCCAGGGCCAAAAAAGTTACTTCTATGGTGTTACTACCCCGCTTTCGGCTGCCGTTAAAACTGAGGTGACAGGGATTGAATATGTAGCGCCTTTATACACGCTCAGTCCTGATGTATCGATTCCGAATTATAAAGGAAATACCCCCAAGGTATTCAAAGCACAGGACCGGGTAACGCTGACGGACAAAGGATATTTTAAAATATTCAAGTATAAATGGCTGGCCGGCTCTGCAGAGACTGCGCTGAATGAGCCAAACCAAACCGTGCTGACCTCGGAACAGGCGAAGCTTTATTTCCCTTCATTGTCATACCAGCAGATGCTTGGCAAAATTGTAACCTATGATACGCTGAAGACAACAGTTACCGGTATAGTACAAACGCTTACTGAGAACACAGACTTTACCTTTCACGACTTTATATCGTACAGTTCAAGTGCTGCCAACAAAGGACTGGGCGATAGCATGCAGCTGACCAGTTGGGGCAGCACCAATTCGGCTTGCGGGTTATTCATAAAGATATTGCCCACTTCTAACGCGGCAAATATTAAAAAGCAACTGGCCGGGCTAATGAAAAAATATAATCCGCCTGCGCCAAACAGCAATGGCTCAAGCGCATTTAATTTACAGCTATTGAGCGATATCCATTTCGACCGGCAATATGGTACATTTGATTTTAGCTCAACCGCCAATAAAAATACATTGTACGGCTTGTTGGCCATAGCCGCATTCCTGTTGGTGCTGGGCTGTATCAACTTTATCAATTTAACCACGGCGCAAGCAGCCCAAAGGGCAAAAGAAATAGGCATCCGCAAAACCATGGGCAGCAGCCGTAAGCAATTGGTTTTCCAGTTTTTAAGCGAGACGTTTTTAATAACCTTGTTTGCAGTTATCATATCTGTTGTACTGACGCCTGTAATATTGAAGCTTTTCTCGGATTTTATATCACCCAACATAAAAGCAGACCTTTTGGGAACGTTGGATATTCTCTTGTTCTTGGTTGGTCTTACACTCGTGGTTAGTGTATTGGCAGGCTTTTATCCGGCCCTTATGCTGTCGGGTTATAAACCGGTGGCTGTATTGAAAAACCAGGCACAGAGTAACAGCAGCAAAACGCGGAATGCATGGCTGCGCAAATCGCTTACGGTTTCGCAGTTTATTATTGCACAGTTTTTTATAATGGCTACGGTCCTGGTAAGCAAGCAGATTTACTTCGCCTTGCACAAGGACATCGGTTCAAGAAAGGATGCCATTCTTTATATTAACGCTCCTTATAAGGTGCGCACTGTCGCGCTTAATAAACTGATGCTAAATAAATTTAGCGCAATCCCCCAGATAGAAATAGCAGGTTTGGCTAATGCGGCACCGTTCTCAGGCAGCACTAACACTACTATTGCCATCTATAAAAATGGAAAAACAGAATCAAAAACCGGTGTTGAGATAAAATCGGGCGATGAAAATTATATCTATATTTATGGTATAAAGCTGCTTGCAGGCAGAAATATACAGGCAACCGATACCGGCAAGGCTTTGGTTATCAATAATACCTTCGCTAAACTGATGGGTTATAAGCACCCGCAGGATGCAATAGGAAAGATAATAGAAAAATATAACGGACAGCAAAATATCAGAATAGTGGGCGTTGTTGCGGACTTTTACGAGCGCTCTATTCATACGGCTATCAAGCCACTCGTTATTGCTTATGGCAAGGGCGATTACGAAACTGGCACCCTACACGTGAGGCTGAAACCAGAAACGGCGGGAGGCAATGAATGGAAAACAGCTATTGCCGAAATGACCAGGGAATGGAAGAAGATTTACCCTAATGATGATTTCAGCTACCAATTTTATGACGAGAGCATTAAGCAATTTTATACCGTAGAACAACACATGGCTGAACTGCTTCGCTGGGCTACCGGCCTATGTATATTGATAAGCTGCCTGGGCTTAATAGGTTTGGCTATTTACACCACTAACCAACGCACCAAGGAGATTGGAGTACGTAAGGTGTTGGGCGCCACGGTTGCCCAAATCGTTAAATTGCTTTCGACAGAGTTGGTGTGGCTTATCGTGCTGGCTTCGCTGGCAGTGACACCTATTGCCTGGTACGCTATGAATAGCTGGTTGCAAGGCTTCGCTGAACGCACGTCTATAAGCTGGTGGATATTTGCAACTAGCGCCATCGGTATGCTACTGGCCGCAATATTTACTTCGAGCTTTCAGACCATTAAAGCTGCGATAGCAAATCCTGTAAAGAGCCTTCGCTCGGAATGAGCTTGCGCCGAAGTTTTAGCTTTTGTAAAAAGTTTGCGATCTGCGTAAAATAAAGTGATAATCACATATTTTTTCAGTGCCCGGCAGTTATCTTTAAAT
>JAZJZL010000119.1:22644-36734 GCA_040389845.1 Bacteroidota bacterium
GGGCTTATTATATAGCACATTAACCAACAACCAGCCACATGATAAAGAATTATTTTAAAATCGCGCTTCGGGGATTCAAGAGGCATAAGTTGTTTACGTTTATAAACATCATCGGCTTATCCATAGGTATAAGTACGGCATTGGTAATTTACCTGATTGTTCATTTCGACCTTAGCTTTGATAAATTTCATCCCGGTAGCGACCGGATGTATCGTGTGGTTACCGATTTTACTTTTGCCGGCGAGCCGAATTTTAACGGTGGGGTTACCGGTCCTTTAGCCGCTACGGCCAAAAATGAAGTGACCGGGCTAGATGGCGGCGCCCACATCTGGACCTCCAATTTTAATGTGCTTATTAATGAAGACGGCAAAGCTCCGCAAAAGTTTAAGAACGAGGGGGATATAGTTTATGCTGATGGGGATTATTTTAAAATGTTTCAATACAACTGGCTGGCTGGGTCGTCAAAAACTGCGTTGAATGCCCCGCACCAGGTGGTACTTGCAGCAAAACAGGCTAAAAAATATTTTCCAAAACTGTCATACGGCGACATGATTGGCAAACAGGTTATTTATGACGATACCATTAAAATGGCCGTTACAGGTATAGTTCAGGATTTTACTGAGAACACCGACTTGATGTTTCACGATTTTCTGTCGTTTGCCACCGCCCCTTATATTAAAAATATGAAAGGCCAGCTGACAAGCTGGGGTGGCACAACTTCATCGTCGATATTTTTTGTGAAGCTTTCGCCTAAAGCGACAGTTGCCGGGGTAGAAAAACAATTAAACGGTTTGCTTAAAAAATATAATCCGCAAAAAAAGGAAGACAAAGGGAATACGCAGATATTTAAGCTTCAACCTTTTGCCGACTTTCACTTTGATTCAAAATATTATGGTTTCGGCCATTCTACCGTTAACATGAAAGTATTGTATGGTTTGATGACCATTGCCGGCTTTATATTGCTGCTGGGCTGTATTAACTTTATTAATCTTACCACTGCGCAAAGCGCGCAAAGAGCTAAGGAAATAGGCATCCGCAAAACCATGGGCAGCGACCGCAAACAACTCATATTCCAGTTCCTGAGTGAAACCTTCCTGATAACCTTGTTCGCAGTTATCATTTCTGTTGCTATCACACCGTTAATATTAAAACTATTTTCGGATTTCACACCGGAGGGCCTAAAGGTAAGCCTGCTGTTTCAGCCGCACATGATTATATTCCTGCTATTATTAACGTTAGTTGTAAGCTTTCTCTCGGGGCTTTATCCAGCGTTGGTGCTTTCGTCATATAAACCTGTGCTGGTATTAAAAAACCAGGCGCAAAGAGGCTCAAGCAAAACCCGTAAGGCGGTGCTGCGAAAATCGCTTACGGTTACCCAATTTATTATAGCACAGTTTTTTATAATGGCTACGGTATTGATAAGCAAGCAGACATACTATGCGTTGCACAAGGATCTCGGTTTCAGGAAAGATGCCATTGTTTATATCGACTTGCCATGGAGGGTACAAAACGAACAGCTTAAACAGGTTTATATTAATAAAGTTATCAGTTCGCCCCAGGTAAAATTGTCAGCCATTGGTGGAGATGTGCCGTCATCTGGCGGCTGGAGTTCCAGTACGGTTAGTTATACCGATGGTAAGCGGGAGATTAAAACCGACTTACAAATGAAATCAGGCGATGAAAACTATCTTAAAATTTATAATATAAAACTTTTGGCAGGGCGTAATATCAGGATGAGCGACACTGCAACCGGTATAATGATCAATAAGACCTATGCCGACATTTTAGGATTCAAAAATGTAAATGATGCATTGGGAAAAACGATATCATTTGGCGAAAAAGAAAAGTTCGCGGTGGTTGGCGTGGTAGGTGATTTTCACCAGGGATCGCTGCATACCGCTATAAAACCAATGGGCATAAAACCTGAAAAATATAACCTCGGCACCATTCACTTGCTAATGAAGCCCGAAACACCAGGTGGCGACGAATGGAAAGCCGCCTTTGCCAGTATGGAGAAGGACTGGAAAGAACTTTTCCCCGATGCGGATTTCAAGGTGAATTTCTTTGACAAAACCATAGCCGATTTTTACAGAAACGAGCAACGCACATCTACACTGCTGACCTGGGCTACCAGCCTTTCCATATTAATCAGTTGTTTGGGTCTCCTTGGTTTAGCCATTTATACCACGAATCAGCGCACAAAGGAAATTGGCGTACGCAAGGTGCTCGGCGCGTCTGTCGCTTCTATTGTAAGACTGCTTTCTACGGAGCTCATCTGGCTCATATTGCTTGCCTTTGTTATAGTAACCCCTTTAGCCTGGTGGCTGATGAATAAATGGATGGAAGACTACGCAGACCGCACAATCATAAGCTGGTGGATATTTGCATTAAGCGGCGGAGCGATGCTGCTGGCTGCGGTGGTAACATCAAGCTTCCAGACGGTGAAAGCGGCGATAGCTAACCCGGTGAAGAGCCTGCGCTCTGAATGAGCTTCGGCTATGAACCATTAACCATCAACTATTAAACAAACCATGATAAAAAACTATTTCAAAATTGCCTGGCGGAACTTATGGCATAATCGCAAAATGACGTTTATTAACGTTGCCGGCCTGGGTATCGGCATGGCAGCAACAGTATTGATTGTAATATGGGTGCAGAACGAATTAAGCTTTGATAAGGCTCAACCCGGTTCTGAAAATATTTACAGGATAAAAGCATCGCTGGCGATATCGCCCAATGAAACGTGGCTTTGGGAAACCTCGCAATATGTTTTGGGCGTGCATGCTGAAAAGGAGATACCCGGAATAGAAGACCTTGCCCGTATATCTCCAAACAACTATAACGACCTGAATTTTCACTATGGCGATAAACTGATATCAGAGAAAAAATCGGCTTATGTTGATGAACGATGGTTTAAAATGTTTCACTACGACTTTGTTGAGGGTACGCCGGATGCGTTTGAAAAAAATCCTTTCAGCCTTATCCTGACCGCAACTGCCGCAAAAACTTACTTTGGTAACGAGGATGCAGTGGGAAAGGTTTTGCGTTTAGATACGGTTAATTACCAGGTACAGGCAGTGGTGAAAGATAATCCGGCAAATTCAAGCTTTCAATATAATGTGCTTTTACCGGTAGCAGCAAAATTTACAAATAAAAACGATAAGGATAATGCGCTGGAATGGGGCAATTATAATTATCTCACTTTTTTAAAGCTGAAGCCGGGAACAAATACAGCAAAAATATCGGCCAAACTCGACCAAATCCTGGCCGGCAACCGAAAAGGGGATTATACCAAATCGAAATACAGCCTGGTAAAAATAACAGATATGCATTTCGAAAATGATATGATGCATTCGGCCTTTATACATGGCAACCGCACTATAGTAAATGTGTTTATCGTGTTGGCTGCGCTTTTGCTCGTTACTGCCTGCATCAACTATGTTAATTTAACTACTGCCCGCGCCAGCATCCGGTCGAAAGAGGTGAGCATACGTAAGGTGGTTGGCGCAAACCGCCTTCATCTATTCGGCCAGTTTATGTCGGAATCTATTGTGATCAGCATTATGGCGCTGGTGCTATCCATTCTGTTGGTGCAAATTAGCCTGCCGTGGTTCCGGTCATTTACTGATAAGCAGTTCGCTGATCCATTAACTTCGCCGGTAATATGGGCTATCATCGGTTCTACTTTACTGGTTTCATTCATCTTAAACGGCTTATACCCGGCTGCCCTGCTTTCGTCATTTCAGCCATTAAATGTTTTCAGAGGCAAAGCCTTGCTTAACTTTAAAGATGCCGGGCTTCGAAAATCGCTCGTGGTAGTGCAGTTTACTATATCGGTGGTATTAATCATCGGTACGCTGGTAATCTATTCGCAATTGAATTTTATAAAGAAAATGGACCTCGGATATAATAGATCGCAGGTTTTTACATTTTCCCTGCCTTATAAAGTCTGGGGAAAGTCGTATGGCAAGGAAGGCGGGGTACTGACCACGGTAAGAAACGAGTTGAAACAACAAGGTGCTATTGCCGATGTTGCTATGGCCAATGCGGAAATTGTGAATTTTAACAGCTCAAGTTCAGGTGGATTCGATTGGGCTGGAAGACCGAAGGACTTTAACCCAACATTCGCGCCTTTGCAGGTAGACCAGAACTTTGGAAAAATGATGAACCTGAAGGTGGCAGAAGGAAGATGGTTTAATGGTGAAAAGAGCGACCAGCACAACGTGTTGCTAAATGAAACTGCGATCCAACTGCTCCATTTAAGCAAACCGATTATAGGTCAGCGTTTCATTCACCAGGGGGATACTGGTGTAATCATTGGCGTGCTGAAAGATTTTCATTACAAGAGCATACATGATAAAATAGGGGCGATGATTATTGCCGACGAACCGGGAGAAGCGAGCAGTTATTACGTTAAAACACAAGCAGGAAATACTCAGGCTGCTATCGCCGCGGCAAAGAAAATATGGGACAAATTTTCTCCGGATGAACCGTTTAAATTCGATTTCCTGGATGATACCTATAACAGCCTTTACAAGGCTGAACAGCAATCTTCTGTACTGGTAACGCTGTTTGCTTCCATTGCAATCCTGGTATCCGCATTGGGATTACTGGGCCTCGCGGCGTTTGCAGCAGAACAAAAAGTGAAGGAGATAGGCATAAGGAAAGTGCTGGGGGCAAGCATGAAACATATTGTTTCGTTGCTTTCAATCGATTTTGTAAAGATGGTAATGATTGCAAGCCTGATAGCGTTCCCGATATCATGGTGGGCTATGAATAAATGGCTGCAGGGCTTTGCTTATCGTATCGATATTTCATGGTGGATATTTGCAGGCGGCGCCGGTATAGCCCTGTTAATTGCATTAATTACCGTTAGCGGACAATCTATTAAAGCCGCTATTGCCAACCCGGTGAAGAGCCTTCGTTCCGAATGAGCTATGGCTTTTGAAGAAAGTTTGCGATCTAAGTAAAATAGAGCGCCGACTGTTCATTTTTTTGAAACCCGATTGTTAACTTTAGGAGCTAACAATCGGGTTTTTGATTTATAACCCCTTGTTCGGGGTGCCTCATTTAACTATGAACCTTAACTTTTAACTAACCATGATAAAAAATTATTTCAAAATTGCCTGGCGCAACCTTACCAGGCATAAAAAAATAACATTCACTAACATATTTGGACTAGGGGTAGGCATGGCCGCAACTATCCTGATAATGCTATGGGTGCAGAATGAGCTGAATTTTGACAAAGATCAGCCCGACTATAGTCGGATATACAGGATTAATACCCAGTATCTATCAGGCAAAACCTTAAGCCCGCCAACGGGATACTCAGCTTTTTTAATAGGAAGCTACGGCAAATCTTTAGTGCCGGAAATTGAGGATGTAACGCGTATTAACCCACTTTACCGGCTTAATTTTCACTATAACGGCGCAATTTACACTACTAAAGCGGCTGCTTATGTTGATGAACAATGGTTTAAATTTTTTCACTACGATTTTATAAGCGGTTCAGCAAATGACCTTGAGAATAAACTTACCAGTGTAATTGTTTCGCAAAGAGCAGCAAAGCTGTACTTTGGAACAGAAGACGCGGTAGGCAAGGTAATAAAAATTGATACCACGAATTACCAGGTGCAGGCAGTTGTTAAAAATAGCCCCGTGAATTCAAGCTTTCAGTATGATTTAATTGTTCAGCGGTCATCAACCATTGCAAGTGCCCATGCAATCCGAAATCGGGAAAGCTGGAGCATGGATTATATAACTTTTGCCAAATTGAAACAAGGCGCTAATGTAAACAGCGCATCATCCAAGCTCACCGAGATTCCGAAGCGTATTTTAAAAGATAGCAAAGCTGAACTGCGCTATTCGCTATTGAATATAGCAGACATACACTTCGATGCAAATAACACTGCATTTATTAAAGGCGATATGGTAATTGTTAAGGTATTTATGACGCTTGCGATATTATTACTCGCGACAGCCTGTATAAATTATGTGAACTTAACTACAGCCCGTTCCAATATCCGTTCAAAAGAAGTGAGTATCAGGAAGATTGTGGGAGCGGGTAAATTGCAGCTGTTTGGGCAATTCATGTCCGAATCATTCCTGGTGAGTCTCTTTTCGGTTATCCTTGCCTTTCTTTTCGTCCAATTTAGTATGCCCTGGTATATCGGTTTTACAGGGAAGCCATTTACCGGTACAGCGACTTCGCCTGTAATGTGGTCGATTATTGGTGTGACGCTCACAATTTCTTTTTTGCTTAACGGCATATACCCGGCACTGATACTTTCGTCGTTCAACCCACTGAATATATTCAGGGGCAGCGCATTATTGAACCTGAAAGATACAGGTTTAAGAAAAGTGCTTGTCGTTTTACAATTTGCCATTTCCGTTATCCTGATTGTTGGAACCATCGTAATATTTAAGCAATTGGAATATGTGGAGACAACTAACCCCGGGTATGACCGCTCGCAGGTTTTTACGGTCGATTTGCCATCCACAATTTATAATTCAAAGAATTTTGAAGCCATAAAGAAAACCATAAAAAACGAACTAAAATCGAGCGGGGCGGTTTTGAATACGGCATACGCCACAGGCATGCTGGTTAACTTTGGTAACACCACGGGTTCCGGCGGCTTTAAATGGGACGGGAAGGTAAAAGAACTTGATGTTTCAGTTGGCAGATTAGGGGTAGATGAGGATTTTCAAAAGCTGATGGGCATAAAAATAGAGCAGGGGCGTTGGTTTAATGGGAGCAAGGCCGATACACACAATGCGCTGCTTAACGAGACTGCCCTGAACATGATGCAAATACCAAAGCCGGTATTGGGAAGAAGATTTATTCATGGTGGGGATACCGGCGTAATAATAGGCGTTGTAAAAGATTTTAACTATGCAAGCCTTCACGAAAAGATAGGGCCAGTTGTAATAAACGACCATGAACAGGAAGATGCCACCGAGCTTTATATCAAAACAGCCCCGGGAGACAGTAAGAAAGCTGTTGAAATTGCCCAGGCTATTGTAAAGAAATATGCCCCGGACGACCTTTTTACCGACTATTTTCTTGACGAATACTATGACAACCTTTACCATAGCGAAAGACAGGCTTCTGCGCTTATTACTATTTTCGCTTCTATAGCTATTATGATCTCCGCTTTGGGTTTACTTGGCCTGGTAGCATTTGCTGCCGAACAAAAAGTAAAGGAAATAGGAATTAGAAAAGTGCTGGGAGCAAAGGTTAGGCATATTGTACAGCTTATTGGGGTGGATTTCCTGGTGTTGATACTTATAGCTATAATAATAGCATTTCCAATTGCCTGGCTGGCAATGAATAAGTGGCTGCAAACTTTTGCATATCGCATTAGCTTATCGTGGCTGCTGTTTGCCGCATCGGCTGGCATCGCATTATTTGTTGCGCTTGTTATGGTAAGCGCCCAGGCCATTAAGGCAGCCGTTGCCAACCCCATGAAAAGCCTCCGAAATGAGTAACGCCCAATAGAGATTAGTTAATTAGTTAATCAGAGATTAGTTAAGAGAAGCTTAAATTCCTAATCTCTAATCAACTAATCTCTATTTAATTAACCCCCATCTGTATCAAAACCGTACACCTATTGTTGCAAATACGAACATATTCGTACGTGTTGTTGTAGTATAATTGATTGATTATTAGCTTGTTGATTATTTGGTACATATTTTAATTGAACTGTACCAATAACACCTTAATTATGCTTAAAAATTACTTCAAAATAGCGTGGCGTAATATCGTTCGCCATAAAGCTTATGCAGCAATAAATATTTCAGGGTTAACGGTCGGCATTGCGGCTTGTGTGCTCATTTATGTAGTTATCCAATATGAGCTGAGCTTTGATACTTTCCAGCCAAATTTTAAAAATATTTATCATGTTATTTCTGAACAAAAGCGGGAAGGGGATATGGCCTATAATCCCGGTGTACCGGTGCCGGCGACGGAGGCTATGCGGATTGATTTCCCGCAGCTAAAAGTTACAGCACTTGTTTCCAGCTACGGCAGCCAAATAACCGTGCCGGGTGGCAACGCGCAAAATGGCCAGGATGATAAAAAGTTCGCAGAAAGTCTTGGGGTTGTGTTCGTGGAGCCGCAATACTTTGACATTTTCAATGCTACGTGGCTGGCCGGCGATAGAACGGCGCTGAAGGACCCTAACATGGTTATCATAGATAAGACCAGGGCCGAAAAATATTTTGGTAATTGGCAAAATGCAGTGGGCAGAAGCCTGAAAATGGATAATCTGCTAAATTTAAAAGTTGCAGGTGTTATTGCCGATGCACCTGCCAATTCAGACCTTCCTTTCCGCGTACTGGTGTCATTCATCACCTGTAAACAGCATCCCGATGTATATGGCTATACCAACGACTGGCATTCGCTAAGCAGTAACCACCAGGTTTTTGTGCAGTTGCCCGAAAATGAATCGGTGGCAAGGATTAATGAACAACTGAAAACCTTTGCCCACAGGCATGCCGGCGAAAAAGGCAAAATAGGGATGTCGAATTTTTTGCAGCCCCTGGGCGAGCTTCATTTTGATAAACGTGTAGGTAACACCCTGGGCGACCATCTAACCAGTAAAGCTACTTTGCGTACACTGTCTTTCATCGCCATATTGATAATCATAATGGCGTCTATCAACTTTATCAATCTTTCTACAGCACAGTCTGTAGGCCGGTCTAAAGAGGTGGGTATCCGAAAAGTAATGGGCAGCACGCGCGGTCAGTTAATAGGGCAGGTTATGGGTGAGACGACGATTATAGTGGCTCTATCCCTGGCCCTTGGTGTTATAGTGGCAAAAATAGCCTTGCCTTACCTGAAAAATATAGCCAGTGTACCTGATGATATTGCTTTGCTAAGTGCAGGCAGCATGGCATTTTTGGCTTTGGCGACAGTTGTCATCATTCTTTTATCAGGGCTTTACCCGGCGCTGGTAGTATCAGGCTTTAAACCGGTACTGGCACTTAAAAATAAGATTACTGCCGCATCAATCGGGGGTATCCCGTTACGCAGGGGCCTGGTAGTGCTTCAATTCGGCATTTCACAGTTGCTCATCGTCGGCACTATCATCGCTGTAAAACAAATGCGTTATGTTAATGAGGCTAATTTAGGCTTTAATAAGGAAGCAATATTGGTAATACCAGGTTCGACAGACAGCATCAGCCTGCACAAAATGATGGCTTTTAAAGAAGAATTGATGCAAAATCCGGAGATAAAATCGGTTAGTTTTATTTCTGATGTACCATCATCTGAAAACAACTGGGGCACTAATTTTTATTACAACAACGATACCAAGGAGAACGGCATTACCACATTTTTGAAATATGGTGATGACGACTATTTTAAAACATTCCAGCTTCAGTTTGTAGCCGGTAAAGGTTATGACCGCAGCGATACCGCAAGGCAAGCGGTAGTTAATGAAACCTTCCTGAAAAAGCTTGGCGTTTCAGACCCGATGAAAGCCATTGGCAGAACTGTGAGGCTCGGAGGCGGCCACAGTCCCTGGTTGCCAATAGTTGGTGTGGTTAAAGATTTTAAAACCAACAGCTTACGTGAATCTGTTAAACCAATAGTGATGACCCCCCGCAAAAGCGTAGAGGGCGAGGTTGCCGTTAAATTGCAGACCAGGGCGCTTTCTAAAACAGTTGCAGCTATTCAGCATAAATGGGAGAAAACCTATCCGGAGTACGCATATACCGGCTATTTCCTGGATGACAATATAGCGCAGTTTTACCAGCAGGAAAATCAACTGGCCCTGGTTTACAAAATATTCGCCGGCATCGCCATATTTATTTCCTGCCTTGGCCTTTACGGATTGGTATCGTTTATGGTGGTTCAGCGCACCAAGGAGGTTGGCGTTCGCAAGGTGCTTGGCGCATCGGTAAGGAGCATCGTTTTCCTGTTTTCAAAAGAGTTTATTATCCTTATCGGCATAGCTTTCCTTATTGCGGTGCCTGTATCATGGTACCTGATGCAGGGCTGGCTGCAAAGCTTTGTATACCGAATCAGTATCACTGTTGATGTTTTCCTGTTTGCCGTTGTTGCATCAATTATACTTGCCTGTTTTACAGTAGGATATAAGGCTGTAAAAGCAGCACTGGTTAACCCGGTAAAAAGTATGAGAAATGAATGAGATTAGTCCGGAAAGTCAGTAAAGTCAGAAAGTCAGTAAGAAGCTGCAACTCCGTTTCAGTAAAATGTAGTTAAACTACTCGGCTATTAACCATGAACTATTAACCATGAACTAATTATGATAAAGAACTATTTAAAAACCACGCTCCGCAGCCTGCTGAAAAACAAGGGCTACAGTTTTTTAAACATTAGCGGTTTGGCCATCGGCATTGCCTGTGCATCGCTGATATTTTTATGGGTACAGGACGAACTGACCTTTAATCACAATTATGCGAAAAAGGACCAGCTGTACACCATTTACGAAAATCAAACCTACAACGGTAAGGTGAGCACATTTCATGCTACGCCCGGCCCGATGGCCAAGGTATTAACTGCCGAAATCCCGGGCATAAAAAGTGCAGCGAGAATAAGCGGCTTTGGCGACCAGCTTTTTGCCCTTGGCGATAAGGTTATTAATGAAAAGGGCACCTACGCCGATAACGAGCTGTTTTCAATACTTCAGCTGCCTTTTAAATATGGCAGCGCCACAAACGCTTTTAAAGAACTGCATTCAGTGGTTATTAATGAAACCATGTCGCAGAAGTTTTTTGGTGATGCGAATCCTATAGGTAAATCGCTTAAAATAAATAACGAACAGGAATTTACGGTTACAGGCGTATTTAAAGACCTGCCCAAAAACTCAACTTTTCAATTTCACTGGCTATCACCGATGGCCAATATCGACCATAAACAGCCCTGGATGGATATGTGGGGCGCCAACTGGGCCCGTACTTTTGTAGAGCTGGAACCGAGCGCAAACCTGGCGGCAATTAATCAAAAGCTAAGCCATTATTTAGGGAGCAAAACCGACGGTAAGAATACTACCGTTTGTTTCCTTTTTGCTATGAATGACTGGAACCTGCACGATAACTTTGTTGATGGAAAAATGAGCGGTGGTCGGATTACTTATGTACGTACGTTCTCATTTATTGCGTGGATAATCCTCATTATAGCCTGCATCAATTTCATGAACCTGGCTACTGCACGCTCTGAGCAACGCGCTAAAGAAGTAGGTGTGCGCAAGGTGATGGGGGCCGGTAAAGGCAAGTTGGTAAGCCAGTTTATAGGCGAGGCGCTGGTAATGGCCTTTGTGGCGATGCTGGTAGCTATCGGTTTGGTTTATGTGGCGCTACCCGCGTTTAATAGCCTGGTACAGAAAGAATTGTTGATTAACGTATTTGAGCCATCACACCTGGTTTACATTATTAGTATAGGTATTGTTACCGGTTTGTTGGCAGGTAGCTACCCGGCCTTCTACTTATCATCATTTAACCCTATAACGGTACTTAAAAACATAAAGATAAAATCGAGCGCTGGCTCAGGTTTTATCAGGCAAAGTTTGGTGGTGATACAGTTTACTGTGTCTATCGTTCTGATTATCGGAACCATAATTATCTACCAGCAAATTCAGCATGTTAAAACCAGGGAACTCGGTTTTAATAAAGACAACCTGGTTTACGTAAACCTGCAGGGTAAGCAGGGCGACCAATTCCAGGCCATTTATAACGACTTGATGAAAGCTGGCATTGCAGAAAATGCCGCACTTAGCAATGACATTGCTACCGAAGTGGGCAGCAATACCGATAACTATGCCTGGGATGGGAAAGACGCTTCAAAAAATCCGCTGATTTCATGGCAAAATGTAAGCTACCAGTTTATCCCAACGATGGGTATAAAAATGGCCGCCGGAAGAAATTTTTATCCGCAGTCGGCATTGGATAGCAATTTTGTAATCATTAACGAAGCCTTTGCCAAACAAATGGGCAAGGAAGGCAGGGTAGGCGCTATCATTCGCGATGGCGGCAAAAAGGCCTTCCAGGTTGCCGGCATTATGAAAGACTATCTTTATAATGATATGTACGGCAAACCTGAACCGTTGCTGATATATAATAAACCATCAGAAACCCGCGTGCTGACCATCCGCCTGAAAAAAGGCGTAAATACGCAGGATGCCATTGCAAAGGCGGGTAAAATCGTCCAATCGGATAGCCCGGGTTATCCGTTCGATTACCAGTTTGTGGACAACGATTTCGAACAAATTTTTAAAGCTGAAACACTCACCGGAAACCTTGCAGGCGTATTTGCGGCATTGGCGGTATTTATATCGTGCCTCGGTCTGTTTGGCCTGGCGGCTTATACCGCTGAACGCAGAATTAAAGAAATTGGTATCCGCAAGGTGCTTGGTGCAACTGTAGCCGGACTTACCGGTCTATTATCAAAAGATTTCCTGAAGTTGGTTTGTATTTCCTGCATAATAGCATTCCCGGTAGCATGGTGGGCCATAAATAACTGGCTGCAAAGCTATCAATACAGGGTAAGCATACAATGGTGGGTATTTGCAATGGCCGGTATTATGGCGGTAATTATCGCACTTGCCACGGTAAGCTTCCAGGCTATAAAAGCTGCCTTGATGAACCCGGTGAAGAGCCTTCGCTCAGAATGAGCTATGGCTCTCGAAGAGAGCTTTTGTTCCGAGTGATTAGAGATTAGAACGGTGCTTCGGCTATGAACTATGAACTTGAACCATTAACTATGAACTAAATGTTAAAAAACCATTTTAAAATAGCCTTACGGAACATCTGGCGGCACCGGGGCTTTTCGTTGATTAATATTATCGGCTTATCTGTCGGTATAACGGCCTGTTTTTTTATTTTCATTTATGTCACCTTCGAGCTTAGCTACGACAAATTTCACACGAAGGCCGATCGTATCTATCGTATCGTTACAGATATTAAAACTCCTTCGGAGACCATTAATACCGGCGTAACATCATGGGCTTTTGCACCAAACATAAAAACGGATTTCCCCGAAGTAGAAGCATTTGTGCGAATTAGCGGTGGCAGCTTCCTGATAAGAAAAGGAAACGTTAAGTTCCAGGAAGAAAGGTCGCTATTTGCAGATTCGACATTTTTTAAAGTGTTTAGCTTTAAGCTGCTGAAAGGTGACCCCAAAACGGCGCTAACAGCCCAGGCAAGTGTAGTGTTCACGCAATCCGCTGCAAAAAAATATTTTGGAGATAAAGATCCTGTAGGCCAAACTGTACTGATAACCGGAGATGCTATACCTGTCACTGTTACTGGGCTGATGGAGGATTTTCCGGAAAATTCGCAGATAAAGGCAGATATGCTGATATCGATGTCGTTTCTTACTCAGCGATTTAATAAAGGAATTGACGACCAATGGGGTAACTACGGCGCCACCAGCTACCTGCTGTTGAAACCCGGCACGGATGCAAAAGCGTTGGAAAAAAAGCTGCCCGCATTTATACAAAAACGCAATGGGCCGGGTGAAAAAGCGGGCCAGATGTTTGCCACACTGTTTTTGGAGCAGTTGAAGGATGTTTACCTTCATTCTACCCGGGGTGGGCGGGAATCAGGCAGTATCAGCAACGTATATGTATTTAGTATTGTGGCGATATTTATCCTGCTGATAGCTTGTATAAATTTTATTAACCTAACCACGGCGCGCTCAGTTGAAAGAGCCAAAGAAGTAGGTATACGCAAAGTTGTAGGTGCAATGAAAGGCGAGCTTGCTGCTCAATTTATTGGTGAATCAGTAGTGCTATGCCTGATTGCCTTCGTAATAACGGTTATCTTATCGGTCTTGCTATTGCCATTGTTTAACCAATTAGCAGGGAAAACAGTCAGCCCGGGAATATTTTCGACCCCATCGTATATTTTAAGCTTATTCGGTATATCGGTAGCCATAGGTTTCCTGGCTGGTATATATCCGGCTATGGTGCTTTCCTCATTCAGGCCGGTTTCTGTATTAAAAGGGCGTTTTTCTACCGGATCTAAAGGCAGCCTTTTACGTAAAGTCCTGGTGGTGGCACAATTTAGTATATCCATCGCGCTTATTATCGGCACCATTATAGTTTATAATCAAATGGACTTTATGC
>JAZJZL010000119.1:36744-78417 GCA_040389845.1 Bacteroidota bacterium
TTTACCAAAGATCAGGTGATTGTGATGGACAGCAACGGCGATCCCGGCAAAGATATATTTAAACAGTCGTTAACATCATTACAGGGGGTTAAGTCAACTTCCCTGTCATCATCTATACCTGGCGGTGGCAATCCGGGAGCCTATTCACAAATCGAAAACAAGAGCGGCGACCTCCAGATTGCCAATCTCGACCTGTATTTTGTCGATTTTGATTTTATTAAGCAGTTTAAGATTAAAATGGTAGCCGGGCGGCCTTTCTCGAGAGAATTTATGCTCACTGATACGTCGCAGTCAATGCTTTTGAATGAGGAAGCCGTAAAGCTTTTCGGTTACAGTTCGCCGGAGCAGGCTATCGGGCGCCGGTTTAAACAATGGGGACGGGAGGGTAAAATTATTGGCGTGATGAAAGATTTTCACTTCAGGTCGCTACAGGAAAAAATCAAGCCCTTAAGCATGCGTGTTGAGTTGAACAATCTCAACCTGGTATCGGCCAAAGTATCGGCCGATAACTTACAAGGCACACTGTCTGCCATTGAAAGTAAATGGAAGCAATACATCCCTAACAGGCCGTTCAGCTATTTCTTTTTAGATGAATTTTTCGGACGGCAGTATCGTGCAGAGGAACGTTTCGGAAAACTGTTTTTCAACTTTTCCATATTAGCCATCGCTATATCATGTCTCGGACTGTTGGGGCTGGCATCATACAGCACCTATCAGCGCACCCGCGAGATTGGCATCCGCAAAGTATTAGGCGCTTCAACACCTGGCATAGTAAATATGCTGTCGAAAGACTTTATGAAGCTGGTGATAATATCATTTTTGATAGCGTCTCCAGTTGCATGGTATTTTATGTATCAGTGGCTGAAGGGCTTCGCTTATCGTATAGATATTCAATGGTGGGTGTTTATATTTTCAGGTGTCCTGGCTGTAGTGATAGCATTGGTGACCATAAGTTTCCAGGCGATTAAAGCGGCGATAGCGAACCCGGTGAAGAGCCTTCGCTCAGAATGAGCTATGGCTCTCGAAGAGAGCTTGCTATGTGAGAGACTAGAGAGTAGTAGGAAGCTTCGGCTATGAACTATTAACCATGAACTAGAATGATAAAAAACTACATCAAAATCGCATGGCGTAGCCTAAGCCGTAACAAAAGTTATGCTGCTATAAACGTCATCGGCCTGGCTGTTGGTATAGCGGCATGCCTGCTTATTTTCCTGGTTATACATTTCGAAACCAGTTTCGATAATTTTCACTCGAAGAAGGACCGGATTTACCGGGTGGTTACTGCCTATAAAGGTAAAAACGGGTTTGTGTGGGGGAGTGGCGTTCCGTTGCCGGTTGCAGAAGGGCTTCGGGTTGATTTCCCACAGATAAAAGATATCAGCGCCATTTTCCGCAACGGCGGCCATTATACCATCGATAATGGTAATGGTCAGGCGCCAAAGAAATTTAAAGAGGATGATGCTTATTATACCGAGCCGCAGTTTTTTAATATTTTCGATTTTAAGTGGCTGGCAGGCGATAAAAAAACTGCATTGACCGAACCCAATGCAATTGTTTTAACGCGTGATGAGGCTGATAAATTCTTTGGCGATTGGCGGCAGGCATTGAACAAGGTTGTTGTTTTTGAGAACAAGGTGAACTTTAAAGTGACAGGAGTATTGGAGAACCCGCCCGCCAATACGGATTTCCCTTTAAAAATAGTGGTTTCCTACGCTACCATAAAAGAAAAAACAAGCGACTATTATACCAACACAACGGATTGGGTAAGCACCTTCGGCTCAAATTATTGCTTTATTGTTTTGCCGGAGAATTTAAGCGTAAATCAATTTAACCAACACCTCGACGCTTTTACTAAAAAACATAAGCCGAACGAATACAAGGGCCAGGGATTTCAGCTACAGGCTTTGGGCGATATGCATTACAATACTAAGGTCAGTGTTTTTAGCTTTCACGCATTTGGCAAGGAGCTTATCAGCGCCATTGCATTGATAGGGGCATTTTTGCTGATAATTGCCTGCGTAAACTTTATAAACCTGGCGACTGCTCAAGCTGTAAATCGTTCTAAAGAAGTCGGCATCCGTAAGGTGCTTGGCAGTGCACGTAAACAGCTGGTGCTGCAGTTTATCAGCGAAACGCTGATTATTACGTTAGTTGCAGTTGTACTGGCCATCGGGCTTGCCGAGCTTACATTACCATTACTGAACCAATTGCTGGCAATTAAAATCACTGGTAATTTTCTTTCAGATACAACCATTCAATTGTTTTTGGTTGCCGTTATCATTGGAGTTACTTTGCTTTCGGGTTTGTATCCTGCTGTGGTACTATCCGGTTTTAGCCCGATTTCGGCGCTTAAAAATAAAATAACTGCGGCTCGTACCAGCGGATTATCGCTGCGCCGGGCCCTGGTGGTGACACAGTTTTTGATAGCGCAATTCCTGGTGATATGTACGCTGGTTATTATTTACCAAATGGACTACTTTAGAGGTAAGTCCTTAGGTTTTGATAAGGATGCCGTAATGGCCGTCCCTTTTCCTGGCGACAGCGTGGCAAAGACAAAGTTGAACACGCTTTATGACCAATTGATGCAGCAGCCCGGCGTTAAGGATGTAAGTTATAGCTTAACAAGCCCTTCTGACGGTGACACATGGTCTAGCGATTTTATCTATAATAATTCCGGTAAGAAAACTGACTTTGCCGCCAATCTAAAATGGGCCGATGCCGAATATTTTAAATTATACAAGCTCGAATTTGTAGCCGGTCATGCTTATGAGAAAAGCGATGTGGTACGTGGTTACGTGGTGAACCAGGCTTTGTTAAAGCGATTGGGTATCCGCGACCCTCATGAAGCTATCGGAAAGCAAATTAACCTTTGGAACGACAAAACGCTGATTGCAGAGATAGTTGGTGTGGTGAAAGACTTTAACACCGGCTCGTTAAAGGACGAGATACCTCCGGTGATGATGTCGTCCGCAAAAGGTTTTTACCAGGTGATTAATATAAAAATTCAGCCGGCTGGTATCAATTCAACGTTGGCATCTGTCGAGAAGATTTGGAACAGCACTTTCCCGCAAGGCTTATATGAATATCAATTTTTGGACGATAAGGTTGCTGAATTTTATAAAAGCGAAGACCAGCTTTCATCTCTTTACAAAATATTTGCGGGCATAGCCATCTTTATATCATGCCTTGGTTTATACGGACTGGTATCATTTATGGCAGTTCAGCGCACAAAGGAAGTAGGCATCCGCAAAACGCTGGGCGCATCGGTTGGGCATATCGTCTATTTATTTTCGAAAGAGTTTACCTTGCTCATTTTAATTCCATTCGCTATATCTGCCCCCGCGGGTTGGTATTTTATGAATAACTGGCTACAGGCTTATGCTTACCAGGTTCCGCTCGGCCCTAAAATATTTATACTGGCTATAGTGGCATCGGTAGCAATAGCATGGCTTACGGTGGGCTACAAAGCCGTGAGGGCAGCATTAGCAAACCCGGTAAAGAGCCTTCGCTCAGAGTGAGCTTACGCTTGCGCCACAGCTTCAGCGTAGGAGCACGGCTCTCTAAAAGAGCTTAAGGAGCGAGTGAGAAATTGCTCTTTGAAGGAATAAAGACAGAAGTTAGGTAACTTTTTTTAATTATCGACGTCCTTTAACTATCAACTATAAACCAACCATGATAAAGAATTACCTAAAAATTGCCTGGCGCAACATCTGGAAAAACAAGGTTTTTTCGGCCATTAACATTATTGGCTTGTCCATTGGTATGGCGGCCTGTATAGTGATAATGCTATTTGTTACCTATGAAAAGAGCTTCGATAATTTTCACACTAAGAATATATGGAAGCTTGATGAGGTGCAGAAGTTCCCGGGCATGGTGGCATCCCAAAAGGTAGGGTTATCCATGTTCCCGATGGGGCCGACATTGCAAGCCGATTTTCCGGAGGTAAAGGATTTTACACGTATTCGCTGGCAGGAAAAATATAAGGTAGTTTTCGGCGAGAAGAAAGTCTTTCTGCCTGAAGCATTTTTTGTGGACACCACGTTCCTGAATATTTTCGATTTTAAGCTGGTGAAGGGCGACCGCGCTACAGCGTTGCTTAAACGCCATAGCGTCGTATTGACCGAGGAAACAGCTGCAACTATATTCGGCAAGGCTGACGCCATGGGTAAAACTATTACACATTTGGATGGCGATACTACCGCCTACACGGTAACGGGTATAGCCGCCAATATCCCTAAAAATTCACATTTACAGTTTAACGCTTTGTTTTCGTTCAATACAATTATGAACAAACGTATGTCGGAAAACTGGGGTGGAAATTGGTTAGACACCTATTTGGTGATGGCGCCTAATACTGACATGAAGGCATTTGAAAAGAAAATGCCCGCCTACCTTAAAAAGCACATGAACGGCGACGGTTATAAATATTACGAATTGTTTTATAAACCTATAAAAGAAATACATGCAAATTCGGCAGACGTAGGCCTCGACTACCTGAATTTTCAAAAATTCGATAAAAATATAACCAACCTGTTTTTGGGCATCGCCCTTATTGTACTGATAATAGCTTGCATCAACTTTATTAATCTCTCAACTGCACGTTCGGCTGAGCGTGCTAAAGAAGTTGGTATACGAAAATCAATCGGTGCCCAGCGCGTGCAGCTTGCGCTTCAATTTTTGGGCGAAACGGTGATGTTATCGTTGATTGCGCTGGTATTTGCCGTGGTTTTGGTTGAGATAGCTTTGCCGTTTATCAATAGTTTGAGTCGCCGTGAGCTCACCCTGCCGATTTTTAGCAACCCCGGCTTAACGCTGATAATTATTGTTTGTACTGCCATAGTTGGTTTACTTTCAGGAATTTACCCGGCGGCGTACCTGTCCGGTTTTCAACCTGTTAAAGTATTAAAGGGTTCTGTTCAGACCGGTAAAAATAAAGGCATGCTGAGGAATATACTGGTTGTTGGCCAGTTTACCAGTGCGATATTCCTGATGATAGCTACGGTATTAGTGGTAAAGCAGCTAAACTTTATGCAAACCAAAGACCCGGGCTTCAGCCGTGAGCAAGTGGTGACGGTGCCGCTGAATATGGTCACTCCACAAAAGTATGACCTGTTGAAACAGCAGCTGTTAACCAGCAGCTTAATAAGCGGCGTAACGGCGGCACAGGATAATTTGGGCAGCCACCTCGACCAGTCTGGTATAGCATTTAAGCTTGAAGACGCGCCAAAACGGCAACTTACATCAACCAGGCTGATAGTTGATAACGATTACCTTAAGCTTTATAAGATCAAGCTGCTACAGGGCAAGGATTTCTCCGGCGAAAAACAACAGGACGGCCGTGAGTATATCATTAACGAGGCGCTCGCCAAAGAGTTGCTGAAAGATCATCCCAAAAGAACAATGGAATCATTAATAGGAGCCCATTTCGGCTATGACTCGCTTGGTACCATCAAAGGCATCGCAAAGGATTTTAATTTCAATTCGCTGCATTATAAGGTGGAAACTTTGTTTATGCTGAGCTATAAAGGCGATGGTTTCAGTACCATGTCGGTTAAAGTGAACCCGGGAAGGATAAGTGAAGCGGTCGGTTTTATTAAATCTACCTGGAGAAATGTAGAGCCGGATTTGCCTTTCGAATACCAGTTTTTGGATGATCATTTTAATGAAGTTTACCAGGTTGACGACCAGGTAAGTAAAATTGTAGGCATATTGGCTGGATTGATAATCGTCATTTCCTGTTTGGGTCTGTTCGGGCTTGCGTCTTACTCGGCCGAAAAGCGAATAAAAGAAATAGGTATACGCAAAGTATTGGGAGCAACGGTACAAAATATAACCTTGTTATTATCGAAAAACTTTTTGCGGCTGGTATTATTGGCAAACCTGATAGCATGGCCGATAGCCTGGTTTGTGATGCACCGCTGGCTGCAGGATTTTGCCTATCGTATAACAATCCAATGGTGGATATTTGCCTTAGCCGGAATTGTTTCTATCCTGATAGCGTTTTTTACAGTGAGTTTTCAATCCATTAAAGCTGCTGTAACTAACCCGGTCAAAAGTTTAAGGAGCGAGTAGCTATATAATTAATAATGGTTGACAGGTAGTTTAAGGAGTTAAACTGCCTGTTTTTATTTTTATGCTGTTTAATTTAAAGTGCATTTCTAACAGACAAATATTAATTTGCGTCGAGTTTGAAAAAGGCTTTCGCAATTGACATCATATACGCTTCATAATAACCTTCTCGATCTGCTAACCCTGACGGCGGTGTTAGCAGGCGTGACTTTTGTCTTGCAATTGTGGTTAAAAAAGGGGCTAAGCTTCCAATCCATCAAAGCCGCGCTGGAAAACCCGGCAAAAAGTCTTCGCGCTGATTGATAGTTAGTTACGGTTGGCAGGGGCAAAAAAAGCAAGCTATACACTTTTTGATCAAAGTTTCGTCTTAATGTACTGATTTTTAGATTATTATCATAGGGTTTCAGGCAAGAAGTGTAAACCTTCTGTAAACCCTGCATTACAATCTATTAATGCCATAGGGCTTACCCGGATGAACCATTCCGGATCGAACGATCAATTCTAAATCACTAATCTCTAATCTCTGCTCACTAACCCCACTGTATCATAACCGTACGCCCCATGTTACATAAGCGAACAGTTTTTATTGAAAGTTTAATTTATAATTGGCTGATATATAGCTTATTAAAAGTTTGGTATGTTATTGATACCTATGTGCCAGAATATGGGGAAAGCTATGGTTAATTCAATTACTTATTTAATAAATTAGCAGCTAATTCACTTATTCAATAATTCACTAATTACTAACTAATTTACATGTTATCACTTCAGCATATTTCAAAGTACTACCAGGTAGGCGGCAACAAGAATTTTGTATTAAACGATATTAACCTTGAGATAGACGAAGGCGAATTTATTTCTATCATGGGTCCATCCGGATCGGGCAAGTCATCATTGTTGAACGTTATCGGTATGCTGGACGAACCATCAGAAGGCTACCACTATTTCGCAGGAAATGCCGTTCACCAGCTTAAAGACAAACAGCGCTCTGCCTTATATAAACAATATATCGGTTTCGTTTTCCAGGCCTACCACTTAATTGACGAGCTTACAGTTTACGAAAACATCGAAACCCCGTTAATTTACCAGGATTACAAAGGCGCCGAGCGTAAAGCTATGGTAGCGGATATTCTCGACCGTTTCCAGATTGTTGGAAAAAAAGATTTGTTTCCTGCACAGCTATCCGGCGGTCAGCAGCAGTTGGTGGGTATAGCCCGCGCCCTTATTGCAAGGCCGAAACTATTATTGGCTGATGAGCCTACCGGTAACCTGAATTCGAAACAGGGTGAAGAAATAATGGAGCTTTTCCGCAAACTGAACAAAGAAGACGGCGTAACCATTATACAAGTAACACACTCAGAAAAAAATGCCGAATACGGCACCAGAATAATTAACCTTTTAGATGGCAGGGTAGAATCATCAAAACAGCTCTAAAACCTGCAATAAACATTACCAGTCATGTCTTTTAAAAAAATAAGCTTACTTTTTTCATTCTTAATAGTAACTATACTTGCTAAGGCCCAGCAAGCCACCCAGATTGACAGCGTTTTAACGCTGGCGCAATGCGTTGATATCGCCATAAAAAATAACCTTACCGTTAAACAAAGCGGTATAAGGGCGGAGCAAGACCGCATATACTGGCAGCAGGCCCGCGCTGCTTTGTTGCCAACTTTAAACGCCGGTGCCGGTTATGGAATTAGCTTTGGCCGCGGTACGAATAACACAGGCGTTATAGTTGATGCGGCGCAAACAAATTCGGCCAGTTTTTCGGCAAGCAGCAGCCTGCTTTTATCAAATGGATTGAGTGCCATTAACACGATTAAACAGAATGCACTGCTTTACCAGGCTGGTAAAATGGATTTTCAGGAAGTGAAAAATGAGACTACATTAAATATTATAGGGTTGTATTTCAGTGCTTTAAATGCTGAAGACCAGTTAGCGCAAGCAAAGCTGCAGTTTGATGTATCCGGCGCAAACCTTGAACGTGAAAATAATTTGAACAACGCGGGCACGGTAGCACCAGCTGATTTTTATAATATAAAAGGCTTGCATAACAACGACCAGATTAATATTTATAATGCTGAAAACGCTGTTTTGACAGCAAAAATAAATTTGCTGGAGGCAATGAACGTAGCATTTAAAAAGGATATAAGACTGGAGAGGTTGCAGGCGAGTAATTCACCTGCTGCTTATACACAATCTGCGGATGATATTTATTCGACGGCATTAACCAGCCTGGCCCTTGTTAAAGCATCTGATTTACGTGTAAAAGCCGCCGAAAAAGAAGTGGCGGCCGCAACGGGAAAGTTGTTCCCAACCCTGACGCTTAACGGTAACTATCAAACCAGCTATGCAAATAACTCTCCGGGGAGTTTCGCCACACAGTTCAAGGAGAATAAATATTATGGCCCGAGCCTTAATTTATCTATACCGATACTTAACGGCTTCCGGAACACTTTTAACCGCAGGCTTGCAAAGCTGGACCTGTTAAATGCACAGGAGGTAAATACCAATACACAGGTGCAGCTGAAGCAACAGATTGAACAGGCACATGCAAACATGAAGAACGCATACAACCGTTTACAGGTTCTTATTCCGCAGATTGATATTTACCAGGCGGCTTATGACGCGCAAAAAACAAAGTTTGATGCAGGTGTAATTACATCCGACTTTTACATTACAGCAAAGAACAACCTGGATGGGGCAAACGTTAACCTGATTAATGCCCGGTATGAATACTTAATCCGCACCAAAATATTAGATTATTACCAGGGAAAACTGAGTTTTTAAATTTTTATAATTCCTTTTTGGATTATTAAAATTAGTTCTACATTTATCCCAGAATCTACACACATATCCGGCCTGCACCAAGAGTTTTTGATGCAGACCGGATATTGCTAATTTTAGGGCATCCGTTATCGGATTTGATAATAAAAATCTACGCAACCTTTACTAAAAAACATGAAAAAACTTATTCTTACTTTAACAATTTTCGCGGCCGCTGTTACTTTTTCGAAGGCACAGGTTATACCATCATTCCAATTAGGTATCAAAGGCGGCGTCAACTTTTCTAAATTATCATCATCAGGCTCAACTTTCGATGCCAGCAACCGCGCAGGCTACCTCGGCGGACTATGGGCGAGGGTAGGAGCATTAGGCTTTAACTTTCAGCCGGAGTTATATGTAACTGGTAAAAATGTTGAGGTGAGCGACAACGGCAACACCTTTAGGGCGAAATTTACGAGCCTGGATGTGCCTTTACTGGTTGGAGGGAAGGTTGGCGCGTTTGGTTTCGGCGCACGTTTCTATACAGGTCCGCTGGTATCATTTAAATTGAGCGACAGCCAAAGCCTTGGCAATGCATTAGGCAGCGCTACGTCGTTCAAGTTTAAAAACCAGAATTACGCATGGGTACTTGGCGCAGGTGTAGATATCAGGAATATCTCGCTTGATTTGCGTTACGAAGCTGGCCTTTCTAAACAAGCGTTTGGCAGCTCGGAGGGAAAGGTTAACTTGTTTAGTTTAAGCCTGGCGGTGCCTTTGTTAAAATTGTAAAACACAAATACGATACTTAATTACAAAGCCGGCAATTAATGCCGGCTTTTTTGTTTTATGGCGTTCCGTAACAGGTTACAGCTAAAGTGCCGGTTTAGTATTAACATTTGTGTGGTTAATAGTCAATTTTGTATTATACTTATTGTACAGGTTACACATATATTTATACGCCACTTATAATCTGGTATTAATAATACTATTGTTATGCGTAATAAATATCTGCTGAGCTGTAAAGCGTCCTGTGCCTGGCTGCTTGTTTCTATCACCTGTTTAATCGGCCAGGCGGCATTTGCGCAGCAGATGCCGGGTGTTGATGGTTTGAATATCCGCCTTAACCAAATCGGGTTTTACCCGGATGCACCCAAAATCGCCATAGTTTTGCAAAGCGATGGTGGCAGCTTTGCGATACAAACGCTGACAGGCAAAAGCGCTTTTGTTGGTCAGCTCAAAAAATCAGCGATGCCTACGTTTGGAGGGGTTTATACTCAAATAGCAGATTTTACCTCATTCACTAAGCCCGGAAAATATAAGCTATTGGTAAAGGGGGCGGGCTATTCCTATCCCTTTGAGATAAAAACGAATGCGTCGCAAAGTGTAGCGGTTGGTTCGCTAAAGGCGTTTTATTTTATAAGGGCTTCGACACCTATACAAGCCAAATATGCGGGCAAGTGGAGCAGGGTAGAAGGACACCCGGATAACCATGTGCTTGTCCATCCTTCAGCAGGGACAGAGAAGCGGCCAGCCGGAACTGTTATTTCCTCGCCACGCGGCTGGTACGACGCGGGCGACTATAATAAATACATCGTAAATAGCGGTATTACCACAGGCACATTGTTGTCGTTGTATGAGGATTTTCCCGGTTACATGAAAACAGTTAAGCTCGATATCCCTCAGAGCGGCAATGGCATACCTGATGTATTGAATGAAATATTATGGAACCTGCGCTGGATGCAGACCATGCAGGACCCGAACGATGGCGGCGTTTATCATAAGCTTACCAATGCCGCATTCGACAAAATGGAAATGCCTGACCAAAGTACGGAGCCACGTTATGTAGTGCAAAAAGGTACAGCTGCTACGCTTGATTTTGCGGCGGTTATGGCGCAGGCCGGCAGAATATTCGCGAATTATAAAAAACAGTTGCCCGGTCTTTCAGATTCCTGTTTGGCGCAAGCCCGAAAAGCCTGGGAATGGGCAATAAAAAATCCTGCCGTGGTTTACAACCAGGATGAAATGAATAAGAAATTCGAACCGAAAGTTACCACCGGCGCATACGGCGATCGCAATTTTACGGATGAATTTATCTGGGCTGCTTGCGAGTTGTATGTTAGCACCCGGAGCAAGGAATTTTTAAGCACTATCAACCTTTTGCCTGACACTACCATGCCGGTGCCTACCTGGAGCCAGGTTAAGCTGCTGGGGTATTATACATTGGTAAAAAACAGCACGTCATTAGGTGAAAATTCGCCGAAGGAATTACCGGAAATTAAAAAACGCCTGCTTAAGCTGGCGGACAATTTAATAGCGGGGGCAGATGAAAACGCTTATCAAACCGTGATGACTAAATCAAGACGTAACTTTAACTGGGGAAGTAACTCGGGTGCAGCCAACCAGGGTATCGCGTTGATACAGGCGTACCGGTTATCGGGGAACAAAAGATACCTCGAATTTGCCTTAGCTAACCTCGATTACATTTTAGGCCGAAATGGCACGGGCTATTCTTACTTAACAGGTTTCGGCAGTAAAACGCCTATGCACCCGCATCATCGCCCATCGGTAGCTGATGGTATTGTTGAGCCTGTGCCTGGGCTATTGGCAGGCGGACCTAATCCGGGTATGCAGGATAAAATAAAGGTGCCATCCCTTAATCCTGACGAAGCTTATGTTGATGATGACCGGGCTTACGCTGTAAACGAAATAGCCATAAACTGGAACGCACCTTTTGCGTATCTCGTAAATGCAATTGAGGCCCTGCAAAATCAGCTTAAAAAATAAAAGAGACCAATATAACTTTAAACCAGCATAATTATGAAACGGATTTTAATTACTGTAGGCGTGGTATGTTTTAACATACTGCTGCTGTCTGCCCAGGCGAAAAAGGGGCAGCCGGTTAGCGCAATTGACAAAAAGGTAGATGCGCTGATAGCTAAAATGACGCTCGAAGAAAAAGTAGGGCAGATGACGGAGGTGACGTCGGATGTCGTATCGTCGACCAAAGACGGTGCGCACCAGATAGACGCGGCGAAAATAAAAGAAGCGATTCTAAAATATCACGTTGGTTCAATTTTGAATGTGAGCGGGCAGGCATATACCCGTGAACATTGGTACGAAGTTGTTTCGGCGATACAGGCGGAAGCCGCAAAGGACAGGCTGAAAATTCCCGTTATATATGGCATCGACGCCATACATGGGGTTACCTATACCGCTGGCAGCACGCTTTTTCCGCATGAAATTGCGATGGCGGCCACCTTTAACCGCGAAATTGCACACAAAGCCGGCGAGATAACCGCCTATGAAACCCGCGCCAGCTATATCCCATGGAACTATTCGCCTGTGCTTGATTTGGGCAAATCGCCATTGTGGCCGCGTATTTATGAGACTTTTGGCGAAGACCCTTACCTGATAAAAACTATGGGCGCATCCATCATCAGGGGCTACCAGGGTAATGGCGTGGGCGATAAATACCATGTGGCTGCATGCATGAAGCATTATTTAGGTTACGGCTTCCCGATGAGCGGGAAAGACCGCACCCCATCGTGGATACCGGACCGTTATATGCGTGAGTACTTTTTACCGCCATTTGCGGAAGCTGTTAAAGCAGGAGCAAAAACGCTGATGATAAACTCCGGAGAGATAAACGGCGTGCCCATCCACGGCAGTAAATATATGCTTACTGACGTATTGCGCGGCGAATTACATTTCGACGGCATTGCGGTAAGCGATTGGCGTGATATTGAATACCTGCATGACCGCCACCACATAGCTGCAACCCAAAAAGACGCGGTAATGATTGCAGTGAACGCCGGTGTAGATATGAGCATGGTGCCTTATGAGTATAGCTTTTATAATTATTTAATCGAGCTGGTTCACGAAGGCAAAGTATCGATGGCGCGAATTAACGAGGCTGTTCATCGCATACTGAAAGTAAAATACGAATTGGGTTTATTCGACAGGCCGGTTGGTAACCCTGATGATTATCCGAAGTTTGGGTCTAACGAATTCAGGCAAGTGAGCCTGAACGCAGCGACAGAGGCGATAACCTTACTGAAAAACAACAATAACATCCTACCGCTTAAAAAAGATATAAAAGTGCTGGTAACCGGCCCGACTGCCAATACCATGCGTGCACTCGATGGCGGCTGGAGCTACAATTGGCAGGGCGATCAGGCGGATAAATTTGCCGCGAACAAAAACACCATATTGGAGGCCATTCAGCAAAAAATAGGGAAGGATAATGTGAGCTATGAGCAGGGCGCAAGCTTCGATAGCCTTAATAATGTGACCGAAGCGGTAAAGGCAGCGAAAAACGCTGACGTTATAGTGCTGTGCCTGGGTGAGTTATCCTACACTGAGAATGTTGGTAATATAGACGACCTGAACTTACCCCCGGCGCAAACCGAGCTCGCTACGTACTTAGCAAAAACCGGCAAGCGAATTATATTGGTATTAGCCGAGGGACGGCCAAGGATTGTTACGCAGGCCGAAAGCCTGTCGGCTGCAACGGTTATGACTTATCTTTCCGGCAACGAAGGCGGTGATGCGCTGGCTAACATTTTATTTGGTGATGCCAACCCATCGGGCAGGCTGCCGGTTACTTATCCGCGCTACCCAAATGCTTTGAATAATTATTACCGGAAGAATTTAGAGAACGGCAATCCTGATGATAAACATGGATACAATCCGCTTTATGAATTTGGATTCGGCCTGAGCTATACCACATTTGCCTACAGCAACCTGCATTTAAGTCAGCCTAACCTGAAGGATAATGAAACGCTTACTGTAACCGTGGATGTTAAGAACACAGGCACAGTTGAAGGCAAAGAGTCGGTGTTGCTTTATACAAGCCAGCAATATGCCAGTATAGCGCCTGATACTAAACGTTTGCGAGCTTATGATAAAATCAATCTGAAACCAGGCGAAACCAAAACCGTTAGCTTTAAGTTGACTGCTAAAGATTTGGCCTTTGTTAATGATATCAGTAAAACGGTGACAGAGTCGGGTGAATTTAAAATACAAATTGGCGACCAAACACAAAACTTTAACTATATCTCAAACACTGTTCCGTCCAGAACGGGCAGGTTGTAAGGCGGAGCGCTTGTAAAATGTTTATTTAGTATCTATTAATAAATGTTAAATAAACATTTTATTTTTCTCCGGCTACCTATATCTTTGTTATACCAATTTAAAATCTGAAAATCCTGTATATGAAAAAGATATTGTGGGGGTATGGCTGCCTTGTGCTGTTAGCGATTATTTCGTGCTCCAATAAAAGCGTTTCGCCAACTCCGCCGAATACTGATCCGCCGGTTTATAAAGCCCCGGTTGTATCCTCAAACTTTGTGAAGGGGGCCGATATCAGCTGGGTTACACAAATGGAGTCGGCGGGGGTTAAGTTTTATGATAAGAACGGCACTCAGCAGGATTTATTTAACTTGATGAAAAGCCTCGGGATGAACGCCATCAGGCTGCGCGCCTGGGTAAATCCGGCTGACGGCTGGTGCAATACGGCCGACCTACTGGCGAAAGCACAGCGTGCAAAAGCAGCAGGTATGAAGATAATGATTGATTTTCACTACAGCGACAGCTGGGCCGATCCGGGAAAGCAACCTAAGCCAGCAGCCTGGGCGTCGCTTGATTTTGCAACGCTTACTAAAACACTCCATGATTATACTGTAAGCGTGATGACTACCCTTAAAACCAACGGCATAACGCCTGATTGGGTGCAGGTTGGCAATGAAACTAACGATGGCATGCTTTGGGAAGATGGCCGTGCTTCAAAAAATATGGCCAATTTTGCTGCGTTGATTAAGGCCGGGTATGCGGCAGTCAAAGAAGTTAGTAGTACAAGCAAAGTTATTGTGCATATCTCGAACGGTTACGATAACGGCCTGTTCAGGTGGATGTTTGATGGGTTAAAGGCCAACGGCGCACAATGGGATATTATTGGTATGTCGCTTTACCCGAGCACATCAAACTGGGCTGATTATGATACCAAATGCCTGGCAAATATCAATGATATGGTTTCGCGTTATTCAACGCCTTGCATGGTGGTTGAGGTAGGGATGGATTCCGGCTCTGCAAGTACTTCGCGCGATTTTTTATCGGATATCATTACAAAAGTAAATTCTGTTGCCAATGGCAATGGTTTGGGTGTGCTGTATTGGGAACCTGAAGCTTATGACTGGCAGGGTTACGGTTTGGGTGCTTTCGATAATAACGGCAAGCCAACAGCTGCGTTAGATGCTTTCGGAAACTAAAGGCTAAGTTACTATCGCGGTAAGTAAAACAACCATTATAATACAGCAAACCGATACGGCAAAGTATGCCATGTACATACCTATTATCTTGGTAATAGTTCTAAATACACTTCGGTGGTAGACCACCCGCAGAGATTTGTAAATATACCAGATAATATAAATTGTGGCCGCCAATGCAACCCACTCTGTAATAGTATGATTTCCACCTAAGGCCATGTTCAACAACATGATAAATGCCAGGAATATGAAGAGGAAACAATGGAAGTGAAAGGCATAGATCAGGTGTTCCACGTAATATTTTTTGCCGCGAAAGAACGTGATTTTTAAAATTAAAGCAAATAACGGGAGCAGGGCAAACATCATCTTCGGGATATTGTGCTTAAATTCATCATAAAATACTTCGCGCGAACGTTCGCCGTATTTGGTTTTATAATCAAACGCTTTTTTATTTAGCACGCGTTCTATCCAGCCGTCTTTTTTCTCGTCTGGTAATTTTTCCTGGTGGGTAAGATAAGCCGAATAGCTGCTGTCGGTGGTAAGCGTCATGTACCCTTTTTTGAAGTTCTCGCTTACCGTATCCTTTCCAATGCCTCGCCTATTTACTTTTTCGATTAGCTGTTTTTTTTGTGTAGTGCTAAGGTTAGGGTTGTGTGCGATTGTGTTAGCTACCGTCTCGGTGTTTGGTTTTTTTGGATCGTTTGTAACTTTCACAACTTCAGTTTCGCTACCGCTTTTAAATAACAGCAAAAAGTAAACGATGCTAATGAAGATGTACATCTTAACCGGGTGCAGGTATTGCGCGCGGCGACCGGACATGTATTCGTTTGTTAAAAAGCCCGGCTTAAAAAGCAGCGGTTTTAGTGTATGAAAAAACTGGTGGTCGAAATGGAAGTAGTCACTGATGGCGTGGTTCATCATGTGGCCGAAGCTTTCCTTTATTTCAAGATTTTCCTGGCCGCAATTGTGACAGTATTTGCCCTCTAAATTGGTACCGCAGTTAAGGCAGTCTTTTTCCTGGCGGTAGTGTTTTTTCATGTGATTGGCGGGATTTCAATAGCCGTTTTAAAAATAGAGATTACAGTTCAGTACGGCAAAGTATATTTCGTGTTTTTAAATATGTTCGATAGCGCGGTCGAGTTCCGGGGTGTGCTTGTACCTGAATACAAATGGGAATATAATTGCTATCACCAGCGCGTAGCCTGCAAAGCTGAGCCAGATGCCGTGCCAGTTCTTACTCTGATCGGGCATTGTAAAGAACTTGTCTATCAGGAATCCACTCAATATACTTCCAAAAAATGCACCGAAGCCATTTACCATCATCATGAACAACCCCTGTGCGCTGGCCCTTATTTCAGGCCCGATTTGTGTTTCCACAAATAAGGAGCCGGATATGTTAAAGAAGTCGAAAGCCATGCCATAAACTATGCATGAAAGGACGATCATCCACAGCCCTCCAGCCGGGTCGCCAAAGGCAAAAAGGCCAAACCTCAATACCCAGGCCAGCATGCTAATCAGCATAACATATTTAATCCCAAATTTTCGCAGCACGAAAGGTATTGCCAGGATAAACAACGTTTCCGATACCTGGGATATCGACATAATGATAGCCGGATATTTAATAGCGATAGTATCCTTATACGCTGGAACGGTAGCAAAATCGTGAAGGAATGTGTCGCCGTAGGCATTTGTGAGTTGCAAAGCTGCGCCAAGTAATAATGAGAAGGCAAAGAAAATTGCGAATCTTGGTGTCTTGAAAAGCGCGAAGGCGTTCAATCCAAGCATATTTACGAGGGACTTATCGCCAGTCTTTTTAAAGAGCGGCGGGCATTTGGGCAGCGTAAATGCGAAAAGCCCAAGCAATAACGCCACTGCCGATGCGATGTAAAATTGGTTAGAAGTAGTTTCACTATGAGTTAGGCTCACTGTCCACAATGCTGCTATAAAGCCTATGGTGCCATAGCTGCGAATAGGGGGGTACGCTTTAACTACATCGATATTTTCTCTTTTCAACGCCGAATAAGCTACTGTTATCGATAGCGACAGCGTTGGCATATAAAATATCATGTTCAGCAATATCACCCAAAAAAAAGCCGACGGGTTTGTGACCATCGGCAGACTGAACAGCGTTAAAGCGCCTAAAATATGCATCATGCCATACAGTTTCTCGGCATTTATATACCGGTCTGCAATAATACCGGTAAGGGCAGGCATAAAAATAGCCGAAATACCCATGGTAGAAAATATCGCCCCAAACTGCGCTCCTGACCAATGCTTATTTTGAAACCAATATGCGCCTATGGTGAGCAGCCAGGCCCCCCATATAAAGAACTGCATAAAATTCATCAGTATTAAGCGGAACTTAATATTCATAAAGCGCTGGTTTAAAACGATAAAATGGTCAGTGTTAATTTAAAGCCGGAAAATAGCGAAATAATTATGAAATCACGAAGATTTAGGCACCGCGCCTGTTAAAAGAGGATAAAATTTAAGTTATGATGATGTATCAATTTTACGATGCTTTCCTGCGGTTCAGCTCATCACGTATTTTGGCGGCTTTCTCATAAGATTCCTCGGCGAGCGCCTCCTGCAAGCGGGTTTTTAACTCATCAGTACTTAAAGTAGCAAAACCGCCCGGAGATGTTGATGCCGCATTTGCCTTTTCTTCCTTGGTTTCGTTGATGTTTTCGAGATAGACAAAATCGTTTCCTTCAATTACGATACCTGCTGTTGAAAGGATGAATTCAAATGTGTATATGGGGCAATCGAACCTGACGGCAACCGCTATTGCATCACTGGTGCGCGCATCAATTTCTACTGATTTTTTGCCGTCGCTACAAATCAATTTGGAATAAAATATACCGTCGACAAGGTTATAAATAATTATTTCCTGTACCTTAATGTTGTATGCCTCGCCAAGGCTTTTGAATAAATCATGTGTAAGGGGTCGGCTAGGCGTCATCTTTTCAATCTCGATAGCAATAGCCTGTGCCTCAAAACTGCCTATAATGATGGGCAGTCTTCTGCGTCCGCTAACCTCGCCCAAAACCAGGGCATACGCGCCAGACTGTGTTTGGCTGTACGACAAGCCAACAATGTCCAGCTTTATTTTTTTCATATCATTACCCATCACAACGCACCTTTATGCTGAAGCTTTATATTCTTTTACTGCTGCTATTAATTTTGGTACAACTTCAAATGCATCGCCAACAATGCCGTAGTCTGCCACTTTAAAAAACGGTGCTTCCGGGTCTTTGTTTATCACCACGATAACTTTTGATGAGCTTACACCTGCCAAATGCTGTATAGCGCCCGAAATTCCTATTGCAATATACAAATTTGGACTGACAGCAATACCTGTTTGTCCAACGTGTTCGCTATGCGGACGCCACCCTGCATCAGATACAGGTTTTGAGCAAGCCAGTGCTGCGCTAAGTAAATCGGCCAGTTCTTCAATCATGCCCCAATTCTCAGGCCCCTTCAACCCGCGACCGGCAGAAACTACGATGTCGGCATCCGGCACGGATACTTTGTCAGTGGAGCGCACGATTTCTTTTATCATGGCCTTAAAGTCAGCAGCATTACCTTCGGACGCAAAATCTTCAACCTTTGCATCAACGGCCTTTTCTACTACTTTATAAGAGTTTGGCACAATTGATATCACTTTATTGGCTGATGACAACTCAATAACTGCAAACGCTTTGCCGGAGAATGCAGTTTTCTTTACGCTGAATTTACCACCGCTTTGTTCGGGCAGTGCAACAGCACCATCGGCCAGGCCGGCCTGTAGCTTAACCGCAATGCGTGGTGCCAGGCCACGGCCAGAAAATGAGTTGGATAATATAACCACATCAGCGCTTTCCTTTTTAGCTGCTTCGGCTATTACTGAAGCATAAGCCTGGTTGATGAAATCTTTCAGCTTAGTGCTATTTACGTTTAAGACTTTTTCGGCGCCGTACTTGCCAAGGGAGACAAGCTCATCGCTGCTTACATCGCCGATAGAAATTGCTGTTAAACTGGTGTTATTTTGGTCGGCAATGGCGCGGGCGTATGAAACTGCTTCAAAAGTTGATTTTTTGAATTTGCCCCCGGCGTTTTCCGTATATACTAAAACTGACATATTACAATGTTAAAATCAATAGTTTGATTAAGGGTGAATTATATAACACGCGCTTCAGCATGCAGCAGGTCCACAAGCTTTGCTGTATCGTCTGCCGGTACCAGTTTCACTTGTCCTCTGGGCGCCGGTGTTTCATAACTGATGACTTCTGAAAATGTTTTTACCTCAACAGGCTCAACAACTGCCAAGGGTTTAGTACGTGCCGACATAATGCCGCGCATGTTCGGTATCTTAGGTTCCGCAACTCCTTCGGCTGTGCCTGCTACAATCGGCAGCGGGATAGACAATATTTCTTTACCGCCTTCAATTTCACGTTCAACAGTTACCGTGCTGCCATCCACATCCAGTTTTTTAATGATAGAAACGGATGGAAGATCTAACAATTCGCCAAGCATACCGCTTACTTTCGAACCATTATAGTCGATAGATTCGCGGCCGGTTAATATCAAATCGAAGGGATTGGCCTTTACATATTCGGCAACCTGGTAGGCTACTGCCCATGCATCATGCGGTTTTGTGTTGACGCGAACAGCATCTGTTGCGCCGATGGCCAGGGCTTTGCGGATAGTAGGTTCTGTTGAGGCATCACCTACGTTTATGACGGTAACAGTGCCGTTGCCGCCATCTGTAAGCTCGATTGCGCGTGCCAATGCAATTTCATCGTAAGGATTCAGTATAAACTGAACGCCGTTGGTATTAAATTGGGTGTTGTTATCGGTAAAAGTTATTTTTGTCGTGGTATCCGGAACATTACTAATGCAAACCAGTATTTTCATAGTACTACAATATTAGGATAATTGGCCTATACGCTGGTAAACCGTGTGTGTTTTGTCAGTCATAAATAGGATGTGCAAAGTTAGTTAAAAAAGAGAGAGTTTAAAATGGAGATAAGCAGATTAGAGAAGCTTCACGAATTTATAAAGAACGAACCTAACGACCCTTTTCTGAAATATGCGTTGGCCACAGAGCACCTGCGCCTGAACGAAATAGAAAAGGCCCTTGAATATTATGAAGACCTGGTAAACAATCATCGGGATTATGCCGGCACTTATTATCACTTGGGTAAACTTTATGAAGCATTGGGCCGGAAAGAAGACGCAATAAAAACCTATGAAACTGGCATGATTGTTACAAAAGAACAACGCAACAATCACGCATTTTCGGAGTTACAGGGGGTATATAACGAATTGACGGGGTTCGGAGACGATGACGATGATTATTGAGTAGTTCATAGTTGATGGTTCATGGCAGCTGCATAAAAGTTTCGGCTATGAACTATGAACCATCAACTATGAACCGCCGATGAACCATGAACTAAACACATGACCAAGAAACAGCTTGTCTTCCTTCGCGATGTTACGCTTTATACCTTTACGGCATTTGGCGGTCCGCAGGCGCATATTGCTGTTTTGCTGCGCGAGTTTGTGGAGAAACGCCGGTACATAACCGAAGAGGAGCTGATGGAGCTGAACGCCCTGGCTCAATTGCTTCCCGGCCCCTCGTCGACCCAAACCCTCGTTGGCATCGCCTGGAAGGTAGGAGGGCTGAGGTTAGCCATTATCACTTTTTTCATTTGGGTTTTGCCATCTGCAACTATTATGTGTATGGCCGCTATCAGCTATAAAATGTTTGCGGATAAGGCGCAGTTTACCAGCATCCTGCGTTTTGTGCAGCCCATTGCCGTCGGGATAGTTGCCTATGCTACTTATACCTTCGCAAATAAGTTTTTGAAGACGCGAATTACCACCATGCTGGCTATAGGGTCGCTTATTGTTACGCTTATTCTGCAGAATGCTTATGCGTTCCCGATATTAATATTATTAGGCGGAATTCTATCATCTGCCCTTGAAGCACAGCCGCAGGAGGACGCCCTGCGTGTAAAGTTATTCGCCAATGTTAATCCCAATAAGGTAACCTATTTTGTAGGTGTGCTGTTGTTTTTTGCTGCTTTAGGTGCTTTGGTTAATCAAACCTCTGTATTTAGCTTGCCTATACGTTTGTTCGAGAATTTTTACCGTAACGGCATATTGATTTTCGGTGGGGGACAGGTACTGGTGCCACTGATGTATACCGAGTTTGTGGAGGTTAAGCATTATTTAAGTAATTCAGAATTTCTTTCCGGGTACGCCCTGCAACAGGCCTTGCCGGGGCCTACGTTTTCGTTTACGTCTTTTGTGGGCACCATTTCTATGGGTAATAAAGGTGCCGGGCTGGTTGGACAAGTGTTTGGTGGCATCGTGGCAGTGATCGGCATCAATGCCCCGGGACTGATACTTATTTTATTTATAGTGCCCTTTTGGGACGATTTGAAAAAAATAACCCGCATTAAAAATTCGCTCAGCGGCATCAGCGCCGTGGCAGTTGGGTTTATGGCAACTGCCTTGATATTGTTGGTTAGGCCGTTCGGTTTGGATTGGGCTGCTTATTTAATAATGATATGCTCTTTTCTTATCCTGAACTTTACTAAGATAAAGGCGCCGTTGATAATTGTAGCTGGGGTAATTGTTGGGCTGCTGGTGTAGATTATTCCTGGTTATATTGCATTAGTAATGAGTGTAATTCAATTGTCACTGCCTCATTTTTATTTAGCATGACGGAATTTGGCTAAAGCCGTACCTGGTTATTCGCCTATCCGTCGGTTAAAACCCTACCGTGTACCAACATCTTTTCGGCGTTATATTTTTATGCCCCATTAGGGGCTACCGCTTTGTAGCCCATGGCAAGAAGGGGATTTTTGCCCCATCGGGGCTACCCTTGTCCATCACGTTTCGTGCTGCTGGCAAAAATATCCGGTCGCAGGGTAACCTCTACGAGGCAAAATTACTTATCGCTATTTTTTCTACTACAAAGAGGTAGCACCTACGGCGCATGTTCTGTCCGATTTTAAAACTTGTGGGTACACGGTAGGGTTAAAACCGACGGGATACTCAAGAATAGGGCAAGGGCTTTAGCAAAAAAATTGGGAGCGACAAATGATTTGCACTCATTAATAAATATCCCGTTGCTTTATTAAAATTAAGTTTCTATATTTGCACCTCGAAAAAATTTAAAACATAATTATTTAACAAACAATGTACGCAATAGTAAGTATAGCCGGACAGCAATTTAAAGTTGCAAAAGACCAGCAGCTCTTTGTACACAGACTACAAGGCGATGAGGGCGCTAGTATTGAATTTGACAATGTATTGTTAGCAGAAAACGAAGGTAAATTTAAATTAGGTTCTGATTTAAAAAGCGCTAAAGTATCTGCTAAGATAGTGTCTCATTTAAAAGGTGATAAAGTAATTATCTTCAAAAAGAAAAGAAGAAAAGGTTACAAAAAGAAAAACGGTCACCGTCAGCAGTTTACCAAGATAGAGATCACTGGTATATCATTATAATTTAAGTTTAAACCTCAGACCTGGTTTAAACGGGTCAGAATAAAGATATTAAGAAATGGCACACAAAAAAGGGGCCGGTAGTTCCAGAAACGGCCGCGAATCGCATAGCAAACGTTTAGGTATCAAAATATTTGGTGGTCAGCCGGCAATTGCGGGTAACATCATCGTGCGTCAGCGCGGTACTAAACACAATCCTGGCCTTAACGTAGGTCTTGGTAAAGACCATACCTTATTTGCTTTGGCAGATGGTATCGTTACATTTAAAAAGAAAGCAGATAACCGTTCTTATGTTTCTATATTACCTTTAGAAGCAGCTCCGGTTGCGGAAGATGCAGCACCTGCACCAAAAGCTAAAGCAGAAAAGAAAGCAGTTGAAGCGAAAGCACCAGTGGCAGAAGCCGCGCCTGTAGCAGAAGCAGCACCGGCAGTTGAAGAAACTGCAGCGGTTGAAGAAGCTCCTAAAAAGAAAGCTGCTCCTAAAAAGAAGGCAGCCGACGCAGAAGAAGCACCTGCTGCGGAGTAATCAGTAATCAGCTATAATATAAAAAAAGCAAACCGGGATGACCGGTTTGCTTTTTTTGTTGTTAATACTTTACGATTTAAACGCTTAACAGCGTGGTTTCCCTGCTGATAACATCAGCGATGCTGGTTTCCGAAAGAATTTTAAGTGTAGCATCCCTAACTTCAACAAATACATCACGTATGCCGCAGGTAGTTTCCTGGTGGCACTCGTCGCATTTGTGATAAAAATTAAGGCTGGCGCAGGGAACCATAGCTATAGGGCCATCGGTAATGCGCATAATCTGTACCAGGTATATATCTTTTGCGTCCCTGTTTAGGCTATAGCCGCCGCCGGCGCCTTTTTTACTGTACAGGAAGCCTGCGTTGCGCAGGTCGAGCAGTATTTGTTCAAGAAACTTTTTAGGTATCCGTTCTTCCTCCGCAATCTTTGAAATCTGCATAGGGGGCTTGTCTGCATTTTTCCCCAGTACTACCAGGGCCTTAATTGCATACTTTGTTTTTTTCGATAGCATACTTTATAATGTCGCTTACAAAGATAGATAAAAGATTTTGTGTTGGCTTAACACTGATTTTACAGTGGCCGGCCTGTTGTAAAGATAAACGTTTTATTTATTTAGTAAGTATAAAATATAATGCGTGCATAGTAAGGCGATTCTATTATCCAGCTGGCTCAATCAAATCCCATAAATTTCCATACAAGTCCTCAAATACAGCAACTGTTCCGTATGCCTCTTCTTTGGGCGTGCGAACAAATTTTACGTTTTTGCTGAGCATGGTGTTATAGTCGCGCCAGAAATCGTCGGTATATAAAAATAAGGCTACACGGCCGCCGGTTTGGTTGCCAATCCTGCTTTGTTGTTCTTCGGTGCTTGCTTTTGCCAACAAAAGGCTACAGCCGCTGCCTCCTGGTGGAGCAATAAGCACCCATCGTTTTTTTTCGTCTAGACAGGTATCTTCAATAAGGACAAAACTTAACGTACCGGTATAAAACCGGATGGCTTCATCATAATCACCAACTACAAGGGTAATATGTGCAATATGCTGCTTCATATCTACACAAAAAAACGTTCTTCCACATTCTCCTGCAAAACAATTAGCTCATCACCCAGAGCAATTTCGCCTGTGCCATCGTGAATTAAATTTTGGCCAAAAAGAATCTTGTTATTCTTGAAACGGTATTTGGCCAATGTTTTTAGCGGCTCCTTACCTCTGATGGCGGTATCCTGGTTTACAGTAGTCATTACGCAGCGTGCGCAAAGCTTTACGCCGTAAAAATCGATATTATTAATCAAGAAATGCCCGTATAGGTCTTCGTCAAAAGGTTCGCCGCCAGTGAAAACGATATTAGGGCGGAAACGGTTTATCGGCAGATTTTCTATAAGCCTGTTGTTCAGTTCATCTAATGAAGCTTGCCCAATGAGCAAAAATGGGTAAGCATCCGCAAACGAAGTGATGGAATCTTCGTGCGCATAACGCTGATCGACTATGCGAAGCGTGCTGTCGGGCATATAAACTAACCTGCATCTCATATTCAGTACTTCGGTAAACCATGCGTCGGCTTCGGTGCTTACAAATTCGGCCATGCAGGTATCGTCCCAAATGGTTACCATTGCCTGTTCGTAATCGGTATCGCGTGTACGGAATGGTATTAATAAGGATTTATTGCTGACTTTATGCGTTACCCGCAAGCCATCGGCCTCAATAGCCACCCGCAGTAATGCCATCTGGTAATATTCGCGTTGCGTAATGAAGCAATTGTTTTCATCAACCAGCAGCCAGCGCCGGTCGTGTTCAAATCCTCTTGACGTTACGACGGCCTTTTTGACCGGTATACCGGCTAAGGATTTTATCGGATAAATGTAAAGTTCGCTAACCTGCAGCATTGTCAAATGTATAAAATGCGTTTTTAAAACGTATAATAAACAGTTATTTAGTATGTTTACGGCCTATTAATTACCGTATGACAACTAACATTATAAAACACATTAAGCTTGCCGCAGCGGCTATAATCGTCTGCTTAGCGGTGCAGGGCAGTTTTGCCCAAACATCCACGCCGCAAAAGCCGGGTGTGGTATCGTATACTTACCGCAAGGTTTTTGAAAAAGATCCTGCTGCTGCGCTTGATTTAATCAAGGCCGCCGGCTTTACCGACATGGAACTATCCAGCCTGTTTGGCAAAACAGCCGCCGAATTAAAAACGCTGATGGATGCCCGTGGCATTAAATGTTCTTCGTTTGGCGTTAGCTACGAAGATTTGGTTGGCAAAACCGACCAGGTTGCCAAAGATGCCAAAACGCTTGGCGCTACCTTTGTAAGGGTATCAAACATTCCGCATAAAGCTGCCTTTACCGAGCAGGAAGCACAAAAAGGTATCGACGATTTTAATAAAGTCGGCAAAATATTGGTAGATAAATACAGTTTGAACCTGATTTATCATAACCACGGGTTCGAGTATGAGCCATTCAGGAACGGTACTTTGTTCGATTTCCTGGTTGAGCAAACCGATCCAAGCTATGTAAGCTTCGAAATGGATATTTACTGGGCATTCTTCCCCGGACAGGAGCCCGCCGCCATGATAGACAAATACACCAGCCGCTTTAAAGCGATACATATTAAAGACCTTAAAAAAGGCGTAACCGGCGACTTGTCGGGTTCAACCTCACCTGAGAATAGCGTTGTTTTAGGTACCGGCCAGATAAATGTTGCCGATTGCTTAGCCGCGGCAAAAGCAGCCGGTATACAGCACTATTATTTGGAAGACGAAAGCGATAATGTACAGGCGCAAGTGCCGCAAAGCCTTGCTTACCTGGCAGGATTGAAACTGTAAGTATTCTTATTGACGATTTAAACAGCGCGGGCTTTTAGCTTGCGCTGTTTTGTTTTTGGTGGATTTCTATTACTTAAACATCGGGCCCCACGGGTGCAAATCAAATTGTCGGCTCATTACCTGCTAACGCCGGGTTGAAACCCGGCGCTAAAATATAGGCCGAGCCTATGGCTCTTTAAAACCCTATTGGGAAGAAAACATTCAAATGTGGCCGACTTCAAGAGCCATCGGCTCGATTCATGTTGTAGCGCTGGGTTTTATCCAGCGCGAATTAGCAACAATTAAATTCCCGCCAGGCAGCTTCTTATAATATTTTCCTATTTTTAGTAATCCAATTATTAAAAATCTGCTTATGTCTGCACCCGCTGGATTTAATTACACGGCCAATTTAAATCATACTTACGATGCCATTGTTATCGGTTCGGGAATTAGCGGGGGATGGGCGGCTAAGGAACTATGTGAAGGCGGCTTGAAAACCCTTGTACTGGAACGCGGCAAAAAAGTAGAACACCTGAAGGATTATCCCACCGCTACCAAAAATACATGGGACTTTAAGCATCACGGCGATATCCCCCTAAAAAACAAAGAGGAAAATCCGGTAGTAAACCGGTGCTATGCTTATGACGAGAGCACAGAACATTTTTTTGTAAAAGACACCGACCATCCTTACATCCAGCAAAAGCCGTTCGACTGGATAAGAGGTTACCAGGTAGGCGGTAAATCGTTGCTGTGGGCGAGGCAAACGCAGCGCTGGAGTAAATACGATTTTGAAGGTCCGGCCCGGGACGGTTTTGCAGTTGACTGGCCGATACGTTATGACGACCTTGCCCCATGGTATAGCTACGTGGAAAGTTTTGCGGGAATCAGTGGTAACCATGACGGGTTGGACACATTGCCAGACGGAGAGTTTTTACCGCCCTGGGAAATGAACGTGGTAGAAAAGGTGATGCAACAACGCATCATGAGCAATTATAAAGACCGCAACGTTATTATAGGCCGGTGTGCGCACCTCACCCAGCCAAAAGAAGTGCATTTACAGCAGGGCAGGGGTCAATGCCAGGCGCGTAACCTTTGCCAGCGGGGGTGTCCGTTTGGAGGATATTTCAGCTCCAACTCGTCAACATTACCAACGGCCGCCAAAACAGGCAACCTTACTATTCTGCCAGATTCTGTAGTGCATTCCGTTATTTATGATGAGAAAAAGGGTAAGGCAACAGGCGTAAGGGTGATTGATGCCCATACCAAACAGGCTACTGAATATTTTGCAAAGATAATTTTTGTAAACGCCGCGTGTTTGAATACCAATATGGTGCTGCTTAACTCAAAATCGGCCCGTTTTCCGGACGGTTTGGGTAACGACAATGGCTTGCTCGGCGAATACATAGCCTTCCAGAATTACCGCGGCTCGTTAAGCGCGCGCATGGAAGGATACGAAGATACTTATTACTACGGCCGCCGGCCGACAGCCATTATGATGCCTAACTTCCGAAATGTGCACAAGCAGGAAACCGATTTTCTACGCGGTTACATGGTGTTTTACACTGCAACCCGTGGCGGCTGGGGACATTACACACCAGGCAACCAAATTGGCGCTGACTATAAAGAAGCAATTTCCGAAGCCGGGGACTGGGGCATTTATATGATGATGCAGGGCGAAACTATTCCCAAAGCAAGCAACCATGTCTATCTGAGTAAAGATAAAAAAGACGAGTGGGGAATGCCTTTGCTTACAGTCTCGGTAGATTACGACGAGAACGACGAAAAATCGATGAAAGACTTTTTACAGCAGGGAGCGGAAATGCTGGAGAAGGCAGGCTGTAAAAATATAAGCCCCAATGACAGCAAGCAAGCCCCCGGGCTCGATATTCACGAAGTTGGTGGCGTGCGCATGGGGCATAACCCTAAAACGTCCCTTCTTAACAAATGGAATCAGCTGCATGCCTGTCCCAATGTTTTCGTAACCGATGGGGCGTGTATGACATCGACGGGTACGCAAAACCCATCGCTTACGTTTATGGCGATAACAGCGAGGGCGGCGAATTATGCGGTTGAGCAAATAAAAAAGGGGAATCTTTAGAAACAAATCAATCAAAATATCATCCAATAGCAAACAAAAAATCATGTTAGTAACAACCAGCACAAGTTTAGAAGGATACAAAATTACCCAGCACCTGGGTATTATCAGGGGTATTACTGTTCGCTCACGCGGATTGGGCGGTAATATTTTAGGCGGCCTGCAAACCCTGGTAGGCGGTCAGAATACGGTCTACACCGAATTATGCGAAACAGCCCGTGAAGAAGCTTACCAACTCATGATGCAGCACGCACAGCAGCATGGCGCCAATGCAGTTATCAATATGCGTTATGATGCTAATGAAGTAATGAACGGCGTAACCGAGGTTTTGGCTTACGGTACGGCTGTAGTTGTAGAGAAGATATAGTAGGGTTGGTGAATATATAATGTGAAATATGTTGATTGTCAGTTACTTGTAAAAGTATATAATGTAAATAACTGATAGTTAGTGTGTTTAATCGCGTTCGGGGTGTTCCGCGCTAACCAAACAGAGCCGGTGTGTATCGCAAGCGTGGACGCTTGCAACCATATAAATCCAAGTGTGGACACTTGGATTGGCGAGCCGTTCGGAAACATGGAACGCTTTGCAATAACAGCGGGGTTTACAGGTGTAAACCCCGCTGTTTAATTAATGTATTGATTATTAATTATTTACGAGCTTGTTCCTGAGGTTTTGTAAACCCGTGTGTAAACCCAAATGGAAATTACTGATTATCAATGTGTTGTAGATTGTTAAAAATGCATGTTATTGATAATCAATGTTTTTAATAGTGTTCGCGGTGTTCCGTGCGGAAAAATGGAACGCTTTTTAAATCATTTTTCCAATTCCAGGCCCCAGTCGCGACCTTTGTCTACAGCGGCCACGCCTTTGTCCATCCATACCGGCAATGGCGCTCCTTTTAGAAAATGGTCGAAAAACTGCTGTTCGCGAATGGTGATGTCCTTCCGGTTTTGGCGCTGCACCAGGTTGTGCGCCTCGTTGTTGTATTGTAATAGCCAAACCGCTTTACCTAGACGGCGCAGGGCCGTAAACATCTCAATACCCTGGTACCATGGCACGGCGCCATCGGCATCGTTGCTCATAATCATCACCGGGGTTTGCACCTTTGGCAATTGAAATAACGGAGAGTTCTCGATATATAATTCCGGTTTCTCCCAAAGTGTAGCACCGATACGGCTTTGTGTTTTTTCGTACTGAAATTGCCGATTCACACCAGTTTCCCAGCGGATACCACCATAAGCCGAAGTCATGTTGGCGACAGGCGCACCAGCCCATGCAGCCGCATACATATTGGTTTGCGTGATCAGGTAAGCAACCTGGTAACCTCCCCAGCTTTGGCCCTGTATCGCTATATGTGCGCCATCAACCCATGGGTTTTTCTTTAATGCTTCCACGCCTGAGTTTACATATTCCACAGCAGATGCTCCCGGGTGTCCGGTTTCATAGCTGATATCCGGTGCAAAAACCAAATAGCCGTTACTCACAAAAAATGATATCGGCAGGCGCGATGGAGTAGGCGCGGGTGCGATGTAGTTATACAAACCCTCCGACAGCTTCTCATAGAAGTAGGCTATGAGCGGGTATTTTTTTGCCGGGTCGAAGTTTTCGGGTTTATAAAGTATCCCTTTTGATTTATAGCCTTTAGGAGTCGTCCATTCCACTAACTCGGCAGTTCCCCAGTTGTACTCAGACTGCTGCGGATTGATAGCGCTAAGTTTGGTTTCCTTTTTTAGGTCGATTGATACGTATAAATCCGGGGAGTGCTGGTAGCTGAATTTGGTGTAGATAAGCTCCGGGGCATTTTTTGCCTTGTGCAGGTTGCCGTAACCAATTGGCGCCATTACAATTTTTTCGGGCTCCGCTATGCTGCCCAATTGCTTTTTATAATATCCCCATTGCTTATTTTCATCGCTTTGCACAATAAACCACAAAGTTGATTTTGAAGGGATAAATTTTTCCTCTGCCAAAGCACTATTGTACCTGAATATTAATTTTTGCTTTCTGCCGATGCCGTTGGTCAGGTTAACTGTAGTGCCTGTTTCGGGGTCAATACTCCATATATCGTAGCGGTCGTAAATCAGCACGTGCTTGTCATGTTCTTCCCATGCCGCCAGTCCGTAAGGTGATGGATCGTCTGGAACATCATTATCTTCAGCGCCCATTTTTGTGCCTGTGCCAGCCGTTAAATTTACTTTTTTTGCGGTAGCGATGCTGTAGCTGTGCCAGTTCTGGTCTTTTGAATCGAACCAAACCACGTATTTGCCATCCGGCGATATACTGTATCTTGCCTTTAGCCTTTCATTTATCCTTACCCGACCGCCTGTGCGTGTATTAACCAGGTACGCAATTTCACCGGAGCTGCCTGTCCATTGGCTTTGTACACGTGCGCCGGTATCTGTAATAGCAAGTACAAAGCCGGCATCGTTATTTTCCGGTACAAGAACTTCACGGAGGTCGGCATCTCCTAACGCAATTAAACTTTTATCTACACCTCCCGGCCTGATAACAGAAAGGTAGCTTCGGCGCAATTCGCGTTGCAGGTTTTTTAACTGCTGTGGCTGAAGGTAGTCGTCTTTATAGTTCCAGATATCAAGTTTGGCATGCTCAAAATCAACCAGCGTAGTGTCTATCGGTTTGGGAATAGGCGCGGTACCAAAATACAGGGAACTGCCGTTTTTACTGAAATAAACCTTACCATCACCGCTAACGGCCCATTTATCGGGCATACCTAACGAGTTTGGGCCGGCGATAACTTCGGCGCTGTCTTTCGCTATGTTGTAATAGTAAAGTTTGAATGGCTTTACCTGGGCTTTCTCCGGGTTTTTCTCAGCAGTAAAAGCTAGTTGCTTTCCGGCATCATCAAATACCAGGTTACGGTAGTTCCCCCGACCGGTGCTTATCATTTTTAGCGTATCATGCTCTACGTCATAAACAAACAGTCCTGATTTTACCGCTTTCCCTTTCTTAGGCCCTGTAACGGAGAATGCCAGCCATTTGCCGTTTTTGGTAAGCTGGTATTCAGTAACGTATTCAAACGAGCGGGTTTTGCCGGTTAGCAGCTGTTTTACAGAAAGTTCGGCACCCTCGCGAACGGGTGGGGCAATAGTAGTGGCTATAGCTTTTTTTGAGGTATCGCCAGCAGCAGGCTTTTTAATTGTATCGGCAGGGGAAAGGTAGGCTACAACAGGTACGTTTTCGGCGATTTTAAATGAGCGTATAGCAGGTATTTTAACAATCGTGTTTTTGTCAAGCGTAATTATTCCAAGCGTATCTTTGGGAAATTCAGATGGCTTTTTCTTTTTAATTTTTGCCTGGCGGATGTCCTTAAAAAACGGCTTTATAAGGCAAATTGCAAATTTTGAATCAGAAGTAAGGCGAGCAGTATCGGCCCTCGGTACCTGGAGTTTCGAAGCATTTTTTCTATCGGTAATAACCAAATTAGCATCGCCTTCCTGTGGCTTCACCACATAAATTATCCATTTACCATCATTGCTGATGTGTTCATTATCTATGCTTTGCCATCCGTCAAAAACAGAATGGTCAAGCGGTTTTTTGCCGGTTTGCTGGGCATACGCACCAATAACAACCAGCGATAGCAATGCGGGCAGTAAAAATTTCCTCATAACAAGTTAATAGCAATTAAATATGCTGATTTTTTTAGCTCGTTATGCTATTGATGCAAAAATGTTACTTTGTGCCGTTCACATAAAAAAGCAAAGCCCGCCGGTTAGGGCAGGCTTTGCTTTTTTGTAGTTGTAGGGTCGATATTAATAGATTGCGTTTACAATTAAGCTTGCTGTCGGTTTGGCAGCATCTGTTGAGGCAGCCAAACCCCTAAAATAAATTGAATAAACAAACCCGGGAGAAATATTTTGACTAGTTAAAGAAGCCAAAACAGTAGTTGTACCGGCTTTCCTTATTTCAAACGAGTAGTTTTTGCCCTCGAGCGAACTAAAGCCGGAGAAACCTTTAAACGATTTGTTCGCTACCAATACTGCGCCATCTTTTACGGCCAGATCAACCGGTCCGCTGTCTGGACTCAAATTAACAAAACGAAGATTTGCGTTACCTGACGATGGTTGGGTGATGGCATCGTTTAGCAGCAGGTATTCGGGCGTAGCTGCTTTATTTACAAGGAACAGTGTATAGGCCACATTCTGACTTAGGGTCATTGTATCTGATTTTACTGTTGTGCCGTCGCTGTTTTTAGTGAAGATAGCTGTTCTTTTACCTGCAACAGCCCTAAAATAGTCGAGACCGCTGCCATAATTTATCGGGCTTGCATTAACCCTGGCGCTGTTGAGATTAAAATTAAGAGCGGGTTCGTCGGGTGAAGCCTGGATAACGCTTAACAATGCTACAGGCTGCACAGGCGTATCGTCGTGATTTTTTATACACGATGACAGGCTAAGCGCAATTATGCATACAGCACCAATCTTTGTCACCAATCCTTTTGAAATGTTTTTAAAGTTTTTCATAATCTTTATTAGAAAGTATTTATAACAACATTACGCAGCAGAAACGCGAGACGCTACAACGATATTTTGCAAATTTTGCTTTTTTCGCAATTTTTTACCTTAAACTAAAAAGCCGCCCTCACATTATAGAGGGCGGCTTCCCGTAATCTTATTTGATGTCTTATAAACCATCAAATACAAATGTGCCGTTTTCTGCGGGCTTGCGCGGCATCATATCAGGCCTTACGCTTGTTTGGTAAACAAACGAGGCTACGATAACTGCAGCCTGCTTAAGGTCTTCAATCTTCAGGTGGTCGTAGTTATCCTGGTTACTGTGGTGCGTGCGGGTTTCGTAATCGATAGGGTCCTGGATAAACTGGAAGCCGGGGATACCAGCCCAGTCGAACGACAAGTGGTCGGTTGAACCGGTGTTAGCCATTGTTACGGTGCTGGCGCCCAAATCAGCAAAAGGCTTAAACCACTGCTCGAATATGGGTTTAATGGCGGTATTACCCTGGGCAAATATGCCCCTAATTTTACCGGTGCCATTATCAAGGTTAAAGTAGGCTGATACCTGTGCAGCTTCCGGTTTTAGTACTTTGTCAACCCCCCGGAAGTGATTTTTTACGTAACCGTAAGAGCCCAGCAAGCCCTGCTCTTCGCCACCCCACAAGGCAAGACGGATGGTTCGTTTCGGTTTTATACCCAATGAATCCAGCAGGCGTACAGCTTCAAGCATTACGATACTGCCTGCGCCGTTATCAGTAGCACCAGTAGATGATGCCCAGGCATCCAGGTGACCGCCCAGCATTACAAGCTGCGACTTTAATTTAGGATCTGTTCCCGGAATTTCACCCACAACGTTATAGCCTTTGATATCAGCATCATTAAACTTGCCTTTTACATTCAGGTTCAGCTCAACTTTCTGTCCCGACTCAAGCAATCTTTTTATGCGCTGGCCGTCTTCTGACGATATAGCAACTTTAACGACGCTTGCCTCGGTATTGGTTTTGTAACCGACGAGGCCTTGTACAAACACAGTACCATCATGATTTTCAGGCCCGGCTGTAAGAATAGCCAACGCTCCCGATTTTTTAAGTAATTCAGGAATACGCGCCATTACGCTAAAATATTTAAGGTATCCTTCCAGCATCGCGCGGCTTAGCATGTAGGTGTCTTTCATATTGGCAAGTTCAGTATCAGTCAGGCGTTCTGCCGATGGTTTAAAATCAGGCTCGTAGCTCGGGCCTTTGCCTGCCACCAGCACAAACTTTCCCTTAAATTCTTCGGAATGCTTTATAATATAAGCAGTATCCATAGAATTTGCCGATGGTAAAAGCACTACGCCACCGCTAACCGGACCATTGGTATTGCCTGTCCACGGTTCCGGATAAGCTGTAATAGATTGAGAATAAGGCGCCTTAAATGATATGCTGAAATCCTGGATTTCCCAGCCTTTGCCGTAGTCACCCCATGGTTCCATGGCTGTATTTACCATACCCCATTTCTTCATAGTTTCAACTGCCCATTTACCTGCCCTTGCGTAGCCTGGCGAATTGGTGAGCCTCGGCCCGGAAACATCGGTAATATAATGAGCAATCATCGGGATGTGAGAATTTGACATTTCGGCCCTGCGAATTTTGCCGAATACTGCGGTGTCGATGTTTTCCTGTGCAAACAGACTTGCGGAGGCTAACATCAAAACAGCAAAAATAGGTTTAATGTAGTTGTGTTTCATGTTCTTGTTATGTGTGAATACTGGTCAGTTAATTATAGATAAAACTAAGATATTGGCGTTGCAACCACAAGTTTATTTGAAAAGGGTGCGTGGTGATATCTGATATTGAGACTTTTCGCTCACTGCGTTTTCATCTTATTAATTTGCCTATCCTGTATCTTCGACATAAAAACCACCATACAAATAGCCCCAATGGTAGCAAAAAGCATATCCGACTGCGTATCCCAAACATCACCCTGCGTACCTAAAAATGAATCGCCGGAGGAACCCGAAGCCACAGAGACAAACCACTCCAAAAACTCATAGCACATGCTGATGGCCATACAAACCACCACTGTTAAAAACGGTATCCACGTTTTCTTTTGGATGATGTTTTGACGGATGTATACCTCCCGCACTATCATGGCTGGTATAAACCCCTGTGCAAAATGGCCGAGTTTGTCGTAATTATTGCGGGTTTGGTGAAATACATCGCGCACCCAGTTAAATAATGGCACTTGCGCATAAGTATAATGCCCGCCGATGAACAGTATCCAGCAATGGATTAAGATAAAACAGTAGGTGAGATAGGAAAATCTGAAGCGTTTAAAAGTTATTAGTAATATAACGAGACCGATGATAGCCGGAAAAACTTCCAGTATCCATGTAAAATAATCATGCGGGCTGATTGCCGCGCCGATAAGCCCGACGAAGAACAGGGTGATAAGGATATAGTATTTTCTCATTCAATAAATATGGGAATTAAAATTGAAGATTTTTCTCCGTGGCCCTCTGCGAACTTAGCTGTGATTTTGACCACGGAGGTCGCAGAGGAGGCACAGAGGTAACTGTGTGTTACTATTAAAACTTTAGATTTTCCTGGTTGGAATCTTTTTTGTTTGTTTTTTCTTTTTGTTCCATAACTATTTCCATATCTGCAAATAGCTTCCTGTCTTTGGTCAATGGGGGTGCTACGCCTAATATGCCGATGCCGGATAAAGCGAGCACCATAAAAAGAACTAAGGCGCAATACCTTAATACCTTTTTTAAAGGTTTCATATAAAAATAAGATTAAATGATAATCCTGCGGACTGTTAATCAGCAGAAATAAAAAATTGATTTCACCGGCCTGAACGACCGAAAGGAGGGATTATGCCAAAGGAATTGCGGATTTGCTGCTTTGGTTGTGCGGATAAAGTGTATGCTTGCTGATAGACCGGTTTTGCAGCCGGCTGATATTTTGCTCAATGTAGCTTACAAAGCCTGTTTTTGCTGCAAGGTTGTGAAAGTATGCTAAATCAATTTCGGTTGCTGTAACAAACGACAGAGCACACAGCTTAGTTTGTGTTTGATTTAAAGCCCGTTTGTAAGAAACGGTTTTTACTATTTGTGTTTGGGTTATACATGTAGCTTCGGTCTGTCGTAAATTTTGCGTCGACCGGCTTTGAATAGCGCTTCCCGAAAACGCAAAAAAACTCAACAACAAAACAGCCGCCATCAGCCATTTTGAAAATAAGCTTTTATATATGGGTAACCCGTTATTCATTGCGGGAATAAAGATACAAAGAACTTTAAGACTTACGAAGGTTAATTCGAGCGCTTGTCATTATTCCCGCCCTACGATGGCGTATATTCACCGTGTTAAATTATTGTGCCGTTGATATTTTTGGATCATGCAAACAATTCAGCCTAAAGCCGGAAGCAAGGAATGGATAGCCCTTGCTGTGTTGGCGCTGCCTACCTTATTGGTATCGATGGATACAACTGTTGTTTACCTTGCTGTACCATCTATCAGCCAGGCCCTTAAGCCATCCAGCTCGCAGCAGCTTTGGGTAACCGATATTTACGGCTTTTTGGAATGCGGTTTCCTGATAACGATGGGAACTGTTGGCGACAGGATTGGCCGTCGCAAACTATTAATAATCGGCGCCATAGCATTTGCCATAGCATCGGGAATGGCCGCTTTTGCACAGACTGCTAATTTACTTATCGCGTCGCGGGCAGTGCTTGGGATAGCAGGAGCAACCTTGCTGCCGTCTACGCTTTCCATGATTCGCAACATGTTTCATAATGACAACCAGCGCAACTTTGCGGTCGGCTTGTGGACGACGTGTTTTTCCACCGGTACCATGCTGGGACCGGTGGTCGGCGGTTTTCTGCTGACCCATTTCTGGTGGGGATCGGTGTTTTTAATGAGCGTGCCGGTGATGGTATTGTTTTTGATTTTAGGCCCATTGTTACTGCCCGAGTTTAAAGACCCGGGTACGGCAAGGTTTGATTTTACAAGTGTGATTTTATTGCTGGTGACTATTTTGCCTATCACGTATGGAATAAAAGAACTTGCGGAAAAAAGCCTAGAGCCGGTAATGCTTATTCCTGTATTGATTGGTGGTATATTCGGCATTATATTTTTCCGCCGGCAAAAGAAACTGCCTGACCCGCTGATTAACCTAAGTCTGTTTAAAATGCCATTGTTTCGTATCGCATTGGTAACCACCTGTATTGCACTGTTTATGTGGTGCGGTATTTTCCTGTTTGTTGGCCAATATCTGCAACTGGCTTTAGGGATGACGCCCCTTGCAGCAGGGCTGTGGACCTTACCTGCTGCAATTATCAGTACCATATCCTGCTCATTTGCAGACCCGTTAAGCAAGCTGGTTCCCAAGCCATTATTAATTACGCTGGCATTACTGACGATGGGAGCAGGGTTAACTGTATTTACCCGCATCAACACCGATCTAACAGTGATGCTCATCGCCTCGATGCTGATTTCAACGGGCTGCGGTATGGCAGTTACGTTAAGTATGGGGAATGTAATGACAGCAGCACCACCTGAAAGGGCAGGGGCGGCGGCAGGTATTTCCGAAACCATAACCACCCTTGGCGGCTCATTTGGCATTGCGTTACTCGGCAGCATCGGCGTAGCTGTATACCGGTTTGATTTTTTGTGGATAAAAGGCGGCAGTGTGCCGCAGACCGCTATACACGCTGCGTCCTCAACTTTCGGCGCTGCGGTAGAGGTTGCAAATCAGCTTCCGGCTGCTGCGCATCACTCACTGTTGTTAATGGCCCGTTCCGCTTTCCTTGATTCATTCAGAATTAGTGCTACGGTTGCGGCTGTGCTGATGTTTACTGTTGCTTTGGTGGTTGGGAGGATGTTTTGGAAAAATAATAAGTCACAAATTAGCAATATAAAATAGACCCATCGTAGACGCGATGCTTCGCGTCTCCCGCCGATAGGTCGACGTTATGCCGATGCCTTATATGTCGTTTACCTATCAAATCGGAGACGGGACGCATCCCGTCTCTACAGGTTTTCAGACATAACCGGAAGAAAATATCGCTTCTCTGCAAAAAAAATTAACTTTACCTTTCGCAATACCCAACTATAACCTATGAGTGAGAAAAAGCTGCGCAGCAGCGAATGGTTCGGTCGCACCGGCAAGGATGGCTTTATTTATCGTTCCTGGATGAAGAACCAGGGCATACCAGCGCATGAATTTAAGGATAAGCCAGTAATCGGCATCTGTAATACATGGTCGGAACTTACGCCCTGCAATGCGCACTTTCGTGAGCTGGCCGAATCTGTAAAGCATGGCATTTATGAGGCAGGCGGTTTTCCTGTGGAGTTTCCGGTGATGTCGCTTGGGGAAACGCTAATAAAACCTACGGCTATGCTGTACCGCAACCTGGCAAGCATGGACGTAGAAGAATCCATCCGGGCAAACCCGCTTGATGGCGTGGTTTTGCTTTGCGGATGTGATAAAACTACGCCTTCGCTTATTATGGGGGCGTGCAGCGTAAATATTCCGACGATTGTTGTTTCAGGCGGTGCCATGCTGACGGGTAAATATGAAGCCAGGGATATCAGTACATCCGACGTGTGGCGATTTTCGGAAGCACAGCGCTCCGGCCGTATGACGGAGGCGGAAATGAATGTTGCGGAAGCGTGCATGTCGCGCAGCCGGGGGCATTGCGCGGTAATGGGCACGGCGTCAACTATGGCCGTGATGACGGAAGCACTGGGTTTATCATTACCAGAAAACGCGGCTATCCCCGCGGCTGATTCGCGAAGAAAAGTTTTGGCGCATTTATCCGGGATGCGGATTGTGGATATGGTTCGTGAAGACTTGAAACTGTCTGATATTCTCACCCGCCAGGCTTTCGAAAATGCAATAATTACGAATGCCGCTATCGGCGGATCCACCAATTTTATCATTCACCTGCTGGCCATTGCCGGCAGAATAGGTATCGACTTGACAATTGATGACTTTGATACCGCCGCAAAAGGCATCCCGCTATTGGCCAACCTGCAGCCATCAGGCAAATACTTTATGGAAGACCTTTATTATGCCGGCGGAATCCCCGCTGTAATGAAGGAATTGGATGCTTTCCTGCACCGGGAAACCACCGCGGTAAGCGGTAAACCGATAGCTGAAAACTATCAAAATGCCAAATGCTATAACAGGGAAGTAATATCAACTGTTGATGAACCATTCAATCAGCTTGCCGGTATTACGGTGTTAAAAGGCAACCTTTGCGAAAACGGCGCAGTGCTCAAACCGTCCGCCGCAAATACCGCGTTGATGCAGCATACCGGCAAAGCGGTGGTTTTTGAAAATATAGAGGATTACAAAGCCCGTATCGATGACCCATTGCTTGAAGTTGATGAAACGAGCGTACTGGTTTTAAAAAATGTTGGGCCTAAAGGCTATCCCGGTATGCCGGAGGTAGGCAATATGTCGCTCCCTAAAAAGCTGCTGGAAAAAGGTATTACGGATATGGTGCGAATATCTGATGGCCGTATGAGCGGTACGGGCTTCGGAACGGTCGTGCTTCATGTGTCACCAGAGGCTGCTGCAGGCGGCACCATTGCAATCGTGCAAGATGGAGACCAAATTATGCTTGATGTAGCTAATAAAAGTCTGCATATTAATTTAACTGACGAAGAAATAGCGGAACGAAAAAGTAATTTTCAATATTCACATCCAGTAGTAAACAGGGGCTATACCTGGCTTTACCAGCAAAATGTTGAACAAGCGCATCTCGGTGCTGATTTTGGTTTCCTGAAAGGTGGCAGCGGTAGCAAGGTACTAAGGGACTCGCATTAGTGAAATTACAATGGCAGAAAAGAAATTCAACGGCCAGGTGGCCATAATAACAGGGGCGGGGCAGGGTATAGGCTTTGAAATTGCAAGACAGCTCACTAATGAAGGGGCTTCGGTTATTTTAAACGATATTGATGATGAATTGGCGGTAAAAGCAGCCGACATTATAAAAAACGAAGGCGGTGCGTGTGAAGCTATAGCCGGTGATGTAAGCAATATTGCGTTTATTCAATATTTAGTTGGCCAGGCCGTAGAGAAATTCGGGAAGTTAACCATCGCGATAGCAAATGCGGGAATAACCACTTTCGGCGATTTCCTGGAATACCAGCCAGAATCGTTACAGCAATTGATGAACCTTAACCTTTATGGCAGCTTTTTCTTAACGCAGCGGGCGGCGCTTCAGATTAAAAAGCAGGGCTCAGGTGGTAGGATATTACTGATGTCGTCAGTCACCGGGCACCAGGCACATAAAAACCTGGCAGCGTATGGGATGACCAAGGCTGGGCTTAATATGCTGGCCAAAAGCCTGGTAGCCGAGCTATCGCCTTATAACATTACCATTAATACAATCGCTCCCGGAGCTACTTTAACTGAGCGTACTATGATGGATGAGGATTATAGAGATACCTGGTCGCGCATAACGCCTATGGGAAAACCGGCCACTGTGCAGGATATTGCCAATGCGGCTTTATTCTTCGTATCGCCGGAAGCTGGGCATATAACCGGCCAAAGTTTAGTTATCGATGGCGGATGGACATCGATGAGCCCTTCGCCTTATTAAGAGTTTAGAATCAAGAGCCAAGAACCAAGCCCGAAGAGCTATGGGCAATAAATGTTGTCGTTATTTCGATCTTGACTCTCGGCTCTCAAAAAGTCCCTAAAAGCAAAAAGCGCCTCCTGTTTAACAGGAAGCGCTTTTGTAATGATTAATAGTATGTTAAGCTACCTTTACTCTTACGGCGTTAGGGCCTTTTCTACCTTCTTCTACTTCATACTGTACGGTGTCATTCTCGCGGATGCGATCAATCAGTCCTGATGAATGTACAAAGACTTCTTTGTCACCGTTGCTTGGGATGATAAATCCAAAGCCTTTTTCTTCGTTAAAAAACTTTACTGTTCCTTCTTGCATTATATTGATATTAAATGGCTGTAAATGTACTTAATATTATTTACCAAACACCTATAATTAATAATTGCATGGCAGTTTCTCTATCTTTTTTATAGTTTAAATAGATAATTATCTTATTTGTAGGCTGTTATAAGTAAAAGGCAAACTAAGGCGCCTGCTGCCGTATTCATGAAATTTACCGTATTGTTGTCTATAAAACGCCTTCTTTCGAGTGTGGCGCCTAATAATGAGTCGATAAAGTTGCCGGTAACGCCTGCAATTGCTATCCATATCAACTCCATATTCCAAGTGTGTTCAATACTATAGACTAGTGCTATTAACACAGCACCCGCCGCCCCGGCCAGCGTGCCTTCAAGGCTTATCACCCCATCAAGGCCACGTTCATCTTTTCTGAAAGTCACCACATTATAAAAACGACGGCCTAATATAGTACCAAGCTCGGATGATAAAGTATCTGCAGTCGCGGCGGCTAGACTGCCGGCCATCATTAATTGCAACGTATGTGTAAATGATGGATAATACCACGCTAAACCGCCGGTTATAGCCGCCACGCCGCCGTTTGCAAAAACCTGTCCGGCTGTGCGTCGGCCCTTATCAACTTCCGCAAAGCCGAGTTCCTGTTTTTTCTTTAGTCCCCGCCCTGTAGCCCAGGAACCCATTACAAAAAATAGGGCAAGCATAGCGATACCTGTGTAGCCGCCCCCGATGTATGTAAGTACACCAACAACAAAACCCAGCAATGCGCCGGGTATTGTTAGCTTTTTTGCAACAACGCTTAGCGCTGCGCCGATGAAAAGCAAAATATAAACAAGATAGGGAACGAGGCTCATTGGCATCAAATATAACCAATACAGCCAATCAAAACGCTGGCTTTTTAAGACCTGTCAACGGAATAATAAAGCGCAATACCCCCCTTGTCTAACAGTTCAGTTTTTACTAAACTCAGCTGGTTAGCGTAGAACCCTTCCGTAAAAAAGTTTTGGCCTTTACCCATGATGATTGGGTGCCCCAGCAGGCGATATTCATCTATAAGTCCGGCTTTAGCTAAGGATGCAACCAATTCGGCGCTGCCTTCAATTTGAATTTCGCTTCCGGGCTGCTGTTTGAGGCTGGTGATTTCGGCTACAAGGTCTTTACCGATAATGGTTGTATTATTCCAGTCCGCCGTTTTTAATGTGGTTGAGGCTACGTATTTGGCTACGCTGTTTAGCTTATCCGCCACACCCATTTCGTTATTTTT
>JAZJZL010000120.1:0-1876 GCA_040389845.1 Bacteroidota bacterium
TAATACGCATTAAATTTTTTCTTGTTTGCCGTAACTTATCAACACCGGTTAATTACCGGTGTTGGATAACCATTTTTTTGCTAATCTGAAACATAAATGGCTGTTAGTTAATTGATACGGGCCTTTTAATACTGACACTGCCGGCCAGTGCAGCCAAACCAGCCAACAGGGATATTGCAGCAGCAAACGGAAAGAAATAAATATATTCCGAAATGCCCATCAACAATAAAAATACGGCCAATACCGGCAGCAGCTTTGTGGTTAGCGAATTATCGGTAGCGTTAGATAATAGCCAGAGTGTAATAGTAAGCAGCAACAAAACAAATATGTTAATGATGCCGTAACCTTCGAAAAATGAGCCGAGGCTAACTTGGCGACCCATGAAGGCGAAATGGACTGTCTGCATATCGGACACCAATTTGGCGACTGTGCTATTTGGCGCTTCCTTCCAGGTAAGGGCGCCCATGGTATGCCCGGCTGTATGCAACAACATAAGCACGGACGAAATACGGATAAAAATTTTAGGTTTCATATGGTTTGGTTTTATTGTTCTGCTGCTGTCTCGATCCAGGCCTTGTATGTTCGAATTTTACGCGTTTTCGCGTAGCATCTTCCGGAAAGAATTGAATTTCTGTCTCAGTGGCCTGTCGTGCAGCTTTTCAAATATTGCTCTTCGCATGTGGTCGCCAGGGCTTCAAATTCTTTTTCGGAATCAGGCACAAATTTATCAGTAATCCATAGCCTATCGTTAGTTCAAACTTACCAATAAATTTTAAATATGCAAGTATTGGTTGGATTTTTCAGGGGCTTTTTTCATAGCGATGGGTTTAAAAACCCATCGCTATAGTGGTGATCATTCAAGATGAACCGTTTTTGCATTTGAAAAGTGCGCAGCCCATACGTAACGACTTTTTTAAAGCGATTTCCCTATATTTTCCAAGTGGTAATGCATCGTATTAATGAATTTATTAATAACTGAATAAATATTCCGGAATCCGCAGGTAGGTCGAATACGAACAGGCTGATGTCCGGTTTCGTTACAAAAACAATCAAATAAATTTATTTAAATTAGTGATAAACAATTAACTATAACTTAGGACTGGTGATTGCTAAGGCTTTACTTAATGGCAACTTATACATTCCATATCAGCTTATTTGACCTGGCCTCGCTGGGAGCAATATTTGTTGGGTTGACTTTTGCATTGCAACTGTGGTTCGTTAGGAGTGCTGCCCGTACTGCTAACCGTTATCTTAGCCTGGTGCTGGTGGTGATGGTTTTGTGGATGATGAGGATATTGGCTATAGATCTCCGGCTGGAAATTTATCAGTCCGGCTGGGACCGCCTGCCAACGCAATTCTTGCTTGCTCTTGGGCCGCTCATCTATTTTTACGTGCGTAAAAAAGCACGGCCTGGATATAAGCTGCGCTGGAAAGACCTGCTGCATTTTAGTCCGCTTTTGCTTGAGCAAGGCGCGCTGGTAGTCGAAATAATTGAAAGTGCGAAGACGGGAGTCACCACCTATGCTACGTCAGCATTCCAATGGCTAAATCCCTTGCTACAGCTGTGTACATTTATTTCGATCACGGCCTACCTGTATTGCTCGCATCTTGTAATTCAAAACTTTTACCGGCGCAAATCACCTGTTCTGATGGATCGGTCCCTTATGGAGTTCCGGTGGTTGGATCGCTTACTGGGAGCCACTGCGTTGCTGTGGCTTGTATGGATATCTTGTGTTGCAATTGATTATTTTGGTTATCATAACCAATTAGGGCTACACGTTTACTATCCTGTTTATATTTTTTTCGCGGTTATAATTATATGGACGGCGGCGGCAGCTTTCTTCTGGTCCGCCTCCATCGTCGCGACCTCGGCGGG
>JAZJZL010000120.1:1886-3675 GCA_040389845.1 Bacteroidota bacterium
GGCGGCGGCAGCTTTCTTAAGGCCAAGATTAACTACCCAATCGCCTGTCCCGGTAAAGGCGGCGCCCGCATTTGAGCTAAGAGAAAAAGCGGCCTGGTTAAAAAAGAAAATGCAGGCCGGGCTCTACTATCAAGACCCGGAGTTGAGCCTGGGTTCATTAGCTGCGAAGCTTGACCTAAGTACTCATGAATTATCAAAAATTATTAATACAGTCCTTAAAAAAAGCTTTAGCGATTTCATTAATGAATACCGCGTTCAGGATGTCATTTACAAGATGCAGGACCCGGCGTATGATCATATTACATTCCTGGGTATTGCTTATGAATCCGGCTTTAACTCCAAAGCTACCTTTAACCGTATTTTCAGGCAAGTAACGGGTACCACCCCTTTGGAATACAAACGGCAGATGGAAAAAGGTGTCTCACATTATAACTTGAGGCGCACACCCTATAATGCAAGGCTAATTTCGAATCATGATACCACAACAGTGTGGTCTGAAAGAAAATTAAGCCATAATTATATGTTAAAAAACTATCTCAAAATCTCCTTTCGCTATTTAATGCGCCATAAGGAGTACACCCTGATCAATATTCTCGGCCTCGCCGTAAGTATCACGTGCTGCATGCTGATTATGCTGTTTGTGCGCAGCGAGTTAAGCTACGACGCCTTTCACCATAAAGCCGACAGGCTATACCGTGTTTGGCAGCGCGAAAAGGCCAGTAATATTACGTCCGACAACGTATTTACACCACTGGCCATGGCATCCGCTATTAAAAGTACCTTTCCCGAAACGGAGGCGGCATCGCACGTGCTGGCGTTTTCCCCTATCGTAAAAATCGGGGCGAGCTCATTTAAGGAAACCATGGACTTGGTCGACCCGGATTTTTTCAGGATGTTCGACTTTAAAGTTATAGCAGGGAATGCAGGCAACCCGCTTTCGCTCGATAATAATATCGTACTTACAGCTGCCACGGCAAAAAAATATTTTGGTGAAGCCAACCCTATCGGGAAAAGTATTGAATTACAAATTCAGGATGATGAGGTGCCGTTTACTGTGAGTGCGATTGTTGACGATGCGCCCGAAACATCAAGCATTAGGTTTAATGCGTTATTACCTTTTAGCGCGGCAAAACATCTCTATCCCGAGCGGGCGTTCAAAAACTGGTTTAGCGTTTTTACAGAATCGTATATTCTATTGAAGCCGGGCGCAAACGCATCAGCGCTGGAAAGAAAATTTCCTCAAATGATGAGGCAGCAGTTGGGCGAAGATTATGGTAGAGAAGAATTTACCGTGCACTTGCAGCCTATTAAAGATATCCATTTAAATACCAGCCTGTCCGCCGGCAACGAACCCACCAGCGATCCTAAATATTCATACATCTTAGGCTCTATTGGCTTGCTGATATTAATTGTGGCCTGCATAAACTTTGTTACGCTTTCTATTGGCCAATCAACCAAAAGGGCAATGGAAGTAGGTGTGCGAAAAGCACTTGGTGCGGCGCGTAAGCAGCTTATTTTTCAATTTTGGGGCGAGGCGTTCCTGGTGGTTTTGATATCGGTGGCGATAGGTATTTTATTGGCTTTGGTAATGGTTCAGCCGTTTAACAATGTCGTAAACCGCCAGTTGGCTTTCAATTTCGACTTGTTTTTTGTACTGTTCTGTCTGCTGGTAATTGCCGTTATCGCTATCATATCCGGAATTTATCCGGCGCTGATATTATCCGGCTTTAACCCGGTTGAGGTGCTGAAGGGAAAGTTAAACGTTAGGGCAGGCAGCAGCTGGTTGCGC
>JAZJZL010000121.1:0-12905 GCA_040389845.1 Bacteroidota bacterium
GTGTATAACCTCATCTCGAACCTTGAACAGCTTCGCGACTTTTATAGCCGCTTTAAAACCTGGGCAGACGATTACTTCTTTATTAAACACCGTAACGAAACCCGGGGTATAGGTGGCATATTCTACGATAGGTTAACTGCAAGTGAGGGTTTGACATGGGAGGCAATATTTGAATTTTCGAAAACTTTGGGCCGTTCATTCGCCCCGATATACACTGAATTGGTGAACCGCAACCGTGAAAAGTCATTCACGGAAGAACAACAAAACTGGCAATACCTGCGCCGCAGCCGGTACGCCGAGTTTAACCTCGTTTACGATGCCGGCACAAAGTTCGGCCTCGAAACCAACGGGCGTATCGAATCGATACTGATGAGCCTGCCGCCCACGGCCAGGTGGGTTTATAATCATAAGCCCGAAACCGGAAGCGATGAGGAAAAAACGTTATTGTTGTTAAAAAAAGGAATAAGCTGGGCTTAAACTATTGCCTGTTTTTCCTGTCACTATTCACAAATGAAAAAAATATCTACTCTTTATAAAAAAGATCCGGAGCGTTTAAGCCGGGTAAGTAATGAAATTAACCCGGAAAATTCCTGGGTTTTCTCCAACGTGTATGCCACCCGTAAATATGACGGCACTGCCAGCGCAATTATTGATGGTGAAGTATATAAGCGCTATGATGTAAAAAAGGGCAGGGAAGTGCCGGTGGGCGCTATACCGTGCCAGGAACCTGATGAAATTACCGGGCATCATCCACATTGGGTAAAATGCAGTCGCGAAGATAATTCAGACAGATACCACTTGGAGGCTATGGATAACAATCCTGGTTTGGCTGACGGAACTTACGAACTATGTGGCCCTAAAGTACAGGGCAATCCTGAGAAGCTTGACAAGCATACATTAGTGAAGCACGGGGCAGACAGGTTGGAGATTAAGGACTTGTCTTTTGACGGATTGAGGGAATATTTAACCACCGAAGACATAGAGGGAATCGTTTTTCATGAGATTGACGGCGACCGCATGTGTAAAATCAGGAAGTCGGATTTTGGGATAAAACGCATTTCGTAAATTTAATTGAAGATGAAGAAACTGTACGGATACAGCGGCCTGGTTATTTTAACGGTTCTGATGATGGCTTTTAACGATGCCTATCCATTAAAGGGCACCTGGGTATATGCCGGTGATATATTTAACGGCAAATCCGAAGGCGCGCCAACTGAATATTCCCTTGAACGCAGGTTTACGAAAGATAAATTTGAATCGTTCCTGATGGAAAAAGGGGAGAAACCGCAAAAATATGAAGCTGGTGAATACTCCCTGGAGGCCGACACCTGTTACCAGACACAAACATTCAGTGCGCAGGATTCGCAGTTGCTCAATATCAGGATAAAATATAAGTACACGCTCGCAAACGATACCCTTACCCTAAGCACTACGTTGCCCAACGGCAATAAGGTAACCGAATTCTGGAAAAAGAAATAATATTAATGCCGGGAGTAAGAGAAATCAGACAAAAATTTACTAGCTCGATAAGGCGCGGCACAGGCGAAGCTCATCTGCTGCTGCGCGATAACCCCGAAATTGACTTCTCCAAAGAAATAACCGCAGCCTGCCTTAAAAACTATGCTTATGACGGCCAATGCGAACAAAGCCGCGCGCCATATTTGTATGAACTTGCCACTTTAAACGGTAAGACGAAAGAAATTAAGCCGGCCATTTTAGCAGCTATTGAGTTACGCCATGAAGATACCTGGACGCGTTCACAATTGTTTCAATTAAGCAAGCTGTATGCAGAAAACGGTGATACTAACGCACGAGAGGCCATTTATAATAATTTCTACAAATACCCGACAACCCGCAACGACTCGGTTGGGTACGCCGAAATAATAGATTTGGATGGCCTGGATGGTTTAAAGTTTATCGCCTCTAAAGTAGGCAGGGCACTATATGAAGACAGCGATGATTGGCACGATGACAGTGAGATTAGCTATCTACAGCGGATAAAACCGGAAATTGACGCCTGGCTGGAGCTGGATAAGGCTGCTGAATATGATCCTTTTATTAAAATCTATTTAGATAGAATACGCGAAACACTCGGGAACCGCGCCGTTGGCCCTAAGTTATAATTTGTTCGGAAGAATGCCGTATAAGAAACGTTAAGTATTTCCCGTGCGCGTGCGGCACATCGCAAATGGACGAAAAGCGACTTGAAAAAAATAGCGCAACGGCTCATTACAGAAAAACAAAGTACAAACCGGGAAAAGCTTCTTAGCGTATTCAGAAGAAATAAATATCCATTTGATAGCGAATTTATTTTACGAATAGCACAGAATGCTAAGGGCAAAGAGCAATATATAGCCTTTAACGCGCTTGCGAATTTAAAAAATCCGGAGATAAGAGCCTTTGCAATAAAAAGCTTGACAAATGACGTAAAGCCTCAAAAATTCACCATCATACTCAAATCGAACTATAAAAAAGGTGACGGACGTTTACTTACCGCTATTATTAATAATACCAGGAATGGGGGGCTGATAGAGTTGTTGCTGATAAACCTTATTGAAGTTTATACGGCAAACAGCGTTAAGGAATGCGCTGAACCGCTGGAGGCGCTTTATAACAAATCGAACTGTGCTTTACATCGTTATGATATAGTGAAATTATTAATAGAAAATGATGTACTATCAACAAAAATCAAAAACGAATTACCATTTGATTGTAGCGAAAACGTAAGAGAGCTTGCCTGCAAATGACCAGCCAGTCGCCTGCTTTTCTTCCGTCTTTCGGACTTTTCGGACTTTACTGACTTTCCGGACTCCATCCACTTCTCCACAGCAGATTTGTTACCAACATTCGGGGAAAAAGCCATAAATTTTCTTAACTTCGCCCGTTGTTTAAATGCACAATTTAAACATACCGAACTGAGAAGAATCTACAGGAAAAAACAATGGCCGAAGAAACAGGAAACGGAACCCCACACACACCAGAAGACAGAATAATTCAAATAAATATTGATGAAGAAATGCGGTCAGCCTACATTGATTATTCAATGTCGGTTATCGTATCGAGAGCTTTGCCAGATGTACGAGACGGTTTAAAACCGGTACACAGGCGTGTATTGTACGGCATGCTCGACCTCGGCCTAAGTAACAATAAGCCTTACAAAAAATCTGCGCGTATAGTAGGAGAGGTGCTGGGTAAGTACCACCCGCATGGAGATACTTCAGTATATGATGCCATGGTGCGTATGGCCCAGGATTGGAGCCTTCGCTACCCGTTTGTTGAAGGACAAGGTAACTATGGCTCGATAGACGGCGACCAGCCGGCTGCAATGCGTTACACCGAGGCACGCTTAGAAAAGATTGCTGAGGAGATGCTGGCCGACATCAATAAAGACACCATCGATTTCCAGCTGAACTTTGACGACTCGCTTGAGGAGCCGACCGTTTTGCCCGCCAAGTTTCCTAATCTGTTGGTTAACGGTGCGTCAGGTATTGCGGTAGGTATGGCGACAAACATGGCGCCCCACAACTTAACCGAAGTGGTAAACGCCACGTTGGCCTACATCGAGGATCGCGAAATTACGATAGACGGCCTGATGGCCCACATTAAAGGCCCGGATTTCCCTACCGGTGCTATTATATACGGATATGAAGGAGCGCGCCAGGCGTTTGAAACAGGCCGCGGCAGGATAGTAATCCGCTCGAGGGCTGAAATCGAAGTTTATAATAACGACCGCGAACGCATAATTGTGTCTGAGATACCATACCAGATAAACAAAGCGCTGATGATTGAGCGTACTGCCGAGTTGGTTAACGAGAAAAAACTGGAAGGTATAACCGCCATCAGGGATGAATCGAACAGGGAAGGGATCCGCATTGTTTACGAAATAAAACGTGATGCCAATGCAGCTATCGTTTTAAATAACCTGTATAAATATACTGCGCTGCAAACGTCATTCAGCATCAACAATATTGCGCTGGTACATGGCAGGCCGATGTTGCTGAACCTGAAAGACCTGATACATCACTTTGTTGAGCACAGGCACGAGGTAGTTATCCGCCGTACCAAATTTGAGCTTTCTGAAGCTGAAAAACGCGCACACATACTGGAAGGCTTATTGATAGCACTTGACCACCTGGATGAAGTAATCAAGCTGATAAGGGCTTCAAATACGCCGGATGACGCGCGCGAAGGCTTAATGACCCAATTCGGCCTGACGGACATACAGGCACGCGCCATACTTGACATGACTTTACGCCGTTTAACCGGACTTGAGCGTGATAAGATTAAGGATGAGTACGAAGGCTTGATGAAACTTATTGAGCATTTAAAATCAATCCTGGCAGACGAAGGTTTGCGGATGCAGATCATTAAAGACGAGCTTACTGAAATAAAAGATAAATACGGCGATGAGCGTAAAACCGAAATGGTGCATTCATCAGCCGAAATGAATACAGAGGATTTTATTGAGGATGAGGACGTTGTAATCACCATCTCGCGCGAAGGCTATATTAAGCGTACCCCGCTTACCGAATACCGCAGACAGGGCAGGGGTGGCAAAGGCGCTATAGGCAGCAACAGCCGCGACGAAGACTTTATAGAGCACCTGTTAATTGCTTCGAACCATAACTACATGCTGTTCTTCACCGAAGCCGGGCAGTGTTTCTGGCTAAGGGTGTTTGAGATTCCGGAAGGTACACGTACTTCGAAAGGCAGGGCTATTCAGAATATAATCAATATTCCGAAAGAGGAAAATATCAAGGCTTATATTAAGTTGATCAACCTGAAAGATACCGAATATCTCGAGAATAACTTCATTATCATGTGTACCAAAAAAGGTACCATTAAGAAAACATCTCTCGAGGCATATTCACGTCCGCGTGCTAATGGTATCAATGCAATAAATATTAATGAAGGCGATTCGTTACTTGAAGCAACATTGACCACCGGCAACAGCGAAATTGTAATGGCGCTTAAGTCAGGCCGCGCAATCCGCTTTAATGAGTCTACTGTAAGGCCGATGGGCCGTACGGCTACAGGCGTTCGCGGTATATCGCTTGAAAATGAATCAGATGAAGTAGTTGGCCTGATAAGCGTGGACGATCCGGAAACAACCGTACTGGTAGTTTCGGAAAAAGGCTACGGCAAACGTACAGATATTGATGACTACCGGGTAACTAACCGCGGCGGTAAGGGTGTCAAAACATTAAACATTACCGACAAAACCGGAAAACTTGTTGCCATAAAAGGTGTTACTGATAAAGAAGACCTGATGATTATTAATAAATCAGGTATTATTATCAGGATTGCCATCAGCGAATTGCGCACTATGGGTCGTGCGACACAAGGTGTTAGGTTGATAACGCTTAAAGGAGATGATGAAATTGCGTCGGTTGCAAAGATAGAACATGAAGAGGATGAGGAAATCGATGCTGTAGCGATAGAAGATACATCAGGCGAAACAACAGGTGAAGTTACAGACACCGAAGCGGGCGAAAATGAAGCCGATGCCGCTGAAGGTGAGGAAGGTGAACCAAAAGAATAATGAATGAATTGCCGCAAACTTATATTACCGGTTATAATTTTATCCTTTAGCGCTTCAACTGCGTTTTGCCAGACGGAAGTGCTAAAGGGCGTTGTCAACAGCCTTGCTTTTTACAAGCAAAAAAAGGACCTGAAATATTTAACCGCTGCCAAAAAATCTGTCGACAGCCTGATTACTACAAAATCGGATTCTGCTGACGTTCAAAAGACGGTTTACCGGGCAGTAGTAAATTCAAGCATTCTATATATCGATTCGCTTAATAAGCTAAATCAACCGGCCGCTTTTTTAACTCAGACAACTAACCTTGTCGACCAATTATCGGCAAATAGGAAAGCGTACAAATACCAGGCAGAAATCGGCTACGCAAAAAGATGTTTAGCGAACGTTTATATCCGTAATGCTTTCGTCTATGTTAGGAAATCGGATTTTAACAATGCGCTACAGCTTTTTCAGACTGCCAAAAAATACGCACCGGGTTTCAAGCCGTTAAATGCATATATAGCTTATTCAAACAATAAGCTTGGTAATATGCGAGAAGCTGCAAAATATTATGCCGATTTGGTAAACAGCGATACCACAAAGCTAGAGTACGTCCAGGAAGCCTCGAATAACTACAAATTATTAGGCGATACATCCGCCGCGCTCACCATTATAAAAAAAGGCCGTAAGCTGTTGCCCGACGATAAAACGCTGTTGCTGGATGAGGCTAATATTTATACCAACCGTAAGGACTACCGCTCATTAGCGCCATTATTACCTGCATTACTTGATAATAATCCAAATAACGCCGATATTGCATTTGTTGCAGCCATTTGTTATGACCGTTTAAACCAATATGATAAAGCTGAGTCATTGTACTTACACGCCATCGATTTAAATAATTCGGCATATGACCCGATATTTAATCTTGGCTTGCTGTATCTAAAGGAGGCTGCAAAGAAGCAGGAGAGGGGTAATACTCCTGATAATACGCGTGCGGCGCAATGGTTGGAAAAGGCTAACGAAATATCACCTAATAACACCAATTGCCTGCAGATGCTTCAATTAGCATATGCGCAGGCTGGAAACGACGAACAAACTGAAAGGGTAACTAATAAACTAAAACAAATAACCAATCAATAGTAAACTATGAAAATTAAACTTTTGATGACGTGCCTTTTAGGCGTAGCTTCAGCTGCTGCTTTCGCGCAAAAAGGCGAACTCAAAGATGCGCAAAGCAACTATGACACGTACGCAGGATTGCGGACTCAAAAAGTAGCAGCCATACAAACTAAAGCTAAGGCAAGCCTTAATGATGCAAAAACATCAATTGATAAGGCATCAACAAACGAAAAAACCGCTAATTTGCCGCAAACACAAGCGCTTAAGGCAGCAATTTATTCTTCATTAGCTTCAGAAGATACTATAGCAACCACCTCGGCGCCATTGTTTGCGACTGCTGATGAAGCCATTAAAAAAGCAAAAGAGATGGATACTAAAAATGAGAACAAAAAGCTTCTTGATGATGCGAACCTGAACTTGGCACAGTATAAATTAAACGCTGGTGTAAGGGACTATCAAGCCAAGAAGTTTGAAGATGCCTACAAAGAATTTGATTACTACCGTACTTCGTTGCCTGATGATACTAACGCCATGTACTATACTGCATTGGCTGCCAGTAACGCAGCAGAAGCAACAAAAGACAGCAAATATTATCAGCTGGCGCTTACTAATTACGGGAAATTGGTTACCACAAAATACTCCGGCAACCAAAAAGTTTACCTGGATATGTCGTCGATATATCTGATGATTAAGGATACGGCCAACGCCCTGAAAGTAACAGGCGAAGGCATCACTAAATATCCCACAGCATCGTCATTACGTAAACGGGAAATTGAAATTGCGCTGCAATCGGGTAAAGCAAACGATGTTGTGACCAAGATACAGAGCGCAATAGCTGCTGATCCTAAAAACAAAGACCTTTATTATTACCAGGGGCTAACATATGTTCAGGTTGCAGATGCCCAGAATGCTAAGGTTGCAAAAGACAAAGATGCTGCTGCCAAAACAGCTGACCACAATGCTGCATTGGAAGGGTATACAAAAGCCGCAGAAGCTTACAAAAAGGCTATTGAAATCGACCCGGATTATTTTGAAGCCAATATGAACCTGGGTTATGTTTTAATGCGTCCTGCGCTTGATATTTATAACGAAGCACAGTCCTTGCCATCGAACAAGCAAAAAGAATATGATGCAGCTATGGCTAAGTCAAACACTATGCTTGACGTGGCCAAACCATATTTGCAAAAAGCGGTGGATTTAAAACCAAACGACCGTGATGCTTTAACAAACCTTAGAAGCTACTACAGGGCGAAATCAGACCCAGCTCATGCAGCGGAAAATAAAGCCAAAGCAAACGAATTAAAACAGAAAATTGATGCCTTGCAATAAGGGCCATCGTTGAAAATCAAGAGAAGGGAGATATAGTTCTCCCTTCTCTTGAGATATATTACTTAACATAATGTTAATTATAGGACAATTGGCTAACGGTCGTAAATTCTTTGAAAGTGGCTCAATTATGAGAGCAGTTTTTAGGTTCTGTAAAAACCTTAAATTAAACTTTCCGTAATAAAAACGTTCTAACCCTCAAACGTTGTCACAATGACGGAAACAGTTATCTACACGCACAAAGGTGTGCGTTATCATTTAGGTTATCTTCATCAGACCATTATAAATGGCCGTCAGAAATATGTTATTATTCCTTCCTTTGAATTTAAGCCACCGTTTGCCTATCCCTTGCGCAAAGGTGCTTTAAACCGTTTCTATTCGGTTGCTTCTACGGCGATAGCTGCCGGTAAGGTGATACCTAAAGAGGGTAAAAATATTTATTTACTCTAAAACCTTTTTTTAAATCTTATGCAAGTTATTACTGCTTCCGACCTCGAAATTGGACAAAAATTTCGTGTGTTGGGTCATCGTGTCGTTTATGAATATGTTGTGTTTGCCTGTGATTTGTACGTTTGCTTTCGGGCTAATCGTAAAAATTTAAAGGCGCTCATGTTTGAGCGTAACGATGATACTCCTTTAGTCCTTGTTTAACTAATCATTTATTTTATGGAACTTATAATTGCTATGGCCGCTTTCGGCCTTGCTTGCGGTGCGCTTATTATGGCCGTTTTGTCATATATAACCGTACGAAAGCAGTATAACCGCATTTGCGGTAAAAAATAGAAGTTTTTATGAAAAACTACTTAGTTCGTTATGCCGAATTTAAAGGCGGCTTGTTGAAGTCTTTTGAAATTAAAGGGCTTTGCGCATATGATGCGCGTTGTAATTTTCGTGCCTTATGGCCGGATTTTTACATTTCTTCGGTGAAACCTGTTAAGGTTTCGTAGTTCTTTTTATTCAATAACCTAATCAATTATCTTATGTCTACAGTTAAAAAATTAACACCTAAAGACTTACAGTTCTCTAAGGCAGATCAAAAAGTGCTGCGTAAATATTTAGAGAAATATTATTGTACTCAACTACTGTTGTTTAACTACTCTGAACATAGCTTTCATAAAGACGCTAATAAAACTACTAAAGACAGGTTTGATCGTCGGTTTCGTCTTAAAATAAAGCCTGTAGAGTTGGTTTTACATCAGGTTGGTTCAGAATTCATGAAAGATGTCAAACCTCCAAGTATTAGAAAAACCCTTACAGTTGCAGCCCGGGACAAAGGCGTTGTGCAAGATAAAGGGAAGATTTTGGATAATATCCGTAGTATCAAGTCAGAACGGGATTGTTAGATACAATTTCCCGTTAAAGCCAAATGATAAGCAGGTACACGAATGTTCACAAAGTGACATTTTTGTTTCGCTGGGGAAACTTTCAGAGTTCCCCGAATTAAGCTTAAAAAAGAAACAAAACTTCAATTAATGAAACGTTTTTTAACCTGCCTGTCATTGGCATTAATTTTTTGTATGAATACCTCACAAGCTGCGATTGATCTCATTAAGACCCGCGAAGATTTTGCGCCGAAAGCTTATGCTGACGGTGAGATAAGCGGTGTAAAGCAACATTCTATCGGTTATGGTCATCAGATACAGCCCGGCGAAAGCAATTTGCTCACGATGACCATTTCGAGAGATACGGCAGAGGCTTTGTTGCGTTCGGACGTTGCGCCTCTTGAAACACAGTTAAACCGCGATTTACGCGTTAAGCCATCACAAAATCAGTTTGATGCTTTGGTTGATTTCGGTTATAACTGTGGCCCCGGTGCTCTCGCTAAAGTTATAGGCACATGGAACGCAATAAAAGACGGCAATTTAAAGCCGGTCACGGATGAGATATCCGCGTATAATAAAACCCATGTTAACGGCCAGCTTGTGGTGAGTTCAACTCTTACTAAGCGTAGATCGCAGGAAGTAAGTTTATTTAATAGTAGCCTCCCTCCTGGTCTCGCTTCGGGTGCTGTAACTATCGGCGGTGTCCTTGTCGCCGGTGTGGTTACGTACATTTTGCTTAGTAAGGCTTAGCGTAGCCGGCTAGACTATGGCCGCTAGGTATTATACGGTCATTATCAAGGCTACGGCTGATAGGTTTTTGAAGTACTATAAGGTACGCTATTTCAATAAGCTTTATCCGTGGTTAGATAAAAATTGGCCGGATTGGCGCTGGGGTAATGTGTTTTATAAGACTGTGCAAGTCGGTTCGTTTACAAAGCGCAATCGGCCTGTTCGTTTTTGACAAACATATTAATACCCCTATACCATTCATCATTAATTCGCTTGCTTTTCGTGTTGTTCAGCCGCTTACTAAGCGGGTGCGGAAACTTGTTTTCGTGCGTGGTTAGTGCGGTTGGGCGGCACGTTTGCAAGCTTTAACTTTTAATTTAAATCTTATGTATGTTGTTTGTCGTAAAGCGTACGGCTGTGTTTTATATCGTGCTGACGCTTCAAAAACCAGCTTAACCTATACAAATAATCCACAAAAAGCCCGTGTTTATAGGTCAATTATGAGGGCTTGGTTTGTTTGTTTATTTAGCAAAGATGGCCTACTAATCCTTAATCACGTTGATTGATTCGTTAACCTCCCCTACCGGCAAGATATTGGCCGGTGCGGGTGTTGCTGCTGTTCCTGCGTATGCTTCCAATCCTCCCGATTTGCACAATACGCTCACAGGTCAGTTAATAGCGGGTTTGATACCGCTTTTTTGTTCATTAATAACCCACTTGGTACTTAATTATTTAAAATCTAAATCTAATGGCAACAGCAAAGAAAGCGCCGAAAGCGCAAACATCGGAAGTAAATAAAGCCCCTGAAAGCGTTAAACAGTCAAATAATGAGGGCGCTTATGGTGATGTGAGTATAGTGACCTCTATGCGCTTAAAAAGGCGCTTCGTTAATGGCGGTTACTACGCTTCGCTTTACCTACCTCCGGAAGTTTACACTAACCTTAACATGATAGGTATTCAGTTAGGCGTATCATGGGATGAGGTTGTAAGAGGACTTATAGAGCAACATCAGGCATACGGTAGTCCTACTGGTGAGTTGCGAAAGTTTATCCCGGCATTGAACGGATAGCACCTGATATGTTCCAAGTTTGTAACACGGAACATTGAGTCTCATCGATGAGACTTTTCACTCTTTTCATTATCATTTATGGCACAAAAAAAGTCACGCGGTTCGTTATCGCGTTTGCGTGCTCGTGTACGGTCGTTAACCTCACGACTAAAAAGAAAATCAAAACCAAAATTTAAAAGTATGGCATTTGGACGTAGTTCACGTTTCCGTTTCCCCCGCTTTCGTAACCCTTTCCGCCGCAAAGGTCGCGGGTATGGTAACCGGGGTTACCGCAAATCTTATAGCGGCGGTTTTAACCGTCGTTTACCTGTTGTAGGATGGAGAATTCCATCCATTGTTATATGGCTTGCCATTGCTGGCGGCGCCATTTTTTTCGGCAAAGATTATATTAAGCCGATGATTGATAAACTTAAATCAAAGCTGTAAGATGATAATTAAGCATCTCGAATTAAAGAATCAGGATTACAAAAACATTAAGCTTAGCGGCCTTTCTGTTAAATGTTTATTAAACGGTGCCGCTAATCAGGGTTCTACGTCGGTAGACTTTTCAAAGAGCGTTATTAAGGTTATTTTAACGCGTGACGATATACCGCACGTTATTTGTATGGATAACCTTAAAATTCTCGGGTTAGCCGCTAATATCGATAACCTTGACCAAATGGCGTTTTCTACTACCGGCGCTGTCGGCGAGCAATTGGTAACCGGCCAAACTGCGCTTGTTTCATTTAAGGTTCCTTTTGGTGGTGTTATCGACCTTCAGGGCGATGACAAAATTTATATTGAGGTTCAGAACTTGGCCGGGTTATTTGCAAGCGACACGCTTGAAGCTGCAAGCTATTTGGAGATTAAGCCTGTAAAATGCGCTGGCATTGAAAGGTTTATTCCTAATATCCGTTCTTGGGTTGTTCAGGCTAACGAACAAAGTAACCAATATATGATTGGTGATAATGTTATACGCCTTGCGTTTTTGAATTATGACAAAACGGATTTTAAGACTGCCGTTTTGCAAAATCTTATTTTCTCCAGCGACCGGCTGGACGAAACTTATACTTATCAGGATTTGGTTGCCAATAAGCTTAGCCGTTACGGTAAACAGCTTATACCGCACGGCGATGCTGACCAATCGGTTAACATTCAGCAAGATCAAAGCTTTATTTTGACCGACTTTCACGAAGAGTTCGACCAGGTGCAGTTGGATGTGCAGTTTAACGGTGCAAACGTTACCGCCGCTAACAATTATTTTGTTGCTTGGACTTACAAAACTGATTGGACGATTTTAAGGAAAGCGGCAAATAAACAAGCTAAGTACGACCAAAGTACCAACGATAAGATTACTAAGGCTTCGACCGGTAAAAAGTAATCTTATGAGTATTTTCGGTACTATTGGTAAGGCGCTTGGCGCTGTTGGTAAAATAGGATTAGGCGTAGTTGGTAAGGTTACCGGTGTTTCTGGACTTGCCAATACGTTTGATAAAAAGCCTACAGCTACATCTGGTGTACAGGTTGCTACAGCTGGTAGTCTTCCTTTGCAGCCTATGGATCCGGCTGTTATTGCCAAAACTCCGGTTAATATTACCGCTACTCCTTTGAGTAGCGGTGGTTTGCCGTCTTGGTTGTTACCGGCTGGTATAGCTGCGATACTTGTTTTACTTTTATCTAAGCGTTAATGGGTTTCTTTTCAGATTTAGGCGATTCAATAGTAGTCGGTGCTAAGGATGATTTAACGGCGGTTAGTAAGTCATTTACCGGTATTACCGGTGTTAATGTGTCCTCGCCTGCAATTTCATCCGCTTCGCCTGTGGTTGTTGCGCAACCT
>JAZJZL010000121.1:12915-13225 GCA_040389845.1 Bacteroidota bacterium
GGACGGTTTCCAGAAATTTGCAAACGGCCTTACAGCCGTTTCCAATTCTGTACAACAATTGATTAACGGTTTACATCCTACCGTTTATGTACGCGGCGATGTCGCCGGAACTTTGAAAGATGCAAAAAATTCCATGCCGTGGTGGTTACTACCCGCTGGTGCTGGTGTTGTTTTGTTGATGCTTTTAAAGCCCTCGGGCGGCGGTCGTCGTCGTTATTAATTTATTATGTGCGCCTCGGATATGCCGGGGCGTACTTTTTAAAAGACTTTTAGTAATTTGTCCAGGGTCGGTTACACCCTGATTATACAA
>JAZJZL010000121.1:13235-23856 GCA_040389845.1 Bacteroidota bacterium
TAGTAATTTTTTAATGGAACTTCCTAGTTTAATAAATCAGGTGCTTAAAAAGTGTGCGCCTACTACTGCTCTTGAAAATGAGCGTATAAATAATGATTGTCAGTTATGGTACGAGAAGCTTGTCGCTAAGACAAAGCAGAAACAAACTGACAGTGAAGTTTTAAGCTTCGTAGATAAAATGGTTTTACAGCTGGATAGCTGGTATATCCGTTTAGCGATTGCTATGTCTTATTTTATTATAGTCCGGTTCGTTCAGGACTTAATGAATCCCGGTGATGATCATGAGCCGGAAGCTGATTAAACGATGTTCGCGGATGAGTTTCAAAGGTTCTCCGGCGGTACGGATAATCAGGCTTCGTCTGTTTTAAGGATGTCAGGCGGGAATCGCCAAAGGCCTTTTGAAGTTACTATGCCTAAATTACCTTCCTCGCGCCGTGTGTTTGCGGCGCGTGCTTCGTCGTTTAAATTACCTGATTTGCCGATGCCCAAACCTGCAACTGTTCTAAACATTGCAGTTATCGGCCTAATAGCGCTTGGCGCTTATAAATTGTATCAAAAGTTTTTTGGTCAGTCTCTTGCTAATCAAAAAGAAGATGCCGGTCAGGTCGCTTTTGATAAAACGTATGTCGATACTAAACAGGCGAAAGCCGATAGTTTGACTTCGTTAACTAATAATCTTAAATCTACCGGCTTGACCGTTGGCGCTCTTCATCAAAGTTTAGCTAATACGTTACATGACCTTATGGATAGTGTATTTGTTGATCATGACAAAATTGTTGCTACAATTAAGACTATGAGTAAACAAACCTTTCAATTGGTTTCTGTTGCGTATGGTACTCGTGAATTAAACACTTATAAGTCTGTTCATATATTCAATCCGGATGCATGGAAAGGTTTTGGTTTGTTTAGTACTGAAAGTCAGGACACTTTGAAAGCACATTTAATTTTAGTCCTTAACGATGATGAGGAAAGCGAAATATCTAGTTGGCTTAGTGCTATTTAATGGATAAAACTTTAAATCCACTTATTGAGAAGTATATAGATTATGCTTCTGAAGAGTACATAAAGGATTTGTTAACGCTGAAACGTTCCGATAGGAAGTTGCAAGCGCTTAATCCTTTTGTTGGTGTTATCTCCTACCCTTCTAACGATTTTGAAAAACCGGATTTGACTTATCATAAAACGGTTCAGTTTCAAAATATGACTTATGTAGGTCATATGGAGTTTTTATTGCCCCCGGTTGATGCATTATCAAACGTTGGCATAGCTTATACGCTGTTAACTTTCGAGTTAGACGGTTATGTTCGGCAATTCGTGCAAGTGTCGGGCGGTTCGTCCGTATCGCAGTCTCTGACTTTTAAAGATTGGATTTTAGGCCAATTTCCTAAAGCTAACCGCGATATAGTGTTTAACCGGCACGCGTTTCACGTATTGACGGATATAGAGTTATCAGGCGGTATTTATCAGGCTCAAGCAGTTGGCGCTCCCTTTGCCTTGGTTACCGGCGGTGCCGGTGTATTTACACCGTCTGTTGAGTTTGAGTTCGGCATTTCCGGTTATAAATGCTTGTTGCAATGAGGTGGTTATCGTTAATCAAGAGCAGTTTTCACGACCCTAGGTGTTGTGATACTGCGGATACTGTTGTCGATAGCCGCCAGACTGGGTGGCGTGCGTTGGTTAGTTCCTTGAGTTGTGTACTTGACGGCAACGGTAGTAATACCGGCTTTGTCAATGTCGGAACCTTAGAGCAATTTTTCAATGATGATAATAGCCCTACTGGTACAACTAAGTCTAATTTGCCTAGTGACGCGAACTATATCGCGAATTATCGTGATATTAATATGTGTCCGCTGCCGTCCGGCGGTGGTGATACGCCGCCGTCGAATTCTGTTATTTATGCCTTTAATGGTTGTACCGGTATTTTGGTTATGCAGTTGGTTAATACTGTTACTGCTGATTCTATTGATATTGATGTACCTCATGGTGGTGATGTTACGCAAAATATCCCTTCGGGTACGTATGATATTACTATGCACGTTAGTCAAGATGGCGGTATGCGTCCCCAAATGATTTGCAATGGCGTTCGTCAGGTTACCGCGCCGGATGCCACGCGTGGTTTTAATGGAGTAACTACTCCTATTAACGTTTCAGTTCGTCCTACTACGGACGCTATAACTCCTTAAGTTTATGGGATATATTGTTTTAGATGATAATACGAATTATACTGATGCGCAGATTCAGCAGTTGATTCAACAGGCAATTGATGAGTACATACTGGAACACCCTTTGCCACTTGTTCCGGAAAAAAGGTTGTTATTTTATAATAACCTTGGAGTTGCCGTTACTGTAAAACAGGCGGCTGCGACTTTGGCTGTTGTTAATCCCGGTGGTAACTTTGTTTTAACTGCTTCGCAGTGGGGTGTAAACCCTATCACTTTCGTACCTCCGGAAGAAATGACGGTAATACACAATTACATTATAGATAAGGACGTCCCTTATTTTTATTATGAGGGTGTTCATGATTTAGCTATATCTGGCGACACTCTTCCTGTTGCAGCTATTGCTGACGGTGATATGTATTATACATATATTCAACGGCCTGATGTTGATGGTGCTGTAGCTGCAGCTGTGTCAGCACATAGGTATGTTAGCATTATGAATAAATCAGCCGTTTTAAATCAGCTTGTCGTTTGTGATTCTGATCAAAATACGGTTATTCGTACCGTAGACGTTGTTCCCGGTTGTACTTATCTTTATTTTGCTGATACCGATGGCGTACCGACTTCCGGTAACGAACATTATTTTAGGCTTCAGATTGGCGGCAATCCTGTTATAGTTTCTAATACTACGGAAACGCATGCGATAGCAAACGACCCGGTTACGTCATTCGCTGCGCCGGCAGGTTTTTTAACCGGCGTTTTCGCGGATTCCGTGGGGTTGAATAGTTCGTCTTGTTATATCGTTATTGAAGATAATTTGCCGCCTGTTGTTAATCACTATGTGGAGATATCCAATAACAGTAGTCATGATTTTGCTATTAATAATGCTGATGGTGGTGCTAACTTAAATACCTTGACCGCCGGTACGGGTATTGTTTATAGTAAGGCTCAATTAGATGCTGCGGGTGTTGTTAGCGGCCTTACGCTTGTCGCTGCTGACGGAAACAGCTTCTATGTTTTAATGCAACGTGCTAACGCTGACCCTTATTTGAACGATTCAATCACTACTAATTTTTCGTTTTTCATCAATCAAAGTACTCATACTTTGGCTGATGGTGATATTAAGGTGCAAGTGATTGATAGATAATTTAAAGTTTTATGGATAAGAAAGCATTTGATTTGCAATTTAAAAATGATGCATCAGAAAACCGTTTTACGGTCGATGGTGATTTTATTGTTTTCGATAAAGATTCGAAATTATCTTATGAAGTTATACCAGGTATAAAGTTAGCAGATTTGCTAACTGCTAATCCTGTTTCCTTAACTCGTATCAATAAAACGTTGTTAGCTGCACTTTCAACGGTTTTAGAGGCGTACGGTAAGCCGGTTACTATCCGTGCTTCTTACCGGTCGCCCGAATATAATTTATTGATGTTTGGTCAATCTGATAGTCAATTGTACACTACCGGCGATGCGTTGGCATTGTCCGTTCCGGAAAATGAAGTGCAAATTTTATACGATTGTATAAAAGAGCATTTTACCGGTGAACTAGGTGTGTATCAATGGGGTGTTCATATTGGCCGGGCGAAAGAGTTAAAAGAGTGGGATTATCGGTCGGATACTTCTTTTAAACGGAAATTGAAAGATTTTGTTAGCAATGACAAAATGAAAAATATTGCATTGATTGGTGCGGCTGCCGCCGCTGTTTGGTTCTTCTTTATTCGTAAGAAGTAGCCTTTAGTTAACTTAATATTTTACTATGCCGGGCTTGTCCCGGCATTTTAATTTTATAATTATGCCTACGACTAATTACAATATCGTACATATTTTTGATGGCGATAAGCACGATTTTAATACGCTTGCTTTACCTATGGATTTGCTTTTGCCGCTTTCAAATTATATGAAAGCCGAATATCAGACCCGTTTGGCGCAAGCGTCTGCCCGTTCATTCAAAGAGGAACGTGCATTGCAACAGCAAAGATATTTGGAGCGGTGCGCCGAAACTGGCGACACGCCTCACCAAATATTTATTGATTTTCCTGTTTAATGTTTTAATACCCCTATACCATTCATCATTAACCTGCTTGCAATTTATTAACCATGATTGATACACTTAATTTTCGATTAAATAATGTTACAAAATATCCTCTTACACGCACTCAATACGAAGCAACAACATCAACCGGTGAAACGCATGTCGTTGTTGATGAGAATACTGGCGAAGTTGCTGACAATCGCAAAATACGCGCTATACTGCATCATGATAGTGATAGTCTTATTCCACTTAGCAAGCGGTCTACTATTTATATTAAGTCCTCTCATTATAGTGTATCTTATTTCTATAATATTACGCAGGATTTCATAGATTTTAATTTGTCTATTCCAAAGTACCTGTATGGTACTAACATTATACAATTCGTAAAATACTTTTCACAGGATTGTAATACTACTTATGACGCGTTGGTTGACTTTGTTAAGTCTTTCGTTCATAAACATTTTATCGACGTTATTGATATGAAAGATATTGAGTTAACGCGTCTTGATTTGTGTTATAATCAGTTTTTCAATTCGAAGTTTGATGCAATGAAGTATTTACTGGAACAGAAAGAGTTGTTAACTAAACATGCTCGTAGTACTAAAAACGATTATAGGAACTACGATAGTTCCTTTATGTATATCACAAAGCGATACAGCTTTAAGGTTTATCATAAGGGAACTGAGTTTTTTAAGAATGATCGTAAGGAACTGATTAAAAAGAATCCTACCGGTCACGGTGTTGATGAGTTGAAAGAGATTTCTGATAAGATATTGAGGTATGAAGTGACATTTCGAAAGGCACAAATCAATTATTTGTTTGAGCAAAAAGAGTGTCATTTGCCGTATGTTAAGTTCCTTCAAAACGAAAGTGCGCGAAAATCTTTTCGCTTATTAAACCGTGACCTGTATGATAGGTCTATAGAATTTTGTGAGCAAGGAAAACACTTTGTGTTTGCTCCTATCTCACAGGATGAGGCTATAAGGACACAAACGGTTAGTTTTGACCGGATAATCTTTGCTCATATGTTCAATTTTTTTTGGGACACTGTAAAGAAATATCAATTAAAGCAAAGGTTATCTGTTTATGACGTGGTGAAAAAAGTTGACGATTTGAATAAGAAACGTGATCAAGCCACAAGCAAGGCGCTTCGCGCGAAGTTGAGTTATAATAAGCCGATGATCGTGGCGCTGGCAACGTTAACGCAATATGAAAGTATAGACGCTCTTAGAAAATCCGGTTTGTTTAGCAAACCGACTTTTTACAGGTATCAAAAGAAATTAAAAGATTTAGGTATAGATAGTGAGGCACGATTGACGGATATGCCTCCTCCTACGCTTGACTATGTTGATTATAAATATTATTTTGGCCGTCACCATATTAAATAAACCTTGTTATGAAAAAGCTTTTTTTATTGCTATTTTTTATACCTGCCATTTCGAAAGCTCAATTGATTTACCAATATCATTTCGGGCAAAGTGATTATAGTGTTTTTACTTTTCTGCTTGAAAGTAAGCACGATAAACAGCAGGTATTTTTTTCCTCTTATGATAATCCGCGGCTTGATGTTAAATCGGTAAGAGATACTACTGTTAGTGGTGTTAAATTTTATCGGGTTCAAATTGGGAATGATTCTCGTAGTCAATTTTATTTGGTTCTTGACAATCCTAAATTGTCTTTGTATCAAACTAATTTTTCGTTTGTTCGTGATTATTATTTGGATAACTCTGTTATTTTGGCTCGGTATAAAAGTGCAAAACCTCATCTATCGACTTCAGCGGCGCTTGCAATACTTAAATTCCTCGTTTTGTAATTTGATTTATTGATTTTCAGTCATTTGCAGAAATAATATTTGTTATTTCGGAAATAGTTTTATATTTGTTTAATGGTTTACCGGAAGTGACTTCCAATAACCCGGTAGTTAACCAAAAGTCTATATATAAACAGTATTTCTGTAACGCGCTCTCTGCGCGGAATTTACAGATAAAAAAACTCCGTTTTCATACTGTTAATTATGTGAACAATGACTTTTTATTTAGTGTTGGCTTTTTTTTTCAATTGTCGCCATTGGCTCATCTTTTTAGAAGCATATTATTTAAAACAAAAAACATCATTAAACTTGTTTTGTATCTAAAACTTTTAAAAATGGATTTAAAAATAAAAAACAAAATCGCGCTGGTAACGGGTTCAACAGCGGGCATCGGTTATGCAATTGCAAAAGCATTGGGTAACGAAGGCGCAGAAGTTTATGTAAACGGCCGTACAAGCGAGCGCGTTAACAACGCTGTAGGAAATCTAATCAAGGAAACCGGAAATAAAAACATAAAAGGTTTGGTTGCTGATTTTGCAGATGTGAACCAGGTTAACCAACTAATTAACCAATTGCCCGAAGTGGATATCCTGGTAAATAACGTCGGGATTTTTGAGCCTAAAGAATTCAGCGCGATTCCGGACGAGGATTGGCTGAAATTTTATGAGGTAAATGTGTTGAGTGGCGTGCGCTTGTCCAGGGCTTATTTTGATAAAATGTTGAAGAAAAACTGGGGCCGTATTATTTTTATATCAAGCGAATCCGCGTTACAGATACCTGAAGAAATGATTCACTATGGCATGACGAAAACAGCGCAAATTGCAGTTGCCCGCGGGTTGGCTGAATTAACCAAACATACAAATGTTACGGTTAATGCGGTGTTGCCAGGGCCGACATACTCTGAAGGTGTGGGAACTTTTGTTCAGGACATGGCAGCCCATAAAAATGTCACTGCGGAAGTTATGGAACAAGAATTCTTTAAAACTGCCAGGCCTACGTCCATCTTGCAACGGTTTATAACGCCCGATGAAATTGCTAGTACGGTGACTTATATAGCGAGTGATTTATCAATTGCAACTAATGGTGCCGCCATCAGAGCCGACGGCGGTTTGGTGAAAAGTCCATTTTAAGCTTCAGTAATACTTACGAAGTTTTAAAAACTTCGTAAGTCTATTCCATATCATACAACCATGAATTAATGATGTGTAGTGTCCTTTTTCATGCCGGTGTCTTTCTTCATCGTATCAGCTGGCATCGGTTTCATTGCTGTTGTATCCTTTTTAGTGGTATCGCTGTCGCTGGCAGTTTTAGATGAACTGCAGCCTGTAGCAATTGCGCCAATCATTCCTGCGATCAGCGCAAAGGTTAAAACTTGTTTTTTCATAGGTTTGTATCTCGTTTTTATTTAAATGTTTAGGGATAACACTATGATTTTCGTTGTTGTTTGTAAAACTTTCGTTATTAGAACAAATAACCAATTTCCGTAAATATTTTAGCGTAAGCTGATCACTAAAAATCCAAGCGTTTTCAACAGTCATTCAAAAAAATTACGCTTGCTCAACACAACTCCGGCCATTTATCAACAAAAAATCCTGATATTTAATGGCAACGGGATTTGGAACTTTGCAGTCCCCTACCCTGTAAATATTACTAAAATGCATACTATAATAAACGATGCAGCCTTCCTGAAAAAAGGCTTTCATATTTCCACAGATAAAAATTTGCTTGATCTAAACCTGATATATAATTACCTGGACAAAGAGTCATACTGGGCGCAAAGTATCCCGCGCGAGCGCATGGAAAAAGCTATCGAAAATTCACTATGTTTCGGTATTTACAACGGTGAGGAACAAGCTGGTTTTGCCCGCATAATAACCGATAAAGCAACATTCGCCTACCTTTGCGATGTTTTTGTTTTGACGAAATACAGGCGCTTAGGATTATCAAAGTGGTTGATCCAAACAATTGTTCAGCACCCGGAGCTACAGGGATTGAGGCGCTGGTCGCTGGCAACAGCTGACGCACACGGGTTATACAAGCAATTCGGATTTACAGAATTAGCAAAGCCGAACGTATGGATGGAAATACACAGCCCATATAGTTCAGCAAAAAAAGAGGAAGACGAAAAATGAATTTGAAGAAAATGATTTTTGAGGGTGAAGGCGTGTCGCTCGACTTTAAGAAAACTATAACCAGTTGCGAGAAAATAGCACGCACAATGGTGGCTTATGCTAATAATAAAGGCGGAAAGCTGTTAATCGGCGTTGCTGATGATGGCAGTATAAAAGGCGTAAAATCTGAAGATGAGGAGCGCTATATGATAACAAAAGCGGCTCATTTTTTTGCACGGCCTGCACTTGAACCGGTTTTTGAGGAAGTTTATGTTGACGATAAGCTAGTAGTTGTGGTAGAAATTGAACAAAGCAATATGAAACCGCATTATGCGCTGGCCGAGGACGGTAAATGGTGGGTTTACGTTAGGGTTAAGGACAAAAGTGTATTGGCCAGCAAAATTGTAGTTGATGTACTTAAACGTTCCTCGGACGATGAAGGTGTACTGATAACGTATTCGAACAACGAGAAAACCCTGCTTGAACATCTTGATAAATCAGACCGGATTACGATAAAAGAATGCTGTCAATTGCTGAATATAGGTCGAAAAAAAGCGCAAAAGCTGCTGGTTGACCTGATACTATCGGGCGTAATCCGCATAAACACGACCGAAAAGGAAGAATATTATACAGCTGCTTAGTTAGCGGTCTGTTAATTAGGGGACCTCAAAGTTGACGATTTTGTCTTGTGACCATATGCATGTTGTCGTCTAATAGTATCTTTGCGGCGCTAATTCAATACTGACCGCATGCCATTCTACAGCAAATATCAAAACCACTACCGCGATAACTTGAGGCTGGCTATACCTGTGGTGATATCGCAGGTTGGACACACGCTCGTACAGTTTTCAGACAGCGTGATTGTGGGACATTTCGCCGGCACTGTAAGCCTTGCAGCTGTCGCGCTCGCCACTAATATATTTAGCGTATTAATGGTAATCGGCTTGGGGATCTCTTATGGTTCTACGCCATTGATTGCACAATTAAATGGTCGAAGCAATTATGATGAGTGCGGTAAGCTGCTTTCTAACAGCCTTTTTATAAATATCATTTGCGGTCTGTTGCTATTTGGTATTACGCTTACCGTTGCCGTTTTTTTGTTGCCTAACCTGCATCAAACACCGGAGGTAGTACGTCAGGCCAAACCCTTTTTGATGTTGCTTGGTCTATCAGTTATCCCGATGATGCTGTTCAATACATTTAAGCAATTTGCTGAGGGGCTAGGTTTTACCAAACAAGCCATGCTGATTTCAATTTGGGGCAATATTATCAATATCATTTTAGGGATAGCGTTTGTAAAGGGATTATTTGGCATCCCTCCTATGGGCGTTAAAGGCGTGGGCTACAGTACGCTAATAGACCGTACCATAATGGCGCTGGCGATGGGCTTCTACGTTTTCAAATCAGCCAGGTTTAAAAAATATTTAAAGAGCTTTATTTTCACCAGGATTAGCCGATCCAGGGTACTACAAATATTGCGAATCGGCGCGCCGGTGGCTTTACAATATACGTTTGAGATAAGCGCTTTTAGCGGCGCTGCAATTTTAATTGGCACAATCGGTTATCACGAACAGGCTGCGCACCAGGTAGCAATAAATCTTGCAGCGATGACTTATATGATGGCAAGCGGACTTTCAGCTGCAGCCGCTATAAAAGCAGGAAACTATTTTGGAGCAAAAGACCATACAGGTTTAAGGCAATCTGCTATATCGAGCTATCACATTGTGCTAGCTTTTATGTTTATTACAGCTTGTTTTTTTACGCTTGGCAATCACTTGCTGCCGCTAATGTACACTACAGATAAAATAGTTATAACTATTGCAGGACAGCTACTTATCATTGCGGCGCTATTTCAGTTGTTTGATGGAACACAGGTCGTAGGTCTTGGAATATTACGCGGTATGGGCGATGTAAATATCCCCACGGGGATAACATTTGTCGCCTACTGGGTAATAGGTTTACCTGTGGGTTATTTGCTGGGCATGACACTTCATTTCGGAGTTACCGGGATATGGTATGGCCTCGTGCTCGGGCTAATGGTTTCTGCAATCCTGCTATTTTTCCGATTTCAATTTATCAGCAAAAAACACAGGGCATTAGCGGCTCATTCATAGCCGTTCTTTAACAGAATTGAACCACCTTTCTCAAGTTTTATTGAGAGAATACCATTTTGATTTTCAATCACTTTAGCTTTTTGTTTTGAAGCTATTACCCACGTTTTAAACGGCAGCTTAAATTTCGTTATGCCGCCTCGTCCAGCGCTTATCTTTACTTCTGATACCTGCCCATTTTCCTTTTTTGCGCTTACAAGAAAAGCTCCCTCAGCTCGCAGCGTGTTAAAGGAAATATCTTTCCATGATGCCGGTACAGCCGGAAACACTTCGATAAAGCCGGCGTAACTTTGCAGCAGCATTTCCTGCAGGCCGGATGCAAATGCAAAATTCCCTTCGAGCGTGAAAGGGCGATAGGTGAATTTTGAGTAGCCGGATTTGGTCTGATCGCCATT
>JAZJZL010000122.1:0-13060 GCA_040389845.1 Bacteroidota bacterium
TCCCCGGTGCGCAAATATCTTCGGTGGACGGTACTCCCGGCGCCCGCGCAAACATTTTATTGCGGGGTATTAACACCGTACAAGGCAGCACATCGCCGATGGTACTGGTTGACGGCGTTGAATCGCGTACTACTGATATAAGCCAGATTGACCCTGCTACGGTGGACCATGTTGAAATTGTTCAGGGTGCTGCAGCCTCGTCAATTTATGGCGCCCAGGGTGCTAACGGCGTTATCCAGATTTTTACCAAAAAAGGTAAAGCCGGTAAAACCCGGATTGATGTGGTTTCCAATTTTAGTTCCAGTAATTACATTAACCAGGGCGATGTTCACCAGGCAAAACTGAGTAGCTTTAAGGTTGATGCTAACGGTATATTTATAGATGGCAGCGGCAACCCGATTGTACGCGACCAGGACGGCCGGTACCAGGGTATCCAGTGGGCCTATGGCGCCGATGCCGCTATAGGCGCCCCTACGGCCATGTCAAACCCTAACAATATCGCCCATCAGCAGTATGGCACCAACTTAAAGTATTACGACCACCTTGCGCAATTATTTAAAGCTGCCCATAACACAAATAACAGCGTCGCTTTTTCAGGTGCAACTGATAAATCGGATTTTAACTTTACTGTTTCCAATAATCACCAACAAAGCAATATCCGAAACAACGGCTATAATGACAGGAGCAACCTGACTTCAAATATTGGTTTCGAATTATTCAAAGGGTTTACCATCCGGTCGATAACGCAATTAATATATACCAAAAACACCTTGAACCCCAATTACGGTATTGGCAATGCAGGCGGTATATTTGATGTGTTAAACGCATCGCCTTATTATGATTTTAATCAAAAAAACACCGACGGAAGCTACCCGTTGTCGCTCAACTCTGGTACGATAAGCGTAAATGGCTCAAACCCTAATTATTACACGCAATGGGCCAGCCGAATATCAAACCGTGAAGACATTCTGCAAAATATACAAGCCGACTACAGGATAAACAAGTTTGTAACCTTAAGTGCTAAATATGGTATCAACTACCAGCATACTGATCAGAATCTAATCTTTAAAAATCAGTCGGCAACGTTAACAGCGCAAGATCTGGGGGCGTACTATGGCATTTTTGCCGCAGACCCTAATGGCGAGCTCGTTAAAAATACCAGCAGCACCGTTTTTCAGAATTTTAACGGTTCGGCTGTAATTAAAACCGACTTTAAAAACGATTTTCATATCAACCTGCCTATTACAACCAATACTTTATTGGCTTATGATTATCGTAAAAATGTTGATAAGCAATTTAACAGCTATGGCTTGGAGCTGCCGGTTTATGCCATCTACAACTTTAACCAAACGGCAACCCAGGCAGTATCTTATGACTATACAACGCCATTTATTACCTACGGATTTATAGTAAACCAAAAAATTGATTACGGCGATTATGGCGGTATAGCAGGCGGTTTCCGCAGTGATTACTCATCGGCATTCGGCGGCGGTTCAAAGCCGTTTACGTTCCCCAACGTTAATGGGTATATCAGGCCATCTTCGTTTAGTTTCTGGAAAAATTCGTTCATCGGGAATGCTATCCCTGAGTTTAAAATAAGAGGAGGTTTTGGCGAGGCCGGTACCCAGCCGTTTCCGTTTGACAGGTATCCAACCATCAACCCGCAAAACATCGGTACTGCGCTTACGTTTAATTTGCCTACCTCGCTGGCCAACCCCAACCTAAAAGTTGAGGTATCTAAGGAGTATGAAATAGGTGCAGATATGGGTTTAAAAGGCGCATCGGGCCCCTGGTTTAGCGAAATAAACATTAGTGGCACCTATTGGAGCCGCAAAGCCGGCAATGTAATTTATAGTATAAATACGGCGCCTTCAACCGGGGGGACTAAAATTCTGACCAATGCCATAGGCCTGTCATCGCACGGCTTCCAGGCGTCATTGAACCTTGGTATATTACACAACCGCGACTTTAACTGGGGCTTTACCACCAACTTCAGCAACCAAACCACCAAAATTACCAGCACCAGCGGCCCACCGATAATTTTGACGACGGCGGCAGGCAGCACACAGGAGACCCTGATAGCGGGCCAAAAAATTGGCCAGATATATGGCTTTAAAGCACTTACCAGTGTGAACCAGGTAAACAACGAGGGCGTGCCTTACATTTTACCGGCCGATTACAGTAAATACTCTATCGTAAACGGAAGGGTGGTAAGCAATGTAACAAAGGGTATACAATTTGAAAATGAGGTTTCGCCGATAGGAGATCCTAACCCTAAGTTTAACGCATCGTTTATCAATAACTTCACTTATAAAGGGCTTTCGTTCGGGTTACAGTTCGACTGGGTTTATGGCAGTCACCTGTATAATCAAACCAAGGAATGGCAGTACCGCGACGGCATAAGCGGTGATTATGATAAAGCTGTAGATATTGGCGGCACAAGCGGCGCCTACACAGCCTACTATCGCAGTGCTTATGCTGATATTATTGGCGCACGTAACGGCGCCAGGAACGGCACTAAAGATTACTTCTACGAAAGCGCCTCGTTCCTGAGGTTAAGGAATATTTACCTGGGGTATGACTTTTCGAAATACCTGGGCGGTAAAGTGTTTAAGAGAGCGGTGCTGACGTTTACGGGCCGCAACATACTGACCGTGACCAAATACACAGGCTTCGACCCGGAAACCAGCTCGGGTACGTCAAACTCGCCATTTGACAGAGGTGTTGACCATGACTCGACGCCTAACAGCAAATCATATCAAATCGGTTTAAATCTTGGATTTTAATTGAATTTAATCGAAAACAACATGAAAAAATATAAATATATAATAACATCGATGGCCATGGCTGTTATAGTTGTGTCATCATCGTGCAAAAAGGAACTGGATGTAAAAAATCCAAACTCGCCCACCCTGGAACAGGCAAAAACGGAAAGCGGTCTCACGTCGCTGGCTGCAGGCAGCATTTACATTAACGGTTTTGTAAACGGCGACGGTTGGTTAGGCGACAGCTTTTTTTCACTTTGCTATGGTTATCATGAATTGTTGGCCGATGACGTATCCGCACAGGCATCAAACCAAAACGTTAACCTTGTAAACGTACCGGACTATGCTTTGCTTGACGATGGAAGTAAACTGGCTAACACGCAGCCGCAAATAGCCAACCTGCGCCTGAATAACACCCGCGACAAACAAGGCACCAACATGTTTTACTATGAGTGGCAGAGCATGTATGGCTTAAATAACGCTGCCAACCAGGTACTGGCGCTTGTGGGCACCGTGGCCCTATCGGGCGACGCAGCAACCAAACAGGCTACCTACAAGGCGTGGTCTTACTGGTGGAAGGGCTATGCTTATGCAAGGCTGGGTTCGGTTTATTATGCCGGTATTATTAATGACGGCATCAGCACAACATCTGACAAGTATGTTAACAGCGCGGCCTTAATTGCCGAATCAAACAAGAATTTGGCCCAGGCGGCCAGTCTTTTAGGTTCAATATCAAATGAAGGGACCTATACAGACCTTATGAGTAAATTAATACCGGGCTTTTTCCAAAAAGCAAATGCGAAGGTGCCAACACCGGCAATGTTTGTACATAGCATAAACACCATGATGGCCCGCAACCTGTTGGCTAATACTAAAGCAAAGGAAATGACTGCCGCGAACTGGCAAACCATACTTACGCTAACAAATAATGGTATACAAGCTACAGACAATGTATTTGCCGGTTTTACAACTACTAATAATGGCGTATTTTCTGCCGGAGGCGGCTCGGTATATGCCAATACATCTGGCGATGAAACTGCAAGTTCATTTACCATAAGTGAGCGCCTGGTGCAGGATATTAAGGACGGCGACAAGCGCAAGGCAGAGAATTTTTTGCAGGTTAAGCCATTTTTGAACCAGGTAGGCGGCTTTACCTTTAGCACCAGGTGGCGTTTGCTTGATGCCAAGCTTGACGCAGTTCCAAATAATGGCGCTATACAAATTGCAGATAAAACGCCCGGCAACCAGGAGGTTTATATTGGCGGCAGCTATGAGGAGAATGAATTGATGAAAGCCGAGGCATTAATATACACAGGGCAAATTGACCTGGGTTTAGCCAGCGTTGATAACGTACGCACTTACCAGGGGGCGGGCCTTGCAAAAGTATCGGGCACCGGTTTGACCTTGCCGCAAGCGCTTGAGGAATTGCGCAAAGAACGCAGGCTTGCGCTGTTGTTTAGAGGGACCGCGTTTTACGATGCCCGCAGGTGGGGTATTATTTATGATATATCAAAAGGCGGCGGCCGCACAAATTGCGTGGTAGTAACCCCTGCCGGTGTACTGAATACTCACGTTACCATAAATTATAACTTTCTTGATTATTGGGATGTACCGGCAGACGAGTCTGTATTAAACCCTCCCGGTGCGGGCAGCGCACCTATTAAAAACCCTAATTAAAACGGGAATTATTTCCAAACATATGTAATAGTTAATTGGCTGTCCGGAGTGATACCGGGCAGCTTTTTTGTTTTAAAACTGATTGGCAGGCCTCCAGCTGTATAACAGAATGAAACAGCAAAGACTTACTGCAGTACTACATCAACGCTCGTTTTTATCTCGTTCTTCTTATTCTCCTTGTCGAAGAAGCGGGTGGTAATGTGGTATTTTTCGCCGCGTTTAAAGGGCTCATGTAAAGTAAGTGTGGCAGACAGGGTGGTAGCTTTATCCGGGTCGAGGCCGTTTTTGGCAAGTTCGGCCATTAAATCAGGCGCTGTTCCAAGCGATTTACCTGTTTTATCAAATATAGATAGTTCGCAGCCGGGATAAGCTTTGCCATTTTTTAAAGTATAATTTTCGACGCCCCGTACCTGGATAGCAAAGCCGGAATCGAGCGGTATTTTATTGGTATTTAGCGGTTTGTCTGATGAGTTTACCAGGTACGCATTATCAATCCTAAAGCCATTGTATGAAACAGAGAGACCTGTATTAAAATCCTTTTTTGTACCGATGCTGAAGTTGCACCCGGTTAATAAAGTAATCGCCATAAAGCAGGTAAGTACGTATGCAAAGAATGTTTTTTTCATGATTGAGGTTATCTGTTAGTGAAGTTAAGCTATTTATTGTGTGATAAGGAAAAAAATTTAACTTCAATAAACCTCTCACCCGTCGCCCGTTGAAGCGTCCATGCTTGAATGACTAAAAATGCAAGCGTCCACGCTTGCGAAATCACCGATGGTTACCTGGGCATTTTTCCTTTAAAGATTATACTAGCGTATGTATCGTGAGCGTGGACGCTCACAATCACTTGCAATCAAGCGTGGACGCTTGATTGAGCGGAGGGAGGATAGAATTGAAATAGTAAATTGGGCTTCCGACAACTAAGATAGTCAGCCGTGATTAGCACAATCCCCTTAAGCCACCATCGTTTTTTTCCACTCCCTTTGCAGCACCCTCGCCGTCTGTGTGCTGCCATCATGGCTCCATCCCGGCGGGTAAAAACAATATTGCAACTTGGTTTTTAACGTAGGTGCTTTCCTGATATCAGTTACCAGCGCTTTCCACTCGTGAAAAACCACATTAACCGGCCCCATATTTTCCGGCTGATGAGTAAGGCCGTATTTTATTGGCTCAGGCAGGTTTTCCTCGCGAAAAGTGCCAAAGATCCTGTCCCATATTATTAAAACCATACCCATATTTTTATCGAGATATGGGATGTTTGACGCGTGGTGCACCCTATGGTGAGATGGGATAACGAATATCAATCCGTACCACTTTGGCAGCGGTATGTTGTATTGCGTATGTACCAGGTTGCCGTAAAGCTGTGTAACCAGGTAAGCATACAGGATATCGACCGCGCTGAAGCCCATAAGCGCAAGGGGTAAGTAGAAAAACACACGGTAAAGCGGCTCGAAAACTGTGGAGCGGAACCCTGTGCTAAAATTAAAATGTTCGGATGAGTGATGGGTTACATGTATGGCCCAAAACAGGCGGCAGTAATGCCCGGTGTAGTGCAGTGCCCAGTATAAAAAATCCTGTACCAATACCAGCACTATCCAATAGACAACCAGGTTATGAATTTCAAAGAGCCGGAACTGCCACGTAAAATGAAGGATAAAAAAAGTAGTGCCGCCAACAGCCAGGTTAAGCAGGAATGCCAGTGCGGTTAAATAGATATTGGTAAGGGTGTCGCGCCTTTCGTAGTATTTCCGGTTTTCGCGGTGGCTGGCCCACATTTCGAGCAGGGTCATAGCTACCAGTAAACCTACCAGCGCCACTACGGTTTCCTGCCTGGCATTAGGGTGAAACATTTTGAATTCGGATTTTTCAGTTTTGTTTATTTTCAAAACCCTTCAAGAGGGCTTCGCCGTTTCGGAAGTTCGATTTCGGAACTAAGTTATCTTAATCAAAATAACTTGACCTAATCAATTTTCCTGTTTTACAAATTTGCGTAATACGATAAACTTTCCCAAAGTTCGGTCTCTGTACAAATATTGTCAAGAGAGCACTGGCCAATTCGAGTCAATAAAGTGCAATTTATTTTGCCGTTCTGGTTTTTCTTGTCCTTCAGCATAATGGCGCACTGTTGCTTGTAGTCGGTAGAGCCAAGATTGTACTTAGGATACAGGCCCAGGATAACCTTTACAATTTCATCCAGATCATCAACGCTTAAACCGGTTTTTTTGTGCGAGAGGTATGCTTCGCAAATCATTCCCAATGCAATCGCCTCGCCGTGAGTAAGCGGGTCTTTATCGTTTATCAGCGAATTGGTCTCTACTGCGTGGCCGATGGTATGCCCAAAATTCAACGCCTTGCGGATGCCTTTTTCCTTGGGGTCTTCAATAACTACCTCGTTCTTTATTTCAACCGAACGATGAATAAGCTCTGTCGAGGGCTTGCTAAGGTCGCTGTCTTTTAATGCTTGCCAATAAGCGGCATCCATTATTAACCCGTGTTTCAGCATTTCGGCTGTTCCGGATAATACTTGTCGGGGAGGGAGCGTTTTTAAAAATTCTTCAGAAATAAATACCGCCTTCGGTTGGGTAAACGTACCGATGATGTTTTTGATATTATCCATATCGATACCCGTTTTACCGCCAACGGACGCATCAACCTGCGATAACAGGGTTGTAGGTACCTGCACAAAATCAATCCCACGCTTAAAAGTCGAGGCAGCAAAGCCGCCCATGTCGGTAATTACACCGCCGCCCAGGTTTATCATTAAGGCTTTACGGTCGGCCTCAAAGTCGATTAACATTTTCCAGATGCCGATGCAGAAATCAATATTTTTATTCTCCTCACCCGAGTTAATTTCAATAATGTCGAAATTCTCCTCGCCGGCAAAAACGGCCTGTACCAGCGGAAGGCAATGTACAGAAGTATGCTCATCGGTGAGGATAAACGACCTTGAATAATTGCCTGCCTGCACAAATTTTTTCAATTCGGCAATGCTGTCTTCAAAAAAAATAGGGTAACTATCGCTGTGGATGGTCTTCATAATTATATCACTCTGATAACTTCACCGGCAAATTCAACGGTGTCGCCCGGGCGTACTTTCAGGCGTTTGCGGTAATCAACGTGGCCATTATACATTACTTGCCCCTCTGTTACAACTATTTGCGCCTCGCCGCCGGTTTGCACCAGGTTGGTAGCTTTTAATAATTGTATCATCGGGATATGGTCGCCGTCAACTTTAAATTCAATCATTGGGCAGCAAAAATAAACTATTCAACGAATAATGAGATATTTGGCTTGCAATTTATAATTTTGCAAACCGGTTCATGGTTCATAGTTCATGGTTCATAGTTTGTAGCTGCTTTGTTTTGCTATGAACTATGAACTATCATCTATGAACTATCTGCTGTACTAACTGACCCATGACTGAAAAAAATAATTTGTCTTTCGAGAATACGGAGATAGCTTTCCGACATGCCTCAAATTCTGACCTTAAACGTGCCTATTGGTTGTTTAAGGTAATTAACGTTAATTTCCTGGTGAAGATTGGTCCGCCTATTACCAATTTTGCTGTCAATATCGGGCTGCCGATAAAGGGACTGATAAAGGCTACCATATTTAAACATTTCTGCGGCGGCGAAACCATTGCCGAGTGCGACACGACAATTAAAAACCTGCATAATGGAGGCGTTGGTACCATCCTGGATTACTCGATAGAAGGGGAAGACGACGAACAGGTATTTGACAGTACCCGCGACGAAATCATTCGCACCATTGAAAGAGCGGCGGTTGATAAAGCGGTGCCGATTACCGTATTTAAGATTACAGGCGTAGGCCGTTTCTCGCTATTGGAAAAGCTTGACGCAGGTACAGTGCTCACCGCCGAAGAACAGGCCGAGTGGGAAAAAGTGCAAGCCCGCGTTTTGGCAATCTGCGAAAGAGCGCATAAGGAAAATATCCCGGTAATGATCGATGCCGAGGAAAGCTGGATACAGGAAACTATTGACGGCCTGGCACTGGATATGATGCAGCGCTTCAATAAAGAAAAGCCGATTGTTTACAATACCTACCAGTTATACCGTCATGATAAATTGCAGTCGATAAAAGACGACCACAAGGCGGCTTTAAAAGGCGGATTTATTTTAGGAGCTAAATTGGTACGCGGCGCTTATATGGAAAAAGAACGTAAACGCGCTGAGGAAAAAGGTTACCCATCACCTATACAGCCAGATAAGCAATCGTCAGATAGGGATTACGATCTATCTCTCGACTATTGTACTGATCACATCGACCAAATTGCATTTGTGGCGGGTACGCATAATGAAGAAAGCTGCCGCAAGCTTGCCGAGCTTTTAGATAAAAAGAATATCGACCATAAACACCCGCATGTTTATTTTTCGCAACTGCTGGGCATGAGCGACAACCTGAGCTTTAACCTGGCCAATGCTAATTACAATGTAGCCAAATATGTGCCTTACGGCCCTATAAAAGCAGTATTGCCTTACCTGTTCCGCCGTGCGCAGGAAAATACAGCGATAGCCGGACAGATGAGCAGGGAGCTTGGTTTGATAACTAAAGAGGTAAAAAGAAGAAAAGCAGCAAGGTGATTTTTTTGTAGAGACACAATACTTTGTGTCTCTGTACAAGGCTCTTTAAAATATACTCATCGCCCATTCAAGCGCGGACGCTTGCAATTTGCAGCTTTCAAGTGTGGACACTTGAAAGGGCGATAGGATTAATATTTAAAGTGCTGATAGCTTAAAATACCCCAAATTCACCACATCTTCCTTTAAATCACTTCCCGGTGTAATATCAATCCTATATGTTTCTTTTTGGGTCGATGACAGGATATCCTCAATCTGGTACAGGTCATCAACATCGATACCGTATTTGTCATCGATGTGCGAGTTGCCGCCATAATTATTCTCTTCAAAAAACAAGGTGCTTTTTGCTTCCTTAAAGGCTGATGCTTTGTCGTCCTTTACGGTAAGCACGATGTAATGCTGTTCGGCAAATTTGTTTTCCTGGTAGCCGCCAAGGTTTACGAAGAATAGTTTCTTTAAAAGCCCATCGCTTTCGGATTTATCTGCCGGAACTATTTTAACCTGGTATCCATCAACATTATTTACTTCCCGCCAGGCATCGATATGTATCTTCTCTGGTTCTGGCCAGAAAACTTGTATTTGAGGCACCAGGTCGCGAAGGTTAGCGGCTATGCCAAAAAATACGTCGTGCTGCTCGGTATGGCGGCCAGGGGGCTTGCAGCCAAGCAATAGCATAAATAATTTGAGTTGGGGCGACGGGTTTTCGTTTGCAGGCATGATTTCGTAATATGGCTTAAAATTAAAGAACTCCGGTGGTCGGGACGTTATCTGCCTGTTAATTGTTCAGAAAAAGTATTTTTTGAACATTGTGTAAGGTTTGTCACTATAGTGCGACAAAGCAACTAAAAATATGCCGTGTCGGTGAATTGATGCAATTTAGCTTTTGGTTGATAGCTGCTTTGTCATGCAGATATCAAATAGCCACGCTTGAAAATTCCCCCGGGGACCATTTACGTTATTAAGAGTATGAAAAAGATAATTTGTTTGTTAATGATTTTAAGTGCCGGTTACGGCGCCTTTGCCCTGTCACCCGTTAAAGAAAAATCTGCAAAGCCGAAATTGGATACCGCCACATTTGCAACAGGCTGCTTCTGGTGTACAGAATCGAAATTTCAGCAGCTGAATGGCGTTGTAAAAGTTACGTCAGGCTTCAGCGGCGGACATACCGTTAACCCCAGCTATGAACAGGTTTGCACCGGAACTACCGGACACGCCGAAGCCTGTAACATCATATTTGATCCATCAAAAATAACTTACGACGAGTTGATCGAAGCCTTCTTCGTAGCGCACGACCCTACACAGCTTAACCGCCAGGGGAATGACGTGGGCACTCAATACCGCTCAGCTATATTTTACCATAACACAGTGCAAAAGCAAAAAGCCGAGTATTACATTGCAAAGCTAAACCAGGAAAAAGCCTACAAAAGCAAAATAGTTACGCAGGTTGTACCTTATACCGTGTTTTATAAGGCCGAAGATTATCATCAGAATTATTATAATTTAAACAGCAGCCAGCCTTACTGCAAATACGTAATACAGCCCGAGCTGGAAGCGTTTAAAAAGGTATTTAAAGATAAACTGAAGAAATAATATCAGGCACGAATTCGAACGAATTGGTAGGGGAGTAGCTTTTCTCATAGCGATGGGTTTAAAACCTTGCGTGTTCGAAACGTGATTTTGTCTGCCGTTTTCGCGATGGGTGTTACCCATCGCTGACAGATGTAACCCTTACATGGTATTAAATTGGGTTCTATCTGAGATTTCTTTTCCCTGAAAGGGATACATCCGCCAGCGCAGAGCATTGCCCTGCGTCACCTGTTACGAATAGATATTCATTAGTGTAATTCGAATAAATCCGTTACCAATAGTGCTAATAAATAAGATATGAAACGAATATTAATCATCGCTGCTGTAATTGTAATCTCGGTTTCCGGGGTATATGCACAGCATTTAAAATCGGCTAAAGGACATGAGAATAACCCTTATTATTCCAATACCGATACAAAGCACCTCAATATCAGCAACGCTGAGTGGAAAAGGATTTTGCCGCCGGATTTGTATGCAACCGCCCGTGAAGCTGCTACCGAGCGCCCTTTTACGGGTAAATACTGGAACGCCGAGGCCAAAGGGACTTATTACTGTGCAGTTTGCGGCAACGAGCTTTTTTATTCGACAGCCAAGTTTTCAAGCGAATGCGGTTGGCCAAGCTTTTACCAACCTGTACGCAAAAACAGCGTGATCTATAAAACGGATAATTCTTACGGCATGCAGCGCACTGAAGTGCTTTGCGCAAGATGCGATTCGCACCTGGGGCATATTTTTGATGATGGTCCGCCGCCAACGCATAAACGTTTCTGCATGAATTCCATTTCCCTGGATTTCGACCCGGGAAAATTGGGGATATAATATTAGCACAAGGCTAATTGCATTAATTTTTCCCGAACATTATTGGATTTTATATTTAAGTATTTGATTGTCAGCTACTTATGTACAAATAAATATAGAAATATCTGATAATCAGTACGTCCCGCAGTGTTCGGGGTGTTCCGTGAGGAAAAACGGAACACTACAACTGTAAATTAGGGATTACTGGCAGTTGAATACCGCTAATTGCCTGGTATTTGAGCCGGAACGAATAGTTAAATGTCTTATTATTAGTTATTTATAAAGCTGCAAAAGTGAAACAATCTGATAATCAGTATATTTCATAGTGTTCGGGGTGTTCGAGCGAAAAAACCGAACGCTAATCTCAATCAGATTCTGACCAAACCGGTAACTCTTTACCTTCAATATCTTCTGCCTTTCCCGACTTTCGGACTAAAAACTTTGTATTATTGCCTGTAACCTTATAACTTGCTAAGCATTAATACCATCCCACTAATTTAATTATGGCTGCTGCTGAAATAGTTTACGCAAGAGAGTTAACGCTTCATCCCGAAGAATTTATAGACGTTTTAAAACGGAGCACCCTGGCCGCAAGGCGACCGGTTGACGATGCTGAACGGATGAAATGTATGTGCCAGAACGCAAACCTGATTGTTACCGCCCGCAAAGATGGTAAGTTGGTTGGCGTAGCCCGCTCATTAACCGACTTTATTTATTGCACCTATTTGTCGGACTTAGCGGTTGACGAAAGCCTGCAAAAGCAAGGGATAGGCACCAGGCTGATAGCCGAGACCAAGAAGCACAGTCCGCAGGCAAAGCTTATCCTGCTTTCGGCGCCGGCGGCTGTAGGTTATTATCCCAAAATTGGAATGACCAACCACCCGCATTGCTATATGCTGGACGACGTGAATGCTTTAAAGACGTCGGACTGAAAGTATTAACGAAAGCTCAATTGCGCCAAAAGGCGCCTAAATAATTAACCGGGTCCCCAATAATGAAGAAAGCATTTATCTTATTGCATTTAGCCGTAGTGCTTGCAGGCTTTACCGGCGTTTTCGGCAGGCTGATTACGCTTAATGCGGCATTAATCAGCTGGTACAGGTTAATGTTTTCGGGGTTGTTGTTGCTGGTTATATTGGCCGCAACGGGTAAGCTGGAAAAAATATCTTTTAAGAATATACGTCGCATTGCATTTGCCGGCGCGTTCCTGGGGCTGCACTGGGTTTTCTTTTATGCCAGTATCAAGTATGCCAATATCTCGGTAGGGGTGGTGTGCTTTTCGCTCACCAGCTTTTTTACTGCCATTTTCGCACCGCTGCTTAACCGTAAGAAATTTTCAGTGGCCGAACTGCTTTTAAGTGCGTTAACCTTATGCGGCATTGGTTTAATTTTCGGCCTCGACGCTACTTATCGTACAGGTATTATACTTGGAATCATATCTTCTATACTGGTTGCGTTTTACACCGTATTTAACGAGCGGATTGCTAAGGAATTTAAAAGCGAAACCATAACATTGTACACCATGTTTGGCGGTTTTATCGGCGTGGGTGTTGTATTACCGGTAAGTCTCTATTTATTTCCCGCAGCGGCATTTCTGCCTTCCGTTCCTGATTTGGCCTATCTGCTGATATTAGC
>JAZJZL010000122.1:13070-15974 GCA_040389845.1 Bacteroidota bacterium
AGCCTTTGTACAGCATTATCCTGGCTATCTGGTTGTTTAAAGAGAACAGGGAATTATCGCCTGCTTTTTATTTTGGCCTGGGCTTAATTGTGCTTTCGGTGATACTGCAGATGTTCAGAGTGGCGACGCAGCACAAAAAAATAAATCTGACTGTACCCAATCTCTAGTAGTTCAGTGATTATTTCTTCAGGTACTTCTCGATAGCGGGCACTGAATTTCCCACCGCTTTTACAGCGCTTTTCAACTGTTCAGGGCTTACACCCAGCTTTGCAGCCCATATTTCAATCTCGTAATATTCGCTTGTATCGATGAGTTGTTGATTATATTTAAATAAAGTAATTGTTGTTTCCATTTCAAAGTTTTTAATTGCTTAACGTATAACAATTTAACGATTGTTTAGTTTGAATAGCGTGTTTGCAATAAAATATTTACCTTTCTAAACCAATTATATACTTATGAATTACGAGGTTAACAAGGAGCAAATCAAATTTTATAACGATAACGGGTTTGTGGTTATCGATGATTTTTTATCGCCGGACGAATTGACGCATTGGCGGGAAGCAGTTGACAACGCCGTCAGGAACAGGGCAGGGCAGAAGATGCCGGGAAAGGATATAAAAGTTGGTGAATCTGACGGTATAAATGAAGATGCCGCATACTATGGTAAGGTTTTCGATCAATTGCTTAACCTGTGGCAAACCGATGATGAAATAAAAAAACTAATGGTTGATGAACGCATAGGTAAAATGGCAGCACAGCTGGCTGACGCGGATGGCATCAGGATATGGCACGACCAGGCCTTAATAAAACGGCCCTGGGCCAACCCTACATCATGGCATTTGGATACGCCGTTCTGGTCATTCTCAGACAGGAAAGCTTTATCAATATGGATAGCATTGGATGACGCGACCCTGCAAAACGGCTGCCTGTTTTTTGTGCCCGGCTCGCATCGGGAAACTACATTCGAGAATAAAGGTATCGGCAAAAATATGGACAGCATATTCGAGGTTTACCCGCAGTTTCTAAAGACCAATGCCATAGCCGCACCTATGAAAGCCGGAAGCTGCTCCTTTCATAATGGCCTGACTATTCACGGCGCCAACGCCAATATGACAGCCGGTTTCCGCCGCGCCATGACCTGCGCCTATATGCCCGATGGAAATGCATTTAACGGTATTGCAAACATTTTACCGGAAGATTACCTGCAAACGCTGAAGGTTGGGGACTTATTAAATAGCAACGAGCAAAATCCGTTGATATATCATCGTGATAAGAGCAATTTATAGCATTTGGCTGTTCTTAATTTCCCCCTCGTGGGGGTATTGCAGGTCGGCGGTGAATACCTATGTTTGACTAAGGAAAAACAATACGGACGAGAGAATGGTTTAGTTAGAACGCCGGCTTAAACAGTAGCCATAAAATCGTTTAAATTGTTCTTCCGATTTTTACTTATATTTGATTAACCACTTATAAACAAAACAAACAAAATATGAAAAAGTATTTATTAGCATTTGCCCTGTTGTTTTCAATGGGTGCTTCATTTGCTGCCACCCGTGGCGACGAACATTTAAAAGGCTATATCGATGATTCAATGTGCGCTGGCAGCGCAACGCCTATGTGCACCGAAGCAACCCGCGCAACATGCGCCGCTAAATGCATCAAAGGCGGAGCCAAAGCTGTATTGGTTGTAGATGGCAAAGTTTACAAAATTGCCAACCAGAAATCGGTATCAAAATTTGCCGGTAAAAATGTAACCGTTGACGGTAAAGTAACCGACGACACCATCGAAATTACCAAGGTTACCGAAATTAAATCATAATTTAACCTTACGAGATTTGTAAAGCCCCGGGTTGAACGCCGGGGCTTTTTGTTTGGTATGAACTTTTTCGAATCTTTATTTCTTTTCCTCCGTTTGATTTACCGGTATGATAATGGTAAACTCGGTATACTCACCTTCTTTAGAATCGATGTTTAATTTGCCGCCATGCCCTTTTGAAATAATATCATAGCTTAATGACAAGCCGAGCCCGGTACCTTGCCCTGCCGGCTTGGTGGTAAAAAACGGCTGCATAATTTTTTCCCTTATACTGGCCGGGATACCGATACCGTTGTCCCTTATCCTTATTTCGATGGCGCCGCGTTTGTATAGGGTAATCAGCTGCACCTCTGGTTTGTAGCCTTCCGGGTTTTGCAGCTTTTTCTGGTGCACGGCATAAAATGCGTTATTGAATATATTCAAAAGCACGCGTCCAATATCCTGCGAAATTACGTTTGCCTTAGGCAGACTGGCATGCGGCCACGAGGTCATTTCGGAGTTGAACGACTTATCCTTTGCGCGCAAGCCATGGTAGGAGAGGCGCATATATTCATCTGCCAGCGCGTTGATATCTGTCAGCTGCCTTTCGCCGGTATTGGCGCGCGAATGCTGCAGCATGTTTTTTACAATGGCATCAGCACGTTTACCATGATGGTTTATTTTTTCGAGATTGAGGACGAGGCTTTCAATTAACTCCGTTTCCAGCTCATAATCACGCACCTCTTTTTCCTGTTCTTCTTTTAGTTCCTCAATCATCTCCATGCTTACCTCTGCAAAGTTATTTACAAAGTTTAGCGGGTTTTGTATTTCGTGGGCTATGCCGGCCGTTAGTTCACCAAGCGAGGCCAGCTTCTCCGTTTGTACCAATTGCGACTGCGCGTTTTGAAGCTGGTTTACCGCACTTTCTAAGCTGTCGCGCTGAGCTTCAATTTCTTCTTTTTGATGCACCATCTCTTCGGTGCGGTCGAGAAACTTGGTGACATCCACACCGATGATGGCCGCCGGCACCAGGCCGAAATCCGAGAGCGCCGAGTAGCGGCCGCCGATCGTGGGCAGGCCGAAGAATACATGCCGGAAACCGTCGGCTT
>JAZJZL010000122.1:15984-26848 GCA_040389845.1 Bacteroidota bacterium
GTTCCAACGCGCGCTTATCCCGCACCAGTTGCGCCGACCTGAAATACCCCACAAACCATATACTGCCTGCAAACGCACAAAAATAAAATGCATAAGCCCACCATGTTTGCCACCATGGCGGATTAATAACAAAGCTGAATTTTGCAGGCGCGCTCCATTCTGTATCCGTAGTTTTACTTACCACTTCAAACTCATACTTACCCGGTGAAAGGTTAAAATAATTCCGGCTTGCTGTAGCATTAACTACCTCGTGAGGCTCTTTTTCTGCGCCATGCAATATATACCGGTACCAGGTAGTATCGCGATGATTTAAGTTCATGTTGTTGAAATGGAACTGTATAAAGCTTTCGTCATGCGGTAATTCCAGGTTCAACGGTAAATTATATGGGCCTATAACGCCGTTCCAAACAGACGCTTTTTTCAATGGATCGCTAAGTGATATCGAGGTTTTCGCGGTTTTTTTCTTTACCGCTATCAACGTGTCGTCCCGTTCCCGCAAGGTATCACGGCCCCGGGTATCATATTGCTGGCCATCTATAAAATACTTCGGCTCATCCATAATACTGATGCCTGTAATGGCAACGGGCAGCATATATTCGTCATTTTCAGGCAGGTTGAGGAATGTTAAACCATCATCGCCCCAGCAATAAAGGCCGTTATTGGTAAAAATATTGGTGAACGATGTTCCTCTTTGCGTCTTTACAACCCCGTATAGCTGCCCAAACGATTTAAGTCGCCAACCTTTCGAATCATTCCTGTATGAAGAAATATTTAGAATTCCATTGTTTGTGCCGGCAAATACCTGCCCATTGTGTTTTGCGAGCGATGTTATCCCAGTCAACGAAAACGATATTAACCGGTTATTTTTCGATTCTATAACGTGCAGCCCTTTCGGTGTTCCTATCCACATATTATCCTTGTCGTCCGGAAGTAATATCTTGAGGCCATTATCTATATCCAGGCCCCAGATGTACTGTAAATTAGCATCGATCTTATTTACACCGGTTTCTCTTGTCGAAATCCAGGTACTGCCTTCGGTGTCACTCTTTATGTCGTCTATAAAATGCTCATCGCTTAAACCCTCATCTCTTCCCAGGTGTTTTACCGTTTTGGCAGCCGCATCGTACACATCAATACCGCTGTCGCCGCCGAGCCATATCCTGCCTGATTTATCAACCATAACAGATACTATCGTTCTGCTAACCAGGCCGCGGTTGTGGTCTATATGTGATATAGTTTTGCCATCAGGGTCGATGATATCAAAGCCATCATTGGTACACACAAAAACCTTCCGGTTAAGCCCGCTGATGGTTTGTATGCTATCGTGCCCAAGGCCCTGTGCCCTGCCTAAGTGCCGCGTTGTGCGGTTTTTAAGGTCGACAATGTCAAGCCCGCGCTCGCTGCCACGCCATATCAAGCCGTTTGCATCCTGGTAAACCGTGGTGATACGCCCCTTGCCGATATGTTCCTGTAAAATTTTGTTGTTCGGCGTTAAATTCAGCCCGTCATTGGCGCCTATCCACATCGTGCCGGAATTGTCTTCAACTATCTTATGTATAAACGAGCTGACAATGCCATCGGCTGTAGTAAGGATTCGCGTAAGGCGGGCTGAGGGGTCCAGTACCTGTACTCCCTTGTTGGTGCCCACCCAAATACGGTTTTTACTATCTTCAAAAAGATTTACAGCTGCCGCATTACGCTGGGCCACCTCCTTAATCGACTGGATTTTATTTTTATTGATGTCTACGGCATCCACCACGCCGCTGGCGTAACCAATCAGTAGTTTGCCCTCATGGTCGCTCATCATCGAAATTAATGAGTCTGACGAAAGTCCGTTTTCCCTGACAGCATGTTTTATCTTTTTATTTTTCAGGTCGATGATATTCAGGCCTTCGCCAAAGGTGGGTATGTAGATATTGCCATCGTTACCCTGCACGGCGGGTATGGTAGTTGCTTTGGTATACAGGCCGTTCTCTTTATCTAAAAGCTTAACGGTTTTATTCCTGACGTCGATAATATCTACGCCTCCTTTGTTATAGCTCACCCATACGCGCTGCTCATCGTCCAGCATCATACCGAACACCTTGTTGCTTTTAAGGCCGCCGCTTACTTTAAGCTTTTTCAGTATCCCTGCTTTAATATCAAGCACTTGGATGCCGCCGTTGTATTCGCTCACCCAGATGCGGCCCTGCTTGTCCTGCAGTATGGCGGATGTGCCGTTTTCCATTGGTCCGGCTACAAACTGCTGCAGGTTTTCACCATCGTAACGGTACAATGCCCGGAAAGTGGCAATCCACAAAAAGCCGTCTTTGTCTTTAAACAAGTAAGAGATGCCTGCCGATGCCAGTTCAGGTATTTCGCTCAGCTCATAAATCAGCTGGCTTGAATTTTTGGTGCGTGCCAGCACAGAACGGATAAGCTTTGGCTCCGGCAGTATAAAATCCTTAAAATTTAACGGCTGGATAGATAATTTCTCTATATCAAAATTGTTAGCCTGCAACGAATTGATATTGAATGATGCCTCAGTTACAGGTTTGGTAAACGGTCTGAAATCAACGGAATCGAAATGGTTTGCCGATAATTTACTGATGTCGAGGCTTTGTACGGTAGGGCTGGCCGTAACTGCCTTTATGGCTGCCCAGTTCAGCTTTTTGGGCTTGCTTAGGGCCAGCGTCGAGGTATCGGCATCCCCAAATTCTGCGCGCGCAGGCGCCAGGGACGTGGTAGACGAGTTTTTACAGGAGGCTATGGCGACCAAAACTATCGCCCAAACAAAATACTGTTTCAAGTTTAATTGCACCTAAATTCTATATTGATGCTGTCACAAACGGATTATTCAGGCCTTTGTGATAAGCGCTGCGTAAATATATGAATTAGTGTTTAAATGATGGTATGCGGTGATAACCTTCACGAAAGACGGCGATATTGATTTACCGGCTGGAGAACATCAATGCTAATGATGCTTTAAATTTATCTCCGTTTTTGTTGCTGTCACGGTTTCACGATGGGTGTTACCCATCGCTGACAGATGTAACCCCTTCGGGGTATTTTGTTCGTCCTTTTACGTAGGATTAATCTTAATTTGAGAACCCTGTAAGTGTTCCACCTGTCAGCACAGGGCAACGCCCTGCATCACCAGGACAGGTTTCGAATATGCATGGACAGCGCTCTGTGTAAGTGCAAGATATCCTATTTTACCGTTCTTGCCTGCCCCTTATCATCATAAATAACCACGCCCGCCATATCATCATCCACCTTAATAAACCTTCCTGATTGCGACAGAAACGATGAACCATAATAAAGCTCCTGCTTTTGGGTGTTGCCGTTTTTGTATTTGATAATTGCATAAGCATCGCCCGGTTTTGCAGCTATAGTTTTAGCCGGCTTGTTTAATTTGAAAACCTTAAGCGAATCCTTATGCTGACTGGCCGCTAACAAAATATTCCCGCTCTTATCCCTAAGCTTAACCAACGCTTTGCCATTTCCGGGGATATAAATACCGCTTTGCAAAATACTCAAGGCCTTAAAGTTGCCTTTGCCATCTCCTTTAAGCATCAACCCATTGAAGGCATCGTAACGGCCTATGCTAACATCGGTGCCATAGTCGTTGCCACTCAGGACTATATCAAGATTACCATCTCCGTCAAAATCACCGGTTTCCATACCGTCCAACGCAGATACCTGGGCTTCTATCGGCAGCGGAATCAAGGTGAATTTGCCATTCCCGTCGTTCCGCAAAAAGCACGACTGTAACGTATTAGCTCTTACCTTTTGCGCCATCTTTTTTTGCTCCGGCGATAAAATATCATCCATCGTTGCTGTTGCGAAAGACTTATAGTTGGTGAATTTTTTCTTCAGGCTTATCATTTGTTTGTTAAGGTCTTCGCGGCCTTGCACCGGGAACTCTTTCTTTTGCCCGCCTTCCTGGTCGGCAATAAAGAATGAGGGTATAGCATCGTAAGCGCCGTTCTTGTCGAAGTCGCCTGCGGTAACATAAACAGGGTATTGGTCTGTGGCTTTAAACAGCGTATTTAGCCCAACGTTACCCACAATATAATCCGTGCGACCGGTATGCCTGAAATCGCCGCCGGTGATTGAATTCCACCAGCCCAGCTTATCGCTCACGCCTGTAGTGGCAGTAACATTTGCAAATTTACCATGGTCATTTTTCAGGAAAGTAACCGGCATCCATTCGCCGGCTAAAATCAGGTCGGGCCAGCCGTCGTTGTCAAAGTCGGTAAATAGGGCATCGCAAACCAGGCCGGCATTAATCAGGGCAGGAGCAACCTGCGCTGTAACATCGGTGAATTTAGCGCGGCCGTCCTTGCTGTCATTTCTCAAGATAATACTCGATACCGGCTTTGGATAGTGCCATGGGTCAACGCGGCCGGATATGAATAAATCAAGCTTGCCGTCTTTGTTATAATCGCATGCCTTCACGCATAGTTTACTGGTGAAATTAGAGGGAAGGGCATCGCTGGCGAGCGCAAAATTCCCTTTGCCGTCGTTAATGTAAAGCCTGTCCTGGTAAGTTGGGCTGTTTGGTGCATCCTCGTAACCACCGCTGGCGGCATATAAGTCCGGTTTACCGTCGCCATTGGCATCAAAAAGCAACAGGCCTTCATCGGTAACGTGCTTGTATGGGTCGCTTTTGGTGGGAAGTAAATCACGTTGTTTGAACTTGCCGTCGGCCAGCTGCAGAAATACCTGTGCCTGTATGTTATTGTCCCCACCGATAATTAAATCGTCAAGCCCGTTGCCATCTATATCGCCAACCGCAAGGGCGGGGGTGTATTCCGAAAATTTGTGCGGCAATAGCTTTTGTATATTAAAATCTACAAAGTCGGCTTTTTTGTTTTGGTAACGGATGCCCAGCGAGTCGGTTACCTCTTTAAACCATGCATTAAAAGCAGTTGTGGGCGATTTTATAGAATACCCGCTTTTTGCATCGGTAATATTTACTTTTAACTTTTGGTCGGCCTTTACATTTAGTAAGGTTTGTTTTTTGCCTCCCGGCCATTTTACCACTACGGAATCTACGGTATTTATCTTACCCAAACCGAAGTGCGCAATAGCCTGCATGGACGACAGGTAGCCGCGGTAGGGGTCGTTTTCAAAGTTCTGGTGTTTGTCTTTATCGTAATAAATATCCACCAACGCGCCGAAGCCGTTCACATTTTGCTTACCGCCTTTAAAAGTTACCTGCAGGTAATGGGTGTTTCCTTTAGTTTTTTCGTCGTCTCGTGAAGTGTTGCGATATACCAGCGCCTCGTCATCGATATTGCTGATGATCATATCCATGGCGCCGTCGTTATCCAAATCCGCATAAACAGCACCGTTAGAGAAGGTGGGAAGGTCCAGACCCCAGTTTTTGCTGACGTCTTCAAACGTCATGTTGCCGCTATTCAGGTAGGCGTAGTTATGCAGCTTAACTTCCGGTATCTGTTCAAGTACCTTTTGTTTAGATGTTACGGCATACGCATCCTTACGGTAAATCATAAAATCGTGGTCAGATACATCCTTGCGGTAGCCGTTAGTGATAACGATATCGCGGTAGCCATCATTATTAAAATCGGTCACTACGGGTGTCCAGCTCCAGTCAGTTTGCGAAATGCCACTTAAAAAGGCCGTTTCGCTGAAAGCCGGGCCGCCGATGCGGCCTAGTTGCCCCAGCTTCGGCCCCTGGTTAATTTGCAGCGTATTGCGTACGTATTGGTATTGATAATCGTAAAAATCAAAGCTCTGGAAGGTCTGGTAGCTGTTAGCCGTCATCATCATTTTTTTGCGGTAATTGTCCGGCGGGTTCATATCCAGCTCAATTACATCGGGCAGCCCGTCGTTATTAATATCCACCACATCCTGGCCCATCGAATTTAAGGAGGTATGCTTAAAATATTCTTTTGAGCGGTTGGTAAAAGTACCGTCGTGATTGTTGATGTAAAGCACATTGTTACCCACAAAGTCATTCGATACATAAATATCTTTCCATCCATCGCCGTTAAAATCTACGGTAGTTGCAGCGTGACTGTAGCCGCTATAGGTAATGCCTGCCTGTTTAGAAACATCATGAAATACCGGGTGGTTCAATTTTGCATCCCAATCATTCCGGTACAGGCGCCCGGTAAGCAACTCCGGGCCGGTGGCATTCTTCGAACCAAAAAGACTCGGATTGTAGCTGGCGCTGGCATTGTTAACCGATAGATACATATCAAGGTCACCATCGTTATCATAATCAAAAAAGCTCGCCATGGTCGATTCTGTGCCTGATTGCAGGCCATATTCGGCAGCCATGTCTTTAAAATGGGGGATGCCGTCTTTATCGGGCCCCTGGTTAATGTAAAGTATGTTTCTCCTTCGTAACGAATCTTTATATATGGTATTGCATATATAAATGTCGGGCAGGCCGTCATTGTTAATATCAACTACTGCCACGCCACGCGCCCAGCGCCCCATGCCGCCTACACCGGCCTTATCCGTAATATCCTCAAACTGGAAATCTCCTTTATTGAGATACAGCTTGCTGGAAACCATGTTGCCCGTAAAATAAATATCTTGTAAGCCATCGTTATTAAAATCGCCAACGCCAATACCACCGCCGTTATAAACGTTTACCAGGTCGAGCGGATTAATAGAATCCGACTCCGTTACCAGGTTATTGAAATGGATATTTGAATGCGATGAGGGTATCCTGTCAAACAGCGTGTTATGCTTTTTGCACGAGAATATGCATGCCGAAAAACAAGCAAACGCGGCAAAGTAGAATTTATTCATATGGGATTTTGAACTTACGGTAAAGTACTGCACCTGTTTTTTAAGCAGGCGTAAGCAAAAAAGGCTATCCCCAATTGGAGATAGCCAAACCAAGATAACTAATTATTAATCAACTCTCATTTATTAAACAAGACTTTTGTTCGTATTAATAACCCGGATTTTGTTTCAGGTTCGGGTTCAAACCTATAGCGCTTTGCGGAATCGGCAATATATCGCGTCCTGCCGGCAAGTCGTTTAGCCATACACCATGTGTTTTACCATCATGTGTTGGTCCGTAAGGATATATAACCTGGTTTATATTGTTATTTGCGGCTGCTGACGTATTGTATGCATTATGAATAAATTGCGCTGCCACGCCCGGGCCAGCCCTCCGTAAGTCATACATCAATGAAAACTCTGCAGTCAGCTCGTGCCTGTATTCGCTCAATACCATCTGCAATGGGTCGGTTATCGGGGCTGCAGGGCTGCCGTCAACACGGGCGCCATCCTGCATAACAGCAGGGGCAGTGCCGCCAAAGGCACGGTCGCGCACCAATTTAAGGTCGGCCATGGCGCCGGGGATATCGCCTGTACGTACTTTACATTCAGCGCGGTCAAGCAGAATTTCTGAATAGCGCAGCAATATCTGGTTTTGCGAACCGAAGATAGTCGAGTTGCCGTTAGCACCTGTAAGGTTGGGGTCCCTCCATTTTTTTGCGCAATAGTAGCCCGAACGGGGCGTACCATCGGTACCATACCATGGGTGCAATAATGTACCACAGGTATTAATGATTTTACCGTCATCACCTGTATATGTCGCACTGCCGGCTGCAAAGCCCGACTGTACAACAGCGTAGCCTTTTATACCACCCCATTTGGCAATTATGCCCGGGCTCTTGTTTTCGTCACCAGGGCCTATAATGGTAACAGCCTTGCGTAAATCACCGGGCTGGTATGAATACCAAAGACCAGGGTTGCCGTAATCATAACCAAAACCGCTTATTTCCTGTGGCCAGCTAAAGTCGTCAATCCAGGCAACTTCACCACCTGCTTGCCAGCCGCCGTCCCAGCTTTGCGAACCGCTAATTTCAAACTGGATCTCAAAAAGCGACTCGTCATTATTCTGGTGGTCAAATTCGCCTACATCTACAAAGTTTGGCATCAGGTGATAGTTGCTGGTAAGCTCTGTATTGTTAAATGCAGCAAGTGCAGCAGCGTAATCTTTCAGCCACATCTGCGCAGCGCCCTCAAAGCCGTAAGCCGCGCCTTTAGTGGCCCTGCCTAATTCGCTGGTGGGCAGGGTTGTTTTTGATAACAATAAGGTTTCGGCTTGTTTCATATCCGATACCACCTGCTTAAACACATCGTCCTGGCTGGCCCGTGGGGTTAAACCTGTGGTGATGGCATTCAATTCTAACGGAACGCCACCAAAGGTGCCTGCAAGGTAGTAGTAGGTCATTCCGCGTAAAAAATAAGCTTCACCGGTCAAACGGTCGGCAAGCGCCTGTGTAATTACACCCTTTTTTTGTGCATTTGCTATAATTGCGAAAGATGCATTTGCACGCGCTACACCGATGTATGCATTGTTCCAGAAAGCAGGCAACGCGCCAAAATCCGATGGGATTGCATAATAGTTCCAAACAATGTCCGCGCCGTTGTTAAACCAGTCGTGGGTAAGGAAGTTGGCATAATACCAAATCGATTTCTTCAGCAAGTCGGCGTTTTGGTAGGTATCATATATACTGTTTACCAGGTTTACCACATCCTGCGGCTTCTGGAAAGTAGCATCCGCCGTGGACGAAAAGGTATTCGTTTGCTTTAAAAAGTCCTTCTTGCAGCTCAGCGGGAACATCAGCACCGCAGAGACAGCTATAAGAATGATACTTAATTTTTTCATATTCATATCTTTAATTTTTTATCGTTCAATTATTTAAGGGTAACGTTAATGCCGATGGTATAAAATTTAGATGAAGGATAAGTACCGTTGTCTATACCATTTTGGGTTGCGTTGCCCCCTTGAATACCAATTTCAGGGTCCAGGCCTTTGTAGCCGGTTATTGTAAACAGGTTCTGAGTTGATAAATATATTCTCAGTTTGTTCAGGAATAAGCTGTTGGCTATGTTCGAAGGCAGTGTGTAGCCAACTGTAAAGTTTTTAAGCTTCAGGAAGCTGCCGTTCTGAATCCATGCGCTCGATGGCAGGTTACTGCCGATAGCGTCGTCATTCGATGTAGCCCTTGCGTAAGTGTTTGATGGGTTGCTTGTTGTCCAGCGGTTTTGGTAATAGTCTACACTAACGTTCTGTACGCCTACGAAACCGCGGTTCTGGAAGCTTTCCATAGCACTTTCCGTATAGTTCAATATCTTATTACCATACACACCATAGAAGTACGCATTGAAATCAAATGCTTTATAGGTTAGGTCCAGGTTGATGCCGCCGTAAAATTTAGGAAGCGGGCTGCCGAGGCTGGTCTGGTCAGTAGCGTCAACGCCGCCGTCGCCATTTGTATCAGCAAAATAACGGTCGCCTGGTTTGGTTACTGTTCTTTGGTAAAAACCTTTGCCTTTTGCCTGTGCTGAGGCGTTTAATGCATCTATTTGTGCCTGTGATTGAAATATGCCTAATGATTTATAACCATAAAACTCACCCACTGGTTGCCCTACGTGGGTTTCGGTAAAGGTCGACCATCCTATACCCTGCACGCTCAAACCACCAAAGTTGGTTACAAAGTCGGTTCCGGAAGTGATGCTGGTTAACTTGTTGCTAACCGTGGTAAAAGTTAAGCCAATGCCGTATTTCAGGTCGCTGCTGATGGTGTGGTTATAGTTCGCTGCAAATTCGAAGCCCTTGTTCTGCATGCTGCCCACGTTGCGGGTAATGTAGTTATAGCCTGATTGTGCAGGTGCTGCCAATAATAACAGGAAGTCTTTTGATTTACGGTTGAACCAATCAGCGGTGATGGTTAAATCGCCATGCATAAAGGCAAGGTCTGCGCCGATATCGGTAATGTAATCAGTTTCCCATTTCAAACTTGGGTTTGGCGGCTGGGTTGATGCAGTACCTTTTTGGTAGATTTTGTTGAATGGATACCCAAGGTTGCCGCTGCTGGCTGCAGGTAAACCGGTTGAGTATAACGCATCGTACTGAAAAGGGTTAATCGACCCCTGGTTACCAACTTCACCGTAGCTGCCCCTTATCTTCAAATCGTCAAGCCAGGGTGTATCTTTCAGGAAATCTTCCTGTTTGGCACGCCATGCTACCGAACCTGAGGGGAATACACCGTATTGATGGCCTTCATCAAACTTAGATGAACCATCACGGCGAACAGTACCATTGATGAAGTATTTATCGTCGAACTTATAAGTTAACCTTGCAAATTGCGATTCGAAAGAGTAAATATTCTGGCCGTTACCTGTGTTTGAACCAACCGGGTTGTTGGCATCCAACTGCAGGTTAGTAACCTGCGATAAATCGCGGATGATGCTGTTCGGCGGGATACCGCTGCCGCCCATACCATTCCAGGTGTTTTTCTGTTCAGAAACGCCACCAACGAAGTTGATGCCATGTTTGCCGAAAGTTTTATTGTATGATATGGTGTTTTCCCACAGCCACTCAAATGTTTGGTTTAGATGCTGGTTGTAAAAAGCGTTTTGGCTGGCGCCTGCCTGGCTGCCATATTGCTGAACCAGGCGATCATCTTCGGGCTGGAAGAAAGAGCCTGTGAATGTTGTAAGGTTGATGCCTACAAATGTTTTAATCTTCAGGCCGTCAATTACCTGTGCTTCCAGCGATGTATTGGCGAGTAAATAGTTGGTAATGTTCTGGTACCTGTCGTTACTCACAGTGTTAACAGGATTGCTGTATTTGGCTACATAGGTGTAAATTGGGTTGTAGAAACCATAATTCCCTTTACCGTCTGATGGCTGATTGGTAAACTTGTTACCGCCATCAAGCGTTGGCGGAAGTTCAGACAGCTGAACCAGCGACCCTGTACCGAATGGATTATTTGAATCCTGGTAGCTATATTTAACGCTGGTTGATGATTTTAACCATTTAACAGGCTGGTAGTCTGAGTTATTGCCCAAGGTTACCCTTTTAAAATAGGAACCAAGT
>JAZJZL010000123.1:0-28157 GCA_040389845.1 Bacteroidota bacterium
TTTTTTAAGGTCGTTTTTGCATTCCGCCGGGCTTTTCCCGGTCATCTGCCTGAAAGTTCTGTTAAAGTTGGTTTTTGAGTTGAATCCTGATTCGTAAGCAATGCCCAACAGGGTCATCCGGTCATACGCTGGGTCCTGCATCTTTCGAACAACATCCTTAATGCGGTATTCATTGATGAAGTCGCTAAAGCTTTTTTTGAGCGCGATATTGATGATACGGGACAGCTCATGCGCGGGCATATCCAACTGTTCGGCTAAAGAACTTACGCTGAGCTCAGCATCCTGGTATAACTGGCCAGTCTCGATCTTTTTCTTAAGCCAGCTGCCCTTCTGCTTCAGTGCTGCCGAGGGAGAGGATTTCGGAAATGCGGATGCCTCAACAGATGCATCGGTTGAAGGCCTGAAAAACACCACCGCCCCCATCCGGATAAGCATAATCGCCATGAACAGGTATAACGGATAATAAGCCTGCTGATTAAGGGTGAAGCGGAAGCCAAAATAATCGATGGCTGTAAAAGGTATCCATAATAGCAACGCTAAGCCTATACCTGCCAATAAACCGTCCAGCCAGCGCCATTCACGCCGGTAACGGTCACCCTGGGTAAATTTCAGGTCCCTGTAAAAGTGCTCAATTAACCTGTGCGACAGGTATAAATACACACCTAAGGATAAAAATGCAGCTGGTTTTAATACAGCAGCAATTCCCGCTATCCAAATAGCCTGTTCCAAAAAAACAGGACAAAAATGTAATAAGTCTTTCCATCTGAATTTCCGTGCCGGACGGGTATTTTTTCGCACATAAAAATAGATGAAGGGTCCCAGCGCGAGTGAAAATTGCAGGGGAGACGTCCATAACTTTATATCAACACCCAATAGTCCAACCATCCATAAAACCATTACGCCCAAAGCCATGGCAAGAAAGCGGTTAGCCGTACGATTACTGTCTTTTTTGATCCACAATTGCAGGACAAAAGTCAGCCCGATAAATATCGCGCCCAAAAAGGCCACATCGTATAAATTAATATGGAGATTATAAGTGCTCAATTAAATATGTAACGCAATTTAGAGAGATTAGAGGTTAGTTGATTAGAGAATAGGAAAAAACGTGTTGTAAACTGTAAATTAATTTCTGGCCTTTTATTCTTTGTGTTCGAACATGTCTGTCCGGGCAACACCTGGTGTCACCTGAACAGGCACGTTTCAAACATGCTAGATCCTAATCTCTAATCAACTAATCTCTACTCCGACCGCAAGCTTTTTACAGGATTGACTAATGCCGCGCCTATAGCCTTATATCCAACCGTTAACCATGCGATAATAACTGACGCAACAATTGCCAAAACAAATATGTCAGGCCCAATGGTGATCCTATTGGTAAAATCCTGCAGCCATTCGTGCATAAAATAGTAACCAACCGGCCCAGCTATTACAAATGCTATCACAATCAGCACTGTAAATTCTTTGGAGAATAAATATACGATGTTCCCGACCGAGGCTCCCAGGGTTTTACGTATTCCTACTTCCTTAATGCGTTGCACAGCCATAAACGATACCAGGCCATACAAGCCAAGGCACGAAATGAATATGGCTATCCCGGCAAATATTTTATAAAGCGAGGACAATTCGTCTTCGGCCTTATAAAAATCAGCGATGGTTTTGTCCAAAAATTGATATTCATATACACCTTCCGGGTAGGTTTTGTTCCATAGGGTTTCTACCCCGGCCAATGTTTGATGCACATTTGCTGGTTGGATTTTGATATTCAGCTTCGAATAAAATCGCTTCCATGGCGCCATTATTACAGGCGGGATGGCGTTTTTCAGCGAACTTGGATTGAAATCTTTCACCACCCCTGTTATTTGCATATTCTTTTTCTGGTCGCCCCATATCATGAGGTATTTGCCAATGGCTTGCCGCGGGTCGGTAATACCTAATTTATGTATCAAAGTTTCGTTAACTACATAGCCGGATATGGTATCCGATTGCCGGTAAGGGCCGCCGGCCACAAATTTCATATCATACAGATTAAAATACTCCGGGTCGGCCCACTTCAGGCTTGAGCCAAATTCGACCGACTTGGGCGCATTGTTGAATTTGAAATCGCTGAACCAACCGCTATTATCTGCCGGACTATACAGGCTGATGCTAACATCCTTAATACCTGATTGTTGTAAAAGTTGGTCTTTTAAGGCGTTTATTCTTGTCCTGCTTATACTGTCGTCAGGTATCGGCACGGTAATCACAGCGTCTTTATTAAATCCGAGCGATTTATTTTTAAAATAATTCATCTGGTAAATCAACACCAGCGTGCCTATTACCAGGAATTGTGCAATCCCGAACTGTGTTACTACCAATACCCTGCGCAAGGAAATCCCGCTTGACCGACCAGCTTTTATCTTATTTCTCAATGCTTCGAGAGGGTTAAATCCGGACAATACCAGCGCCGGATAGAATCCTGCCAAAAGCGTGACACCTATAATTACAACTGCTAAAAACAATATTACCACCGGATCCATCAAAAAAGACCCATTCAAATTTATTTCAAGCAGGCTATTTAGCATAGGTAAGGTTATAACCGATATTACCGCTGCGATTACCACTGCAAAAAAGGTAATAATAAGCGTTTCACTTATGAATTGCAGTATAAGCTGACGGCGGGTGCTGCCTAATACTTTCCGGACACCCACTTCTTTCGAACGATTTATAGCCTGGGCAGTGGCCAGATTGATAAAGTTAACACAAGCTATAATCAGTAAAAACACCCCGATTAAACTGATAGTCCTGATCAGTTGCTTGCTAAACGGGTGGCCGCTAAAGACTGTCACTTTTGTATTATAGTGCATTTCTGTCAGCGCTTGCAACTGTAAGGAACTGTTTTTATTGTATGGCGGCGGAATACGTTTCTTTGCAAATGCCGCCAAATCGGCGTTAAACTTTTTCTCGCTCAAATTAGCGGGCAAAACCACGTAGGTATTTCTGTCGCTAAAAGTACTTATCCAATCTTGCGAATTGCCCCCCAAATCACCGCTTTTTTGTGTCAGCGTGATCCATGACATTACTAACCGCATGGGAAAATCGGTATTAGCCGGCGTATTTTCTATAATGCCGGTTACCTTAAAATTACGTTTATTTTCGTATCTTACCGTTTTTCCTATTGCTGTATGCCAGTCGCCGAAGAATTTATCGGCCTCGTTACGGGATAGCACCATGGCATTGGGCTCGGCCAAAGCTGTTCTCTTATCTCCTGAAAGCCATTTAAAGTCAAACACCTGAAAAAACTGTGGATCGGCATAATAAGCAGAGTCCTCTTTAAATTTCTTTACCGCCCCTTTACCTGCATCTGTTATGGAGTAATGAGAACCATCGTTCAGCATAATAGAGCAAACATTGGTTAACTGCGGAAATTCATCTCGTAACCCATCTGAAAGCGGCATCTGCGTTCCGCTACCCAGGGTTATACCATCGGGGCCGCTGGAGACATTGACAACGCGATAAATATGATCTTTTTTTGTATGGAAATTATCAAAGCTGGTTTCGTATTGAACAATGAGGAATATCAGCAAACAGGCTGCTATCCCGATAGCAAGGCCGGTAATATTAATAGCGGCATAGCTTTTATTACGCATTAAGTTGCGCCAGGCGGTTTTAAAGTAGCTTTTAAACATAAAGTTGCGATTTGATTTCTGATGAGACCACTTCGGCGTGGTTTCATGGTTCGAAATTACCCTCGCAAATGGGCGATCGCTGCCCAGGTTATAAGGTGGGCAATCATTTTTATACTCCAGCGGGCTTTTCCCGGTCATTTGTTTAAAAATACGCGTGAAGGTGCTCTGGGAATTAAAGCCCGATTCCAATGCTATACCCAGCAGGGTGATATGATTGAACGCGGGGTCGTTCATTTTCCGTGCTACGGCCTGTACACGATATTCATTAACAAAATCATTGAAGCTTTTTTTGAGCGCCGTATTAAGTATCCGCGACAATTCATGCGTTGTAAGGCCAAGCTTTCCGGCGAGTGAGCCCAGTGTTAATTCAGGATCTTCATAATAACGATTTGCTTTGACTTCATTTTTTAGCCAGGCCGCTTTCTGTCTGAGTTCCGCAGGCAACAATGGCTTCAGTATCGAAGGTGAGGCTGTCTGCGCACCGGCTTCCGGTTTCAGCAAGGCCACGGCTGCCATCCAGGTTGTCATTACCGTCAAAATCAAATACAGCGGGTAGTACAAGCGGATATCCGGCTGACGGTGATAGTAAAAATATTGAACGGCTGCAAAGGGTATCCACAATAGCCATAAAAGGCCGAAAGCTTTAACCAAATTATCCAGCCACCGCAATTTATTCCGATACCGGTCGCCGCCTGTAAATTCCAGGCTTTGGTAATAGCTTTCTATCAATCGTTGAGAAAAGTACAGGTAAACGCCAACCGATATAAAAGCGCCTGACTGCAATACAAGGTTCATCTGATGAAAGGGCGATGTATAACTAACCGTGCTCGTTTTTACGCCATCGATAACCTCTATTACCTGCGCCGCCAACTCAATCAACAACGGACTAAAATGCAGCAAGTCCTTATACCTCAATTTATATCCGGGGCGGATTGTCTTAAGCAAACAAAAATAGATGAGCGGGCCAAATGCCAGCATGAATTGTATTGGCAGCCTGTCCCAGCCGGGTAAATAGGCATCCGGGCGGATGTCTGCACAAAGGACCCGGATCATCGACAGGACAACAGTACTCAACGCCAGGGCAAGTAATCGGTTTGCCGCCTGGTTGCGCCGCTTGGTGAACCATAGCTGCAGCGAAAAAGTCAATCCAATGAATATTGCCGGCAAAAAGGCCAGGTCATAGAAGGTAATATGGAAAGTATATGTGTTCAATCTGAATTAATCCGTCAATCGGCATTCCAAATATACAACGCATTGTTTTACAGAAAATTAAACACTTATAAAATATACCTATTTGTAATGAAAGCGGACAGGTGAGACGGACGGTTGTTGGAGATTGAAAAAAGCGCCCCGTATCTCACCCCGGAGCGCTTTCAACTAAAACTCGGATCTCATGCTGATGTACCTAAGTTCTTTATAGCCGTTAATGATGCGGGCTATGCATAGTTCGCTATCGCATGCGGGCTAACACACCCCCGCCCCTCTCAAGAGGGGAACCCGCTACACAGGCCTCGATTGCCTTCTGCCAAGTGGTTACTGTCTATATCACCTACCCCTCCACAAGCTCTCTTCGAGAGCCATAGCTCATTCTGAACGAAGGCTCTTCATCGGGTTGGCAACCGCCGCCTTGATGGATTGAAAACTAACCGTAACCAATGCTATTAATATCGCAGCAAGCCCCGCCGCAACAAAAACCCACCACTGTACGGGCTGATGGTAAACAAACCCCTGTAGCCATTTATACATACCCCACCAGGCTATGGGCGAAGCAATAAGGATAGAAAGCAGAACCAGCTTCACAAAATCAACCGATAAAAGCCGGGTGATGCCGGTCACACTCGCGCCTAACACTTTCCGGATGCCGATTTCCTTGCTGCGCTGCTCGGCCATAAATGCGGAGAGAGCAAATAAACCCAGGCAGGCGATGATGATGGCCAATACCGCAAACGTGGTAAAAATATCGCCCATTCGCTGCACATCGGCATACATAGCAGCAAAGCTTTCATCCAAAAACGTATAACGTATAGGCTGATTTGGCGCAAATTGTTTCCAGGTAGCTTTAATAGATTGCAGGGTGTTTTTCATATCCGCCCCGTTTACTTTAACAGTAACCAATGATGGGCTAATCCCAAAATGCAGTATTAAAGGGTCAATTTGGCGATGCATCGAATCAAAATTAAAATCCGCCACCACGCCTATCACAGTACCCACGTTGCCGTCGGTAATGCGTGCGCCGATAGGATGCTTAAGATTGAGCTTTTTTGCCATCGTTTGATTGATAATGATGGTTTTTCCGGCGATATCGTCAGACAGGTCATACGAAAAGTTACGCCCCTCAACCAGTTTTATGCCCAGAGTTTTCAGATAAGTATCGTCTATCTGCCAAAGCTGACCCTGTACGTGTGCGTCAATCTTTTCTCTTCCCTCGATGGTAAAACCATTGCTATTGCGTTTGCTGCCGGCTTCAATTGGCAGGTAGTCGCTAATGGAGGCACTTTTTACCAAAGCCAGCTTTTGCAGCTCGTTCTTAAAGTTGCGTACGCCTTTGTCACCCAGTGTATTGGTGCCCTGTACAATCACCACCTGGTCTTTATCAAAACCGATTTTTTGGTTAAGGATGTAGTGCATCTGGTTGTAAATAACCATAGTGCCGATGATAAGCATAATAGATGCAGTAAACTGGAACACTACCAGGCCGTTGCGCAAAACTGAACCTTTGCTGCCCGTGCTGAGCGTACCTTTAAGCACCTGCACCGGCTTAAATGCCGACAGGTAAAAGGCGGGGTATAAACCGGCAATAATACCTATTATAAACGCTGAAACCAGAATTACGGGCAACAGCCACCACTCGCCCCATGGTATAGTTAATGATTTGGATGCAAGATTGTTGAAATACGGCAGTAATACCCAGGCCAGCAATAAACCGATGATAAATGAAAGACAGCTAAACAGCAGCGACTCCGTTAAAAACTGCTTAATCAACCCACTGCGCTGCGAACCGACTACTTTACGCAAACCTACCTCTTTAGCACGATTAGCGGATTTGGCTGTAGCTAAATTTACAAAATTTATGCAGGCAATAATGAGAATAAACGCCGCCACACCGCCGAATAACCATATAAAGCGGATGTCGCCATGCTGAAGGCCATCCCTTATGTCGTATGAGTAAAGATTGATATCGGTTACTGGCTGCAGCTTCATGTGAATTTTAGCGGCCTCTTTCCCGGGGTCCTTTGCACGTTCCTTTATAATGCTCGGCAGAAAGTAATTCTTAACCATGTCGGCGGTTATTTTCTGCTCAAAGGCATTCGCGTCTACGCCTGGTTTTAAGCGCACATAAGTGGGATAATTAAATGCACCCCAGTTATTTTGTTCGCCCGGCCAAAACTCCCTGCCCGCCATGGTCACTATAAAATCATATTGCAGGTGTGAGGTGGCTGGAAAATTTTCTATCACTCCGCCAATGGTATAGGCTTGAGTATTATCGTTATTAAAATACAATGCTTTACCCACCGGGTTTTGTCCGGGAAAGTACTTATCCGCTTTCCTTTTTGATATCACTACTGTGTGTGGTCTCGCAAGCGCATATTCCCGGTCGCCGTAAACCATCGGCAATTTAAAAATATCCAGCATACTTTGGTCGGCAAAGGTGATGCCTTCCTCGTAGGTGTTTTCCACCTGGTCGGTACGGCGCACTTCGGCATTACCGGCGCCCATCAGGTTACTTGGCATCAGGCGGCCCGAAAGTTCTACCTGCGGAAAATCGCTCTTCAGCGTTTTAGCCAGTGGTGCCGGCCATTCGGGGCCTTTGCCGATTAAGGCGTTGTCGGCATAGACCATCAGCACCCGGTAAATACGGTCTGCATCGGGATACGACTTATCATAGCTCGTTTCGTTGCGTATATACAGTGCAATCAATAAACAGGCAGCTATACTGAATGCAAAGCCCCCGATTTTTATGGCCGCATACATCTTTTGTTTGCGGAGTTGCCTTACGGCGATTTTTAAATAATTCTTAAACATATTCCTGCGATTAAATTTCTTGTCCGCCCATTTTGGGACGGTTTCATGGAACGAAATTATCGCGGGACGAACAGCGTAACGCCTCAATTCGTAAATTGGGCGCTCTTTTTTCTGGCTATTCTTGTATTCAGCAGCACTTTTTCCGGTCATATCCCTAAAAGTGCGGTTAAAGGTCGATTTGGAGTTGAAACCCGAATCGTACGCGATGCCGAGCAGGGTGATATGGTCATAAGCTGGGTCTTTTATTTTCCGGGCGACCTCTCTTACACGGTATTCGTTAATGAAATCGCTAAAGTTTTTTTCAATGGCGATATTGATGAGCCTGGATAGTTCCCAGGCCGGTATTTCTAATTTTTCGGCGAGTGTGCTTACGGTTAGTTCCGGGTCTTCATAAAGCCGGCCGGTTTCAACAGCCCGCCGCAGCCACGCTCCTTTTTGCATTATATCTGCCGTGGGCGATGATTTAGTCATCTCCGGCGACCAAACCAATGCCTCTGCTTCCTGGTTTACAATTGCCGTTGCCGCTATCCGGGCAATCATTACCTCTAAAAGCAGATACCATAAATATTGAGCATGTATACTTAATCCGTTATGGAAATAAAAGTATTCAAGCGCGACATAAGGTATGTATAACAACGAGAAGATGTTGACTCCCGCCATTAAGCGCTGCAACCAACGCAATTCGTCCCGCTTCCTACCGTTCAGGTTAATTCGTTGCCGCCGGTGGAAATCTTTTATCAGCCTGTTGGAGCAATAGTTGTAGGCGATAACAGAAATAGCGCCCAACAAAAGCAGTACGGAACCTAAACGATATACAACGGTATCCGTTCTAATCAACAACAAAATATCTAGCAGCAGTGGGCTTAAATGCAATATATCTTTCCGGCTGAGTTTGTAATCCGGCCTGGTCTTCTTCCGGACATAAAAAAAGACCAGCGGACCGATAGCCAATGAAAGACTCATCGGCAGCCAGCTCCAATTAACAGGATAAACATCCAGTCCGATATCGATACTCAGCGCCCAAGTCATCCATAGAATGATAGCAGTCAATGCCAAAACGAGGAAACGGTTTGCCGGTAAACCGGTCTTTTTGGCAAATCCTAAAAGCAAAATAAAAGTAACACCGATGGCTATCGCTCCGGAAAACAACAGGTCATAAGGGCTAATATGAAGCGTAGTTATATTCAATTATTTAAACGGGCTCAATCCTTATCTTCAACAAATGTAAATTATAAAATATTTGACTACCCGATAGCCAACAGGGTTACAAGCTAGTCTCGGGTTTCTTCGTCATTCACTTCTCAAATTGTCAGCCGGGTTTGCAAATGCCCCTTTTATTGTTTGAAAGCTGACGGTTGCTATTGCTACAAGGAGGACAACAATGCCCGGCACCAAAAATGTAGCTGCATCGAGCTTAATATGATATGCAAAAGTTTGAAGCCAGCGCCCTAAAACGTACCACGCCAATGGTACAGCGACCAAAAAAGCTATCAATACTAATCTTATAAAATCGACAGAAAGCATAGTCGCCAGGTTACTTACGGATGCGCCGACTACTTTACGTATGCTGATTTCCTTACGCCTGCGCTGAACGATAAACGCCGAAAGCCCAAATAATCCCAGACAGGATATCAGTATGGCAATGCCTGCAAACCATTCCGATAATACGGTTACCCGCTGTTCGGCGGCATAAAGCGCATGGTAATCTTCATCAAGAAATTTATATTCGAACGGTAGTCCGTGATTATACTTTCCGTAAAGGGCGCCGATTTTGGCAATAGTTTCTTTTTCCGCATTGGCAGATACCCTGGCGATGATGTTTTGGTTATTCTTGCCGAAGCTTATAAACAACGGACCTATGTTTTTGTATAATGATTCATAATGAAAATCCCTGGCTACGCCGATTATAGTTTTTGGAGAGCCCCAAAGTTTCACGACGGTTCCAATAGGGTTTTTCAGCCCCATCTGTCGTATGGCAGTCTCATTAAAAATTACCGCGTTGCTATCGGCCGGGATAGCTGACGAAAACGTCCGCCCTTCCGTCAATTGCAGGCCCACGGTCTGTGTAAAATTAAAATCGACATAAAAACCTGAAAATTCGATCCTGTTTATTTTCCCCGGCCAATCAATTCCGCCCCCACCGCTGTGATTACTAAAAAGATCGCCCTCCATGTCGGATACGTTTACAACGCCCGGTATATTTTGCATTTCTGTGATAAAAGCGTGAAGGTCCTTTTGAATATTACCCTCGTTTTTTATGGTTATCACATTATCCTTGTTATAGCCCAGGTTTCGGGCCTGTATAAATTGCATCTGCCTGTAAACTACCAGTACCCCTATAATCAATATGGCCGAAACACAAAACTGAAACGCCACCAGCCCTTTCCTGGTAATGCTATTACCGGTACCTAAATTTAAAGTGCCTTTTAAAATAAGGGCAGGCTTAAAACCCGACAGGTATAAGGCAGGGTAACTTCCGGCAATCAGCCCGGTAATTAATGTCACCAACAGTAATACTCCAATTATTTTAGGCTCGAAGGAAGTTCGGAGGCTGGCGCCTGTCAAATCTTCAAAATAAGGCAGCAGGATGACGACCAATACGGCGGCAACAACCATCGCTGTTAATGCCATCAACACCGATTCGCCCAGGTATTGCAGGATAAGCAGCCCGCGACCTGCACCGACAACTTTTTTAATACCCACCTCCTTTAATCGTACCGACGCTTTAGCGGTAGACAGGTTCATGAAGTTAATGCACGCTATGGTTAGCAGGAATATGGCCACGATGGAAAACAGCCTGACGTATGATACTCGCCCACCGGCCTGAATCCCATTTTCATAGTGGTTATGCAGGTAAATATCTTTAAAGCGCTGCAGAAATAAAGTACCGGTCCACACCGTATCGCCGGTTTTTTTCCGGATGAAATCCTTTATTTTCTGGCTTATTTGTTCCGGATTAACACCTTTGTTTAGCACTATGTAGGTGCCTGGGTCGCTGCTATTCCAGTTAATACTCTGACTGGAAGTCGCCACGTAGCGCGAGTTGGGAAAGAGTACATCAAACTGCCGTGTGGAATTGGCCGGAGGTGTGACAAAAACGCCAGACACTGTGTAGCTGCCATTCATTTTTTCGTTCAGTCCCTTATACCATGTCACGGTTTGTCCAATGGCATTTTTGGGCGAGTTGAATAGCTTAGCGGCAAGCTGATCGGATAATAAAACACCCTTCATTTCCTTCAACGCCTTGCCGCCATCGCCGTACAGCATCTTAAATGCAAACATGCGAAAGAAGTTATCACTGGCGAAAGCTTCCGCAGCCTTAAAGCTCTTATTGCCACCATCGGAAACAATGGCGGTTTCTTCATCATAGCCGGAGATTTTAAAAGTAGCGGCATCCGCAATCCCGGAAACTTCATCCTTTAATGCTTTTGCCAGCATATCGGGCGTACTTTCTATCGTCATCAAGCTTTTATCGGCTAAGGGCACATTTTGCATCACCTCGTATAAGCCGTCATCCTGGAAATTGTCCATGCTGGTTTCATGGTTTATCCAAAGGTAAATCAGGAACGTGCAGGCAAGACCTGTCGATAACCCAACAAGATTCAGGACTGTAAACTGCCGGTCCCTGATCATGTTTCTCCATGCTATCTTAAAATAATTTCTAAACATAATATTGCGATTAAATTTCTTTTCCGACCATTTGGGGACGGTTTCATGAAACGAAATTATCGCAGCACGGGGTGAATAAGGTCTCAATTCAGAAATTGGGAACTCTTTTTTAAGGTTGTTTTTAAACTCTGCCGGGGTTTTACCGGTCATTTCGCGAAAAGTGCGGTTAAAGGTGGATTTGGAGTTGAAACCGGAGTCGTATGCAATGCCGAGCAGGGTGATGCGGTCGTAGGCCGGATCCTTCATTTTCGTGGTTACATCCTTAATCCGGTATTCATTAATGAAATCGCTAAAGTTTTTCCCGATAGCCAAATTGATAATGCGGGACAATTCATAAGCAGGCATTTCCAATATTTCGGCGAGGGAACTTACGGTTAACTCAGGGTCCTGGTAAAGCTGTTCGCCGCCGACGACTTTTTTAAGCCACGCTCCTTTTTGCTGCAACTCTGCGGATGGTAACGGTTTCGGAACGATGGACGATACAACCTGTGGTTCTGGTTCCGGTTTCAGAAACGCAGCAGCACCCACCCGTATAAGCAACATCGCCGAAAGCAGGTACAAAAGATAATAGGCGTGAAGGCCCGGCTCGTGCCGATAGTAAAAATAATTGATAGCAATATACGCTATCGACATCAGCCATAAAATACCGAATACAGCCAACACCCGCCGCAGCCACTGTAACCCATACCTCGACTTATACCTTAAACTACCTCTTAGTCGCTTTTGATAACGCTGCATCAGCTTACGGGACAGGTGGCAATAAATGAGTATTGAAATTGCCGCAAGGCAGTGGGTTAACAGGTTCAATTGTGCAAAGGCAATTGTTTTGTCATCTACTCCTGATTGAAAAATAAAAACTCCCTCTTCAAGTAACAACGGGATAAAATGTAGCAGGTGTTTCCAATTAAATTTACTCCATGGCCTGGTTTTCTTCAATACATAAAAGTAAATCAGCGGACCAATCGCCAGCGAAAAATGTACGGGCAGCCGGTTCCACCAGGCAAAATGAGTATTCATTCGGATGTCGATACCCAATGCCCATGTCACCCACGAAACTATTGCAACTAGAGACAGGCTAAGAAAACGGTTTGCAACCAGGTCTTTTCGTTTGGCAAATCCTAAAAGTAATGCAAGAGTTAGTCCGGCGGCTATTGCTGCTGAGAGGATAAGGTCGATATATATGCTATTTGTTCCCAAGCAAATTGACTACACTTCTCGTCTTATTAATATATTTCGTACCGACAGCACTTACTGTTTGTTTTGCATTGCAACAACAGGTTGAAACCCGTTGCTACAATATGGGTCGGGCCGATGGCCCTTTATTATTTAAAGCCCCCCAATTCTAATTGAGACGTTGTTTAAGAAAATGTTGCAACAACATTTTTTTATCTCATTTAAAAACGTAAAAAATTAAATTTTAGAACGGTGCTGCTGTTTAATTATCATCATGGCAATATTTTAACATCTGACAGATTTTCAACTGTGGTATAAGGCTCGCCGTTAAGCTTAATGAGCCCGGTTATTTTCATGATTTTTCCTTTTTGATTTTCGTTAAGCAGCTCAGACTTAGTCCAAATTTCCTTGGGGACAATAACACCTATCCCAACTTCAGTGCTATCGGTTACCAGGTAGAACGACATAGATGAAAGGTAGCCCGGCCCGGCTATCGATTTAATTTTACCAATTACTGTTACCTTTTTGCCAATATAATTATGAGCATCCTTTGCCTTTATTATCCCCTGAGTTAATGTTGCGGATGTGAACAGAATCGCACTAAGCAATATCAAAACTATTTTTTTCATAATTTAAAGTATCCAAGTTCTCTCTTCGAAAGCCATAGCTCATTCAGAGCGAAGGCTTTTCACCGGGTTAGCCGTTGCCGATTTTATCGCATGCGAGCTTATCGTCAGCAATGCAAACAGAATAGCCATAATTCCCGCAATAATAAAGGCCCATACACCTACGTGTATCCTATAATTGAAGGCATTCAGCCATTTATTCATCATCAGCCAGGCAACCGGCGATGCGATAACGATAGAAATAAGCACCAGCTTCAGGAAATCGCCCGTCAGTAATTTGGCAATACCCGGTACGCTTGCACCCAGTACCTTGCGGATGCCTATTTCTTTTGTTCTTCGTTCTGCAATGGAAGCTGCTAATCCGAACAGTCCGAGGCATGCAACAAATATCGCCAGTAATGAAAATACCGTCGCCGTACTTGCGGTGTATTTTTCTGAGGCGTACAGGTTTTGAATATGCGTATCCAGGAACTCATAATCGTAGCTCGAGTTCGGCATATCTTTTTTAAAGGTTGCTTGTACCTGTTGCATAAAATCCGGCAGGTTGTGCGTATTATAGCGGATAAGTAAGGTAGTAGTCGTTTCGGTGCTTTTGTTAGTAATATAATAAAGATAGCCGCCTATCTCGCTTTTCAACGATTCGTAATTAAAATTCTTAACAACGCCCGAGATGATAGCGCGATGATGCATCTCGGTGTTAGCATACCTGCCTATGGCTTCTTGCGGTGTTTTATAGCCAAGGTATTTTCGTACCGCGTCGTTTATCAGCAAATAGCAATTCGTGTCTTCCACAGCCAGTGTTCTCGGGATAGAAGTTCCGGCAAGCAGGCTTAGCTGCATTGTTTTTATAATGGTTCCGTCGGTTCTGCATGTCAGTACCGGATAGCCGTCTTTATCATTTTCCAGTTTCCTGATGCTTTTGCCGCTTTCAATGTCGCCGGGTATCGACTGCGAGGGTGATGCACTTTCTACGCTCGCCATACTCCCTAAATCGTTTATAAAAGCCGCAGACTGCTGTTTGTTTTGGGCGGATTTGATAGAAACGGCAACAACGCCTTTTGGATTATAACCCAAATCTTTGTCCCTGATGTAGTTAATTTGCTGTAAAATGATAATCACTGAAATGATGAGTATAATGGATGAAGCGAATTGAAACACCACCAGCGACTTCCGGATAAAATCCGCAGCGGAATGTTTTAATTTCAGCTTGTTCATTAATACCAACGGTGAAATGCCCGATATGGAAAATGCCGGATAGCTGCCAGCCAGCAAGGTGACCGCTATCCACGTAGCCAGTAAGCTTAACAGTATGGGCGCTGTTAGCAAAGCAGAAGCCTGCAACCTGATACCGGTAATATTTTGAAAGAAAGGCTGCAGAATAAATGATGCCCCATAGCCAATAACAATGGCAATTAAAGCAAGTAAGGCCGTTTCAATATAAAATAGCGTGAGCAGGTGCCGGCGCTCAGCACCTAATACTTTGTTTACTCCTACCCCTTTGGCGCGTTTTTCGGAGCGGGCAGTAGCGAGGTTCATATAATTGATACAGGCTATCCCCAGCACCAATAACGACAGAAACAACAGCGCCTTTACCGTACCGATGCTGCCAATCCGGGCCGAAAACCCTGCCCTTATATCAGCCGAATACAGGTGAATATCTGCCAGCGGCTGCAATATAAACCCGGTAAAAAACTGGTCCTTTTTGGCGATGTATTTATCTACAAGTGCTGTGGCCTGCTTTTGCACTTGCGCTGCGTTGGCATCCGGCTGCAACAGCAAATAAGTTTCGTAACTCGAATTGCCCCAGTAAGCCTCTTTTCCCGCCCACGAATCCATGATATTGTAAATCATGTCGCAATCTATGGTGCTGGTTTCGGGTAGGTCTTTGTAAACACCCGACACATGGAGGGTGCCCCGGTTGTCAATAATAATAGCCTTGCCGATAACCGCCTCTTTACCAAATAATCTTTGCTTCGCCGACTCGGAAATAATAACAGAGAATGGCTGATTAAAAGCTGTCCGTGCATTCCCTTCCGTAAAGCTGAAATCAAATATTTTTAAAATGGCTGTATCTGCCATGTAAAGGCCTTTTTCACTGAAGTTCTTATCACCGGCTTTTAGCGAAGCCACGGCCCCGAAGCTGTATTTAAGCAGCCTGGTCATTGCCTTTACCTGCGGAATATCTTTCAGGAGCGTCGGCCCGGCGATACCCGGCAGCTGCGCCCAAACTTTGTAATCAAACTGTGCGCCCGACTGCAGGTTGACACGGTAAATATTCTTCGAGTTTTTATACATGCGGTCGAAGCTCAGCTCGTACGACGCGCATGCAAATAATGTAATGCAAACACAAATACCGATAGCCAGGCCGGCGATATTAAGCGATGCGAAAAGCCTGTTAGCCGTAATGTTGCGCCAGGCGGTTTTGAAATGATTTTTAAACATATAGTTGCGGTTTAATTTCTGATGAGACCATTTAGGAATGGTTTCATGGAACGAAATTACCGCCGGGGTATATGCGTAACGTCTCAAATGATAATTTGGGAACTCTTTTTTTAGACTGTTTTTGTATTCTGCCGGGCTTTTGCCGGTCATTTCCTTAAAAGTGCGGTTAAAGGTTGATTTTGAATTAAAACCCGACTCAAACGCAATGCCCAACAGCGTAATATGATCGTACGCCGGGTCCTTTATTTTGCGGCCCACTTCGCGGATACGATATTCATTAATGAAATCATTAAAGTTTTTCCCGAAGGCCGCATTCACTATTCGTGATAATTCATGGTGATGGATATCAAGTTTATCAGCCAGCGAATTCAGGGTCAGCTCAGCATCCTCATAAAGCTTTCCGCTTTCAATAGCTTTTTTCAGCCAGGTACCCTTTTGCATTAAATCTGCCGATGGTGATGGTTTTGCAATTTGCGGTACGGCTATTGGAACCTCTACTTCCTTTTTCAGCAAGGCAGTAACAGCTATCCAAATCATTATTATAGCGGAAAGCAGGTAAAAAGGATAGCCGGCTAATAGCGTTGCCGACTGATAAAAATATTCTATGCCGATAAATGGCAGCCATAACAAGCATATCGCACCAAAACCAACCAATAGGCGATATAACCACTGCAACATATATCGCGACTTTCGGCTTACATAAGGCATTAATTGCCGGTGAAAATTATTGATGAGCCGGCAAGACATGACGACATAAATTATTACCGAAATTACAGCCAGGCCCTGTACCGACGGGTTCAACTTTTGGAAAGCGATAATATTGTAGGTGACCGCGCTGGCTCCTACGAGGCTTAGCTCCAGCAGCTGTGGAATAAAATGCAGCAAGTCCTTCCAGCCGGATTTATATTCCGGCCTGGTCTTTTTCAGTACATAAAAGTAAATGAGCGGACCAATGGCAAGCGAAAAATGCAGCGGCAGCCAACTCCAATAGGGAAAGTACTTTCCCAGGTTAACATCGATAGCCAACACGCAAATCAGCCTTACAACAATAACGGCAAGCGCAAAGCCGAGGAAACGGTTGGCCGCCCGGTCAGTTTTTTTTGCAAACGCCAACAACAGGACAAATAGCAATCCGATAAATATCGTTCCGACAAGGAGTAAGTCGTAAGGGGTTATATGGAATATGTATGAATTCAAGCTATAATGCGCCTTTTATTAATTTCTTCCTGCCGGTATAAGACGTACGCTAAGGCATTCTTGTTGCACAGCCGCCGGCGATTGATAAAAATACAACAGATATGCGCTATTTCTTAAGAATTTTTAAAAGCAAGCGTTACATTTTTCTACACGGGTTGTAGTCTACTCACTGGTAGGCCTGTAGTCTTTAAACTCAATAACCGGCATACAACTGCTCTCAAACTTTAACTTATTTTAACCATAATCCATTTGCCTTTTCGGGTTTGCTTTCTTTAATTTATAACCCAATGTCAGCAATATTACCCCAAAACCAGGCTTGCAAGCTATCGCTTGTCGTCCTGTTCATTTTCCTTTTACCAGCAGGGCTTTCAGCGCAAAATCTTTTTTTGCAAAAAGTAGAGGCGTGCAATACATCAAACTATTGTGTAGACTGCGGAGACCCGAAAGCGACCTGCGACCAGGTTATGCTGGATAATATATGCGAAAAGATCTTTCGTAAATATTCATTGGGGACTTTCAAAGGATCAATAACCTTCCAGGTACTTGTCGATTCTACGGGTTTTGGCTGTGTACTTAGCCATACCGACGTCACAAACAGTCCGCCCACGGCTGATATGATCAGGTACCTGAATGGTTTTTTATGGAGGCCCGCCAAAGTAAATGGCAAAATCGTAACCTCATCTGTAAACGTAATTTTCCGTATTGCCTATGGCCGGATCTCCAGCCAGATCCAAAGGATGGACCTGTCTGAATTAAAGCCTCCCGGCGATCCCATCGTTTATAATAAGACAGCTATTTATGCGAACCCATCTTTAAAAAACTATGAGTTCACCGTTTGGAGTAAGTATAACTCCCCCCTTCCCGATAATATAAGCCGGTCGTGCACACTGGATAAATCCGATATTTTGTGGTATGCTACAGCCGAGGGACTAACCAGGTTCGACGGCACAAACTTCAATCCTGTTAATGAATTTAATTCGCCGTTTACTACACAAACCCCAACAGGAAGTATTGCCGCCGATAAAGACAATGCCGTATGGGTATACATTAACAATGGAATGTATAAGGTTACAGCCGACAAGTGGCAATTCTTCGACTTCAAAAAGTTTTTTACTTCACCGGTTACCCATATCTTAAACAGCAGTAATGGCAAGCTCCTTTTTACCACTAATGAAGGTCTTGTGGCAGTTAAAAGCGACCAAGTAGTATTATTGAGTAAAAAGAACATGCCGCAACTGCCATCAAACGAAATCTCCTTCGCATACGTTGATAGCCGCCAGCGTTTATGGATAGGTACTTCCAGAGGCAGCATTATGATCGACAACAATTCCTTTGTTACTTCATTTAACAGCTCAAATACACCATTGAAAAACATGAGCATTTCGGGTGTGGCAGAAGATGAAACAGGTAACTTATACTTCACGCTGGTTGATTGCAATAAGGTTGAGGGCGATGACGATAAAGAGGGCATAGCAGTGCTGAAACCCAAAGGCAGCTGGCTGCATTATAACGATAAAAATTCCGGGATGCCCTCAAACCGTATTAATGATATCCTGTACGATAAGTTTGAACACGTTTTATGGTTAGGTACTGATCAGTCGGGCATTGTAAGATTCGACCTGAAAGATGGCTGGGAGAATTATCACAATACTAATTCTCCCGCACCGGGTCATACCATCTATCAAATAGTTCAGGACTCAAAGGGGGTTATTTATGTTGCTACCGCTAACGGTTTGTTAAGGATTAAAAAGAAAGAAAAATCCTGATTGGAATAGTTGTTAGAAGGTTGCAACGCAGGCGGGTATGGCTGTGGGTTGTTTATAGTAAGCGATATCCCCTCCGCAACCTCCTTTCCACCATTTCACTCCCCCCATCCCCTCTTTCACTCCATTTTATTAGGCAGACTGTCGCGTGCTCAATATCTTTAGACAATAAAATCTGAACGATAATCATATGAAATCTAAAATCCTCGCCTTTGCAGTTTTCAGCATTGCCTGCCTCACCGCAAATGCACAAATAAACCAGCGTTTTGATAATAGTAATTACAAAGCCATTTACTTTAAGGAAGCCTGCGACCTGATCGCTAAAAATCCGGATATCATTTTGCTCGACGTAAGGTCGCCGGGTGAGTATGCGGATAGCAGCAAGTATCCCAGCTCCAATATTGGCAGGTTTAAAGGGGCCATCAATATCTCTATCGACTCTATTGATAACCATGCTAAGGAACTGGAGACTTACAGGAATAAAACAATACTGGTTTATTGTTCGCACAGTCAGCGCAGCCGCGTAGTGAGCAAAGCGCTGGCCGATGACGGCTTCACCAAAGTTTACAGCCTAAATGGCGGCATGACCGAAGTCGACAAGACACCGGATGCTGATTTCCCCTGCAAAACATCATTATTCACCACTGCCATGCCCTATAAATTAATGGGGCCGCAAGATGCTTTCGCATATGTGAAAGATAAAAACAATGTGGTGATAGATGTAAGGTCTGCGGCGGCATTTAATGGCACAGATAGCGCGGCCTACGCCAATGTAGGCCGGATTAAAGGCGCTATCAATGTGCCGCTAAGTAACGTTGACCGGGAAATACCAAACCTTGAGAAATATAAAGAACGCCCTGTTTTAGTGTACGACCTGAATACCGACGATGCGATGAAAGCCGCGTCGAAGTTAAATAAAGCAGGGTTTCGGAATGTATCGGTACTTTTTGAAGGGTACAATTCTTTTTTGACTAACACGGCATCAGAATCAGACTTACGGAAGGAATTAATAACCGGCGCCCCGGCCTATAAAATAATCGGTGTAAGGGAGACAGTCGACCTGGTAAATAAAGCTCCCGGTTTAATAGTAGCAGATATGCGGCCGGCTATGGAATTTAAAAATATGTCATCCAATAATTATTCTAACCTGGGGCATATCAAAAATGCAGTCAATTTTACTGAAGCAGGTTTGGAAACTTATCTTAAGAGCAAATCCAAATCAACCCCTGTTCTCCTTTACGGGGCCTTTACCGCCAGTATGAAAATGAGGGGCATGACAGGGCTGGATGTAAGCTCGCTCTGCAAAAAGCTAACGGCCGAAGGCTACACTAATGTTTACCTTCTGTATAATGGCCTGTATTCGGTAGTATGGGCATCAGGCAATGTTGAAAGCTGCCGCGACGCAAAAAACATTTTAACCGATCATCAAAATCTTTACTAATTAAGTTATGATGAGCGGGTCGACGTTTTTAGCACTTATTTTGATAGGCCTTGCCGCTGGTTTCCTTGGCGGCATGGTCGGCCTTGGCGGGGGCATCATCCTGATACCGGCCCTGATGCTGTTCCTGTCCATGGATCAGCGCATGGCGCAGGGAACAACTGTCGCGATTATGCTGCCGCCCATCGGCTTTTTCGCAGCTTTTAATTACTACAAGGCAGGTTATGTAAACATCAAATATGCCCTGGTTATCGCAATCGTATTTATGGTGGGTGGTTACCTGGGTTCAAAACTGGCGTTAAACCTGCCCGTGCCATTATTAAAAAAAATGTTTGCGGTTCTGTTGGTGATTATCGCCGCTAAAATGATCTTTACCGAATAAATACCACTGGTATGATAAAAAACTGCGCCATTATTTAAATTGAATTATGCATATTCCTTTTGAAACGGCCGTGGTGCTGAGCAGTATTTTCATTTTCTCGAGCATTGGTATCTACCTGTATTACCGCTCCGAGATCCTGTTCAGCGGGTTTAATCTCAGCGCCTTTAACCGCCGCAGGTGGGCGCTATGTCTCATATTCCTGTGCTTCTACATGGCCGTTATGTCGTTTTACCCGTGTTACAATGGGTTCAAAACGTTTTACCAATTTTGCCTGGTTTCCTTTTTTCATTTATTGCGATCGGCTTTTTTTGTTTTCCTGCCCGTATTGGTCATAACCTGGATACAGCGATGGCTTGAAAACAAGGGAGCGACGCTCTTTAAGCGAAATTTAGTTATTGTTGGCTGTATATTTTTTTTCCTAACGTCTACCAACATCTGGATGGCGCTGCTTATCGACCCCAGCCACCGCGTCAATACCATTACCTATACCTTCCTCATGTCGCTGCTCTTCAGCGGGATTGTTTCGGCGCTATATCTTAATATTACATACGCCAATCTCGCCGAAAAACGACTGCGTTTTGAAAGGGAGCTGGAAATATCAAAATTGAACGAGCTAAAAACCAAAGCCGAGCTGGACGCGCTGCAGGCCAAGGTAAACCCGCATTTTTTATACAACACGTTAAATTCTATCGCCGAATTATCTTTGCACCAGGGCGCAAAAGCCAGGCAAATGACCATTGCCCTTGCCGAATTATTCCGCTACAGCCTCAACAAAAAGAATGAAACCATGATTGCTTTGGCCGATGAGGTTGAAATGGTTGAAAATTACCTGATGATAGAAAAGATACGGTTTGAAGATAAGCTGGAAATATTTATTGAAATGGATAATACTGTAAAGCAGGTAAAGGTTCCCAAGTTTATTCTGCAGCCGCTGGTTGAGAATGCGGTGAAACATGGATTGAAGGAACCTGATAAGAAAGGCATCATTAAAATAACGATTACGGGAGCCGCCAGTCATATCGACCTGGTAATACATGACAATGGCGGGCCTTTTCCGGAAGATATACAAATTGGATATGGCCTAAAAAGCGTGATGGATAAGCTGAACCTGTTTTATCCTGGTAAACATACCATCTATTTTGAGAACGAGCCGGTGAAACAGGTTACCATTGCGATTACTAATACCGTAAAAAATGCAGAATTCGTTTAAAGCCGTTATTGTGGATGATGAATCCCCGGCACGGCGGCTGCTGGCAGAACTTTTAAGCGAGCACAGGCAAACGATCCATATCTCGGGAGAGGCTGATAACGGAAGCGCCGCGATCAAGCTGATCAATGAGGTGCAGCCTGATGTCATCTTCCTGGACATCCAATTACCCGACATGCTTGGCTTCGATGTGCTGAAGGAATTAAATTATAAGCCTTTTGTTATTTTCACTACCGCTTATGATGAATATGCCATCAAAGCATTTGAAGCGCTCTCGGTAGATTACCTGCTGAAACCTTTAAAGGAAGACCGTATAGCGCGATCGATTAATAAGCTACAGCATTTTGCAGGCGGTAACGGCGCTAACCCGGTTTGGAATAATATCGAGTCGCTGTTTAACGGGTTCAGGCCGAAAAAGGACATCAAAACGCTTTCGATAAAAAAAGGCACTAAATTTACCCTGGTGCAATTATCGGATATCGTTTATTTCGAAGCCTATGATAAATACACCTACGTGCACACCCAAAACGGGCAAAAGCTTTTTTGCGACCACATGCTGGCTGTGCTGGAAGAAAAGCTGTCTGCCGATTTTATGCGTGTGCAGAAATCTTACATCGTTAATAAGCAAAAAGTAGTCGAAATACATAAATACTCCAACAACCGGTACACCCTGGTTTTAAACAACCAGGATTTTACCCGCATTGTTACCGGGCCATCATATTTTGGGATTGTTAAGGAAGCGTTTGAGGTTTAAAGTATTTCTTCACCGGTTCAGCGTGCCGCGGAACCGGTGAAGAATAAAAATATTATACATCCATTTCCCCTCAATCTTCCGTCGGGAGACATGTTGCTACGCTGAAGCTTCGGCGCAAGCCTAAGCTCATTCTGAGCGAAGGCTCCTCACCGGGTTAGCAATAGCCGCCCTTACTGATTGAAAACTGATGGTTATAAATGCTATAATTATTGCCCCGGAACCGGCCAGCGCTACAACCCACCATTGTACATTTTGCCGGTACGCAAAGCTTTGCAACCACTTTTCCATTGCCCACCAGGCTATAGGCGCAGCAATAACAATTGAAATAATTACCAGCTTTATAAAATCTTTAGAAAGCATGCCGACGATAACAGATACATTAGCGCCTAACACCTTGCGAATACCTATTTCCTTGGTGCGTTGTTCGGCAGCGTAGGCGGCCAGGCCAAATAAACCCAGGCAGGCAATAATAATGGCTAATGATGTAAAGGCAATAGAAATAGTCCCCATACGCTGTTCCGACCGGTAGATGGCATCAAAATCTTTATCCATAAATGAATAGTTAAACACCTGGTTGAGCGATATATCTTTCCATTTGCTTTTAACCTGTGCTACAAGGCCGGCAATATCCGCCGTATTAATGCGAATACTCATCGTCCCCGTCCTGGTGGGGGCAAAATAAATCGCTAATGGAGGTACATTCTCCCGTAACGATTTAAAATTAAAATCTTTCATTACCCCGACGATGTGGTATTTGTTTGTTTTTGTAAGCTGATTATTTGCCGGCGAGTATATAAACTGACCTACGGGATTCGGATAACCAACCAATTTTGCAAAAGCCTCATTGATAAGCACAGCAGACGAATCTGTGCCCATATCCCTCGAAAAATTTCTGCCGGCTACCATTTGTATGCCAAGCGTCGGAATGTAATTTTCATCAACGTTCCACCAGTGGGATAATACAGCTCCTTTTTGGTCGATAACCGGGCTTTTAAAAAATGAACCGGTATTATCATTTGCGATATCTGTAGGCGACGAATTACTAAGCGCAGCATTTTGTACCCCAGCCAGCCGCTTTACTTCCTGCTGAAAGGCAATCGCACCACTACCGAGCGTCCAAATATTTTTAACTATCAGAATATGGTCACGCTTATAGCCGATGTCCCTGCTTTGAATATATTTTAGCTGGTTGTAAATAACAAGGGTACCTATGATTAAAAAAATGGAAATGCTAAACTGAAATACTACCAGCACACTGCGCAGTGCTCCGCCTTTAAACCCGGCTGCCAGCTTCCCTTTGAGCACATCTATGGGCTGAAAACCAGACAAAAACAAAGCGGGATACGAGCCTGCCAGGCAGCCTATAACAACAATTATTATCAGCAGCGCAGGTGCCAGCCAGCTTAATATCTGTGGTGTTACGGCTAAATCCTTACCCGATAGCTGGTTAAATAACGGCAGGAATGCCCAGGCGGCAAATACGGCAATAATGGCCCCTGCCAGCGTTACTATTAACGATTCCGTTAAAAATTGAGCTACCAGGTATTTCCGCGGAGAGCCCAATACTTTCCGCACGCCAACCTCGCGTGCCCGGTTTGCCGATCGCGCGGTAGAAAGGTTCATGAAGTTAACGCATGCTATCAGCAATATAAATACGGCAATTGCCGAGAAGATATATACATAAGTTATGCTGCCGTTAGCTTCAAACTCAAAAAGCATGTCCGATTGCAGGTGGATATTTTTAAGCGGTGTAAGAGTAAGCTTTAAATAGTTGCCGCTTTTTTCAAATGCCGCAACATCCATATTAAGCGCGGTTTGTATCTGGGGCCCGGCATGCCTGTGCATAAATTCGGGGAGCTTTGCAGCAAGGTTCCTGTAATCAAAACCAGGTTTTAGCAAAATATATGTGCTAAAATTGTTGCCCAGCCAAGAGTTGTCGTTACTTTCTGCCAATATGGTAGGCATCGACATAAAAAAATCAAAGTGAAAATGCGATTGCTGGGGAATGTCTTTAATTACAGCCGTTATTTTAAACTGCGACGTATCGTTAAAAGTTAATACCTGGCCTACCGCGTTTGTTTTACCAAAATATTTTTTTGCCACGCTTTCAGTTATCACTAAGGTATGGGGGTCTGTTAAAGCGTGAGCTGTGTTGCCACTGATTGCAGGCAGGGTAAAAACATCAAATATAGCATTGTCGGCATAAACCATCCTGTCTTCCTGTATACTTTGGGCGCCTTTTTTTACCTTATTGCCACCCCTGTTCCTAAATCTTACAACCTGTTCAATCTCCGGAAAGTCGGCTTTCAGCGCGGCGGCAGCTGCAGGCGGGGTTATGGCATATGGGTTTTGTACGCCTCCGAATTTTATCTCCTCATTTACGCGGAAAACCCTGTCGGCTTTGGTATTGTACCTGTCATAGCTTAACTCATCAAATACATAAAATACAATGAGCAGGCACGTGGCCAGGCCTAAAGCAAGCCCGCATACATTTATAGACGTAAAACCTTTGTTCTTTTCAAGGCTTCGCCAGGCGATTTTTAAATAGTTTTTGATCATAAAATAACGGTTTAATTTCGTGTCATTATTCCACGTTAGTGTGGATTTATCGTACGAAATTATCGCCGCAAAACCTGGGGAGCGCCCCAAGTTATAGATTGGACCTTCTTTTTTTAGTTCATTTTTATATTCTCCGGGATTTTTGCCGGTCATCTGTTTAAAGATGCGGTTAAAACTAGTTTTGGAATTAAACCCAGACTCGTAGGCGATGCCGAGCAGGGTGATATGGTCATAAGCCGGATCCTGCATTTTCCGGATTACATCGGCAACGCGGTATTCGTTAATAAAATCATTAAAGCTTTTTTTGAAGACGGAATTGATGATACGGGATAGTTCATGAACCGTCAGGTCGAGTTTCTCAGCAAGGGAGGCTAAGGTTAGTTCGGGGTCCAGGTAATACGCGTTAGCTTTCAAACCGCTCTTTAGCAAAGCACTCTTTCGCTTCAACTCAATGGATAACGATGGTTTTAAAAACGATGAGGGCTCTGCCGTTGCGCCGGCTTCGGATCTTAAATGGACAGTCGCTGTAATCCAGATGGTCATCACCCCAAAAAACAACGGGTAATAGGCATCGATGGCTGACTGTCCACCATAATAAAAATAACAAGCCGCTGCGACCGACATTATCAATAGCGATAGCACGCCGAAGCCTTTAACCAAATTATGGAGCCACCGCAATTCGCTCCGGTACCGGTCACCGCCGCTAAATTTTAATTGCCGGTAAAAGTGTTCTATTGCCGTATGGCATAAGTAAAGGTATATGCTGATTGATATAAAGGCCAACATTTGTAAAATAACCTCAATCCAGTGAAAGGTCGATGTTTGATAGGTAGCTTCCGCCGCCCATACGGTCAATCCCAGCAGCAAAGGACTAAAATGCAATAAGTCCTTCAACCTGAATTTGTATTCCGGGACGGTTATTTTAAGTACATAAAAGAAAATTAAAGGACCAATGGCCAGGGAGAATTGCAGGGGCATGTGAGCGTCGCCATTATACAGTAGCTGGGTAATGCCAAAAATCGATGCAAGCAACGCCAATGCCAAAAACCGGTTGGCGTCCCTGTTTATTTTTTTGGTGAACCATAAAAAAAAGGCAATGGTAAGACTGGTAAAAACTATCCCAAAGCAAGCCGTGTCGTAAAGGGTGATATGAATAGTATGAGTGTTCAATTGAAATATTTAAACGCGATAGTTACTCCAAACTTATAATTTATTGATAGTTAAAAAGTATACAAAGTAAAAGTAGGCAAACTGTGTCAGAAGTGGGCAATGGGTGCCTGGTCTCCGTGCGGCTGTTTTACTGTTAAAAACAGTTAAAATATTCCCACCCACAAAATTATCTCCTATCTTTCATTAACAAACACAACCCCCATGATAAAACTCTACCTGAAAACAGCCTGGCGCAGCATTTCTAAAAGATCGTTTTATACTATTTTAAATATTTCGGGATTTGCCCTGGCTATTGCTTGTTGCACTTTTATTTACCTGTACATCAGTTACCAGCTCAGCTTCGATAACTATCACAAACGCGCAGATGGCATTTTCAGGGTGGTTTATGAATTGCACCTGCAAAAAACAGAGTACGACAAAGGCAGCTCCGTAGCCGTATATTCAGCCTTGAAAACCGGTAACCCGCAAATTAAACAAGCCGCCATGGCGCTCAACAACCAAACCTTTGTGGTTAACGTTGACGCCGGAAAACGTTTTAAAGAGGAAAAGAACGTCGCCTTTACCGATGCAGAATGGTTTAAGCTTTTTAGCTATCACTGGCTTAGCGGCAGTCCCACTAACTTAAACGAACCCAACACCGCCGCGCTTACACAAAAGCAAGCCGAAAAATATTTTGGTAAGGAAAATCCGGTCGGCAATACCATTACGATAAACAAGCAACAGATTAAAATTGTGGGGCTAATTGCAGATGGGCCATATAATACCGATTACAAAGCCGACGTCTACTTGTCATTCTCATCCATTAAAAACCTGATGCCCGGCACGGAACCAGGTTTTTATACCGACTGGGGCTACCTGATGAGCACCAATAGCCTATTTGTATCCTTAGCCCAGCCAGGGCAAAAGGCAGCCGTCGAGCAGGAATTGGCGCGCCTTACCAAAGTGCGCCTGGGCGATGGTGCGAAATATTACAGCTTTAAGCTGTTGCCGCTAAATGAAGCGCATTTCGATTCGCGCTACGGCGGCAAGGTGCAGAAACCTTTGCTGGTTACGCTGGCGGTTATCGGCCTGCTCATTATCGTTATCGCCAGCATCAATTATATCAATGTGATGATTGCCGGGCAGGCACGTCGTAGTGTGGAAATTGGAACCCGCAAGGTATTGGGCAGCTCCAGCGCACAGCTTTTTGCGCAGTTTATGACGGAATCCTTGCTTTGTTGTGTAATAGCTGTGGTAATTGCCTTCGCGGCGGTAATGGCGCTGTTGCCCTGGGTTAACGGCCTGCTGTTTGGCAGCGAACCGGTGCACATACTTTCCTACGGGCAGCTTGCATTATTTTTAGGCAGCGTGCTTTTACTCATCACCACCGGTACCGGAATTTATCCCGCACTGGTGCTAAGCAGGATAAATGTTTTTAAAGCCTTGAAACAAAACCTATGGAACTTAAAGGCGGGCACAAGCCGCAAAATATTGATTGTGTTGCAAAACGTAGTAGCGCAAACACTGGTGGCCTGCACCATTATTATTGTGCTTCAAGTAACCTTTTTAAAAAACACCGATAAGGGTTTCGACCGTAAATCGGTTGTGATGGTTCCGGTGGGGATTTTAACCCCGGCACAGCAGGAGCAGTTCCGGCAAAGCTTGCGGACTATGCCACAGGTGCAGTCGTTTACCTTTTGTAACAATCCGCCATCCAGCGACAGCCAGCGGGGCGCGACTGTAAAATTCGGGGACCGTGATTGGGAAAAATGGCCCGCCCGTTTTGCTATTGGCGATTCGGCCTATAGCCGAACCTTCGGACTGCAGCTGGTAGCCGGCAGAAACGTGCGCACCGATGCAGCGGCGCCCGAATACCTCATTAACGAAACCATGGCCAAAATGCTGCATGTTAAAAACGTTAACGACATATTAGGCCAGGCCCTGCTCCCCGGCGATGTAAAAGGTACAATTGTAGGCATAGTAAAGGACTTTAACGTACGCTCGTTGATGGAACCCATTGAGCCTTCGGTGATATTGGAACAAAAAGATATACAGGGCAACCTGGCCATAAAGCTGTCGGGCCCGCAAACCTCCGGCGTTTTGGCGGCTA
>JAZJZL010000124.1:0-7093 GCA_040389845.1 Bacteroidota bacterium
GTAGGACGCCAGCGCATTATCATTATTGAAGGTGTTTTGAATGCTATATCTAAAGCCTGGCTTTCCCGGGAAACTATTGCATAAGTTTTCTATGGTTAAGTCGGCCACGGCGCCGGTAGCAGTTACGCTATAAAAATACTTCTTTTCCGGCGCATAGCCTTTAATATGCGGCGTAAGCTTTTCGCGGGTATAAAGCATAAACCCTGCCGTATCAATAATTTTGTAGGCCTCGTTATTGTAAAGCCTGAAATTGGTATTGCTTAAACGATAGCCGAAAATGCTGCTTTTTGCCAGCTTTATTTTTTTACCCTGGTAAACTATGCTGATATGCTTACCACTAAAAAACTCATTTTGCAGCAACTTATCATTGCTTCCTAAAACGTAGCTAAGCCGGTTTGAATGATAATCCTGTTCGGTAAAAAACACGCCGGTAATTACTTCTTTATTTTGGGCATGCAAGCCCATCCTACTAATGCTGACAACCGCCAGTACAATGAGCGCCTTGATTAAATTTTTCATTTTATATTTTTATTTATTGTGATTCTTTTTAAAAAGCCGGGCGGCAAAACCCGGCTTTTCGACCCAATCTAACCTACCCAAAATGGCGGGGTAAGTTATAGCAAGTCTTTACTCATATTTTGATTAGAAACGCACTAACAATGCAGCGATAAACCTGGTTTCAGACGGTACCAAATCGGGCTTAAAATCCGCGGCCACAGGTGTGGTGTTATAGCCGTCGGGAGATGTTACCCCTCCGTGGCCGGCAAAATAGGGAACGCTGGCGTGGCGGTGCACAACTTCTAACCGGAAGGTTAAATAATCATTTGGCATCATGTCAAATGTGGTAGAGTAGTCATACCCATGAAACTGGTCGCCGGGGTTTGCCGTAAAGGGATGAGAGCCTGTAGCACCTGTATTAATTGCTGGGATAGGATTTGCATCGCCTGTCGGATATAACACCAGGTAGCGGCCCGGATTGTTGATTACGCCGCCGCCGATGGTCCAGCCATAGTGGCCCTGGCCAAATATTACGCGGTTATAAACCATGCCGCTGGCAAAATATTGTGCGGGGCCTTTTACAGGGTCTGCATGGAAGCCGTTTACACCATCACCCTTTTCGAACCCGATATCGCCGGTTACCGAAAATGCCATGCTGTTGATAAAGCTGTTTTTATTGGCGCCTTTAAAATAACGCACCTCTATACTGTTATCAGAGTGGAACCGTTTCCTGCCTGGCTTGTCCTGGGTGTCTGCTCCATAATAAGTATTGGTTAATGCCTGCAACCATTCAACCGGGCGCCACAATATCTGGCCGCCGATACCTGGCTGACTGTTAAACATGCCGTACGACTGCCAGCCATTTATTAACCAGGGCTCTATTTTCAGCTTGTCGGATACGAATATCTGCACACGTATACCATTAAAAAACCAAGGCGTATTGTCTGAGGTAAAGGATGGCTGATAGGCCCAGTTCTCGGCATTATAGTAGGAGAACAAACCCACGTACGACATAAAGAGGCCCGCATCCACGTTAATGCCGTTTAAAACATTAAAGTGGTAACCTGCGTTGGCTTCGCTTAAATAGCGGTAGGCTGTAGCTAAATCAAACTGTCCACGCGTAACACTAAAATCATTGCGCGGCACTACGGTAGCCCTTGTACCGAATTGGGTTAATATCGAAGCGCGTATATTGTCATAATGAAAATCTCCGCCCATCGCTATGGTCGAAATTTCAAATTCATGGTCCCTTGCCAATGCGGTTGAGCCAACTACCGTATGGTCTATAGGGTTATTGTTAGAGGCAGTGTAGTTAATGTCCAGCAAAATACGGCCGGTAAAATATTTACTGTCTAAAAGGGATGAGTGCCTGCGGTCGTTACCGTTTAGCCAGGTAAAATCGCCAAAGGCAAAAGGTTCTTTTTTGGCGGCAACAGTGTCCTTAACTTGCGCAACCGGTTTTGTTCCCGATGAGTCTTTGAACTGTACACTTGCAGTAACAGGGTTTGAAGTGGTGTTTTGCGAATACGTATAGGTACAGGATATGCCTATAATAATCGATAAGAAAAGTTTTTTCATTTTATGATTAAATTAATTTTTGCCTTCCGGGCTATTTGCTGTTCTGCATTTAGCCCGGAGTAACTTTCAGAAATTGAATTGTTTTTAATTCGGATGGGAAAATGCAATCGTTATTCCGGGTTTGGCAGCGCATCTGCCACTTGCTGTCTGTCAGCGTTTTACTAATTATTCATTTGGCATTTAAAAATCAACCGCTCAAAAAGCATCTCATTTTAAGCGGTCGATTTTCTCAAAATGATCAGTTCAGCAAAAGATGATACTCCTCAATTTTGCGGTAAAGCGTAGCGATGCCAATGCCCAGGATACGGGCGGCTTCTGATTTATTGCCGTTGGTATATTTCAATATTCTCCGGATGTGGTGTTTCTCTACGCTGTCAAGGTCAAGCGTCATCAGGTCGTGGTAATTTCCGCTGTGAAATTCGTAAGGCAATAGTTTGGGTGTAAGCACGGGCTCATCCGCCAGGATAATAACCCGTTCTATCACATTTTTAAGTTCCCTGATGTTGCCGTTCCAGGGGTGCTGGTTAAGTATCTTAAAAAAATGTTCGTCAACTCCGGGGGCTTTCTTTTTTGTGCGGACTGCATAAACTTTTATAAAATGATCGGCCAGTATTTCTATATCGCCAAGCCGTTCGCGCAATGGTGGCAATACGATTGAAAAGCCCGACAAGCGGTAATAAAGGTCGAGCCGGAAGTGCCCTTCATCGGCCTCTTTTTGCAGGTTCCGGTTAGTTGCCGCAATAAGGCGCACATCTACTTTGGTTGTTTTGGTTTCGCCAAGCTTTATAAAGCTTCCGTTCTCCAGTACGCGCAGCAGTTTGGCCTGCAGTTCATGGCCCATTTCGCCCAATTCATCTAAAAAAATCGTTCCCCCGCCGGCTTCTTCAAACAAGCCTTTTTTATCTTTTGTAGCGCCGGTAAAAGCGCCCGCTTTATAGCCAAACAGCTCGCTTTCCAGCAACTCTTTGCTAAAAGCGCTGCAATTAACAGCCACAAAGGGCTTATGCTTGCGCAGGCTCTCCTGGTGAATTGCTTCTGCGAAAACTTCCTTGCCGGTGCCGGTTTCCCCGAGCAATAAAACGGTAGCATCTGTTGCCGATACTTTCTTTGCGAGTTTTACGGCCTCGGTTATCGCAGCAGATTTACCTAAAACAATGGAAAACCCGCGCCGCGTGTCAACCTGTTTTTCCAGCGTGTTCACGCGATACTGAAGCGTCGCCTTATCCATTGCTTTATTAACCAGCGGGATTATTTTATCGTTATCGTCTCCTTTGGTCAGGTAATCAAACGCCCCGTTTTTTATCGCCGTCACGCCATCGCCGATAGAGCCGTAGGCGGTTAAGTTAATAACTTCAATATGGGGCTTAATTTCTTTTATCTTTTTTACAAGCTCTACGCCATTTGCGTCGGGAAGTTTTACATCGCTAAGCACTACCATAATATCCTCGTGTTCCAGGATGCGGATAGCTGCTTTTGCCGTGGGAGCCTGGAAAACCCGAAAACCCTCCATTTCAAGTATCCTTGCCAGCAATGCGCTCAACTTCAGCTCATCATCAATTATTAATATACTTGATTTCATTTCTATACTTGTTGGGGTTATTAATCAGCATCAATGGCAAATTGTCGAGCAGCTTGATATATAAATCGATGCCTTTTTTTATTTCTTCCAGGTTGATGTATTCATCTGCCGAATGTGACCTCGCCGAATCGCCGGGGCCAATTTTAACGGAGGGAATTGAAAGCCACGCCTGGTCTGAAGTGGTAGGAGAGCTATAGGTTTTACAGCCTATGGCGATGCCCGTTTTCACCAAAGGATGATCAAACGGCACGGACGAAGCGCCAAGAGAACCCGGCCTGACAGAAAACTGCGATGAAATATTATTTTTGATGGTATTTAAAATGTATTCGTGCGGGTAGGTGTCATCATTGCGGATATCCACGGTAAACTCGCATTTGCCGGGCACAATGTTATGCTGCATACCGGCTTTGATTGTGGTAACCGTCATTTTAACAGGGGGCAGGCCCTCACCCTGCTGTTCAAATTGATAGGTTCTGAACCAGTCCATATCTTTCATGGCATTATAAATCGCATTAACGCCTTCGTCCCTTGCTGCATGGCCGGGCCTTCCGGCACTGGTGCAATCAATCACCAGGTTCCCTTTTTCGGCAATAGCCATTTGTAACAGTGTAGGTTCACCAACAATAGCTACTGTCAGGTCGCCAAGCAGCGGAAGGATAGACTTTATGCCATTTTGCCCGGAGTTTTCTTCTTCGGCGGTTGCCGCGAGGCAAATATTAAATCCTAAGCCCTGGTAGCTGTAAAAGTGAAGAAAAGTGGCAATAAGCGAAACCAGGCAGCCGCCTGCATCGTTACTGCCCAAGCCGTATAAACGGCCGTGAGAAATTTCCGGGCAAAAAGGGTCGTTGGTATAACCATCGTTTGGCCGTACGGTGTCGATATGGGAATTAAGCAGGATGGTGGGCGCCGATGCGTTATAATATTTATTGAAACACCACAGGTTATTCCCTTTTCGCTTACATTTTATTGAATAGCTTGCCAGGTATTGCTGTATGCTATCGGCAGCATCCGATTCCTGCCCGCTGAACGACGGGGTTTTAATGAGCCGTTGCAGCAATGAAACAGATTCGCTGAACAGCAGGTTACTCACAGGCATTCTTTCGCGTGCAGCAGAAAGACTCCTTGCGTTAAAATTTTTTATCATAATAAATCAGTTTAATTGAGGTTCGAACAACATGGCTGTACACAGGCAATTGCAGCGGTTTTTGCTTTGCAATACATTGTAGTTTACGCAGCTTTTGCAGCCATCCCAAAAGGCAGCGTCGGTGGCTATTTCAGCATAGGTTACCGGTTCAAAACCCAGGCGCGTGTTCATCTTCATGATAGCAGCGCCCGATGTAATGCTAAACACTTTTGCGAGCGGATATTTGCTGCGCGATAATTCAAATATTTGTGTTTTAATTTGAGAAGCAACACCCTGGTTGCGGTATTGCGGCGATACGATAAGACCGCTGTTTGATACAAATTTTTCGTTGTCCCAGGTTTCAATGTAGGAGAACCCCACCCATTCACCATCTTCCGTAACGGCAACAATTGCTTTACCGCCGTCGATTTTGTTTATTACCGAGGCCGCTGACCGCCTGGATATCCCCGAGCCCCGCGCAATTGCGGAACTTTCCATTTCCCGGATAATGAGGTCGGCAAATACTACATCAGCTGGCATTGCAGGCCTCACAATAATTCGTTCGTTTTCCATTTTAATAAGTTTATTACAGTAAAGCCTCAATTGCTTTTAACTGTAATATCACTTATACCAAAACGGATGCCCATGGTTAGCGGTTTAGTGAAATATGTCGTACAAATAGTTTAAACCCGCTTTTTATTAAAAATCAAAAAATGTCCAATAAAAAAAGCCTCTCAAAATGAAAGGCTTTTTTTACCAAATTAAGCGAATAGGCAGTTAATGAACGTCTGTATATTGCCTGCTGATGGTGTTATGAGGCTCCAAATATCCGCGGTCGTTAACTGCGATTGCGCTGAGGCCTTCTGTAAGTTTCTCTTTTTTCTTTTTAGGGCCAATTAAGGGCACTACGATTATCGCCAGTAAGGCGCTGATTTTAAGAATAATATTTAAAGTTTCCATTGCTGAACTTATTAGAATTTACGATAGGTTCGCTATATACGTGCCAAAACTGTAATTCTCAATGGAAACCTTAATAATTGACAAAAAACAAAGAAAACCCCTGTTAACGATTGCTGGGCTAACAGGGGTGTTTTTTCATTTTGATTAGGTGAAATTATCAAAATGGTAATCCAGGGCTCCGGGCCGGCGTGTTTTGACTTCAGATTATGCGCGTACCAGCATCGCCAGTTGCCCGCGATGATTAGCTACATGATTAGTACGCGACAGCAAAACATTCAATCGGTTACGGTGCGGTTCTTTCGCAAAATCCTCTTCCGAAACACTGGCATGGCGGGTAAGCCAATCCGCCGGTGAAAGGCTGTTGAAATGGTTTTGAAGCTTTTCGTTAACGGCTTTCCATTGCTCCCTGAGCTGGCCTACCGGCGGCAGGTCTGTAACCGTTTTATCCGGCGCTTCGAGAAAAATCGGGGTTAGCTCCGGATGGGCTGCGTCTTCAAAACGCAGCAGTGGCAGCATCCGGTCGTGCACGGCCACCAAATGGCCTAACAGGTAAATGCCCCGGTTTTTTGATGGCGCTATTTCGTCCATCAGGCGCTCATCGCTAAGCTTGTCGAATGTGCTGTTGGTGGCGTTTATCTGCTGCTGCCAGCTGTCGATAGCCATTTTTACAAATATTTCTTCGGTGGTCATGTTTTGATTATTGGTCGATAGCGAAAGTAGATAATCGGCACAAACCAATTATCGGCTGAAAGTAAACAAATGCCGGGAGACCAACAGGGAAATCGCTTTTAGAAAGGAGACTCCGCTGGAGTCCAATATATGTTGATCGTGTTGCTATAAACAGGATACTCCTATCGGAGTGTTAAAAATTATTAAAGCGATGGCCTCAGAGAGGCCTCGTGTTTATAGCATAATTTCAGGACGATTTTTAGACTCCATAGGAGTCTCCTGAAAATGGCCAGGTTTAAAAGCGATTTCCCTGGGGAGCGCAACGTATGTTTTAAACGCCTGTTTCCGCCAATAATGTGCCTTGTGCAACCTTACAAACATCCCCGCTAACGTAAATATCTCCCAAAATTCCACTATCGGTTTTTACCTCCACAAAAAGTGCGGACGGCCTTCCAAGGTGTTCGCCCTGGTTAATTTTTATTATACTGTCTGCTTTGCTTAAACCATGTTTAACTAAAAAAGCACCGGCAGGGCCGGCCAGGCTGCCGGTAGCAATATCTTCTACTCTTCCGAAATTATCACCTGTGCGAATGCTAAGCGTCGGTATCTCCAATATCCCCACAAACATCGCTCCCCAGCCTCTTATGTTTTCCTCCATACCGGCAAAGCCTATTTTCGCTTTAAGG
>JAZJZL010000124.1:7103-56628 GCA_040389845.1 Bacteroidota bacterium
CCGCTTCTGACGACATGACATCGGCAAATGGTTTAAGGCCATTGCTTTTTAACGGCACTAAAACGTAAGGTAAGCCCGTGGAAACTACAACCGGACGGTAATCCGGGTATAAATCATCAGCCCTTAAACCCAACCCGTCCAGCAGCCATGCGGTTTGCTCATCATCCGGCACCATACCAAAATCGGCGGCGCCCTGGTTCATGGTGGCTTTATAGCCCTGTCCGTTCTTTTGAGTAATTACGTTTACCGTCTTTTTATTTAAAACGAACGACCATTCCGCGCTTTGTTCGCCGGGCCGCTGCAAATCGTGCAGGGTTGCTGCTGCGCCTAAAACAGGATGGCCAGCAAAATCAACTTCTTCATCGCAGGTAAAAACGTGCGCCCTTATCTTGCCAGGGCTAATGGTTTGCAGAAAGATGCTCTCAAACTGGCGCATTTCGCGTGTGATTTTAAGCATTGCCGTTTTACTAAGGCTTTCTGCTTCTGTAAATACCGTTAAACCGTTACCTGAAAATGGCCGGGCCGAAAATACATCGACATGATAATATGGAATAGGGTTCATATACTCTTTTTTATTTTGGTTTGATTAGTGACAAAAACCACAATTACTTTCCTTTCAGCTTCGCAACTGCCGCAATCTCAACATGTGCCCCCAAGGGCAATTCCTTAACCGCTATACATACTCTTGCGGGGAAATAAGTAGTGAAATACCTGCGGTAAACTTCGTTCACAGCTGCGTAATTATCCATTGTGGTCAAGTAGATGGTTACATTCGTCAAATCATTATAATCGAGGCTATTTGCTTTTAATACGTGGCCGATGTTTTTCATCACCTGGTCTGCTTCAGCCGCGAAACCGGCAGTTACCAATTTACCGCTCATATCATCTGTCCCAATCTGTCCCGAAAGATATAATGCTTCTCCCAACGCTACTGCGGCAGTATATGGCGGGGCTGGCTTATCCGCTTTCGCTGTAGCCAACTTTTCATTTTGTTGCAGTTGCAGTTCCAAACCTTTACGATCCAATTGTATCCAGTACTCAGTAATTTTACCGTCTGTAAGCCGGTACACCGCGCTGCCAATTTCAATTACGGGCAGTCCTGTAGGCTTAAACCCATCAATTTCGGTTAAGTGCTTGCCTGTTTGTTTCCATCGCACATAAACTTTATCATTACCGGCAATCAACTCGGTTATTTCAAACTGGTATGCTCCGTACGTGGCCAAAAAATCTCTGACATGGTCAGCATAATTTTGAGGTGTTCTTTTTATGACCTCATATCTCTCCGAGTTCATTTGGTTAGCGATAACCGTATCTTCCATAAATTCCGCCGACCTTTCAGGCGCTTTGCCCGACCGCACGATTCCTAAAAATTCGCGTACGGTTTTTTCTGATTGCTGTGTTGTATTCATTTGCTGTGCTTGTATCTGTGTGATGTTTATAAAAAAAGTAATTACCGATAGCCTAAAAAATCCTGCTTTCATGCGCTGTTATCCGGGGTTTAAATCATGGCCAAAAATCCATATTTTTGAAAAATAGTAACAGATACAAATCTTGAATATTTAGCTATAACAGATTTACCAATGCACGAACCACGTTACATTAGCCTGGCCAATAAACTTGCAGCTATCATAAGTAATGGCATATATAAAGCGGGCGATAAGCTTCCATCGTTACGCAGCCTGGCCGGTGACCACGGCTTAAGTGTTGGCACGGTGCTCCAGGCATTTAATCACCTGGTTGACAAAGGCCTGGTTACGTCAAAAGAAAAGTCGGGCTATTTTGTGAGTTACCGTTTAAACACGCGATTGCCGCAGCCGCAAACCGTACCAATCGCCCTGGCGTCAAGGTCTGTTCATATCGACCGTTTATTGCAGCGGCTTAAGGACGATAGCACCGGAAAAGGCTTTGTTTCTTTTGCAAATGCGCTCCCCCATCACCGGCTGCTGCCATTTAATGCTATTAAAAGAGCCATACAGGAGGTCTCGCGCGACGCGAGCGGTATTTACCTGGCGATGGAAGAGCGCCGGGGATATTTAAATTTGAGAGAAGAAATTGCCCGGCGATCATTTACATGGAACGGCGCGGCAGCACCCGCCGACCTGATTATTACTAATGGCGCGATAGAGGCTTTGATACTTTGCCTAAAAGCCGTTACCCGCGAGGGGGATACCATATTGGTGCAGGACCCTTGCTACTATGGTGTTATGCAGGCCGTTGAATATTTAAACCTGGAAATAGTGACTATCCCCTGTCACTCCGAAACAGGGATAAACCTCGCCGACCTTGAAGCCGCCTGTGAAAAGTTGCCCGTTAAAGCCTGCGTTTTAGTGTCAAACTTTAATAATCCCAATGGTGCATCGCTAAGCACGGAGAAAAAACAGCAGCTTGCAGCCATTGCCAACGCCAGGCAACTGCCCGTTATTGAAGATGATTTATATGGCGATATCTTTTTCACAAACCACCGGCCCGACACCATTAAAGCGTACGACGAAGACGGATGGGTGCTTTATTGCAGCTCATTTTCAAAATCGCTTGCACCGGGCCTGCGCATAGGCTGGTGCAATGCAGGCCGGTTTGCCGATGCCGTTGCCCGCCTTAAATCGATGATTAACGGCCCTACCAGCAGCTTTACGCAGCGGGCCTTGCACAGGCTGTTAGCAGCCGGTGTATACGAACGTCATTTAAAAAAATTCAGGATCGAATTGCAAAAAAATCTGGTGAGAGCCACGGCTATTATCACCGAATATTTTCCGGAGGGTACTAAAATAAGCGCGCCATTGGGTGGTTTGGTTATCTGGGTTGAATTGCCTGCGCACATTAATACGGTGCAATTGCAGGATGAGGCTTACCGGCTGGGTATAAGCTACGCGCCGGGCGAAATATTTTCGGCCAAAGGTGATTATCAAAACTATTTGCGTTTAAGCTATTGTATGCCATGGGAAGCTAAGACAGAAAACGCCCTGCGCAAATTGGGCGAATTATTTAAAGCTCAAATTTTAAAAAGCGCATGATACTGTGATTTGATAGCCGCACTATTCCACCTTTGCCACTCTTGTAAACATCCCCGCATAATACTTCCTGTAGCCCCAACCCAGCAGCAGGTTAGGCCCCAGCAATAAAACGCCCATATACCAGCCCGAGGGAACCAGAACAGTATGGAACAAAAAGACATTGAGGCTTGTAGGGAAAAGCACGACTGCTGCGAAAGGCGCATAGCGGTTAAACATCAGGGATAAGCCACCGAGTATTTGTATGCTTTTCATCATAGGATAAATGTATCCTGTGCCTTTCAACCCGGCAACGAGCGCGCCCGGAGCGCCGGTATGCAGCGGCTGATACGGTATAAAATGCAGGAAATAATCCAGGCCAAAAACCACGTAAAGAAAACCAAGCGGCACGCGGCAAATCAACACCGTAATTTTCATAAAGAGGGTAATTTGAATTTATCAAAACTTGGTATTTAGATTGACATTTTCAAATTCGCGGGTGTTTTTTAACCACGGAGGGCACAGAGGACGCGCGGAGATACAGAGAAAAAAAAGAATTTGTTGAAATAACTACGATAAAAAATAATGCATGCCTCCGCGGTTATCTCTTAATCAAACAGGCCTCAAAAATCTAAGCACCAAACTGCCGCAAATGATGATCGACATGTTTGCAAACCAGCAAACCTGCCTGCTCTTTGGTTACTATGCCAAAAAAAGCATGAAAAAATTTATGGTCGGGTCCAAGTCGCGGATATTCCTCAAGTAAGCTGATCCATTTCTTTTTACCTTCACCAACATCTTCACCGGCGCCGGTTATTTTTATGGCAGGGATGGTTGGCAGGTTTGGTTTAATAGGGTATTCGTCCTTCGTCAAATCTTTTAATGCAAATTTGCCAAACAGGTAGCCTAGCAACGCACGCTTAATCTTCAGTTTCCCCAGGAACATCTCCTCGTACATAATTTGATGCTTAAGCATCTGGCCCACGGTCATGCTGCCCCATTGTGGCGGCTCCGTACCTTCAAGCTTATTAATTCGGTTTATCAGCGCGTCGCGGGTTGCTTTGTCAAATATGGTTGTCATGGCTATAGCTAAACGTTAAATTGTCTTAAATGGTGGTCGATGTGCTTATACGCGAATTGCCCTATCTGCTCCTTAGTCATCTTTCCGAAAAAAGGGTGCACAAAATCATGATCAGAGAAGTTTTTATGTTGTTCCACAAGGGTAATCAATTTCGCCTTTTCGCCGGCAAAATTGCCGGTGGCCTCTTTTACCGCCACTTCCGGCGCAGTTGGAGCGTTACGGCCTAAAGGGGCATCATTTTTCAATACGGCTTTCAATCCCATTCTGCCGAATATCCGCCCTATAAATACCCGTTTAGTGGGCAATGTCCCGGCAATCATTTCATCCCACAGGCGGCAATGTTTTATCATCTGGTAGGCATTCATTTTGCCCCAGTTGGGTTTACCTGCACTATCTACTTTGTTAATTCTGCCAACCAGCTCCTGGGTAGTGGCATTGTCAAATATAGTTTTCATACCTGTTTTTATATTGGGTTGATGCAAAGATATTGTCCGTATCGCATAACAAAAAGCTGTAATATCGACATTCGGGGGTGTTGTTTCGGACATTTATTTCATCTAATCTTGTAAAAACAAAGGCAATGAAAAATCTCTGCATCGTAGTACCCGAAAGCAATTCAAACGCCGGCAGCATTGTACTGGCTTACGAGGTATTCTCCAAGGCTAACGAATATCATGTAAATACGGGACAAAAAGCAGTGTTTAAAATTCAACTGGTAGGCTGTGCAGAAAAAACATCGCTATATCAAGGGCGGTTCATCATAAACCCTGATGTAAATTTAACCGACAACCCCAGGGCTGACCTAATCATCATCCCTACCCTCGACGAACACCTGGCGCAAACGCTGCAAAACAGCAGCGCCTTAATCGACTGGGTTACCCGGCAGTACAAGCTGGGCGCCGAGGTGGCAAGCCTGTGCACAGGGGCGTTCCTGCTAGCGGCAGCCGGTATTTTAAACGGTAAACAATGTTCAACCCACTGGGCGGCAGCGGGAGCATTCAGACAAATGTTCCCCGACCTTGATTTACAGCCGCAAAAGATAATTACTGACGAGCAGGGCGTGTACACCACCGGAGGCGCACTATCATCAATGAACCTGGTGCTGTATCTCGTTGAAAAATATTATAGCCGTGAAACCGCCATATTTTGCGCCAAGCTGTTTGAGGTTGATTTGGGAAGGAACAGCCAGTCGCCTTTTATGATTTTTACAGGTCAAAAAAGCCATGACGACGACGAGATAAAAAAGGCACAGGACTATATGGAAAACAACCTGAAGGAGAAAATCAATATAGAAAACCTGGCCTCATCACTGGCCATAGACCGCCGTAACTTCGACCGCCGCTTTAAAAAAGCAACCGCCAATACCCCGGCCGAATACATGCAGCGGATAAAAATTGAAGCCGCCAAAAAGAGCCTCGAAACTACGCGCAAAAATTTGAATGAGGTAATGTTTGACGTGGGCTATACCGATAGCCGGGCATTCAGGGAAGTTTTTAAAAAGATAACAGGCTTATCCCCGATGGAGTACAGGAATAAATATAATAAGGATTTGGCGGTGGTATAAAAAAGAGGTCAGAGATTAGCAAAGCAACTAATCTCTAACCTCCGGTCTCTATTCTCTATCACTGATTCACCCCAAACGCTTCCCAGCCCGATGCTGTTGCGCGGTTACACGTCATAGGCTGTGTGCCGTTCTCGCTGGAGATAAATTTGCCGTTGTTGCCACGCAGGGTAATCTTCCCATCTGAGGTGGCTATCCAGTCAAATTTTTCCCAATCGCCGGCTGTGGCGCGGTTACAGGTGATGGCTTGGGTACCGTTTTCTGACGACACGAATTTGCCCTGGCTTTTTAGCTCTATTTTACCGCCACCTCCATCGACAACTAAAAATTGCTCCCATGCCTGCGCTGTGGGGCGGTTACAATTCATAGCCTGCGTACCGTTCTCACCGCTTACATATTGGTTATTAAAGCCTTTTAAAGTAATGGTTTGGCCGATAGGCGGGGTGCCGGGGCTGGTTCCGCCACCTGCATGTGCTACTATCACATTGTGAATGGCCGACAGCAGGGAGTTAGCCCCCGTAGCGTCGCCCGCAAGTTCCCAAATCATCATGCCGCCTATGCCATTGGTAAATGCCAGGTTGGTTTTTGCGGTAATGGTAGGAATGCCATTGTAGCCGTACGTCTGGAAAGTATCAGAGTTGGGGCTGCCGCCGGCTGCCAGCACGTCGTTATAATTTAGGGTCGAATAGTCGTACCGGTTGTCGCGTGCATAAAATGGCACACCTAATATTGTTTTTTCAACTGCCAAGCCACGACCGCTCCAGTAGTTCAAACAATCCACCGCCGACTGATAAGTGGAATGCTGGAAGTTGTTATCGTCATAATCCATAATGTTCAGCCAATCGAGCGCGGTGAACATGCCGCTGGTGATGTAGGTTGCGCCGGTTGATATAACGGCGATGGTGCACAGCCTGCCGTTGTTATGCATTGCGGTAGCCAGCTGCTGCATCAAAGTGAGAAAATTGTTGGCTTCTGTGCCGGCAGCAGGAAACTCCCAGTCTACGTCAACCCCGTCGCAATTATACTGGCTGCAAAAGCTAACCATATTATTTACGAAGGCGGTGCGTGTGCCCGAGCTGGCCACAATGGTATGGAAAGCATCGCCGCCGCCGCCACCGCCTACGGATATCATCACTTTAACGCCGTTATTATGGGCATTGGTTATAAGGCTTTGGAATTTTGGTGTATTGTCCAAGGCCTGCAGGCTGCCGTTGGTGTTGGGTATTAAAAATGCATAGTTAATGTGAGTAAGCTTGCTGTATTGTACGGTGTTTACATCGCCCTCCCAGCTGGGCATGTAGCCTATAACTTTAAAGGTGGCGGCGGTTACCGGGTCTGGATTCGCCACGCTTTTGGAAGACAAATCCGGGGATTTAGGTGCGAAATCGGCCGTGTTTTCTTTACGACAAGACGACAGCGCAAACAGCACCATAGCCACTACAGCGAGCAGGTAAGCGTTAAATTTTGCTTTCATAAAAATAGTAATTAAAGGTTAATAATTATTGGTTTGATATTTATTGATTAGGCTTTAGGGTTAACCTGCATAATGTTATGCCGTTATGCACTCTTGCATTACAAATAGCAGGTTAGGGGTATAGCAATAACTAATATTTCCGCTATTTACTGATGATAAATTTAGGTAATAATATATAATTATCTGATTATAAACATATTAACTCAAAAACAATACGGATTAACCACAAGTATAGCTATCATCAAAAAAGCTTACCAGTAACAGCGGATAAAGGAAATGGAGAGAGAAAATATTTACAGCGATACGCTTAATTCACAGCAAATCAGGGTTAATTATAAAGCAACAAAACACTACAAAAACCCTACAAGCAAAAAAGGCCCGCCATAAATAGCGAACCTTTTAAAAATTTAATTAATCCCCGTAGATATTACTTTACCGCACCCGGAGTAAATTGGCATTGCTTGATGCCTTAAAGTCTGAACCATACTTTAAAGGATCGGTCATCACGCCGGCAGCGCCTTTTGTGTTGTCAAAAGTATTCGCCCCTCCAAGGATGGTTTCAAAAAGAGTTTTGTTCTGACCCTTTACTTCGTTGCCTTTTGAGTTGCAGGCATAAACCAGGTTATTGGCTACTACCAGCTTACCGGCAACAAAGTTTGAAGACGGGTTTTGCGGACCGGCAGGCAAACCATCATCAACATAAACACCTTCTGTATAGTTCAATAATTCATAACAAAACTCGGCAAAACCGCCCCGTAAGCCAGGGGATGTTTACAGCGGTATGTTCAAATAAAATTTAACTGAATAAAATAATAGCAATGGCAAGCCGCATAGGGCCGACCATGATGGGGTATTAAAATTACAGAAGAGGGATTATCAGACAGTTAACTGGCCCAGCAAGAGGTATATGGGTCGTTTAAGAACATGGGAAAAGCCTGTGGATTGCTGCCATTTGCGGGAAACAAATAACGCTATATTTAAAAACGCCACAAAAAGCACACCCACAACCAGGCTTGTCCACAATATGGTTTTCAACCTCGAACTCGCCGGTAAATGACCATGATGTTTTGACAGCACCGCCCAGATATGCAGGTGATTGTGGTTCTGAAAACTCAGTTGTTTGGCCTTCTGCACAGGCGCCGCACGCTTAACGGTGTGCGTGATGTTTTGATGATGGAAATCTGTCGAGCTTATAAAAAGCGACAAGCATGGCGCTACCTGCTGGAAACAGATAGTTACAGCTAAAAGAATTTTTATGATTACCAGTTTGCTCAAGCCGATTTGCTTATCCTCGCAAATGTAATCAGTATGTTACAAATTACCGCATTGCGCAACTACTATTAATCAAATATTAACCCTGGCTTTACACAAAACGAACGTTACCCGGACTAAAGTAGTTGGACGAATTGATTACGATGCCCTAATGTTTTAAAGTCAGCTTAATATCGGCAGCTGAAACCGTGGGTAAAATACCGGTACCTGATACGTAGCTGTTAAAAAAGTCCGTCATATCAGTCCCGCTTACCTGGCTGGCGGTAGTTATAATATCGTGATAGCCGTACGCTGTGTGCGATTTGCCGAATTTATCATACATAGCGCGCAGGATATCAATAACACTTTCCTGGTTATGCGTGGCCTGCCTGGTCCGGATGTCGAGAGCAAGGGCTATTGAAAATCCGCCATCATAAATAAAGCTGTAGTTTTCGCCTTTATTCTGCCCGGCGGTTGTCATTGCAATACTGCCCGCGTTTCTGCGGTAGCTTTCCATGCCCTGGTTTGCCTGCCGTAAAAATTCATCTTCGCTGATAAAACCTGTCCGGTACTGCGCAAGTTTCGCCATGTACTCGGTAAAGCCCTCCACAAACCATTCTACCTCCGGTTGATTATTGGGATACAGCGCGCCGCCATCCCACAGGTGAAAAATCTCGTGCGCCAGCAGGTATCCCCAAAAGCTTTTATTGGCCATAGTTGGGGGCTGATTAAACATCACGCTTATGCTATGGTTAAACGCTTCCCCGCCCTGTTGCAGCGGCGCAACGGCGCCCATAATCACCAGCTTTCCTTCCGGCGCGCCACCCATTTCGGATGTGTAGGTATTCACTATTTTTGCCAGCGCACTTTTAAAAAGGCTCAGCCCTTCTTTCATATTCGGCGTACCGACCAGCGTTACCTGCAACTTACCGGCACTGATTTCCTCTTTATCAAATTTTCCGATAAAGTTGCCGTTGCGCCATAGTTCCGAAAGGTTTTTGGCCTGGAAAATATCATCGCCACCTTTCAATTCATCATAAGGCGTGGCTACATCCCATCCGTTGGGGATATCATATTGCACCGTTATTTTTGAGTCATCCTGCCCGGCAGCAGCAATAAAAATAGCCCGGCCGGCAAAAAAGAGCGTGTTATCAACCGCATAAGCCCTTGCGAAAGCCGATGAAACCGCCCAGCGCACGCTCTCATGTTTAATGCTTACAAAGTATTTCAGCCGGATAGTTGCCGGCATCGGCGCGTCAACCTTCCATATCCCTTTGCCGACTGACAGCAATTTTACCGGGGTGCCGTTACTGTCGGTTGCCGTTAAATCGCCCACAAATTCAGCAAATCCGTTTGGCAGCGGCTGAAAATCACTCTGCGACATGCGGATGGTATCTTTTACCAATGGCAGTATCGCCTCAACATTTACCACGCGGATATCATCTTCACTAACGTTCACCAAATAATACGGCACCGCAGACGTAGCCGGAAGCTGTTTTTTTGTTTGAGAGGAGCAGGACGGCAATAGCAATACCAAGGCTACCAGTATCACTAAAATATGTTTATGCAGGGGCATCATTTTCATCTGTTTATACAGGTTATAAAACACTGAAATTTAATAATATATCATCAAATTTACCTGCCGTGATAACCGAAATTATCACCCCATACGGGGGAAACTTATAAGGGGCAGGGGGATTTCCCATCCATAACGTTACACCGACAGTTATTGTGCTTTGTTTTAATTCGTTATTTTAGCGATACAAATCTGCCGCGATGTCATTCCAGGGGTATTTAAAAACGATAAAAGAAAAGACGGGCAAAGGCCCCGCTGATTTCCGTGAGCTTGCTGAACAAAAAGGTTTTACCAGCAATGGTAAACTGGCCTCCGGTGTAAAGGCCGGAGATATTGTAAAATGGTTGAAAGACGATTTTGCCCTCGGGCACGGGCATGCCATGGCAATTTATGCGCTGCTGAACGGGATTAAGAATGAGGATAGTGAGTAGGCGGATTTAGAATCAAGAGCCAGGATTCAAGAACCAGGACAGAAGCTCATTAATACTTGCTTTTGCCCTGTGAAAAAAGCAATTTCCCGGCGACCAGTCATCGCCTGTGTTAATAATAAACCTTTTACCATGAAAGCTAAAACACTCTTCCTCCTTCTTGTTGCCACCTTACTCATTTACACAAAACCAACCGATGCCCAACCCGGCATACACCATTACCTGTACGTAGCTGTCCCCGGCATTCGCGATTACATGGGCTATGGCGGCCATGGTCTGCTGGTGTTCGATATGGATAATAATCACCAGTTTGTAAAGCGCATTGAAACCAGCGGCTATCATCCCAATAAAAAACCATCTAACGTTAAAGGTATTGCGGTAAGCGTGCCGCTAAATAGTATTTACATCAGTACGCTTGAATCCCTGCAGCGCATCGACCCCACCACCGGTAAAATCATCTGGGAAAAAATGCCGCCGGAAGGCTGCGACCGCATGTCTATATCTCCTGATGGCAAAATCATGTACCTCCCCTCTCTCGAAAATAAATTCTGGTATGTGGTGGATTGCGAAACCGGCAATATCCTCAAGAAAATACCCGGATTTAGCCGCAGCCACAACACCGTTTACGGGCCATCGGGAGACCATGTTTATTTGGATGACATCGCTTCGCCCTGGTTAAAAATAGCCGATACAAAAACACATACCGTAGTCGGGAAGGTCGGTCCGTTTGGGAATTTTATCCGTCCGTTTACTATTAACGGTGCTGAAACACGCGCCTATGTGACGGTCGACAGCCTTCTTGGCTTCGAGGTGGGCGATATAAAAACCGGCAAAAAGCTGAGCCGCGTTTTGGTTGAAGGCTGGGAAACCGGCCGTGTGCGGCGTCATGGTAATCCAAGCCATGGTATAGGTTTAACTCCCGATGAAAAAGAAATCTGGCTGTGCGACGGCTTCAATATGCGTCTCCATGTTTTCAGCGCCGTTGAACCCTACCAGCAGCTAACCACCATTCCCTTGCAGGACATGCCCGGCTGGGTTACCTTCAGCATCGATGGTAAATATGCCTACCCATCCAGCGGGGAAGTAATCGACGTAAAAACGCGCAAAGTGCTCACCACCCTTAAAGATGAAAACTACAACAGCGTAGCAAGCGAAAAATTGGTGGAAATTGATTTTGAATACGGCAAAGCAGTTAAGGCCGGGGATCAGTTTGGGATTGGGAGGGCAAAGCAATAAAGTTGATATTGGGATGCCCTTACGCCATTCCGGCGACTTCGGCTATGAACTATGAACCATAAGCTATCAACTCTTATACCTCCCCAGCGACGCTTCCAACTGCTCCCTTATCCGCTTTACCAAATGCCTTGGGCCAAGCACCTTCATTTTTGCGCCGAAACCCAGTAGTTCCCGTTCCAGCTCGAAGTTGAGGATAACCTGTATGCTAAACACTTTGCCCCCGGCATCTTCGCTCAATAGTTTTTGGGTATGGTGCAGTGGCTTGGTGATAATATAGGGCGCATTAGCGGCATCAATCCAGAACACCACCTGGCAGTCGCGTTGGTTGGGGCTTTTGGTTACGCCCAGCACATCGCTGTAATAAGTAGCCAGATCGATGATGTCATTCTCACGGTAATTGTCTTCGTGCTCTTCAATATTTTGTATCCTATCCAAAGCCAGTGTAAGCAGCGGCGCATTGCGTACGTGCGAACGTCCCAGCACAAACCAACGGTTGCGGTACTCTTTCAGCAAATAGCCACTGAAGCAAAAGGTGCTGGCCTCCTTTGCCTTGAAGCTCTGGTAGGTAACACACAAAGTATTTTTAGCCACTATAGCCTTACGGATAATCTCAATCCACTCCAACCCTTTCAGGTTTTCGTTCTTTTCAAAATCAATTACAGGGGTGCTGTGCGTTTTTTGGGTGTAGATTTTATCCTCCAGCTTGCTCACCATTTCGTTCAGATCGCTGAAATGGTTGAAGCCTTTAAACTGCTGCAGCAGACCGGCCACTTCACCCAGCACCTGCATGTCGTGGTTGTTGAGCGGGATGTTGGTGATGCTGTAGTTTTTATCGGAGTAAGTATAATACTTACGACCCACCACCACAATCGGCGCCTCGTAGCCCAATTTGTTACTGCGCATCATCTCGATATCGGCCTGTACGGAACGGCGGCTTACACCGGTGTCAATCCCCTGGTATTCATACAAAGCATCGGAGCAGGCCTCGATAAGGTCGTCGAGCATCCATTTACGGCGGCGGTTTTGCAGGCAGCTGTCTATGGTGCGGTAGCGGATGAGAGCGTTGCGGTTTACGGGCATGGACCGGAATTTTGTTAATTGTCTGAACCGGAATTTATGGAATTTAAGAATTAACAGAATTTTAGCTGCAATTTAAATTCGATAAATTCATTAATTCTAAAAATTGTTTGAATCCGAATTTTTGGAATTTGTGAATGACCACAATTTTTGCTGCAATTTTTAATTCGATAAATTCATTAATTCTAAAAATTCGGGTTCAGACGAATTTATTAAATTATTTTTTACTGCGCAAATACACTGCGCAGTAACGATATTACTTTGTATCAACAAATTAAGAAAATGGAAAATACTTACGCCCTCGAACCCGAAAACAACTCCCCCTTTAGGGGGTCGGGGGGCAAAATATCCAACAACGAGCTCAAAACCCTCGGCATTAACGATAATAAAATACTCGAAAACTTTAGCCGCGTAGCAAACGGCCTGCTGAAACACGGCGTGATGGATAAGCCCGAAATACTCGCCAACCTGGAAGCCCTGATTGACGACCCGATGCCCTACGCCCTTAAAAAAGGCGGTAAGTTTAAAAACCTGGCCGAAAGCGTTATCAGCCTGCGTAAGGATGGTCAGTTTTTAAAGCAGCCGCGAACCAACTTCGCGCTGAAGGAAGAAATTGTCGATTTCCCGGTATGGGGTCTTGAAAATATCGAGGTTGGCGCGCTGGCGCAGATGAGAACCGCCGTACAATTGCCCGTGGCGGTTGCCGGCGCGCTTATGCCCGATGCGCACCAGGGGTACGGTCTGCCGATTGGTGGCGTGCTGGCCACTACGGCCAACACCATCATCCCCTTCGCCGTGGGTGTGGATATTGCCTGCCGTATGTGCCTGAGCATTTTCGACCTGCCTGCCGAAATGGTGGACACCGAAAACCACAAGCTGAAAAACATGTTGGTGGATAACACCTACTTCGGTATAGGCTGCACCACCAAATCGTATTTCGACAGCACGCTGTTTGATAGCAAAACCTGGAACGAAACCAAAGTAATACGTAACCTGAAGGACAAAGCCTACGCGCAGCTGGGTACCAGTGGTACCGGTAACCACTTCGTGGAGTGGGGTGAGCTGACCGTTACCGACGGCGCATTGGAAGGTATACCGGCAGGTAATTATTTAGCCTTACTGTCGCATTCGGGTTCGCGTGGTTTTGGCGGTAGCGTGGCCGACCATTACTCCAAAATAGCCATGACCAAAACCAAATTGCCGCAGCAGGCTAAACACCTGGCCTGGTTAAATCTGGATAACGACGAAGGCCAGGAATACTGGATTGCCATGAACCTGGCCGGCGAATATGCCAGCGCCAATCACCACGAGATCCATAATAAAATTGCCCGCGCGCTCAACATTAAGCCGGTGATGATGATTGAAAACCACCACAACTTTGCCTGGAAAGAGCAACTAGCGGATGGTACCGAAGTGATGGTGCACCGTAAAGGCGCAACGCCGGCCGGCGAAAGCGTGCTGGGTATCATCCCCGGCAGCATGAGCACACCCGGCTTTGTAGTGCGCGGAAAGGGCGATGCCAAAAGCATTAACTCCGCCAGTCACGGTGCGGGGCGTGCAATGAACCGCAGCGCAGCCTTTAAAACGCTGGACAAAGCTGCCATTGCCGCCAACCTGGTCGATAAGCGCATCACCCTCCTCGGCAGCGATGTTGACGAAGCGCCCATGGCCTACAAAGACATCCACACCGTAATGGCCGCCCAACACGATTTGGTAGAAGTGCTGGCCAAATTTCAGCCAAGGATTGTGCGAATGGCGGATGCGAAGGAAAAGCCGGAAGATTAGAGGAGAAGTCCTGAGTCTATAGTCTTGAGTCGTAAGAAGAGTTTGACTAAGGACTATAGACTCCAGACTTAAGACTCATACTGTACTGTTCCGCGGAACGATGTGTACAGGTGGAACACCCATGGAACACTTGTGTACAGGCAGAATTTGGTAAATTAAGGTTAAAACCCTGTTAATATCCGGTTATATGGCGATATGCTTTACCGTTCCGCGGAACTTTGTGTACAGGTGGAACACAAAGTTGTGTACAGTTTGGACTAAGCGTGGACGTCAATATGGAACGCGAAGCGCGGGCCGGCCAAATGTCATGGTGAGCCTGTCGAACCACGACATGCGGGCAAAGGCCAGTTTGCGAGGTGCTTTTAGGGACGCTGAATAATACCATTAGATAACTAATACCATTATGAAACCAGTTGATTCAACAGCAGAAATATTATACCTCAGAATGCTTAACCGAAGTGTCGACAAGCGCTGGGTCGATTGGGCGTATGATATGCTCGTCGCCGGTTTTGATAGCGAAAGCTTGGTAATGCTGGCCGGTGAAACAGAGTTTTATAACCAGTTTGAAATGCATCGGCTGGCGGATAAGGTATTTGAGGAATTGGGTTTAAGGTGGGATAACCGGGAACAGGTTTTGAAGGGTTACACAGCTTCTCTGTTAAAGAAAGTACTGAATAAAAAAGCGCCTATCGCTGCAACGTTAGACATCTTGAAAGATGCATATTTGGATTTGGGGTATGAAGATTTCTTTAATGATTTTTTCTTACTATCACACGCAAAACGGGCATTAACTGATTATGGCTTTCAGCATTATTGGAAGGATGCGACAAAGGAAAATATCGACCAGGTTATTATCGATTATTTTAGGGATTGGTTGAGAAAAAATGAGGAATAATACCCGCTGTCCGTAGATTTCATCTACGGATCATCTATGCTGGTAGTTTATAACTACCGTCATTGAACAACAATGGTCACCTAAAAGACTACAAGCATTCTGCTTGTTAAACCCAGCCAAACATTGATGTGTATATACCAGGATAAACTTCAAAACCGCATATCTTCGCTTAAGCTTGATACCTCTTGGGCTTACCCCCTGTGGATGTTTAACCTGTAAAACGGCATCTTAAAAAACGGTTCGCCTGGTCCGATTCATTTTTATCCATAAGAATTAATTAATCAGTATATTACGGCGAAGTTTTAGCCGGTACCCCTAATGAAGAAGCCACCGTTACGTTATCCATTCATTTTTCCCCCGCAGTATTCACAAAGCAAAGCCCGTACGGCGAAGGTTCAATGTTTAACACCGACATACTTTTATTATGAATAAGTTATTATTTATAATAATCTGCTTTCAGTTTTCTGCTGCATTCGGTCAGCAGCATATCGATAGCGTATTTAAGCTGGACAGCTTGCCATCCCGGGTAACCGGCCAATGGAAATTTCATGCAGGCGATAACACTGCCTGGACCGACACTTCTTTTAACGATAAAGGCTGGCAGCAGTTGGATGCAACGCAGCTGCAGCAATTTTTGCCGCAGGTCAGCAGTGCGCAAATCGGTTGGTTCAGGCTCACCATAAATGTGGCGCCGGCGCTTCGCGGCAAAACCGTGGCATTGATTGTGAACCAGCAGGGTGCCGCCGAAATCTATTTTAACGGCACGCTTATACGTGCTATGGGGAGGGTAAGCGTAGATTACGCTACAGAACAAACCCGGCATTCCAGGGGTGAGCCGATTACCATCCAACTCGGTAATGCGCCGCTGCAATACCTGGCCATCCGCTACTCGTTCAACAAATCCAACTCCGTTATCGGGTATGGGTCTCCTGTATTAAGTGCGTCTTTTAACGATGCAGACAATGCATGGGACAAGTTTTTCCTGGTGATTGATTTTTATACTACCAGGTCGTGGGTCTCGGGCTGTTTCATGTTACTGGGCATATTGCAGCTGGCTATTTACTTTTTCAACCGTGAGCGAAAAATAAATTTATACCTGTCTGTTTTTGCTTTTTTACAGCTGTTCACGCTCATGGACGGGCTTTTTGTCCCGATGCTGCCAAGCGCAAATTGGATAGCTGCCCTGCAGTGGGTATTCAATATTTCGGCCCCTGCCGAGCTTGTTTTTTTACTGGCGATGACCTACCTTTTCTTTGGCTTCAGGTACAATTGGTGGCTATATACAATGGCCGCGCTTTGCCTGCCGGTTATCATCGTCCAGTTTATCGGCAATAATTCGCGGGATGAAAGCGTGCTCGCCATTTACAATGTTATAAACTACCTGATCATCATCAGCGTATCTGTCAAAGCTTTACGGCAAAAAAAGGATGGGGCACTGCTGTTCCTGGCGGGAATTTGCGTTACCCTAACATTCTTTATTCTTTTCACCACAAATGGTTTGGGTACTAACCAATCCTTTTTGATGGAAAGTTTTGAGGTTGCCTTTGCCTTTTTAACGCCGGCAATAGTGCTTGCTATACTGCTGGCCGGCGAATTTTCACGTAACGTCGTTTCGCTGCGCCAAAAGCTCACGGAGGTTGAACGATTATCTGCAATTACACTTAGCCAGGAGCTTGAAAAACAGGACCTGCTTGCCCGCCAGAACGAGGTGCTTGAACAAAAAGTGACCGAGCGGACGATAGAATTAAAGCAATCGCTTACCGAATTAAAGGCGGCACAGTCCCAGCTTATTCAGTCGGCAAAAATGGCTTCATTGGGCGAGCTGACTGCGGGCATAGCACATGAAATACAAAACCCGCTCAATTTTGTCAACAATTTTTCGGATGTGAACCAGGAAATGCTGGAGGAATTAAAGGCAGAAAGTACAAAGCCCGGCGATAAACGGGATGTTGATCTGGAAACCGGGCTGATAAACGACCTGATAGAGAACGAGCAAAAGATCAATCACCACGGCAAGCGGGCAGACGCTATAGTGAAAAGCATGCTGCAGCACAGCCGCACATCTGCCGGCCGGAAAGAGCCTACAGATTTAAATGCGTTGGCCGACGAATACCTGCGCCTGGCATGGCATGGCCTGCGGCAAAAGGATAAAGAATTTAATGCCGCGCTGGTAACGGATTTTGCCACCGGACTGCCTAAAGTAAATGTTATTCCGCAGGAAATTGGCAGGGTACTTTTAAATGTGATTAACAATGCATTTTACGCCATTCAGCAAAAAGCAAAAGCAGTTGGGGCCGGTTACAGGCCTGTGATTGAACTGCGGACGATGTCGCAAAATAACGCTGTGATCATTTCGGTAAAGGATAACGGAAACGGAATTTCCGATGCTATAAAAGATAAGATAATGCAGCCTTTCTTCACCACTAAGCCAACCGGCGAAGGTACCGGTTTGGGCTTATCCCTGAGTTACGATATTGTAGTGAAAAGCCACGGCGGCCGTATAGACTTTACAACAATGGAGGGCGATGGTGCGGAGTTTGTTGTTTCGCTGCCCTATAGCTAAAATGCTGGGCCGGTTTGAGCGGAAAAGGGTTCTAGTGCTTCTCTTGCAAAGTACCATCCAGGCGCGAGAATGACGAGGTGGCCTACAGGGCAAAGGCTTCTCGTGCCCCGCAGGACAGGTAGAGAACATGCATAACAACCATATAGACCGCTTGCAAAAGGCGGGCTGTATTATTTATTAAAAGGCAGTTTGCCGAGCCAATTCAAAACCTGTAGCTTTAAACTTAATAAGAAAGCTCCAACCGGTTGAACCGCAAGTAATGTAAACCAAAATGGCTTGGGCGTCATGAGAAGCCTTTGCGCACAGGCAGCCCGTCATTCTCGCGCCTGAAGGGGGGATTACAAATCCTCCGTAATGCAGTCAAGGATAATAAATCCGGACTAACGAGGCGGACAACCGTTGGAAGATACGGGCAAGCAAACAACATAAAGCAAATGTCACGATGTCTCGATTGTGGATGAAAACTTATTTAAGATAAACTAAATTTGGTAATGCAGGAATTAAGAGAATTAATGCTTGAGATTTGTAAAGAATTTGAGAATAAAAAAGAAGCTTTTTTTAAAACTCAGAGGTTTAGCGAAAATGTAGTTATAGGAAGATTTGCTTTACCCGATGTAAAAAGAAAGCCTGGATTTGGAAGACAAAGTAACGGGATGGTTTATGATTGGTCTTCACTACTTCACACGTTTTCAGTGCAGTTCTTTGATTATAGCAGTATTAAAAACTTATTTAAATACATCCAAGAAAAAAACCTCTGGCACGAACAATTACTCCCCTTTGACGGAAACACCTTCACTATACCGACAGAAATGGCCCGAATCGCGGGCGGTTTTTTAATACGCAATTTTGAACTTAATAATTATGAATTTGTTATAACAGATGCGTCTTTTGATAAAGCATTAAGTGAGCTCTTTGACATTCTATCAAAAGATACAGTTTGCTTTACTTATTACCTCAATTTAAAAGGGATAACAGGAGACATTGACGAAATAAGATTAACTGAGGATGTAAGCATTGTAAGAGCTGGTCATGAAATAGCGAAAAAAATTTCGATTACATATACTCTGCCTAAGTATTATGACGTAGAAGTATATGAGGATGATTTTATGTTAAAAATAATATTTGACCTTCCAAAATCGTTGTATAAACGCGATAATAGATCTAAGATTTATTTCTCACACAAAAAGGTAATAATAGACAAATGGAAAGCATTTATAGCTTTAATGGTTCCAAACTTCCTGGTTTTCGGAAAGGAAATTCAATTAAGCAGTGACTGGATAAATGAAACAGATCACGCATTTGGCCCATACGGAATAGAAAGGAGAATTTTGAGTGAACCGAGCCACGTTTTAACCGCAATAATTAAGGAAGCGATGGAGAACGCAGCCCGTGATTTTCACTCCCTTGAGTCGTTAAATACCTTAGAGAAAAATATATTGCATTGCCTTAACCGAATTGAGAAATCAAAATCCACCACGGATATAGACGATAGAATTATAGATTTGACCATAGCTTTCGAGTATCTGATAAATACTGACAATCAAGAAGTTACTTTGCAGCTTATCTTAAAAACGATAAAATTGCTTAACGGAAAGATTCCAGGTGATGAAGTCAATTTAAAATTAAGAAAATTTTACGGTCTGAGAAGTAAAGTTGTTCACGGTAATGACGTTCTCAAACAAACTGATCTTGAATATCTAAATGATGCGGAAGAAATTGTTCGCCAAGCAATTTTAAAAATGATACGATTAAATCTTAAATATTCAGGTAAACAAATAAACGAACAATTGAGGAGGGGATTGTATTTACAAGAAACCATTGATGAATTGCTTGAAAATTGCGATGAAGTTATTTAAGTTATTTTATAGCGTACATAACATTATATCAAAAATGGTGTGTCATTACCAAGATCTGGTTTTGCTGTTTTTCTTTTCTGAAAATCAACTTATCCTGATTTAGTAAAATCCAGTCTTCCCCCCTCTGGTCTAAGTTTAGCGATAGCGTAACTTAGATCTAACATTTAGCAAGCATTTTACAAAAACATTGTTTGAAAAGCACTTAAACCGGCGATAGAAAAATGAGGATAAAAGGATTACAGTTATTGCTTTTGATATGGTGCTTATCGGTCGGCTGCTTCCACGCATCCAAACAAACATCAAACACAGATGACTTCTACTCAAAAAAAGGTGGCTGGGACCCGGCCAGGATACCTTTTTTAAAGCCTTACGAAGCAGTTAAAGTGGGCGCCCCAAAGAGTTGGTTTATGAATTTAGATGGTGTCGACGGGGACACGGGTTTTCAAAATATCAAAAGAGCAGCCGTGGCGGACAGTATTATTTTTGTTTACAGTACTAACTCTGTATTTCAAGGCATCGACACCAGGGAAACATGGCATGTTATTGTTCCTGGAAAGCACATTGAAAAGGGCTTTTCGAGTTATCGGGATTACATTGGTTTTCTAAATAAACTCGGCATACAAAAAGAACCTCATCTTTATAACATCGACTCCATTGCTGATTATTTTGAAAATCACGAAACAATCGATTGGAATGCAATCGCAGCAAGCAATTAAAAAAGTTTGGTCTAAAATTAGCAACGCGTCACTTAGACTCGTTGGTCGGGATTTGCAATCACCATTCAGGCGCGAGAATGACGAGGTGGACTACAAGGCAAAGGCTTCTCGTGCCACGCAGGACAGGTAGAGAACATGTATAATAACCAACAGACCGCTTGCAAAAACAGTCGGGCTGCTTTATTAAAAAAATGTAGTTTGCGGACATAACGCAAAACCTGTAGCTTTAAAGTAAAATGAGGAAACCCAAACTGGTTGAGTCGCAGGTAATGTAAACCGTAATGGCTTGGGCGTCATGAGAAGCCATTGCGCGCAGGATGGCCCGGCCTGTCATCGCGCCAGAGGAGGTAACAAATCTTATATGAAAATGGCTTCATACATCAAAAACTTAGTATCTCGAATGTTAAACCGCACTCCCCCGGGAAAACATCTGAAAGAATTTGGATCAATTGAGTCATACATCTCAGACCTCGTATCGCGAATGTTAGACCGTACCACTTTGGAAAAACCCATAAAAGGCACCGAATTTACCACGATCACTTACCCCCTTCTGGTCTAAGTTTAGCAACGCGTAACTTAGACCTATAATTCAGCAAGCATTCTGCTTGCGAAACCTGGTAACTATTAACTTACACAGCAGCACAGATGCAATGCTTAGTGGTCATTTGCTTAAGCTAAAAGCTTAAAACATTTTAGGTCTAAGTTACACTGCATTAAACTTGGACCAGCGGCGCTGGCCGGTGGCTGACGGATAAGTATGGTTTAACCTGCAATTTTACATAGTGACGGGTTGCGCTAAAATCGTTTCCATTTGGTATATTTGAATATAAAAGGAAATGTTATGACCATTGAGCAAACAGACCAGGGTATTTTGATTAAAACGACCCTGCCCGTTAATATGAAGGCCGTACAAAAAATAGCCGACTATTTTGATGTGCTTGAAATCGTTTCGCGCGCACAGGGTACAGAAGAACAGGCAGCTGAGCTTGCCCGGGAATCCAACAAAGATTGGCTGAAAGAAAACGCACACCGCTTTCTTAAGTAATGATAATTATTGCTGACACCAATATTCTTTTCAGTGCCTGTCTTACACCCGACGGCCGGATCTTTGAAATTTTATTTTCAACATCTCCTCATCTAAATATAGTAAGTAGCCAGTTTGCCATAAAAGAGTTGCAAAAGCATAGGGAAAAGCTCATTCGCTTGTCAAAAAGAAGTGCTGACGAAATTGATACGCTGCTGGGAACTATTTTGAAGCAGGTGAATTTTTTTTCAGAAGATATTATAAGACATGAATTTTGGCTGGAAGCTCATCGCCTAACGGTTGGCGTAGACAGCAATGATCTTAATTTTGTTGCCCTTACGCTACAAACCGCCGGCATCCTCTGGACCGGCGATAAAAAATTGGTCGCCCATTTAGCCGGCATGGGTTTCGATCAGCTAATTAACAGCACCGAACTTTACAACAAATTAGAAATAACTGATTGACCAGATACCGGGCTTCACGGTTATTACCAAAACCGCTAGCGGCCCGCGGCCAACCCCTTGCCCCACCCAAATTTCTCCCCTCCCCACCCTTCCCCCTTTCCAAAAAACTCCTACCTTTAACCCAACCCTCATATCATGAAAAAAATTTTCCACCTCTGTTTAACCACAGCATTCCTCATAATAGCAAACTATGCAACCGCGCAGAAAAGAACCTTTGTTGATGTAGCCGGATTGGACACGCAAATAAAACCCGGTGATAATTTCTTTCGCTTTGTTAATGCACGCTGGTACGATACCGCAAAGATCGCCAGCGACCAGGCGGGTGTGGGCTCCTACTCGTTTATGAATATCCCGCAAAAATTACTGCTGCAACGCATCCTGGACAGCGTTTCGAAAACTAAAAACACGATGGGCAGCATTGAGCAAAAGGTGGGCGACTTTTATGCATCCGGCATGGACGTAAGCACCATCAACCAGCGCGGTTACCAGCCCATTGCACCAATACTGGCGCGCATAAATGCCATTAACAGCGTCCCTTTGTTACTCCAGTTTGTGGCAACCGAAATGAAATCGGGCAACGGTTCCATCATTGGCTTTGGCGTCTATCCCGACAACAAAAACAGCAGCATAAATATAGCCCATGTGTCGCAGGCCGGCATCGGTTTACCCGACAGGGATTACTATTTTAAAACCGATTCAAATACGCTGAAGGTTCAGCAAGCCTATAAACAATATATCCGCACGTTGTTTCAACTAACAGGTAGCAGCCCTGCTGCGGCAACCAAAGATGCGGCTATAGCTTATGGCATCGAAAAGCAAATTGCTGCTTCGCATAAAACAAACATCCAGCTAAGGGATGTTAATGCCAATTACCATAAAATGGCGGTCGCGAGCATCGATAAGTCACAACCCGATATAGGTTGGGCAACTTTGCTGGGGCGCTTAGGCGCGTCAACCGATTCGATCGACATGGGGCAGCCTGCTTATTATAACAGGCTGGATACGCTGTTAAGATCAGTCGCCATAAACGACTGGAAAGTGTATTTAAAGGCCACCACCCTGGAAAACTATGCGGATGCGCTGAGTAAACCTTTTACTGATGCAGCATTTGAATTTCGTAAAGTATTATCCGGGCAGGCAACGCAAAAATCGCGCAGGCAAATCATGACGGAAAGCGTGGACAATTACCTGGGGCAGGCTTTGGGGCAGCTGTATGTAAAAAGATATTTTGATGAAAATTCAAAAAACCGTGTGCTTGCATTGGTAAACAACCTGCAGAAAGCTTTTGAAAACCGCATCAACAAGCTCGACTGGATGAGCGACAGCACCAAACAAAAAGCAAAGGAAAAACTATACGCCATCACCAAAAAAATAGGTTACCCGGATAAATGGCGCAATTACGATAAGGTACAGATCAGCCGGACACAATATTTTGAAAATGTGCTTTCACTGAACCAAAACGGCTACCAAACTCAACTTGCAAAACTAAACAAACCGGTAGACCATACAGAATGGGGCGCCACACCGGCTACGGTAACAGCCTATTACGATCCGTCCAAAAATGAAATTGTTTTCCCGGCGGGGATCCTGCAGTTTCCTTATTTTGATTTCGCGGCGGATGATGCGATTAACTATGGCGGTATCGGCATGGTTATAGGTCATGAAATGACCCACGCCTTTGACGACCAGGGTGCGCAGTATGACAAGGACGGAAACGTAAAAAGCTGGTGGACCAAAGAAGATTATGAAAAATTCAAGGCAAAAACCAAGCAATTGGCTAACCTGTGCAGCTCGTTTACTGTTTTGGATACCGTTCACGTAAAAGGGCTTTTAACGTTGGGCGAAAATACTGCTGATAATGGCGGCATTGCCATAGCTTACGATGCATTTAAAATGACGCCGGAAGGCCACAGCACCGATAAAATTGATGGCTTTACGCCGGATCAGCGTTTCTTTTTGTCGATAGCGCGGATCTGGCGGGTAAAAACGAGAGATGCGTTCCTGCGTACCTATGTGAACACCAACCCGCATTCGCCGGCCATGTGGCGGGTAAACGGCCCTTTAATGAATTTTGAACCTTTTTATAAGGCATTTAACGTGCAGCCGGGCGATAAAAATTACAAAGCTGATGATCAAAGGGTAAAGATCTGGTAAACAGGAATATGATTTAGTGGTGATTTTCTCGTTGAGCGGGATTTATAAACCCCGACCCAATTTTTGTGAATTTGTAATCCACAAAATTAAATGCATGGCGTACCAGGAAGATCAGCACCCGGGATTTATTGGGGCGTAAACTCCTTCATTTGCGTATAATTTCCCCCTTAAATTCCTCAATTGTGCAGGTGTTATGCTGCCAAATAATTGGTGCCATTTTTGACAAGACAATTTGAATATTAAAAACATAGTTATAAAAATAATCTAGACTGCTATCACATGAAACTCTCTGCTAAAATTATCCCGGCCTTACTGGTTGCCATCGTTTTTTTTAATGTATCCTGTAAAAAAAATGCAATGGTATCTAACCCGGCTAAAACAATAGTAAATAAAGCTGATCTAAGCAAACAGATTGCATTGGACCTTTACCACTCGTTATCAAGCGGCGTAAATGCATCCGACCATCTAAAAACAAATGGCAGCCACAGCGGCTTTGTTACCATGGATAACAGCAATCCATGCGGCTCATTTGTGAAAGACACAATCGATAAAACGGTTGTAAGCGGCGATACCACGCGCACGTATGCAGGGCATTCATTATTTACTTACATGTGCAATGGCTACTTTAACAATAACTACACCGTGGATGCCTATACATTGGTGGATACCTTAAAAACCACCGAAACGGGCGCTGCTTTTAATAACATTTACGATGTAACCCTGAATTACGTAGTAAAATCAGCCGATGCGCACTACAGTTCGGTTAATATTGGCGGTACCACTACCACATCATCCTATACTTCGAAATTAAAGAATGGCGCAATTACCGATTCGCATAAGCTATCAACAGTCTATACTTTTGTCTCCGTTGCCGGCATCCGTACATCCTCCCCAACCCTGTACAATTTTGGAAGGGTAGATTTTAGTACCACTACCGTTGATAACGGTGCCACCGATAGCTACAGCGGATATATACTGTTTCTGTCAAACAGTATGGCAAAGGCTTTCTTTAAAAACCAGGATGGTTCTTACACAGGCTTTTCTATCAATTTACTTACAGGCGAAGTTACCGCCATTTCATAAATAAACCAGCCTCTTCATATTACCAGAAAACCCCTGCAACTGGACTGTACCCCAAAAGTTGGAAGAAGTTAAAGATTAATTACAATGATGAGCCTGGTATTTTATCGGGCTCATTCCTTTTAGAATGAGATTGGTTTTGTCGTTGTTAATAATACCAGATATATTCTTTAATATCGTTTTTCACTCATGCACGAGTATGACGGGCAGCCTCTTCTGGTCTAAGTTTAGCAACGCGTAACTTACACCCGTAACTCAGCAAGTATTCTGCTTGCGAAAGCCGAACCAAACATATATTGCACATACATCAGGCAAACCTTTCGACCTCTTATCTATTTGCTTAAACTGAAAGCTTAACACATTTAGGCGCAACAATGCGACAAACTGCAGCATAGCGGCACATAGCGAATAATTTTACACAAATAGTTGTATTGTTGACATTTATAAATTATGTTTGAGATACCAATTAATAACGCCATTTTCTTGTTGTAATCAAACCTTACTATGAAAAATAAGCTGTCGCGGATATTACCCTGTTTTGTATACAAACATGGTACGTCCGTTAATGTTCCTTAAGACTTAGACAAACATACCCTGCGTAAAATTTGAAAATATTATAAATTAACTTAACCAAAAACCTCAAAACCTATGACCTTGTTTCCAAAAAAATCCAATATCTATTCCGTAAATAAGTAACCATTAAAATTATTTACTAAATATCTGCCGCGCTATTTGTATTACCTGAATATCAATACGCTGTGAAGATGACCGGGGACTGAGAGAAACATAAAAACACCATAATTGTCGCGTATACCAGCCTTAATACCAGGGTACTTAATTAAAACCAATACCTGATGCTGTAATAACCTAATGAGTACAAATCAAATCCCAACCTTTATCATCAACTTAAAAAGCCGGGTTGACCGCAGACAGCACATTATAAACGAGTTTGCAGCACGCAATGAATTCAGTGTAAATATTATTGAAGCCCACGAACACAAAATAGGCGCCGTTGGCTTATGGCACACTATGAAAGAAATTATAGTGCTGGCGTCACAACAAGATCATGATTTTATACTCATTTGCGAGGACGACCATCAGTTTACTCAATTTTATTCAAAAGAATTATTGTTTAAAAGCATAAACCAGGTACAAGAAAAAAATGCCGACATCCTGGTAGGGGGCGTTAATTGGTTCGACGGCGTTGTGCCGGTGAACGACACCTTGCTTTGGTCGTATATTTTTAACGGCACACAGTTTATAATTGTGTTTAAGAAATTTTTTGAGACCATATTACAAGCTGATTTTGGTGACTATGATGCCGCCGATTTCAAAATGTCCGCGCTTACGCAGGATAAGTTTATAATTTACCCTTTTGTTTCGGTACAAAAAGATTTTGGTTATTCGGATGCCACCCCTATGAACAACCTGCCGGGCCGGGCTGATGAGTTATTTGTAAAAAGCGCAACGTGGTTGCAAAACTTAAAAAACGTTGCCGGGTACTACAACAATATCCCCCAGCCTGATGAACCGGATACCGAAATATATAACACGCTAACGATACCTACCTATATTATTAATTTACCTGGACGACCGGAAAGGCTGGCCCACATAAAACAGCAATTTGAAAACAAGCCCGAATTTGATGTAACCATTGTAGAGGCCTGCGAACATGAAATTGGCGAGTTTGGCTTATGGCAAATTATCCGGAAAATTATCCGGATGGCTATTGATGCGGATGATGATGTGATCATTATTTGTGAGGATAACCACCAGTTTACCGGGGATTATTCAAAAGCGTATTTATTAAAAAACATCATCGAGGCGCACATAAGCGGCATAGACTATCTATCGGGCGGTAGTAGTTTTACCGAGAATGAAGTAATGATTGCCGCTAACCGCTTTTGGGTTTCCCGCTGCCTGGCCTCCCCGTTTATCGTTATATACAAAATTTTTTTTCAGCAAATATTAGATGAACCTGTTAATGACAATGTACTTGCAGACCACTTACTCGCAGAAATGACGAGCAGCAAAATGGTTTTATATCCTTTTATTTCGGTACAAAAAGATTTTGGCAATTCAGACAAAGCTGTAATTCACAATGAACAAAAGGGTATAGCAGAAAGTATGTTTGCAGCCTCGGCAAAAAAGTTAGAGCGTATTAAACAGGCATATATCAGATATAGTGTTTGAGGCAATGTCAGCCATTTTTATTAACGGGCGCGGGCTCCCTAAACCTATAAATCAAAAGTTATTAAATATTTATATATAAAATATTAACAGCAAAAGAAATTGTCTCGAGAACAATAAGTTGCCTGCCTTCGGTAAAACAGGATAGGGAAATGCCGCAACCCGATAATAGAGGCGCAATTTAACTAAATCATAATGAAAAAACTTAAGCTCAAAGCGCTTGAAATTAGCGCCGGAGGGATGCTTACAAGAGCAGAGCTCAGAAACGTGATGGGAAAAGGTAGCATAGGAGCCGTATGCAGTGCCTCAAACGCAGGTTATATGTGTGGTAGCGACTGCTGCGTCAATGGCAGGTGTGCTCCTTGTCCTGGTGGATCCGGTAATGGCCCTGATTGCCGGCAAACGGGATGCCCGTCTGGTTGGTATTGTAGTGGTTTTGGTGGTTCTTATGCTTGTTACGTGAGTTGATAAATTTCTCGTAGAACCAGTAACACATAACCACCATATTTATAAACCACCAGGCATTTTTATGGCTGCGTTTATTTGCTAAAACGATGGTTGCGTTACCAATGTCATTAACTTGAGCGGAGGGCGAAATGGACAAAATTTTGTATTGATTAGCGATTATTAGCCTTCTTTATTTTGTTATTTCTTCTAAAACTGAAGTTAATGGCATTTTCCTCTTTTATCATATATCTACCTTACAACCACAACAAATGCTCAACCCGCTCAAAAAAATATTTCGCCCTAAATGCCATGTAACCGAAGCTGCCAGGTTAACAGCAGATATTTTGGAGATAAAAATAACGCGGACTATACTCGCCAATGAGATTATAACTGAGCCCGGCGTTCCGGGCCAAATAAGCATCGACCGCATGCCCCATAGTTACAAATTCTTAAAGTTATTATTTACGCAATCACTGCTTTTTGTGCTATACTATTCCGCGGCCTCAGCCCAGGATACAACGGCTGCTTTTAACAGGATGATGGCCAATTCAGGCGCCTTATATTATAGCCATCCGGTCGAAAAAGTCTATCTTCATTTCGATAAACCTTATTATGCAGTGGGCGATACTATTTGGTTTAAAGCCTATCTAACGGTTAACAATCATGTGCCATCTACGTTAAGTAAAATTGTTTATGTTGATGTAATTGGCCCGCGCGATTCCTTAAAGCTACCCGTAACAAACAGCGTGGCCTGGTCATTTATTCCTATTTCGCAATACAATTATAAAAAAGGAAATTACCGCATAGTGGCCTTTACCAACTGGATGAACAACGCAGATTTAGGCTATTTTTTTAATAAAACCATCACCATTGGCGATGCTATAAACAACAACCTGTCCACCAATATTTCGCTTCAAAGTACCACAGTAAACGAAATGACAAAAATATCGGCCGGTATTTTTTACAAAAACGACAGTGGTGTGCCTTATGGCTGGAAGCGGGTGAATTGGTCGGCACAAAAGGGTAAAGAAACAATAGCCAGGGGCAAAGTCGTTACCGATAAATACGGATTTGCAGGCATCAGTTTTGTTAATTTAAAAAATGCAAATCTCGATTCGGCCAACCTGGTAACAACCGTTGACGTTGGTAGCTATAACTATGTTACCGGCACGTTTTCGTTAAAACCGGTTTCTGCCCCCAACGATGTGCAATTTTTTCCCGAAGGCGGCGCGCTGCTTGCCGGTATGCAAACTAAAGTGGCCTTTAAAGCTATAAAGCCAAACGGCTTAGGGATTGATATAAAAGGGGTGGTTATGGATAACAACGGCACTGTAGCTGCCCAATTTACCTCATCGCACTTAGGGATGGGCGTATTCGACTTTACACCCGAGGCCGGTAAAACTTATACCGCAAAAATTAGCTGCGCCGATGGATCAGTTATAAGCCCGCCATTGCCAAAGGTGCAAACCGGGGGTATCAATTTAAGTTTAGATAACACTGACACCGCAACCTTAGGTTTTAAATTAAAAGCCGACGCCCCTTTTTTGCAGAAATACAAGGGACAAATGTTTTTTATACTGGCAAAATCGACAGGGGTAATTTGCTTTGCCGCAACAACCCAACTAACCGGTTTGGTTTACAGTGCCGGCATCCCCAAAAGCAAATTCCCTACAGGCATTTTACAGGTAACGCTTTTTACAGCCGATGGCCGCCCTGTAAGCGAGCGCATTGCTTTTATACAACATAACAACCCGTTAAATTTAGCCATCAGCGCCGATAAGCCATCGTACACCACCCGTCAAAAGGTTAAGTTAAATATCAGCGCACAAAAAAATCACCAGCCCGATGATGGCAATTTCTCTATTACAGTGGTTGATGATGCAAAGGCGCCTTATGATGAAGATGCCGAAACAACCATTTTAACCAATCTGCTGTTAACATCGGATATTAAAGGTTATATCGAAAAACCAAACTACTATTTCAATCACACTGATGGAAAAACAGCTGCCGATTTAGATGTTTTACTTCAAACACAGGGCTATCGCCGTTACGCCTACGATGGAGTTTTAGATGCTAAATATCCGCCCATAAACTTCCCGGCCGAACAGGGTATTGACATTGCGGGTACCGTGACAGCCTCAAAAGGGCACGCTGTTGTTAATGCAGATGTAACTTTAACCGCCGCCGAAAAAAAAATTCACGCCGATTCTGTTACAGATGCCAACGGCAGGTTCAAATTTACCAACCTCGTATTTACCGATTGGACAAAGGTTAAGATAACCGCCAGCGATAATTTAAGTGATAGCGACCTGGTAGTTACGGTTAACGCCGACCCTGTCCAACGCATTCCGATTAACTACACCAGGGCCGACGAGATTGTAAATATCGATACCGTCCTTAACGCTTATTTAAAAAACAGCAAAGTTCAGTTTAACAATACTCATATGCTGAAAGAGGTAGTGATCAAAGGCAAAAAACAGGTAAAAGCCCCTAGCCATAACGATTACGGGATTTTGGCCACCCTAAGCGAGCTAAGGTACTACCAGTTGATTAGAGGCGATGCGCTATGGGGTTGGAATTCTTTTTTGACAGGCTTAAGGCCGCTTGTAGGTAGTATGGAATTTAGCAGCGAAAGGCAAAACTTTTACGTAAAGGGCGAATTAAAGAGTCCACATCCACTACCGGCGCTGATTTTTGTCGGCGGGATGGAGGTTGATGTAGCCTACTTAACAACGTTAGATGCCAATACTGTTGAATCGGTTGAGGTTTTTTCAAAAGATGATTTTGAACTAAAATTTAATACTGAAAAATTTGATATTAACCGGGGCGTCATTGTAGTTAATTTGCGGAGAATAGAAGCAACACCAATAAGCATGGCTGAATTAAAATCGATGCTGCCAAAAAAAAATGAAATAATCTATAAGTTACAGGGGTACAATGCGATAAGGCCGTTTTATTCACCACGTTATGACGCACCCAGGAGTCAGCAATCAACAACGGTTGACACCCGAAGCACCATTTACTGGAACCCCAATATCAATACCGGCAAAACCACCGGCACCGCATCCGTTGAATATTTTAATGCAGATGGCGCGGGTACTTATCGTGTTATAATTGAGGGCATTGACAAGGATGGCAATATTGGCCGGCAAGTATTTAGATATGAAGTAAAGTAAGGCCGCAATAACGTAAAACAAAGTTATGAATGTAAACCAATGTCATTAACTTAAGCTAAACCCCGTTCCTTTCATTACAATTTGATTATCAGCTAATTGATTAAAATGCCGGGTTTACAGTGTAAACCCGCTTGTAAACCCTTAAATAAAGAACTGATTATCAACATGCTGCAAAGTAGTAAAAATACATTTGTCTAACAATCAATGCATTGTGTAGTATTCGCGGTGTTCCGCGCATAAAAATGGAACACTTCAGCAATATTCATCTCAGCCTTTTCTGCGCTTAGCGCTATTTAATCGAATCCAGCATCATCGTCCCCATCAGCTTTCCGCCTTTATTGTAGGTTTCAGATTTTACGTCGCGGCCTAATTTGGGCGCATACCACTCGGTAACTTTCATGTGGAAAGGTATGCCGATGGCGCCCATTTTCACTTTTGTGGTGGCGCTATAAGTAATTTTAAAGCAATCAAAGCTGCCGGCGTTTGTAGCTACTGTTTCGGCTTGCTCAACCTTCCGGTCTGCCAGGTCCATTTGCATGTCCATCCCGGGGCCGCCATTGCTGCCCATGCTGATGGTAACCGTTCCGTCATCAAGCGCCTGGCCGACCTGCATCTTCATCGGGAAAGTAAGGTATTTTGCCTCGCCGCTTATCGTCATGTTCTGCTTCATAGACGCAGCCGGAATAAAAGATTTCATATCTATTTTGACAGCGTTGCCGTCGCAGACCATTTCAGAATCCCCGGTGCCCATTGACTTGCCGTTTTTGTCGCTTATTTCAGCATGCACGGCTACAGTGGATGCGTCTTTTTTTGTGGTTGTATAAACCACGGTCATTTGCCGGTTGCCTTTAGCGTCCTGGTTAATGTAGGTGAGCGTTTTGCCGTTTTCGCTGTTCACAAATGTGCTGCAGTCTTGCGCTAACACGCCGGCACCAAAAAAAGTAAGCAATGCCAGCAGGGTGGTTAATGTTTTCATAGCGGTAGGTGTTTGTTTTACTAACACAAAGATACCGGCCCTGCCGTGCTACACAATCGTATAACTACGGCATATGCATGCGGAATTTACGCCAGTGGAAGCGGCGGTACACTGTTGCCAGAGCCCTATAGCTACAGTCCTCCCCCGCCAAACACTTACCCTCTAAATCTGTTAATCTGCAAACGCTATATATTCACAAAATTTTGGGAAATAAAAAACGCATTGCCATTCTTGGGGGAGGACCAAGCGGCTTATTTATGTTCAAAAGACTGGTGGAATCGGGCAGGACTGATATCCGCGTAGAGGTATTTGAAAGAAAGAAAAAAGTGGGCGCTGGAATGCCTTACAGTGCGGATGGCGCCAATGATGAGCATATCACCAATGTTTCGGGCAACGAAATTCCTGAGATAGTAACCCCGCTGGCCGACTGGATAAAGACTACCCCAAAAGATACCCTCGACAAATTTCATATCGCTGCCGACCGCTTTAACGAATACAAAGTGCTTCCCCGCCTGCTTTTTGGCCAGTACCTTACAGAACAATTCAAGCTATTGGAAAAAAAGGCGAAAGAGGCCTTCGTGGACTACGAGATACACTATGGCAGCAACGTTACGGATGCTACTGATAACCCGGAGACCGAAACCGTAGTGGTTGAAGTTAACGGCAAAGATAAGTTTGAATTCGACCATATACTCATTTGTACAGGGCACAACTGGCCTACCAGGCATGAAGGCGTAGTACCCAATTATTTTGATTCGCCTTATCCGCCGCAAAAGCTGGCGTTAAAACTGGACCACCCCGTTGCCATAAAAGGCTCGTCGCTTACGGCTGTGGATGCGATAAGAACGCTGTCGAGGCACAATGGTGCATTTAGCAAAGATGGCCAGGGAAAGCTTCATTACAAGCTTTATGACGCCGCATCGGGGTTTAAAATGGTAATGCACACGCGTAATGGCATGCTCCCCGCTGTGAGGTTCCACCTGGAGGACTCACATTTATCAAACGACTCGCTCTTAACCAAGGAACAAATTGCCGCTCACATCAGGCAAAACAATGGCTTTTTATCCCTCAATTACATTTTTGAAAAGGACTTTAAATTACCAATTCGTGAGAAACACCCGGTATTTTATGAGCAGGTAAAAAATATGTCTGTAGAGGAATTTGTAGCGGCCATGATGGAGCTGCGCGAACATGTAGACCCTTTCCAGTTGTTAAAAGCCGAATATGTTGAAGCGGAAAAATCGATAAAACGCAAGGAATCGGTTTACTGGAAAGAAATGCTTGGGGTGCTGAGCTTCGCCTTAAATTACCCGGCCAAACACCTCTCGGCCGAGGATATGCTGCGGCTGCAACAAGTGCTGATACCATTAATATCCATCGTTATTGCCTACATCCCCCAAAGCTCGACGGAAGAATTGCTGGCGTTGCACCAGGCAGGGGTATTGGAGCTGATACCGGTTGGTGAGGATAGCGAAGTAGTGCCGGAAACCGGCGGAGGCGCAACCTACCATTACTCCACCGAGCAAAGCGAAAAACTGGCTGTTTATTTTGAAACATATGTTGACGCAGTAGGCCAACCGCACCTGGCATTTGAAGACTTCCCGTTCAAAAGCCTCAAAGAGAACAGGACAATATGCCCGGCGCGCCTCAGGTTCAGGTCGGCAGAGGAAGGGAGCAAAGCGCTGGCCGCCGGCAAAGATGTTACACAGGACGGGCACGGCGACTATTACCTGAAAGTATCCGGCATCACCATTAATGATAATTTCCAGGTGGTTGATTCCTACGGCGCGCTGAATGACCGTATCTATGTAATGGCTGTGCCTTACATCGGGGGCTACAATCCTGATTATTCCGGGCTCGACTTTTGTGAGGAATCTTCAGCGACTATTATAAAAAGCTTATTGGCATGAAACTGTATTTGTTACTGCTCGGCGCCGATTCGCCGGGACGAAATGTAAGTTCATCCCGGCTTTTTAAACTGGATAAGCTTAAATGACGCGGGAACAAAAACTGGGCCTTTGGGTAATGGAAAAGCATGACCGTCAAATGGTAAAAAAAACCAGGACTCCGTATTTTACGCATCTGGTTAGCGTGGCGGAAATGGCCGGCTCCTATACGTTGTTGGGCTACGAGGTTGGGCTTTGCCATGATCTTTTTGAAGACACGCCGGTAAACGCAGGCGAATTGTACGAAGCGCTCATCAGTTTCAACTACAATGCCGCCGAAGCAGCCCGGACTACCGCATGTGTAACAGAGCTAACCGATGTCTTTACCGAGGCGGCTTACCCCCATTTATCTAAAAAAGAGCGTAAACAAAAAGAAGCAAACCGGCTTACCGGTATAAGCTCAACAGCACAAACAGTTAAATATGCCGACCTCATCTATAACATAAATTGGGTGATGGAGTTCGATCTTAAACATGCTAAAAAATACCTTACCCGGAAACAGGACATGCTAATGAATATGACGAAAGGCAGTGCTCATCTTCATCGTATAGCGATGGACCTGGTAGCTGATAGCTTGTGTAAATTAATGCCAGCGAATAGTAGCTTTAAAAAGTTAGGATCTAAATAAAAAACAAATCAAAAAGTGCGTTATCATTACATAAACGCACTTTTATATCACGAGGTAAGATTATTTGCTCTCATCGCCTGCACAAACCGCAGCGTATTGCCGTCAGCATCTTTTACATAAAACTCGCGCCTGCCCCAGGTCTGGTCTATGGGTCCCTGTTCCACCGGCGAACCTTCTTTGCCAGATGTATCCAGTCCGCGGCTTTTATATTTGGCGAATAGCGCATTCACGTCATCAATCCAAACGTTAGCAACCGACCCGAACAACCGGTCGTTTTCAAAAACCGTAATTTGGAATGCCGCGTCGCCATTCCCAAGGTCTACTACAGGCGAGTCGGCAGTATCATCCGGGTCGGTCATTATAAAATCCAGCACCTCCGTGTAGTGTTTCAGCGCCGTGCGCATATTTCGCACTTTAAATACCGGTACAATTTTCATAGCATAAATATCCGTTTTTTCGGCTAAACCCGGGGCGGCAAAACTCGCTAATCCTTTTACATTCTCCGATCATTTTATTCTTCAAAAAAATCGCAAATAAATTTGCGCAACTCAAAAGTTGCATATATATTTGCAACCTACAGGTTGCTTATTTAGACGTTCCAAAATGAAACAAGACATATTCCAAGCCATAGCCGACCCAACACGCAGGGCAATTTTAGCGTTGATAGCTATACAGGCATTAACGCCAAATGTAATGGCCGAAAAATTTGATATGAGCCGGCAGGCCGTATCGAAACATATTAAAGTATTGCACGAATGCGAATTGATAAAACCGGAGCATAGTGGCCGGGAAATTTACTATCACTTTAATGCAAAAAAAATGCAGGAATTTGACAACTGGCTGGCCCAATTCAGGCAAAACGTGGCAACTCAATTCAATCAGCTCGACGACATATTACTAACACTAAAAAAACAGGAAGAATGAATAACAATCTGCTATTTGACGTCACCGTTGACAAAGCGGCGAAAACGATATTTATTACCAGGGAGTTTAAAGCCGAGCTTGCTCTGGTATGGGATGCTTTTACCAAACAGGAAATACTGGACCAGTGGTCGGCGCCTGCACCCATGCGCTGCAAAACCAAATACATGAATTTTGAAGTTGGCGGGCGAAGGTTTTTTACGATGGTAAACCCCGAAGGACAAGGCCGTTGGCTATTGCAGGAATATACGTCAATTACCCCGAAAACCAATTTCAAGCTGTATAATTCATTTGCCGACGAAAACGAAAACCCCGAACTGCCGGGTTCGGAATGGGATTACAGCTTCAGCGAGCAAAATGGCGTAACAACAGTGCTTATCGCTATTTATAATGAATCGCTTGAACGCATGGAAAAGCAGATAGCGCTTGGCTTCATGGGAGGGTACACAGTAATGCTGCAAAATTTAGAAGATCTGTTGCCCACTTTATCAGAGAAATAATAGACAGAAAAATAACCAATTAAAATAAAAATTATGAGAGCAATCAATCCATGGATTAACTTCAATGGCAACGCCGAAGAAGCTTTTACTTTTTACAAATCAGTTTTTGGCGGCGAGCTTGAAAAGATCATTCGTTTCAAGGACCTGGCAAGCGATGAATTCCCGATACCAGATGAAGAGCTAAATAAAATAATGCGCATTGCATTACCTATCGGCAAAAACACTGTGTTAATTGCCAATGACGTTCCCGGATTTTTGGGACGGGTAAGCGAAAGCGAAAACAGGTCTAAAATAAATGTCTGCGCAGATAGCCGCGAAGAAGCCGACAAAATATTTAACGGCCTGTCAGCAGGCGGAGAGGTTGAAGGGCCAATTGGCAACGGCCCGTGGGGTACATATGCCGGAATGTTCAGAGACAAATATGGAATAGAATGGATCGTGGAGTTTGACCCGAATTATAAAGGGTAAATTTGACGAAATGAGATAACACAAAAAGCGCGTCCCTGTTTAAGGAACGCGCTTTTTGTGTATTAGGCAGAGGTACTAAGAGATTCACACTGCACTTTATATTTTAGTGTTTCAACATAGGCGATGCCTATATTAATTCCTCTTGTTCACTCTTCCCGAACCTGAATAATGCGTTTCGCCGATACTGGCATTGCCGGAGAATTCTACTCCGCCGGAACCAGAGATACTTGCAGACACAGTTTGATTAGCCACAATCTCTACACCGCCAGAGCCTGAAATGCTGGCATCTACTTTCTGAGTGGTAAGCCCTCTTGCATCAACATTGCCCGAGCCGGAAATATGTACTTCGGCATCACCGGCGCTGCCTTTTGTGATAATGCCGCCCGAGCCACTTAAATGGAGCTGAACTGCCCCTGACTTAACAGCCGCCCTTAAATTGCCGGAGCCGCTAAGCGCAAGCTTAGCGTTGCTGCCGGTAACAGTACCTTCCAACACCATGTTGCCCGAACCGCCGTTGCCCAGGTAATTAAGCTGTTTTGCGGTTATATAAATGTTAGCGCGTTTTACATTGCTGTGGTTTCGCCAGTGGTGTTTCATTTGTACCTTTAATACGCCGCCTTCCACCTTCGATTCAATATCATTTAAAATATCGGCATCTACATCCAGCCTAAGCGTTTCCGTGCCGTCTATTTTCACCTCAACGTTAAAAGGCCCGTTACATTCAACGCCGTTATAGCCTGAAACGCTTCTTGTAGCACCCTGCGCAGCCGCGCTTAAAGCCGTTACCACGCAAGCCAGCATAATGGAACAGCCAATAAATATCTTTCTCATAAATATGTTTTTTTATAAGACGCGGAAGATGATGAATGCGTTGCATGCCAGGGCGCTTCCAGCTGAAGCAAAGTGTGCTATCGACTTGAATATATCCACCTTGTCCTGATACCCCCCTCAAATTGGCAGCTTTCCCCATTGTTAAACATAGGGTAACGGCGTAGCTTCATTTCGGAAATTATATTCCTAAAAATCAGATAATTAAACCCTATAATAATGAAACTTCTTACCACCCCAATCCAAAAAATCCGGCGCATTTTATTCGCTGTTATCCTTCTGTCCATCTCCGCCCAAAGCTTTGCGCAAAAAACCGCAGAGCCAAAGCTTGACAAAATGCCCGCCGACCTCGAAACCGATTTTGCCCTGAGCTCACTTCCCCCACAATTACGCCCCGGTGCAACTGTGTACCTGTTAGACCCTGCGAAAGGCTATTATCCCGCCCGCAAAGGCAACAACGGGTTTATTTGCCTTGTTGTCCGAACTGCCTGGGAATGGGCCGAATTCAGGAATGATATTTTTACAGCAATAAGCTACGACGCCGAAGGCGCAAGAGTGATTTTCCCTATCTACCAGGATGTGGCCGCCATGCGGGCTTCCGGTAAATTCACAGCCTTACAGGTAAGGAATATTGTACTTGACAGGATTACAAAAGGGACATATAAAGCGCCTGCAAGGTCGGGCGTTTCGTACATGCTGGCCCCGGTTATGCGCGTTTACCCGGGAACGCCCGCCAAACACGATGTAATGACGATGCAGATGCCGCATTACATGTTTTATGCCCCCTATGTAACCAATGAGGATATCGGCAATATACCCGACGGCCAGGCAGACGGCCCTGTGTTAATTGCGCCCGAGCAAATGTTCCTCGGTAAGAAAAAGGCGCCTTATGGGTATATAATTTTGCCGACAGGCGAAATGGAAAGAGCAAAAATAGTCGCGGCCAATAAAACACTACTTAAACGCCTGGCGGATTTCAGGCCGTATATGAAAACCGGGGAAGGGATGCATCATTGACGGGCTGCTTCACGTCATGCCGATTGTTTCGGCATGACGTGATTTCAAACCTGCCCACGCTACTCCCGTTTCTAAGTCCTCATAAACACAATACGTTTACTTCATAGGGGCGGTCGATATTAAATTTCCAAACATGCCTTAAATTACTAACTGCAATTAGCTCTTGTATTGCCCGTCGTTGAATTTATAAGGCTTACAAATCCGTCACTACCATAATTACCTTCGCCGCAAACAGCTTTAAGACATTTTTTTTCGTCTACAAATTCATGTATAATTGCGCAGTGATTCCAGTGCAACTTACCTGCTTTTTCAAGTTCGTTTATCGACGTAGAATACGATGGACTTATGCTAAACTTTACAGGTTTTTCACAGGATATTTTAACATCTAATATCTGTATTGATTGGTCAGGAAAAATAACACCATCTACTGTCGGACATTCCAGGCAATCTAAAAATCGTTCTATTTTAGTAAATTCGTTTACCTCCATTAATCTAAGTTATTTACGCCCTTCCCCTCAATCCCCCGCCATTTGCTGCTGAAACGTAATCACTATAAATTCCGCCGGATGAACCACCGCTACTCGTACGGTTACATTCATCATCCCGTTCAAAATATCGCCGGATGTCATGGTTGTACCCAACCCGCAGCTAACAGAAAATGCATCCGCCGCACTCGCACCCTGCAAGCCGCCTTGCTTCCATACCGATGTTAAAAAGCTACTGATCAGGGCAGTTACAGCACTCCAGGTATTATTATCATTAGGCTGAAAAATATAAGCCTGCGCCGCCAGTTTGCACGACTGCTCAATCATAATCATCGTCCGGCGCACGGACAGGTATTTCCAGTCCAGGCTATTGCCATCCAAGGTGCGCGCACCCCACACTAAAATACCTATGCCATTAAAAAAACGAATAGCGTTGATCGACTTTCCCGAAACCGCATCTACATTCAAGCCCCCCTGCTGGCTGTCCGATAAATTAATGGGCAGCGACGCCGCTCCAACTATCGAAGTGTTCGCAGGCGCAGTCCAAACACCGGTGTTATTATCGACCATCTTTATCACGCCAGCCATTGCACCACTTGGCGGCAGTATATTTGCATCGGCTAAAATGTGCTGCAGGATAATGTTGTATAACGGGCTTGCATTAATCAGTGCGTTATTATATTGGCTTACAGGCTGCACATCCGGCGAGCTTATAATTTCATTCAATACATCTGCCGCAGCCTGGTTAGGGTTATCCGGCGGATTGAGTAAAGGCATCAATTGCGTTACGTCACCGCCAAAAATATTGGTGTAGTCAATTTCCGGAGCCTGCATGATTGTGGTGCCGATAAACGGATAATAAGCGCAGCCGTAATCAAGGCCATTGCTGCCTGTGCCGTTACGGAAGGTTGTGATGTCGTTGGTATACATTATCGGGTCCGGGTTTCGGCCGCCTATTACATCAAATATGCTTATAGAGGTCCCCATTGTTGATGATTGCAAAAGCATCTCTTCCATCAGCGTGGAATTATCATCAACCGAAAGCAGGGTAGCATCCGGACAAATATACATGGTCGGCTCCGGCTCGCCCAGCAACAAATTTAATCCACCCGATAAATCGGATAGCTGCACATTTGGGTTAACAATCTGTCCACCCGGACTCATCGGGTTTAAAGATGGAGCTCCGTAGCCACCAACCGAAACAATGTAAGCATCCGCGCCGCCGTTTTCATAAAACATGCGCACGCTGTTGTATAAATAATATATGGTATTTGCATCCGGCACTATTGCATAATAGCTGCCGTTAATCAACACATAATCATTATTTACCGGCTGGCTGCTTTGCTGAACCAGGTAATATTGCGGACTGTATTGTTTTGCCGGGTCGGCAGGGGCCGGTGGGTCGGGATAACAGTAAATGGCTTGAAAATCCGCAAAAGATGTTATTCTTTGAGGAACGTTGGCGTATGATTTTCCCTGGTACATTGCCTGCGGTGTATAACCGATAAAGGCAGGAACAGCCGTGGCGACAGGCGCAAATGAATAGGGAGTATTTTGTTCGCCGATGTAAACAGTGGGGTATGTGAGGCTTGGTTGTGGCATAGGTATTACAGCTATGTTAAGGTTTAAACACGGTTACAAATGAAAACCGAAGTGTCGGCTGAAATTAGCGAAAGTTTTTGACCGGCGATAACCTAAATCTGAAATATTGTAAGCAATCTATTTTCGAACGAAAATTCCCTGCTACAACCCATAAGTAAACCTCGCTTTCACCAGCATGCCCGCCCCATTCTTCTTATAAAAACGAATAGCCGGCTCGTTAAATTCCGGTGTTTGCCATTGAATATTTATACAACCTTTTTGCCTGGCTATTTGCTGTAGCTTTGCTAAAACCCTGCTCCCCAAACCCAGGCCCCTTGCTTCCGGGCGGAGAAAAAGACAGTCCATGTACATAAATTCGGCGGCATCCCAGGTAGAAAAATCGTAGGTATAGGAAACAAAGCCCGTCAGCCCGGTGTCCCCTTCAAGCACTTCGCAGTAAAGCCGTATTGGTGGTTCAAATATTGCTTTATAAAGGCGCTCCGATTTCCCCTCGGGGTGGAATATTGCCTTTTCGTATGCGGCATGTTCGGCCATCAATACCAGCAGCTCAGGCATATCCGCAGGCTCCAGGGGCCTGATTATATATTCCATATTATTTCAGTAATTCTTCCTTTAAGTTTTCGATAAAATCCTTGAGGTGTTTTTTCGTTGAATCCTCGTGTCTTATGGCCACATAGTGCGTTCTGATCAAGCCTTTAGGGCCTATCGGCACCAGTGTCAGCGCGGACGAGGCGGCAAAAGGCTTAAGGGCCCATTTAGGCATAGTCATTATACCCATGCCCGCTTTTACCATTTCCAATGCAACCTCCGTTAGCGGAATCGCAATTATTTCCTGCGGCTGCGTTTTGCTTTCCTTCAAAAAATGCTGGTAAACAGTCACTGTCTCTAAGGGGTACGAATGGATGATAAGGGGATGATTCGCAAAATCTTCCGGGCTAAGATATTTTTTTTTCGCGAGAGGATGCTCCGATAGTACCACCGCCATTACTTCGTCTTTAAAAAGCTCGATATATTTGATGCTTTTGTCGTCCAAAGGGTCGGAGGTGATTCCGATGTCAAGCTCGCTGTCCAATAATTTTTGCAGCGGTTTGTGGGTAGCTTCCATCACTATTTTCACCTCTATTTTAGGATAAAGCACTTTCATTTTAACCATAAACGACGGCAGCCAATGGTAATTGGTATAACATTCCGTGCTGATGCGGATAACACCTGCGTGACCCAGTCGCAACTCATTAATCTGCTCGTTTGCCTTGTCTATTTCGTTTAACACAGCGCTGGCGGTTTGATATAATATTTTGCCCTCTTCGGTAAGCGCCCATTGGTTTTTGGTGCGATAAAATATTTTTACGCCGAGCCTTTCTTCAATATCCTTCAACTGATGGCTCACCGCCGATTGCGTCAGGAATAATTTATCAAGCGATTTTGTTATCCCCTTTTCGTCGGCAATTGTTTTTATGAGTCTTAAGTGTCTTACTTCCATTTTAATAAAGAAACAAATATACCCTGTTTTGGGTTGGCAACTTGAGCAGGTCGGTTAAAACTAACATGCACATTCAATCTGTAGTCCCGCGGTTTGATGGGTACCTTCTGTTTGATAGCCGTCAAATTTCCACCATTCTATACCGCCCATCAGTTCTTTAACTTTAAAACCAAGCCTCGCCATATTTAAAGCGCCTTTTGTCGATGCATTGCACCCTATACCATCGCAGTAGGCCACATAAGTTGCCGACCTGTCGAAATTAGCCGTGGTTTCTTCGTTCATGTTCCGGTGGGGCAGGTTTATTGCGCCGGGGATATGTTCCTTTTCAAAAGCAAAATCTTTCCGGGCATCTATCACCACAACGTTCTCTTTGGCCTCAAGCGCAGCGAAAAGATCCGAAGGGTCCATTTCAAATAAAAGTTTGTGTTCGTAATGTTCAATTGCTGTTTTCATTTTCCTTTTTTATTTTTTCAAATCTAACAGCCGGGGCCGGTGCTTTTGTATGAGATTTAGCGCATACGGTTATGAATAGGAGTCATTTTAAAAGGGCCATCACGCCGGCATCTTTTTAAACATACAGCTCAATATAACCAGCGCCAAACATATCACCGCTGCTACAGTGCGGACGTTATGATAAATTAACCAGGGCTTTTCAAAAGCGTTCCGTTGTTCAGCAACCTGCGCCGGCGAAAGGGATTTTAAATCGATACGGGCTAAAACATCGTTAAGCGGAACGTTGCCAAAAATTGTTACGCCGAATACGCCCGCCAGGTATAAAATTGCGGCGGCACATAGCAACGTGAAACGCAGACGGGTATCGTCGTTAAAATTTAGCCAGGCGCTAACAGGAAGCAGCAACAATGCGCCCATAAAGCTGGCAAAAAACAAAGGATTTAGGATAGCCCTGTTAATGGCCTGCATAGCCGCCAGGTAATCGCGGCCGGGCAAGCGACCGAGGCCGGTATTGACGGAGCAGGTGTATGCATAAAATAAGCCTGCTATTAATGCCGTGGCAATTGCAGTGCTGAGCAGGATAAGTTCTTTCATTTTTTTGGTCGTCATAATTAGTTTCTTAAAGTTTTGATGTAGGCAATTACGGCATGTATCTGGTCAGGGGTAAGCTTCCGCTTCCAGCTGGGCATTATCCACCTGCCGTTAGCGATTGTAGCATATAGCTTTTCGTCGTCCAGCTTGCTTTTGCGGAGGTTTTTAGCGCCCCAATAACCTTTGGTTCCGTCGTAACCATGGCAGCGGGTGCAGTTTTTCTCAAATATCAGTTTGCCATCTTCAGTCACCTGCTGTGCCTGTGCCTTCAGGGAGATTGTATGAATAAGGAATGCGGACAGGATAATAAATTTCAGTTTCATTTGCATCATCTTTTCAGCAAAATTGCCGCGATAACGCAAAAGAAAATAGAACAAAACGGCCAAAAATCAACCTGATATTTCGGAGAGGTTTTCTACAACCTCGGTAGAGTTTTTTTGATATTGAGCGGGAGATAAGCCTGAGAACTCCTTAAATGAGCGGATAAAATGCGATTGATCGGCATAATCGTGACAAAAGGCGATATCGGAAAGCTTGCTGTAGTTGGTTTGCTGTAATTGTTTTAACGATGCCTGGAACCGGCAAATACGCGAGAAGAGTTTAGGCGATATGCCCGTGTATTGTGTAAACTTACGGTGAAGGCTCCGTTCAGATGTGTGCAGGCGCTGTTGTAAAACCTTTAATGGTAAGGCCCCCTTTGACGAAATGATCTGCTCGAGCGCATATTTCATCGTTTTGTCTGCACGCTGCTGGTTCCGGGTAGCCTCTCCAAGCAAATATTCTTGTAAAACGGCAACTTTATCTGCCGCAGATACGGTGTTGGCCAATCGCTCGGTTAAATTAATATGCTGCCGCGTGGCGATCAAATCCAGGTCGAGGCAGGAGTCGGTCAGTTCAGCCGCCGGTTGTCCGAATACCGTTTGCACAGCATCCGCATGAAAGTAAACCCCAACGGTATCAAAATTGCCCGACAGGTTTATTTCGGCGTAACGGGTGGTTTGTCCAAACAAAAATGTGGCCGGCAGTTGTTTATCCTGTTGAAAAAAATTACCGCTACCGGCATGCTGAAAAATAATTCCCGGGCAGCCGTCGGCCATGGTGCGGAAGGTTTTCATGCCGGCTTCACCGGTTTTGTTCTCCAGCGTCCAAAAGTATTTAACGTAAGGCTGCAGCGCCGGCTGGGGCGCAATTGTCTGGTATACCACGGGTTAACTATCTGGTGTAAATATACTAAAGCTTGTTTCTATTATAAGACAAACTTATGCGCTGATAGTTACGCGTCTCCTTTTTAGCGAAGAACTTTTTCGGAAAAGCCCCGAGGCCGGTACAAGGCTCGAACTTGCACAATTTCCTTTTGCAGAGGAACCCCTTACCATTCGGGCAACCGGCCATTTATTTTGTGGAGAACCCGGGTAACGATCCCGGATCATCGGCTCTTCAAACCGCCGCATACACCATGTTTGCTAATTCTCCGTTGTTTTAAAACTTATTGCACGATCCATTAGTAAAGATTTTTCTTTACAACAATACACACCATGCCCCTACCCGGCAATGCCGGTTACTTTATTAAAAATCATGCTCCAAAACAGCCTTTAGCCGTTTCGAAATATTAAAGTTTTCCTGCGTGGACTCGAACCACGATCTACTGAACCAAAATCAGCCGTGCTGCCATTGCACCACAGGAAAAATCACTAGTGGAAATAAAAGGACTTGAACCTTTAACCTGTATCGTATCAGGATACTGCTCTGCCAATTGAGCTATATTTCCTTCATTATCAGTAGGGCAGCCCGGACTCGAACCGAGACCCTCTCCGTTCCAAACGGAGTAATCTGAACCAATTGATATACTACCCTGAAAATGTTGCGAAAACAAAAAATCCCCTTAGAATTTCTAAGAGGATTTCATGTATCTTATTTATTTAAGTCAATACAATAGCTATCCTCTCCGATGTTTCGGCTGGGGGATAAAGCATTGAATTGATATTGTTTTCATGATGCAAGTATACGCATTAATTTTAATAAATCAAGAAATTCTGTAAAAATATTTTTTATTTTATTTCTCCCTGTTTAAACATAAGTGTAAACAATCTATAGGCAGCCGACCTAATTATCGTATCGTCTTGCAAAATCGGTAACGCGCCCCCATTCCTTTTCGTTATGCGCCGGCTGATATATACCTTTTACCTGGGAGCAAAATATTCGCAATTGGTTGGCCGCATCTTTCTGCCCAAGCGCATTGATTGCTGCATTTTTTAAGATTGCCCAGGAGTCCTGGTCGCTGCCGTCAGTCCACAACCGGTCTCTTAGCGAGGTAAGAAACGTTGTCCAGATATTAACCGGCCTGCCGGTGTAATTGGTATAGGCCTGGTAACCAATATTATTAAAAGTGCTCCATTCCCCGGTGTCGGTGCCTGCATTGCAGCTTTGTATAATCTGGTATAAGGCGCGTGGGGCATTGGAATAATCTATAACGATGGTATATGGAATGTTAAAGGTTTTATTCGGCACTTTCGGCGATGCATATATCCGCTGATATTCGCCCGCCACGCTTACTACGCATTCATATAGCTGGATAGCCTTATGCGGCTCATACTCCACTTTATAGGTTTCCGAATCTATCTGTATCACATCTTTATGCTCTTTATTGGTGCTGGTAATACTCTGCGTTAACCTATCGGTATAATCAGTTTCCAGGCCTGCACTTGCTTCGCCGGAAGCCGGGCCATATTCCGCCTTAACCGAAACGTCGGCAGTTATTTTCACCTTCTTTTCGGTAAACGCTTCTGTATATTTTTGAATGGCTGTTTCGGTATAAAACTCAGTCCGCGAGGCATAAGTATAGCTATGACTCACCTTTACCTGGCTTGAATCGATATAGCCGCCCCTTTGCGGCCGGCAAACCAGCTTCATTACTTTGTGACCATGCAGTACCATGGTGAAGCCGTTAAAAGTAACGGTATCGATAGTCTGCGCCTTGATAGCAGTGCTCATGACGACGGCCATAAGTACACTTAAAAACATTTTTTTCATGTGATTTTACTTTAAATTGTGATACTAAATTTGATAATGGATAATATTATATTTACGTAGCAGCGCAGCGTAGTCAGAACGCCATGTTGTTTGCGGAAGAATGTGCGTTTGGTGTTCATCTGTTTATTGTTTTAAAGCCTGCTACGAAGGCTATCCTTCGTTTTTGTTCCTCCAAAGGTCTGTATAGCGGCGCCGGGGCAACAGGGTGAAAACAGCTTTTAAAAAAGCCATTTTTACTGTCAGCGTTTTTTCGCCATCATAATACCTTCACCACAATTAATAAATTACCTTAAAATCAAACCCCAGCATTTATGACAATTCAAAAAACAAAGCTGCTTGTAGCCATAGTGGTTACAGGCTTAATGTATGCCTGCAAAGGGCCGGAACAAAAAGTAATAAGCAGCGATCCGGACATATCTATACTGAACCCCGACACACTTTCAAAGGAAACTGCTTTACAATATGTGAAGAACTACGCACCCAGGGCCGGAACAGTAGTTTTACCGCCTGTTGGCCCCGGCAAGGTGGCTGCATTGCTTCCCGACAGCCGTTGCGTATATTATAGCACCAAAAAGCTACACGCATTGATAAAAATGATCGAAAGTGAAGGGGGCCGTGGCATTCGTTTTTATTTTGCCAGCTATGACGCTAGGTATGACACTACAAAGCATAACCCCAAAGCTCCTAAGAAACAATATTGGGGATACAATACCGTATTTATGGTTTCGACAAAAGATAGCATAGTTAACGATAGCACCACACTGCACGTAGACTATTTCAGCGACAGGAAAGTTAGCGGCAAGCGCGGGATTATAATACTGACCAACCCGGAAAACCGTGGTGAAATCTGTCCGCCGCCATCTAATTGCTATACAGTAGGCGCTCATTTACTAAGCGACAAATAATAACAAACACTGCCTTATGGATATCCGGATATATTTTACGGGTAATACTATATCAGAGCTTATATGTTTCCTGGCCGCGTTTTTTTTCCTGGCGAAGGATAAAGAACCGGTCTGGAAACTAATGATAGCCTATCTTGCCTTAACCTGCCTTACCGAGATGGGCGCCATCCATTTGCGAAGGGTACTGCATGTACACAATTCATGGCTCTACAACCTGTTTCTATTAGCCGAATGCGCCATGAACACCTGGTTCTTTTACTATTTATTCGGTGCATTAAGGCATCGCAATAAATTATTGCTGATGTGGATTGTTACCTTCCTGGCGGTATATGTTACCGAACTTTATTTTATCCATTTTAATATGTTTGCCGCTAATACCGCAACCGTAATGGCTATCGCATTCGCGCTGGCGAGTATTTACTATTACTATTTGCTGTTAGTTTCCCCTTCGCACGTCAACCTTAAAATGCATGCCCCGTTTTGGTGGGTAAACGGCACTATCCTTTTTTATTTTGGCAGCACAGCTACCGATTTATTTTTCGATTACCTGATACATTATAAGGCGCCCGAATTCAGCCAATCGGTATACTACATCATTTTAAGCATCCTGAATATTTTATTATATTGTTGCTGGTTATATGCATTTGTATGCAGGTGGTATCAACGCAGGTATTTTACATCATAGTGCTCTCGACGGTGATTTTCCTGATCGCCCCGGCAGCGCTTATTTTTTACGTAAGCCTTTATAACAAGCGCAAAAAGAAACACAATGAGGAGAAGGCGCTTATGAAGCAGCTTTTTGATACAGAGCTTATAAAAAGCCGGATGGAAGTGCGTGAGCAAACGCTGCAGATGTTAGCGTCCGAGCTTCATGATAATATTGGCCAGGTGTTAAGCCTTGCATCAGTGACTTTAAGTTTTATCGATCCGTATCAACCCGACGACAGCTCGGTTAAGATTGCGCATACCGAAGAGCTTATAAAACGTTCCATAACAGAGCTTCGGCGGCTTTCACATGTATTATATGGCGAACAATTGCTTAGCCAGGGGCTGGTATCCTGTATACAGATGCAGCTGGAGTGGTTGGAGAAAACCGGGCGATATGCCATCAATTTTAGTCAGCACGGAATTGCTGAGCCAAAGATTGAACCGGAAAAGGAAATCGTATGTTTCCGCCTGTTCCAGGAAGTTATTAATAATATTATCAAACATGCTGATGCGACTATCATAAATGTATTGCTCGAAGTAACGGACAAGCAGCTGGTTATTAATGTGACGGATAATGGCCGGGGATTTGATACTGCCCGGCAGCAAAATCAAGGCTTGGGGCTCGGGACCGTCAGGAAAAGAGCGATGCTGATGGGCGGACAGGTCGACATAAAATCAGCAGTTGGAGAGGGTACAAATTTTATAATCAGCATACCTTTAGATTAATGGAAATGAATTTGCCGGTAAAAGTAGCTTTAGTTGATGATCACACCCTTTTCAGGCAAGGCCTGGCCATGCTGCTTTCAGCAACGCCTGATGTAAATATCGTGTTCGACGCGGCCAACGGCAGTGAAATGATTGAAAAGTTAACCAATCACGAGCTGCCGCAGGTGGTACTGCTTGATATAGATATGCCTGTAATGGATGGCTTCCAGGCGGCCGCCTGGTTACGGGATAATCATCCCCAAACTAAAATATTAGCCTTAAGCATGTTCGAGGATGAACGCTCCATTATCGGCATGCTGCGTAACGGTGCCGGCGGTTACTTATTAAAAGAAACAAGAGGCGCAGAGTTAATCCACGCCATAAAAGTAATAACCGAAGAAGGGTTTTATTTGAACAACCAGGCCTCCGGCAAACTGCTCAGAAACATTCAAAATCAAAATCTGCAGCAGCTTCAAGATAAATTCAGCGCCAACGAACGCAAATTCCTCGAGCTGTGCTGCTCTGAGTTAACCTACAAAGAGATAGCCGGAAAAATGAACCTCAGTCCGCATACCATCGATAATTACCGCGAAACGCTTTTCCAGGAATTTGACATACGTTCCCGCACTGGTCTAGCTATTTTTGCCATAAAAAATAACCTGGTAAAACTTTAATCCAGGTATCATTTACAGTTACCGGCCATAAAACCAGGGAACTATTCGGGGTAATTTTTAATAAAATCTATAAAATCTATCTTTTTTATAGATTTTATTTGCAATTACCATTTTTCTCTCTAAATTTGCTTCGTCGTTAATCAAAAAAGAGAATAAAAAAATGAAGACAAACAGCATACATACCGCAAGCCAAATGCGAATGCGCCTACCGGAAAAGGCCATGTGCTGCTATTGTTGTTGCTGAGCAAAAGCGATAATTCTTTCGCCGCCATCAAGCATTTAATTTACCAGGTTTTCAATTTTCCACAGTGTATAGCTATGTCAAAAGTATAGATACAGGCGCTTTGCTGCGCTCTTAAAGACCGTCATTTTTAGTGAATGATTATTGGGTTTAATTTTCTTAGGTTTCTTATTCGGTAAGATTGGGGGTGCCCTCCCCCATCTTCCGGGTAGGTTAGAGTTAAAAAAAGACGGCGGAGTGGCCGAGTGGTTAGGTGGGGGTCTGCAAAACTCTTAACAGCGGTTCGAATCCGCTCTCACGCCTCATTAAAATGTCTTCTCATCGTTTAGGTTTATAATTGGTTAGT
>JAZJZL010000124.1:56638-79277 GCA_040389845.1 Bacteroidota bacterium
AGGCCCCTGCCCATCAGGGGCCTTACTTTTTTATATTGGCGGCTTTAGCAGGCAGCAGGTTACGTCACTGTTTATTTACCCTTATTCTCTATCGTTGTTTTATTTACCGAAACCATTTTGGCCTTTGCTATAATAGTAATATTTGAAACATTCATGGTTAAATCAAACCCAAGGTTGCTGGTCATTTCGGTAGCAAAGTTCTGGGCCAGGTTGTAAACCAGCTTACCATCGCCTGTTCCTTTTCCTTTACCTATCATTTTAACGCCGTCCTTCTCCGTGTTCACGTCAAAGTCCATCGACTGGATGGTGTCAAAATAGGCCGAGCTTTTATCAACAGAAATCAGCTTATATATGATCTTTATAGTCGATGACATATTAATGCCTGCCACGGGGAGACTAAAAGGCACTTCCTGGTTAAAAGTCTCGCCGATGCTCATCGGTTTGTCCGGAAATTTCATTTGATTAACCAAATTAGCTATGCCGGCTGTTAGTGTCTGCTTTAATTCATCGTCAAGTGCTTTTCCGGATATCGAATCCAATTGTATTTTTCCCTCAGTCGAGTATTCGCCATAAATGGTTTGCCCGATAATTGGGCTTGGCGGACTAACTTTTTCATCGCCGTTTACCGAAATCTTTGATGCTACGTTGGAGTAATTGAAGGTAATCGGAAACGTGTTTGCAGGTTTTAATGCGCCAGTGTGGATGTTCATTTCCATTTTTGTGGAGCTGACCATCACCATTGGCACTTTGGTTCCCGATGCCTTTATCTTTTCTAAAATGGCGGAATCCCCTTTAAAATCCATGTCCATATTCATATCCATTTGCATTATTGTTGTATAATGCCGGTTCGGGATATATTTTATTTTGAATATAAAATTTTGCTGGGCGTTAACCCGGATAAATAAAGTGCTTATTAAAATTAACAGTAAAAGTTTTTTCATGAAATTTAATTTCCCCGAATATAAAACAAAAGGTAAACCAGCCGGCATAATTATATTAGCTTTATTTTAACAAGATAGACTGCATGGATAATTACTTCAACGATAAAGTTACCTGGATAACGGGAGCATCGTCGGGCATTGGCGAGGCACTGGCTTATGCACTTTCGGCTGCCGGGGCAAAGTTGATTTTATCGAGCCGGCGTACCGGGGAATTGGAGCGGGTAAAAGCATCCTGTGCATTCCCGCAAAATGTGCTTGTACTTCCATTGGATTTGTTGGATCTACCTTCGTTAGCAAGCAAGACCTCCGAAGCTATTGCCTGCTTCGGCCGGGTTGATATTATGGTACATAACGGCGGCATAACCCAGCGTTCGCTGGCAGTCGAAACAGATTTGGAAGTTCACCGCCATATTATGGACCTAAACTACTTCAGCTATGTCGCACTTACCAAAGCCTTACTACCACATTTTACCGAATGCAAAACCGGGCACTTTGTAATAACAAGCAGCGTAATGGGAAAGATCGGCACACCCATGCGTTCCGGCTATGCGGCAGCCAAACATGCGCTGCATGGCTATTTTGATTGCCTGCGTGCCGAGGTATCAGGCGACAACATTAAAGTTACCATTTTAACGCCGGGCTATATCCGTACTAATATTTCCAAATATGCGCTTACCGATACGCCTTATGGCGCAGCCGTCAGCTCTGAAAATATAGACAGCGGCCTCCCGGCAGATAAAGCTGCGGAACAGATTCTAAAGGCCATTAAAAGAGGTGCCTATGAAGCGTATATCGGCAAATTTGGTATGGAACGGATTGCACTTTGGGTGAACCGTTTTGCCCCTTCATTGCTCATAAAGCTCGCACCAAAGTTTAAACCGAAATAATCTTTGCTTGCTGTATAAAATCTTTAAGGATTATTGAGCGGCGGATTGCCTCCAGGAGCTGATACGGGGCCATTACCTTGCGGGCTTACATTTGGTGCCGGCACCACAGGGGCAGGCGAAGGACTAGCTTCGGGAGCCGGACCATTACCCTGCGGATTTACAATTGGTGCCGGTGCTACAGGGGCAGGGGGCGGATTGCCTCCGGCGGCCGGACCAGCGCCATTGCCCTGGTTTGCATTCGGGGCCGCCGCCACAGGATTGGCATTTACACTTCGGCTGTCATCGCTGGTAGGTGCATTCTTATTTTCGTTGATTTTTAAACCCAGGTAGGCTCCTGTGCTAATGCCCATTAAGGCCAATAGCTGCGTAGTTATGATTGTGCCATCGGGTAACTGGGGGTGATTGGCAACATAGCCTATGTAAATTGCGCCTACAACAATAGTCCATATAACATTTTGAAGCCTGTGGATACTAACACCCTTTTCGTCAGAAATAATATCGATAAAAAACCTTTGGACGGATAATCCTGCTGCGGGATAGCATCGCCATCCGCATCCCGCTGGCTATTATCTATCGTTTTTGACACCAATGTAGTACCGGCAGCTATACCCAGCAACGCAAGGTTTACGTCGTTAAGATTAGGGATGTCAAAATGCTGTGCTGTTGAGCATTTCAGAAATACGTAAATAAAAGAGCTGATAACAATAACTGTCCAAAACGCAAGCTGCGAGCGGCCAAGGCTAAATGAAGGCCGCGCATTTTCCGGTTTTTTCATTCCTGCCGCCACCTTACAGAAATTCGCATCGTTAAATATTTCATTACGAAGCATCGACGATTTCTCGGCTATAATTATAACTATAGCGCTAAGAACAATTAAGATGATAAAATACATATTAATCTGTTTTAAGGTTTAAGTGATAGCAAGCAGCCAGATCGCTTACATTTCACCGGAATGATATATCAAACTTACTGATACAGAATGAATAATGCAATACCCGGCGTAAAAAGGATTAAATCGCCGCTTCCACATACCGGGCAAACTTATTCAGCACCCCTTTGCAAAATTCCCGCTGCATATCAAGCGGTTCGTTGCCATCGGGTTCAAAGTTTTCGATGAGTTTAACCGGGTTACCATCTATAAAGGCTATGGTTGATTTCCGCCCGTCGTCAAGGGTGTACCGGATAAACTCATACGGCTTAACCTCGTCGTAAGTCCCCTGGAAATTGAAGGTGAAGCTGCCGTCTTTCATTTCCATTACGTATAAAAAGCGACCGCCGGGGCGCAAATCATTTTCAACGTGCGTGGTGTGCCAGTCGGCGCCGGGCGTATTCCATTGTTTAATATCTTGCGGATTATTCCATAACTCCCAAACTTTTGCAATGGGAGCATTGATTTCGGTTTCTGCGGTAAGTGTAGTTTTTTCGGCTGCGCTCATTGTACTTGAATATTTATATACAAACTTAAGCCACCGGCATCGTTAACACAGCGGGGATAAGCGACATTCTGGGGGTGTTATCGCGCCAACAATAATGGCCCTTCCCAGCAAATTGGCTAACATTGCGCTATCGGTGAAATCGACTAAAAATCGGTGAAATCAAAAAAATTAATGTTTCTTCGTACCTGCAAAATTTTTCTCCCCTGCTTCAACAGCAATTTCCAAATGATTTTCATCCGGCGGTTTAGGGCAGCTGTAACCGGCACTAAATGCGCAATATGGGTTGTAAGCTTTGTTAAAATCGACTACAGCAATATCACCTTTTATATCACCGGTGCGCATATCGATATATCGTCCTCCTCCGTAGGTTGCACTACCATTGGTATCGTCGGTAAGGGGCAGGAACAGGTAGTCGGCATATTGCGGCAATTTGGAAAGTGCGGTGCTTTTATATAATGTCAACTGCATGGGTTTGCCTTTTAGGGTGAATGATAATATAGCATAGCGTGCATATTGCTGACCCCTACCACTGAACACAGGCATGGTAAATTCTGCCTGGTTCTGTAATACCTCAACTTTGGCATTTACACGATAGCTGCTGTCGGCATCATAAAAGCGCAGCGACTGCAGATCATCTTTTTTTAATGGCGAGCTGGCGTCAGTTAAAAAATCGTCCATGTATTGCTGGCGAAATTTTGCGATTTGAGCAGTGTAATCCTGGCCAAAGCAGTTTAGGCTCACCAGGCACAAAAGGGTTAGCAGGTATTTCATAATGTGTGCCGCGTAAGAGGCTGTCGCAATATATTTAAATTTTATGGCAGAATTATGGGGACAACGTACTTTGGCCAACGGAAATCGCTTCGGCATGTTTGGCTCCGTCAGATGGAACAAATTTCGTTGTCTTGCTGTGCGTGAAAATGGCGTTAAAAAGCAGCGTCGCGCCGGTGGCTGAATGATGAAAGACCTGGCAGGAAATGTAACTTTATGGGGTTGACGGTGCGAGCCATTATCATTAATTAATCAATCCTCTCCAACCCATCCCGGTAATTCTCGCCCACAGGTAGAATCTCTGCCCCAACCTTAACACTGTTTCTATCCACCATATTTACAAACATCCTATTAACCAGGTACGAACGGTGTATCCGCGAAAATGGCGGGGATGGCAGCAGCCCGCTTAAATATTTCATCGTCATGTGTGTAAGCAGGTTGCCTGTTTTAGTGCACAGTAAAATGTAATCCTTAACCGACTGCGCATACAATATATCGTTATGCTGCACCTTAATTAAGCGGCCGGATACCTTAAAATAAGTATAGTCTTTCCGCTCCTCTTTTTCCGGGAGATGGTTCTTCATCACCTTGCGGATGCTTTGCTCAAAACGTTCGTAGGTGATCGGTTTAAGCAAATAATCAACAGCATCCAGTTCAAAACCGGTAACGGCATAATCAGCAAACGCGGTGGTAAATATAACTGCCGGCGGATTTTTTAACGACCTGATAAAATCCAGTCCGCTTATGCCTGGCATTTTTATGTCGAGAAACACAAGGTCGACAGGTTGATTATGCAGGGATTGGAAAGCCTCAATAGCACTATTGCATTTCCCGGCCAGTTCCAGTTCGGTATAGCGATTAACGTAGTTCTCCATTATCTCCTGCGCAAGGGGCTCGTCGTCTATAATAAGGCAGCGTATCATACGTTTTTAATCACCAGGTTAACATTATAACTCTCCGGCTCGTCGGTTATCTCAAGGGCATATCGGTCTGCATACAAAATATCCAGCCGTTTCCGCACATTGCTGATGCCGATGCCTGCTGTTTTGCCGGCTTGTACTTGCGCCGGTTTGCTATTACTTACCTGCAGCGTCAATTCTTCCTCGTTTTGGCATATAATTGCGTGAACGAAACCCTTTCCTGTCTCTTCTTCAAGCCCGTGCTTAAAGGCATTCTCTACAAAAGGTAGCAGCAACAGCGGCTCTACCAGGTAACCAGGGTGAATGTCCTGTGTATCAAATTGTATATCAACCTGTTCATCACGCCGCATCTTTTCTACTTCTATATAGCTTCTAAGGAATTCTATTTCCCTGGACAAAGGAACCACCGGTTGATTAGCCTCATACAATATATAACGCATCATCTCGCCAAGGCGGGCCACCATGGGCGCCGTATCAGGGGACTGTTTAAGCGCCAACCCGTAGATATTATTGATGGTGTTGAAAAAGAAATGCGGATGAAGCTGCGCTTTAAGGTAATTGAGCTCAGAAATCAGCTGCTGTTCTTTCAGCGCTTTTATATCGCTATCCTGGGTGAGCGAACGTACAACGAAAGCCAGCCCGATGAGCGGAAAAATGGCCGAAATGAGCAAATAATTAAACGTGAAAAATATTGCCGGGTTATGTAATGCTTCCACGGCACGCTTGCGTAACTCTGCAGAAACGATGCCTGAATGAATGAGCGCCCAGTTGGTGATATATTTATTGAAGATATGGTCGAATGCCACAAAGGCAATGGCGGATAATATTATTCCCATTAGGTTCCGTTTAAACACGTAGCGTTTAACAAAGCCCCAGTAATACAGTCCATAAACCAGTATTTCGAGCGATTCAGTAATCAGCCGGTATCCGAAATCGTTACTGAATTTAGAAATGTTATGTTCTTCGTAGGCGCTGTATTCCAGGTCGCTGATGAGGCTCACCGCAAATGACAGGAAAAATAAAAAACCAAGCTCCATCCAAAAGTATTTCCTGTTTACCAGCGAACGCAGTGCCTTCATGCCGCAAAATAAAGATAATACTTAAGGCCTAAGACCACCCCGGTTGCTTTTTCGACAAAGGGCTTCTTTTTTTCGACTAAAATTATGGATTGCCGGTAGGTCGAAAATATAGCCGTGCCGGTCTAATAATAAAAAATCGAATGTTTTTACGCTATATTTTTGGTAGAAATAACCGCGACATGAAACACTTAACTATCTTTTTTGCTGCTGTAGCCCTGCTTGCTTCGGCTTTTAAAACCGTTCCTGCGGGATACCAGATCAATGGAACCGTTGTCGGGTTGGCAGACGGCACCTGGCTTTACCTGCGCACGGCCAAGCCAGACAGGGACATAGACTCCTGCCGGGTTAACGGCGGCAAGTTCAGTATGAATGGGCAGATAGCCGAAAAAGCAACACCTGTATACCTGCATACCGCTAAGTACACTAACTATGTGCACTTTTGGCTCGAAAATACCATCATCAATATCAACGTTAAAGCCGGCGAATTTAAAAAAGGCCGGATAAGCGGCTCGGCAACGCAGGATGAAGATAAAAGATTGGATGCTTTACGCTTGCCATTTAACATAAAAGCCGACAGCCTCTCGCAGGTATTGGAACAGACTAAAGATAGCATTACAAAGAAAAACCTCGCCGCTCAAATCCGTGAACTTGATGGCAAGATTAAGCAGGTAGATCAGGGCTGGATTAAAGCCAACCCCGGTTCGCTTATCTCTGCTAATTTGCTTGATATTTATGCCACCACCTGGGGCAGGGAAACTACTGCTGCCTTATACCAAGATCTTTCTGTTGAAATGAAAGCTACCGGTTATGGGCAGGATATTAACGAATACTTACTGGTAAATAAAAGCATTAAAATTGGCGATACTTATGCTGATTTCGAACAGGCGAACACACAGGGAAAACCGGTTAAGCTTTCGCAGGTAAAAGGGAAATATATTTTGCTTGATTTTTGGGCATCCTGGTGCGGGCCATGTCGCGAAGAGAATCCAAAACTGGCTGCTACCTATGCCCGTTTTAAGGATAAAGGCTTTGCTGTTTTAGGTGTTTCGCTCGACGAAAATAAAAAGCAATGGCTGCAGGCTATTAAAACAGACCAACTAATGTGGGAAAACGTATGCGACCTGCGCGGCGATAAAAACCAGGTGGCACTAATGTATGGCATCAACGCCATCCCCAATAATTTTCTTATCGATAGTAAAGGCGTAGTTATCGCCAGGAACCTCCGCGGCGAAAAACTGGACGAGGCCCTGGAAAAGCTGCTTGAATAATGTTATAAGTTGGATCCTTTTATCAAGGGTTCAACTTATAACTTTCCTTAATCACAGCCTCGTTAACAGTTTTAACCCTGTCCATTTCCATTTTTTCGACAGCGCGATCGTAAGTTAGCATGCCGTTAACCTCGTGCTCCACGTCGGTGGTTTGGGTGTAGATGGCTACACTGAGGCCTTTGTATTTCATCAGTTGCTCCACTTCGTCTAAAAGAAAAACATAGCGGTCTGTCAGGCGTGTCCTGGTTGGCTCATAGTCGTAGGCGTTATTTTCTACGGGCCACATGTGGCCACGCACAAACAGTCCCACGCCACCGAATTCGCCTAAGGACGCTGCCCGGTGATCATCTGGTACCGATGCTCCGTACGGACCAACATAAATATGGGTATCCACATAATCCCCGTTGCCCGGGTCGCCGTAAGCTTTTTGGTAGGATGGGTTATTGTTGAAGCCGGAATTGCCATTAACCAATCTTGACGGATCATACTTTTTAACCCAATCTGTTATCTCCTTCACATCGAATGCGCCCCAGTTTTCATTAAAAGGCACCCAGGTGATAATGGATGGCGAGTTATAATGTTCGTCGATAACTGCTTTTAATTCCTTGCGAAATTCGGTGCGCACTTTAGCGGTATCTTCGTTTTGATACCAAATGGCCGGCATGTCCTGCCAAACAAACAAACCCAGTTTATCCGCCCAGTAATAAAACCACTGAGGTTCGGTTTTCATGTGCTTGCGAATGAGGTTAAAACCGGCATTTTTGGTGAACAGGATGTCTGATTTAAGCGCTTCTTCAGAAGGCGGGGTCAATATGCCGTCGGGCCAGTAACCCTGGTCGAGCAGGCCGAGCTGCATAATGAATTTGCCGTTAACCAAAGGCCTGTTCACACCATTTACCTTGCCCAGCTTAATATCGCGCATACCGAAATAGCTTTTAACCTCATCCACTACTTTGCCATGCACATCTTTAAGACTGATGGTTAGGTCATACAAAAACGGCTCGTCGGGCGACCAAAGCTTTGGCGATTTTACAGGCAGATAAAAACTGCTTCCGCTAGCGGCTTCTGCCACCGAAGCCACCTGCCCTCCGTCAAGGGCAACGGCGGTTACTTTACCCTCGCCTGAAGTGTTCACCAGCACCTTCAAACGGCTGTTGGCCAGGTCGGGCAACAGGCGGATGTTTTCTATATGCGTTTTACTTACCGGCTCCAGCCAGACGGTTCGCCATATTCCTGAACAAAAGGTATAATCCCCACGCGGGCCATTTTTACCGGATGGTACGCGGCCGTCGTTCAAATCCTGCACTGCAACCACCAATGTGTTTTTTCCGGAAGTTAAGTATGGTGTTATATCAAAGTTGAAAGCATCGTAGCTGCCAGCGTGCGTGCCTGCCTTATGCCCGTTTACAAACAATGTAGTATTATAGGCGGCCGCATCGAAATGGATAATCACCTGCTTGTTTTTCCAGCCATACGGAATCTCTACGCTGCGGCGGTACCACATATTAATTTCCTGCTTACGCTGAATGCCTGACAATACAGACTCCGGGCAATAGGGCACCAATATCTGCCCGGTTTTATCAGCAAAAGAAACCGGGGTTGCAGGATCAAAAGCATTAGCAACATTTTTTCCACCCATGTAATCCCATTTACCGTTCAGGCATAGCCAGTCATTACGCTCCAGTTGCGGACGCGGGTATTCCGGGAAAGGAACAGCCGCTTCCATGGCAGATTTTGTCCATTGCGTAGGTAATGCGGGTGCCTGGGCAAATACCAGGGAACAATTGACGATTAGAAAAAATACGGGTAAAAGGATTTGGCGTTTGTTCATGGCGGTGCGCGTGAACGCCGAATTTATTAAAATAAATTTGATTGGTGGCTTAACTAAAAGATTCCGTAGGCGCATACCCGAACCGCTTTTTAAAAGCAAAACCAAAGTGCGACAGATTTTCGAAACCCGTTTCCAGGTATACGTCAGAGGGTTTTCGCTGTTTTTCGCGTATTTGGTAATGGGCAAGGTCGAGGCGCCTTTGGGTAAGCCATTTTTGCGGCGTAGTTTGGAAAACCTTTTTAAAGTCGCGTTTAAACGTGGTGAGGCTGCGCCCGGTCAAATAACCGAATTTTTCCATCGTCATATTGAACATGTAGTTCCGCTCCATAAATTTTTCCAGGTCTATTTTTCCGGGTTCGGCAAAATTGGCGAGCACCTGGTCTATGCCGGGTTGGACGGTTCTTAATATATGTATAGCTTCTTCAATTTTTAACGAGGCGAGGGCTTCCGGCAATTTTTCCTTGAGATCGAAATAAGGCACGAGCGAGACCAGGCAACTTTTTAACAGTGGGTGCGCATCAAAGGTTTTAAAGCTTAAATCGGGCAAGGAATCAAAATATTTTCGGACTTCATTTTTGGCATAATAGGCTTTAAGACGTTCAGCCGTAAGATGCATCGAAACTGACTTATGCGGCATACCGTCTTTTGGATAGCTGATAACAGTGGCCAGTAAATTACGCGGGAAAAACAAGGTATCGCCCGGACCAAAAACATAAGTATGATGAGCCTGCACAATCTTTGCCTCTCCGGAGATTATCCAAACCAGCAGGTGATCGTCAAAAAGAACATCTGCCTTGAAGAAACGCTCCTCAAAGGTGGAACGTTTGATATCGCCATGGATGTATTCGGGTTGATAGGATGATTGCATGTGTAAACAAAATTAACAAAAGAATTTTCCGGTTTATATCGTACCGGTGGCTGTGTCGTCACAGCCACCGGTAATTAAGTATAATTTTTACTCCGCCGAAAAATCAACACCTGTCATTTCCCCGCTTAAAGTCCAGAGCCTTTTGGCATTCTCTTTATCAACCGAATATGGTTGTACACCGCGAAGTGTAGAAGGGTCATCAAACCTATGCTCAATATTACCCAAATCCAGTTCAGCCACATCGCAATCTTCGCAATACACACCGCCAATACCGTCCAGCAGCGGGCTGGTGGCGCACCATATTGATGTAGCTGCACCCTGTTCTACTGTTTTGAGCTTGCGCGCTACCTCGGGGTACAAATTTCCGTCGGCATCATGCGTGCCCATTTGCTGGAATAAAGCCATAGGCGCTACGCGGCCCAGGTCGGTGCCGATAACGGAGCCCGGGTGAACTGAAAAAACACGCACACCTGCATCCTTACCCCTATGGTCCAGCTCAACAGTGAACAGGTTGTTGGCTGTTTTTGACTGTCCATAGCCCCGCAGTGTTTCGTATTCGCGATGCTCGAAATTAGGGTCTTCAAAATTAAAAGGTGCAATCTGGTGTCCGTAGGATGAAACATTGATTACCCTGGCCCCGTCTGCCTTTTTTAGGGCCGGCCACAAACGGGCAGTCAGCTGAAAATGCCCCAAATGGTTAGTGGCCAGCTGCGACTCATACCCGCGGGCGTCACGCACCAGCGGCACCCACATAATACCGGCATTATTCACCAGCAAGTGCAGGGGCGCACCCGATGCGATAAATTTTTCTGCAAACGCATCGATAGAAGCCGGGGCCATTAAATCCATCGTTTCGATGGTGACGTTGGGCACACCTTCCAGGTTTTTAGCAGCCTTGGCCTTGTCGCGCGCCGGAACGATGATCTTTGCACCGGCCGCAGCGAAGCTCCTTACCGTTTCTAAACCTATACCCGCGTAGCCGCCCGTAACGATGGCTGTTTTACCTATGAGGTCTATTCCTTTCATCACATCGGCGGTAGTTGAAATTGCCGAAAATCCCGGATGTAATGGCCGCTGCAAGGCGCCGTTGTAGTTATCTTTTAATGCTGTTGTTTTCATTTTTTATTTGATTGAATAGCACAAAGGTAGGCCGGTCCACAGTCGGAAGTTTTGTTTTAAGGACCGAATTTATTTGTTTAGAAGGCCAAATAATAACTACGAATTGCAATCTGTGCTTAATATTTTACTGATCGATGCCGCTCCCCGAATATTTTTACTAAAATTTGCGCAACCAAATGGTTGTGTTTATATTTGTCAACCATTTGGTTGTATATGGTAGAACGAAGAGACGTTTTCCAGGCTATTGCAGACCCTACGCGGAGGATGATTATCCAAAAGCTTTCGGAAGGTGCGCTAAATATCGGCCAGATACTGGAAGATTTTGACATCAGCCGGCAAGGGCTAACAAAGCACCTTAAAGTTTTAAGCGAATGCGGCATGATATCGGTTACCCAGAAAGGGCGCGAGCAATTTTGTGAGGCCCGGCTAGAGCAACTGGATGAGGTAGTCGGCTGGGTTAATGCTTCCCGGAAAACATGGACGCAGCGTTTTGAAAAACTGGATAAATTTCTTGCTGAAACAAAAAAACAATAAACATGAAATCAGTCGAAAAAGAGCTTTTAATTACACACTTATTTGATGCTTCACCGGAAATTGTATTCCGCGCGTGGACAGACCTGGACCAGCTAAAACATTGGTATGCTCCGGACGGATGCACCATTGATTTTAAAACTATCGACGTAAAACCAGGCGGCAAGTTTCATTCCTGCATCCACGACCCCATACATGGCGAATGCTGGATTACCGGAACTTACATAGAAGTATTGCCGCCCGAAAAGCTGGTATTTACAATGGCCCTCTCCAACGAAAACGGGCATAACACTAGCGCTGTCGAAGCAGGTAAGCCGGAAGAATGGCCGGCTGAAATTATCACCACCGTTACATTCCAACCTGTTTTGGGCCAAACCAAGCTTACCATCCATCAAACAGTATCAGAAGAAGAGGCTAAGAAAACCGGGGCTTACCAAAGCTGGATTAAAATGTTTAATAAACTTAACCAATTGCTTGTTTCTTGACGCACATTGTCACCCCAACCTTAAATTCCCGTCATCTCAATCTCAGCACTTTAAAATCTGAAATTTTCTTAAAATGTTTTGGTGAGTTTTGCGTCTACCTTATTAGGTAACTAAACAACAAGCTTATGGAAAATGTAGACTTAATGTTCGACAGTCGCTGTTTAACCGTTCAGGAGCAAGTTTTGCCGGTGGAGCGCGAGCTGGCGATTTTTTTCCTGGATATCAGGAATTATACCCGTCTGCTGGAATCGCAGCCGCAGGTGAAAGTGATAACCGTTGTGAAACGATTATTTAAACTATTCAACCAGGTGATCAAAAGCTTCGGCGGCAGACTTGTAGAGTTAGCCGGCGATAATATATATGCGGTATTCGGTCTTACCACCAATGTAAAAGAAGCGGCCAACAATGCCTATTCAGCCATCCAGGCTATTTTCGATAACGTGCGGGTATTTAACGATGTATACGCAGATGCATTTTTCGGAACATTACTCGAAATAGGCGTTGGTCTGCACAGCGGGAAGGTTTATGTAGATGAAACCGGCATCGATTCAGTTCCGCAGCTATCGGTAATGGGCTTACCTGTAAATATCGCAGCCCGGCTGCAATCGGCCACTAAAGAACTGAATAACGATTTTGTATTGTCGGAGGAAGTTTACCGTTTGCTTAATATAGGTGAGATCGAGATGGCTGCTATCCCGTTGCGGGGTGTCAGCGATGAGCAAAATGTAAGGCTGGCTGGTAATCCATACATGAACAGGTTATTGGGTAAGGCGGATTTGGGCTATGATTACTTGCTGGCGATTTCGGGGTAATTGTATAATCAATGCACAAGAGACACAAAGTATTGTGTCTCTACGATTAATCACACGCTGATAAAAAACGCAGCCTCAAACACATGGCCCATTTTTAGCTGCTGAATAGCTTCTTTCCGGCTGATGTCAACATGCCTTCCTGCCGTATCTGCACAGCCGAGCCAGGGCTCAATGCAAACAAAATCTGCGCCGCCTTTGGCCCATATTCCAAGATAATTAAAGTGCGGAAATTCTACCGAAATGGATTGGTTGTGCTTGTCGCACTTGATGGTAACCTCTCTCGATTTTAAGTTTTTAAACACTAACGCATCTGCATTAAACAGGTCGCGGGTAAGGTAGAGTTTTTTGTTTGGTGTTTCAACGGGATGAGTCTCCCCGTTAAAAAAGCCGTCGGTATTCAATAAATGTGTTTCAAGCTTTTCGTCTGTTTCAAACTCTATATAATAATCCTCGTACTTTTCGCCGGCGTTAAACGGAACATTGAAAGCCGGGTGCGCACCAACCGAAAAATAAATGGTTTTGTTATCATGGTTGATAAGCTTATACGTAATCCGCAGTGCATTATCAATCAGCGTATATAATAGCTGGAAGTCAAATCTATAAGGATATACTTTTAGCGTGTTCTCACAATTTGGCAGCGAATAAACTGCATGAACCTCGTCATTATCCAGCAAAATAAACTCCGAGGTGCGGGCGAAACCATGCCTGCTCATGGGGTATTTCTGCCCGTCCACCAATAATTCGTTGTTTATCAGCTGACCCACAATCGGGAACAGGTTAGGCGCATGGTAACCCCAAATCTGCGGATCGGCCTGCCACAGGTGCTCGCTTTGGGTTGCTTTGTTAATAATAGAGGTGAGCTGCGCGCCTTTGGTGCTGATTTCTACTTTTAAAAAGTCGTTTTCTAATGTGGCCATGGCTAGATGAGTAGGTATTACAAAGCCTAAAATTAGGAATTTGTTTTGGAATACGTTTTATCTATGAAAATCACATTTCGAAGTGGCCGGTAAATGAAGAAAGTAATATCGAATAATGAATTTCGAATATCGAACGCCGAAGCTTTTCAAATTCAGAATTCGTTGTTCGTTATTTTTACCCAATAAAAAAAAGGCCCCAACCACGAGGCCTTTTAAACTAACAAACTATTTAACTAAACTAAAACTTTCTTATTTAAAAACGCTGTACACGTTGGTAATTTTCCAGCTGCTGCCGTTATTGGCAATAGTTACATAATTATCGCGTACAAAATTGTCGTACTTCATCGATACCTTTACAATGGCAACCTTGTTGTCACTTTCAACAATGGATGTGCTGGTGGTGCAGGCCTGCTCAATGTTTTTATTGCTCTGAAAAAACTCCAGCATTTCACTTTTGGTAAAGCTCAGCATCTTTTTCCCGCGCAGCATATTAAATTCCGCCGACTTATCCAGCACGGCATCCAGGCCGGCCAGCTTACCGCGGGTCATGGCGTCAACAAACGTGTTAATTGCATAATTCGGAGTGACTTTTTCGTCTATGGTGTTAGCTTTTGCAATGCCACAAACCACCAGTAAGGCCAACCCCAGCATAATTGATTTTAAAGCTTTCATACTGTTTAAATTTAAGTTGTGATTAATTGTATTTACTGATAAGACACAACAAAGATTTCAATAGTTACAACAGTTTCAGCTTTTAACAAACATTTAACATTTTCGCACATTTTGACGTTTTAAGCGGCAAAATATGCGTTATTTTATCTGCCTTTATGGTAAGACGCTTCTCAATCCAAATCATTACAGCCATGGTAACTTTTGATGCAATTATTTTACAATTCGGTGAGATGGGCGAAAAAACCGGCTGGCAATACGTCACCGTTCCGGCTGATATTGCGCAGGAATTAAAACCCGGTAACAAAAAATCATTTCGCGTGCGGGGTATGCTGGATGCCTTACCAGTTTCAGGCATTGCACTGATGCCCATGGGCGGCGGTGAGTTTATCCTGGTGTTAAAAGCCGAGTTGCGCAAAGCCCTGCATAAAAACAAAGGCGCCATGCTGAAAGTATGCCTGGAAGAGGACACCGATTTTAAAGTTGAAATGCCCGACGACCTGAAGGAATGCCTGGAATTTGAAGATGGCACTATGGATACCTTCAGCGCCATGCCCGCCTCGCACCGCAATTATTTTATCAAATGGATAAACGATGCCAAAACCGAAGAGACCAGGGCAAAGCGTATTATAAATACCATCAACGCCATGCTGCGTAAATGGAATTACGGGCAGATGTTGAGGGAGATGAAAAAGGAGAGGTGATGTGCGGATGATGTAGAGACGCTGCCAGGGAAAATGAATTATAACTTATGCTTACCTGGACTTTGCCTATTGTCGAACAATGCTATTAGCTCTATAACATCATCCTCAATTTTAAAAAATATTGAGGTTTGCGGCGAGACGACAAGTCTCCTGATGTTTTTCTTTTCTAAGAAAACAGGATAATGCTCCGGATATTTTTCTATTTGAGAAAAGGCCCGCTCGAATTTGTGGATTACGTCAAGAGTTATCTCGATTCCCCACTTTTCGATAAGATAATCAACCAGCCTTTCGTAGTCGTTGGCAGCTCTTTCGCTCCACCTTAAAGTATAAGTCACGACTTGTTTTTTATCGATTTATTTTTTTATCGATCCTGGCCATAACGTCGGAGTGCGATAAGGTACGCCCGGCTTTAATATCATCAAGGCCTTCTTTTATTGCTTCAATTTCCGGCTCAGACAAATCCGCCCACTCGTCATCCTCCAACTTGAACTCCAATCCCATACGACCTAATAAGGCCCGGAGTACAGGTAAGTCACGTTCTTTATCTATTTCTACCGTCAGCGTTGCCATGTATCAAAATTAACTATATTATTGAGTTATTTCAAATCGAAGTTTTTGAAGACAGCGACTAAGAAGGAAATTATAGAGCTAAGTGTAGTTTAGACCATATCCGCACAGCTAATGTATCAAAACCGGGCGGTAAATCTCTTTAACAAAGCTTTAAAATTCTATTTCTCAATAACTTATAAATTTGGCATCCTAATGGATTAGGAGTTATTGTACGACTAACCCGTGCACGCCATTGTCATGATAAAAAGCTATCTGAAAACCTCCGTTCGTTTTTTGCTGAAAAACAAGACATTTAGTTTCATTAACATTATCGGCCTCGCCTTTGGTACAGTATGCTGCCTGTACATCTTGCTTTACATGCAGGATCAGTACAGCTATGATAAGCACCACAAGGATGCAAAAGATATTTACCGGTTGGTAACATCGACCAGCGTGATGGGCGACAACCATAACATGGCAACCGCCTCGCCACCCATAGCGCCGGCAATGAAAGCAGATTTTCCCGAAGTAGAAGAATATGCGCGCTTCTATGCTTCGGATTTATTTGTTAACAGCAACAACTTGCTGAAATACAAGGACAAATCGTTTAATGAAAGTAGTTTAGCTTATGTCGATTCTACTTTTTTCGATGTATTATGCTATCATTTTGTTTATGGTAAAAACACGAAGGATATATTAGCCGAACCTTTTTCGGCGGTGTTGTCGAAATCTACCGCCATAAAGCTTTTTGGCAATGAAAATCCGGTTGATAAAATAATTACGATAGACAATAATTTCGGCAAACAGAATTTTAAGGTAAAGGCTGTAGTGGATGAAAGCCTGGGCAAAACACACCTTAGCGCCAACATATTCGTAGCCATGAACAGCGGCGGCTTCGGCCGGTTCTTAACAACGGATAGGCAATGGGCCCGCGATAACATGATGTGCGCTTATATTAAGCTGCGCCCCGGCACAGACCCGGCGGCCCTCGAAAAAAAGCTACCGGCTTTTCTTGAAAAACATGGTGCGCAGCAATTGAAAGCGGCAGGCATGATCAAAGCCCTGCATTTACAGTCCATCTCCGCCGCGCATACTACTACAGGATATGAGTTCGAAGCGGGCAAACCCATCAGCGCTGAGCTGCTATACATATTGGCAGGGATAGCCATCATGATTCAGCTGATTGCCTGTATCAATTTCATGAACCTTTCTACCGCACGCGCCTCCAAAAGGGCAAAGGAAGTAGGTGTGCGAAAAGTTGTCGGCGCCGAACGGAAAGACTTGGTAAAACAATTCCTGGGCGAGTCGTTTTTGCTGACGCTGATAGGTGTGTCGCTGGCAATACCATTATTGTCGTTTGCCCTGCCTTTTTTAAATGGGATAACACAAGCCAATATCCAGTTCTCATTCCTCAATCATTTCAATACCTGGATGATATTGACGGCTATTGTAGCTGTAACAGGTTTTATTGCGGGAAGTTATCCCGCGTTTTACCTGTCGGCTTTTGAGGCTATTAAGGTGCTGAAGGGTAACTTTACCAGTCATGTATCCGCATCGGGCATACGCTGTTCGCTGGTGGTTTTTCAATTCTTTTTGTCGATAGTGTTAATTACTGCGATCATTATTATCTACAGCCAGCTTAATTTCATAAAAAACAAAGACCTTGGTTTTGATAAAAGCCAAAAACTAATCTTCAGCTTTTACACCAACGATGCCCGGCAGAAGATGAACGCTTTGGCAACAGACCTGGAGCAATTATCAGGGGTGAAGTACGCAAGCCTTGGTGATAATTATTTAAGCCGTAACGTAGGCGGCGGCTTCCCTTTTTACCTTGAAGGCGGCAACGAATCCGCATCAGTAAATGCACTGAATATGGCAGCCGACGAAAAATTTGTACGCGCTAACGGTATAAAGATTGTCGCCGGACGGAATTTTATGCTAAAAGACACTTCCCGGATGCTCGTAAATGAAACCTTATGCAAGCGCCTCGGCCTTAAGGTACAGGATGCCCCGGGGGCACGGCTTTACAGCAAAAATCCAGATGGCTCTGCGCAGTACTTCAAAATTGCAGGCGTAATGAAAGACTTTAATTACGATTCGCTTCATGGGGAAATCGGGCCGTTTATGATATTTTATAATGGCAACCCGGGTAACTATTTTTCGTTCATGACGATTTCGGTAAACAGTAATAATTACCGTTCGCTTTTAAGCAGGATGGAAGCAGTTTGGCAAAAAAATCTGCCAGGCGTCCCTTTCCAATACATTTTTCTTGACCAGGCTGTACAAAAACAATATGAATCGGAGATCAGCATGTCGAATATCATTAACGCATTTACCATTATGGCTGTAGCAATTTCGTGCCTGGGCTTATTCGGCCTTGCCGCCTTCAGCGCCGAGCAGCGTAAAAAGGAAATCGGTATCCGCAAAGTGCTTGGCGCCAGCATTACCAGTGTGGTGACCGCGCTTTCAAAAGAGTTTATCTGGCTGGTGGGAATCGCCTTTGTATTGGCTACGCCGGCGGCATGGTGGGCCATGCATCAATGGCTGCAGGCTTTTGCCTATAAGGTGCCGGTGAGCTGGTGGATGTTTGCTGCGGCGGGTGCATTGTCAATTATTATTGCGTTGCTGACAGTTAGTTTCCAGGCGATAAGAGCAGCGCTGGCGAATCCGGTGAGGAGCCTTCGCTCAGAATGAACTTACGGCTTGCGAAGAAAGTTTGAGGAGTGAGTAATCATGTCGTAGACATTAATTTGGCGGAACTTTCAACTAGCTGATTATCTCTAAAAAATCCCCCGGTGAAATGATTGGTAGGGATGGGATACCCTGTTTCAGCAGAACCTTGTCCCTGGTAATAAAGTAATCTAGATTGTGGTACAATGCAGTATAATATTGAAGGCCGTCTTCAATATCATCAACAGCGGAATGTAACGCCTGCAAAACCACCTCGTGATGGATATCAATAACAGTCACATCTGTCAGTAATCTCAGCAACATCTCTTTAGCTGTACTGCTATTTAAGTATTTGGTTGTCCAATATCCTACAATGTGAACAACAGAAGATGTTACGTAGCCTTTTACATGACCGTTGATAATCAATTCGACAATCATTTCTGAATTGGCAAAATCGTCCCTTTGTAAAAATAAATCAAGGATTACGTTTGCGTCTAAAAAAGCCTTAACCGCCATGCTTGCTATCTTCGTAATATAATTTTTTCAGATCTGCATCAGCAGGAACATTGGGTTTTGGCAGTTCCTTTATTAAATCAAGGATAGATTTACCTTTTTTCTTTTTGACAATGCTTTTCAAATAATCTTCTGTCAGCTCGGACAAGCTCGTTTCATGATGCACTGCATATATCTTAGCCTCCCGCAATACATCTTCTTCGATAGTTAAATTTACTCTCGTTTTCATATTCAAATATACGCATAAATTATTTTTATGCGTATTGTCAAGCTTATTTAAATACATCTAAAACCGTACCTTTATCATCAAACCTAACATTATGATCAGAAGAATATTTACCACCATATTTTTTGCTTCCGCCTTGTCGTTTGTGGCAACAGCTCAAAACGTAAACACGGCTAAGCTTGATAGTCTGTTCGATATCCTTGACACCAAAAGCAAAGCAATGGGCAGCATTGCTATATCCGCTAATGGTAAGCTGGTCTATCAAAAGGCGATTGGCTACAGCGCTGTAAATGGCGGCAATAAAACCCCAGCCAGCACCAAAACAAAATACCGCATCGGTTCTATTACCAAAATGTTTACGGCAACGATGATATTCCAGCTGGTAGAAGAGGGAAAGCTTACCATCGATACAAAGCTGTCCAAATGGTTTCCACAGGTGGCCAACGCGGATAAAATCACCATAGGCGAAATGCTTAGCCACCGCAGCGGGCTGCACAATTTTACCAATGACCCCGCTTATACCGGCTACATGACCAAACCTCAAAGCGAAGCGAACATGCTTGCCATCATCCAAAAACAGCCATCCGACTTTGAGCCTGATACAAAAGCTGAATACAGCAATACCAACTTTGTTTTGCTGGGCTACATCATCGAAAAGATAACCGGGAAGCCGTATAAGGATGAATTGAAACGCCGCATCACCTCGAAGATTGGTTTAACCGATACCTATTACGGCGGCAAAATCAGTTCAGCAAATAACGAAGCTTTTTCGTATAAGTTTGACAGTGCCTGGCAGCAACAGCCTGAAACTGATATGAGTATTCCCGGAGGAGCGGGTGCGTTGGTATCTACTCCAGCGGATTTGACGAAATTTATCGAAGCGTTGTTCGGTGGCAAGCTGATAAGTCAACAAAGCCAGGAACAGATGAAGACTATGAGGGATAATTTCGGTATGGCGATGTTTGTAATGCCGTTTTACGACAAGAAATCATACGGGCATAATGGCAGTATCGATGGATTTTCATCGGTGGTATCTTATTTTCCCGAAGATAAAATTGCGGTATCCTATATATCAAACGGAGAAGCCTATCCTATGAATGATATCTTGCTGGGCGTACTGAAAATCTATTTCAACAAACCATTCCAGGTGCCAACGTTTAAAAAGATTATAAACAGCAGCGATCAGTTGGACAAATACGTCGGTGTCTATTCAAGTTCGCAAATCCCGCTAAAAATTACCATCACCAAAAACAACACGACGCTGATTGCACAGGCCACGGGACAGTCGACGATAGAGCTTGAAGCGGTTGAACAGGATAAATTTACGTTTAGTGCCGCCGGGATAACCATGTTGTTCAATCCGGCTAAAAATGAATTTACGTTATTGCAAGGAGGTCAAAACATCTTGTTTACAAAGGATAAATAGCTGCTTAAAACACTGTTAAATTCAGATATTAAATGTAGGGGCGTATTGCAGACAACAGCCGTCAACCATCCTTTGCAGCGGGTTAAAGCCCCCCGAAATCCTCCCCGGTTGGGAGGACTTTTAAAAAATAAACGCCACCGCAGCTAAAGTCTCCCCAACAGGCTACCGTGTACCCGCAAGTTTTTAAATCGAGAAAGGCAATGACCCGTAGGGTCTACCGCTTTGTAGAAAACGATTACAACAAATAATTTTGCCTCGTAGAGGCTACCCTTCTACAAATATTTTGCCCGCAACAGCTATGCATAGCGGCTAGGGTAGCCACGATGGGGCAAAAATCTCTTTCTTGCCATAGGCTACAAAGCGGTAGCCCCTAATGGGGCATAAAAATATAGTGCAGAAAAGATGTGGGTACATGGTAGCCCAACCGGGGGAGATTTAGAAGGGGCAGCATGCACGAATGCCCTTAAGTTACCGAGTATGATATTGCTATACGCCCTCGAAAAGCAGTCAATGCAAATGGCCGTTATAACTTGGTTTATGGCACAGGCCGTATTCAATACCATCTTACCTAAAAACCGGTGTTAAAAACTGCCTGATGTGTTAAAAACTCCGTACATCCAAAATCCGCACATCCGCGCATTAAACCCTATCTTTACCAATCCATATTTTTTGTAGCTAATAATGAGTGACGAATTGAACCCGGAAGAGACGCCTGCTAATAATGAAGAAAAATTACATAATATCGTCTCACTCGACGGGTTGTACGAAAACTGGTTCCTGGATTACGCCTCGTATGTAATCCTGGACCGTGCAGTTCCGCATATAAACGATGGTTTGAAGCCTGTTCAGCGCCGCATTCTGCACTCGCTGAAGGAGATGGACGACGGGCGTTTTAATAAAGCCGCAAACGTTATCGGTAACACCATGAAGTATCACCCGCACGGCGATGCTTCTATCGGCGACGCTATGGTGCAGATCGGCCAAAAAAACCTGCTGATTGACTGCCAGGGTAACTGGGGAGACCCCGTTACCGGCGATTCGGCTGCCGCTCCCCGTTATATCGAGGCGCGTCTCTCGAAATTTGCGCTGGATGTTGTTTTTAATCCCGATACTACCGACTGGCAAGCCAGCTATGACGGCCGTAACCGCGAGCCTATTACGCTGCCGGTTAAGTTCCCGCTGCTGCTTGCCCAGGGAGCCGACGGTATAGCGGTTGGTCTGGCTACCAAAATTATGCCGCATAACTTCATAGAGCTGATTGATGCCTCCATTGAAGTATTAAAGGGCGTTAGACCGAACCTGATGCCCGACTTCCCTACTGGTGGTATGGCTGATGCTTCATTGTATAATGAAGGTCAGCGAGGGGGTAAGGTGCGTATTCGTGCCAAGATTGTTGAGCGGGATAAAAAGACGCTTGCGATAACGGAGATACCATTCAGCACCACCACAGGCGGGTTGATGGAAAGCATTGTGGCCGCTAATGAAAAGGGCAAAATCAAGATAAAGAAGATAGAGGATAATACGGCGAAAGATGTGGAGATTATGGTGCACCTGGCACCGGGTATTTCGCCGGATGTAACCATCGATGCGCTATATGCCTTTACAGATTGCGAGGTTTCCATATCACCGAATACCTGCGTTATACAGGATGACCGGCCACGCTTTATGAGTGTTAATGACATGCTTACCGAAAGCACACATAACACCAAAAGGCTGCTGAAAATGGAGCTGGAAATAAGGCTGAAAGAACTGATGGAAAAAATATTTTTCAGCTCCTTGCTGAAGATATTTATCCAGGAAGGCATGTACAAGCATCCTGACTATGAGTCTTCAAGCAATTTTGAAGCGGTGGTTGAGGTACTGAACCGCCTGTTCGAGCCTTTCTTCCCGCAGTTTTACAGGCCGATAGTTGCCGAAGACTATAAGAAGCTGATAGATAAGCCAATGAGCAGCATCACCCGATTCGACGTAAAGAAAACGGATGAGCAGATAAAAGGACTTGAGGCTGAAATAAAAGAAG
>JAZJZL010000125.1:0-37228 GCA_040389845.1 Bacteroidota bacterium
CCAACGGGGACAGTGAAAAGCAGTGAAATTGTCAAAGCAGTAGTGGTCAGAACGGTGAAAGAAAAAAAGCGAAAAGATGGATCATATATTAGGTTCTCTGATAATGCAGTTGTCATTATTGATAATCCGAAAGATAAAAATCCAAGAGGAACACGTATTTTTGGCCCGGTAGCAAGGGAGTTACGTGAGAAACAATTTATGAAAATTGTATCATTAGCACCGGAGGTATTGTAATAATGGAAAAGAAACAACACACACAACCAACCAAACTGAAGATCAAAAAAGGTGATCTGGTGAAGGTTATAGCCGGCGATTCGAAAGGTTCACAAGGCAAAGTATTAGAAGTAATACTAGATAAAGGCAGGGCTATTGTTGAAGGTGCCAATATGGTATCAAAACATACAAAGCCTAACGCTGCAAAACCCAATGGCGGAATTGCAAAGCAGGAAGCTGCAATCGCAATTTCTAACCTGATGCTGGTTGATCCAACCTCAGGAAAGCCAACCCGTGTTGGCCGCAGGAAGAACGATGCCGGTAAATTAGTAAGGTTTGCAAAAATATCAGGAGAGGAAATTAAGTAATGGAATACGTACCAAGATTAAAAACTAAGTACAAGCAGGAAATTCGCACCGCACTGAAAGATAAATTTCAGTACAAAAGCGTAATGCAGGTTCCTAAGCTTGAGAAAATTGCCATCAACCAGGGTGTTGGCGGCGCTACTACTGATAAAAAGCTTATCGAAGCTACAATTACCGAGCTGACCACCATTACCGGTCAGCAGGCAGTATCTTCAAAATCAAAGAAAGATATCTCGAACTTTAAATTGCGTAAAAACATGCCTATCGGCGTTCGTGTTACTTTGCGCGACAATACGATGTACGAGTTTCTTGACCGTTTGATTGCTGTTGCGTTACCACGTATACGTGATTTCAAAGGTATCAACGATAAAGGTTTTGACGGCCGCGGTAACTATACATTAGGTATATCCGAGCAGATCATTTTCCCTGAGATCAACATCGACAAGATCAACAAGATCCAGGGTATGGATATTACCTTTGTAACCTCTGCTACCAACGATGTTGAAGCATTGGAGTTACTTAAACAATTTGGATTACCATTCAAAAATCAAAATAATAATGGCTAAAGAAGGTGTAAAAGCACGTGAATTAAAACGCGCTAAATTAGTAGCTAAATACGCTGAAAAAAGAGCGGCCCTTAAAGAAGCCGGCGATTACACAGCATTGGACAAACTGCCAAAAGCAGCTTCACCGGTAAAACTGCACAACCGTTGCAAATTAACCGGCCGTCCGCGCGGTTATATGCGCCAGTTCGGCATATCACGTGTTACATTCCGTGATATGGCATTAGCAGGCCAGATACCAGGCGTTAAGAAAGCAAGCTGGTAAAAATATAGAGATCAGAGACTGGAGATCAGAGATTAGTTAATATCAAGATAAACTAATCTCTGGTCTCTAACCTCTGATTAACTAACAAAGAATTAACCGGTAGAAGGTCACCCCGGATGTTACGGGAAGGAAACCACTACCACAAATCAATATAATGAATACAGATCCAATCGCAGATTATCTTACACGAGTAAGGAATGCTATTAAAGCCAACCACCGGGTTGTTGAAATTCCTGCATCAAATCTGAAGAAGGAAATCACTAAGGTGCTTTTCGACAAAGGTTACATTGCTAATTTTAAGTTTGAAGAAAATGGTCCTCAAGGCACTATCAAAGTGGCTTTGAAATACCACCCGATAACTAAAATTTCTGCTATACGCAGCATCCAGCGCATCAGTAAACCAGGTTTGAGGAAATACGCAGGCATGGACAATATGCCAAGAGTATTAAATGGTTTAGGTATCGCCATCCTGTCAACTTCCAAAGGTGTTATGACCGATAAAGAAGCTAAAGCACAGAATGTTGGCGGTGAGGTTTTATGCTACGTATATTAATAGGAGGAAATTAAGCAATGTCAAGAGTAGGAAAATCACCTATAGCACTGCCACAGGGCGTTACATTTTCGGTATCAGCAGCTAATGTTGTTACGGTAAAAGGCCCTAAAGGTGAGTTGCACCAGGCTATCGACAGCGATATCACTGTTGAGCAGGAAGAAGGAAACCTTGTTGTAAAACGCCCTTCAGACCAAAAACGCCACAAAGCATTACACGGCTTGTACCGTGCATTAATAAACAACATGGTTGTTGGTGTAACCGCCGGTTACAAAATTGAGCAGGAATTAGTGGGTGTGGGTTACCGTGCAACCAATACAGGTAATACATTAGATTTAGTGTTGGGTTACTCTCACCACTACGTATTTGAATTACCATCAGAAATAAAAGTTTCAACAACTGCTGATAAGGGTAAAAACCCAACTATCATCTTAGAATCGATTGATAAACAACTGATAGGCCAGGTAGCGGCAAAAATACGCTCACTGCGCGCACCAGAGCCTTACAAAGGTAAAGGTATCAAGTTTGTAGGCGAAGTATTGAGAAGAAAAGCAGGTAAATCAGCATCTAAAAAATAATCGTCATGGGAGCTAAATTATCAAGAAGAGACAGAATTAAGAAGGGAATCAGGAAACGTCTTTCAGGTTCTTCGGCACGTCCGCGTCTGTCAGTTTACAGGAGTAATAAAGGAATTTACGCGCAGATCATTGACGATGTTACCGGCAAAACACTTGTTTCGGCCTCATCATTATCAAAAGATTTTACCGCAGCAGAAGGTACTAAAATCGACCAGTCGGTTGCCGTTGGCAAGCTGGTTGCTTCAAAAGCTATCGCTGCAGGTATAGTAGATGTGGTTTTCGACAGGAACGGTTATTTGTACCATGGTCGTGTAAAATCACTGGCTGAAGGTGCACGTGAAGGTGGTTTAAACTTTTAATCGAAAAGAGAAATGTCAACAATCAACATAAAAAGAGTAAAAACAAGCGAGATCGAATTAAAAGACCGCTTGGTAAGTATACAGCGTGTAGCCAAAGTAACTAAAGGCGGCCGTACTTTCAGCTTCTCTGCCATCGTGGTAGTGGGTGACGAAAATGGCGTTGTAGGTTACGGTTTAGGTAAAGCTAAAGAGGTTACTGAAGCGATTGCTAAAGGTATTGATGATGCTAAAAAGAACCTGGTAAAAGTTCCAATTATCAACAGCACTATTCCTCACGAGCAAATCGGTAAGTTTTCAGGTGGTTTTGTTTTCATCAAACCAGCAGCAAATGGTACCGGTGTAATTGCAGGTGGTGCGATGCGTGCCGTATTGGAATCGGCAGGTGTACACAACGTATTGGCAAAATCAAAAGGTTCATCAAACCCGCACAACGTGGTTAAGGCAACCGTATCTGCACTGGCGCAATTGCGCGACGCTTATACTGTAGCACAGCACCGCGGCGTTAGTTTAGGTAAAGTATTTAACGGATAATCTGTCATGGCAAAAATCAAAATAACCCAGATTAAAAGCGTGATCGATAGAAGTGAGCGCCAAAAACGTACGGTTGAAGCCCTTGGCTTGAGAAAGATCAACCACAGTGTAGAAGTTGAAGCTACTGCAGCTATCATCGGTATGGTTAAAAAAGTTAATCACCTGGTAGCCGTAGAAAACATTTAATATCATGAATTTAAGCAATCTGAAACCTGCAGAAGGTTCTACAAAAAATAGGAAAAGAATTGGCCGTGGTACCGGTTCGGGCCGTGGCGGAACATCAACCCGTGGCCATAAAGGCGCCGGTTCACGTTCAGGCACCAGCAGCAAAGTTGGTTTTGAAGGTGGCCAGATGCCGTTACAGCGCCGCGTACCAAAGGTAGGCTTTAAAAATCCTAACCGTGTTGAGTACAATGGCATTAACCTTGACGTGTTACAGGCATTAACTGAAAAATATTCATTATCTTCGGTTGATCTGGATACGCTGAAAGAGCATGGCCTGGCATCACGCAACGACCTTGTTAAAATATTAGGTCGTGGCGAACTGAAAGCTAAATTAGAGGTTAAAGCCCATGCATTTACTGCTACAGCACAAAAAGCCATTGAAGCAGCAGGTGGTACCATTGTTAAGCTATAATTTTCGATGAAAAAATTTTTCACCACATTATCCAATATTTGGAAAATTGATGATTTAAGAGTGCGTATTACTAACACACTCTTATTTCTTTTGATATATCGCGTGGGCTCTTTCGTAGTGCTTCCAGGCGTTAATTTCAATTCGCTTAGCGCTAAACAGGGTACCGAAGGACTTGCCGGCCTGCTAAACATGTTTGCAGGCGGTGCATTTTCGCACGCCTCGATTTTTGCGTTAGGGGTGATGCCTTATATTTCGGCATCTATCGTTGTGCAACTATTGGGCATCGCGGTTCCTTATTTCGCCAAGTTGCAGAAAGAGGGTGAAAGCGGACGTAACAAAATTAACCAGTGGACCCGTTACCTAACCATCGGTATTACGGCTTTACAGGCTATAGGCTACCTAAGGTCGCAGATTACGCCTGAGCAAATGGAAATAGCAAACCCATATTTTACTATTTTAAATATGGCCGTGCTTACCGCAGGTACCATGTTTGTAATGTGGCTTGGTGAAAAAATAACTGATAAAGGTATCGGTAACGGTATATCGCTTATTATCATGGTGGGTATCATCTCGGCACTTCCGGGGGCTATCTCAAGCGAATTCTTGTCGCGTTCTACAGGTACAGGCGGCGGTTTAATACTGTTTATTGTTGAAATTGTTGCCCTTATTGGCGTTGTGGCATTTACTGTTCTTATTGTGCAGGGCACACGCAAAATTGCGGTGCAATATGCTAAACGTATCGTAGGCAACAAGCAATATGGCGGCGTTCGTCAATACATTCCTTTAAAGGTAAATGCTGCTGGCGTAATGCCAATTATATTTGCGCAGGCATTAATGTTTATACCGGCTACTGTACAACAGTTTTATCCGAACGCAGCATCGAACAAAATATTGATGTCATTGTCTGACATTACTTCCTGGGGACATAACCTGGTGTTTGCAACGTTGATTATACTGTTCACCTACTTCTATACCGCTATCACTGTGAACCCACAGCAGATGTCGGAAGATATGAAGAAGAACGGCGGTTTTATCCCTGGTATTAAACCAGGCCGCGACACAGGTAATTTTATTGACGGTGTAATATCGAGAATTACCTTGCCTGGTTCTATCGCCCTGGCTATTATCGCTATCATTCCTGCATTGAGCAGCCTGATAGGTGTGAGCAGCACATTCGGACGTTTCTTCGGCGGTACATCGCTGATAATCCTTGTTGGCGTTGTGCTTGATACATTACAGCAGATCGAAAGCCACCTGTTAATGCGTCATTACGATGGCCTGATGAAGACAGGAAGAATTAAAGGCCGCACCGCTATCCCGTCGGGAGATACCGGTCAGCCTGTCATTTAAAAATAAAACATGTCGAAGATTCATTATAAGTCTGTCGAAGAGATAGAGCTGATAAGAGAAAGTTCTTTACTTGTTTCCAAAACACTAGGGGAGATTGCGAAAGTGATACGCCCAGGTATAAAAACCATCGAATTAAATAAACTTGCAGAGACCTTTATCCGTGACAACGGAGGGGTCCCTGCATTTTTAAATTACCACGGTTTTCCATATTCTTTATGTATTTCTCCTAACGACCAGGTGGTTCATGGTTTTCCAAGCCAGAAAGAACTGGTTGAAGGCGACATGGTATCGGTTGATTGCGGAGTAGTGCTTAACAAATACATAGGCGACTCGGCTTTTACTTTTGCCATCGGTGAGGTAAGCGACGACGTTAAACGACTGATGCGTGTTACCAGGGAATGCCTGGACCTTGGCGTTCAGAAGGCAGTAGCAGGAATGCGTGTGGGTGATATCGGGTACGCAGTACAGGAGCATGCAGAAAAGCATGGTTATGGTGTAGTAAAGGAGTTGGTAGGCCACGGTGTTGGCTTACAGCTGCACGAAAAGCCTGAAGTGCCGAATTATGGTAAGCGCGGCTCGGGCGTTAAGCTGGAAGAGGGAATGGTGATAGCTATTGAACCTATGATTAACGCAGGCAAAGCCAGGGTTAAGTTTTGGGATGATGGCTGGACAGTGTCTACAGTTGATGGCAAACCATCTGCACATTATGAGCATACGGTAGCCATCAGGAAGGGACAACCTGATATTCTTTCGGACTTTTCGTACGTAGATAATGTTTTAAAAGAAATTAATAATAATTAAAAATATTTTATTAATTTTGCATCCCGGTTTTGGGGCGGATAATTAAGTAATAATCAGTAAAGTATGGCTAAACAATCATCGATTGAACAGGACGGAACAATTCGGGAAGCATTATCTAATGCTATGTTCAGGGTTGAGCTGGAAAATGGTCATGAGATTATTGCACATATTTCCGGTAAAATGCGTATGCACTACATCAAAATTTTACCTGGTGACAGAGTGAAACTGGAGATGAGTCCGTACGATTTAACAAAGGGTAGAATAACCTATAGATATAAATAACAGCAGAGATGAAAGTTAGAGCATCCATTAAAAAACGCAGCGCTGATTGCAAAATCATCCGCCGTAACGGGAAACTTTATGTTATCAACAAAAAGAATCCTAAGTTCAAACAGCGTCAGGGATAATTAAAGAATTATAATGATCGCACAGCGGTGGCCCAGCCGCTCGGTTATTATCTAAAAACAAAACAAAAAACATGGCAAGGATTTCAGGTATAGATTTACCGAAGAACAAAAGAGGAGAGATAGGTTTAACCTACATTTACGGCATTGGCCGCTCTACCGCTCAAAGAATTTTAACTGAAGCTGGTATTGATTTCAATACTAAAGTTCAGGACTGGAACGACGATCAATTAGCCATTATCCGTGGTATAATTAACGACCAGATTAAGGTTGAAGGCTCATTGCGCTCAGAAGTTCAGCTGAACATTAAACGTTTAATGGATATAGGTTGCTACCGCGGTACCCGTCATCGTAAAGGTTTACCTCTGCGTGGCCAGCGTACTAAAAACAACTCACGTACCCGTAAAGGTAAACGTAAGACTGTTGCTAACAAGAAAAAAGCTACTAAATAGTGATTAGTGAACGAAGGTCAGAGATTAGTTTATAATCCCTGATTTTCGTCATTAGGAATACCTGATTATATAACTCGTTAATGAGTCCGGATTATTCGCTAATCCAGTAATTCATTGACAAAAAGAAAATCAAAAAAATGGCTAAAGCTAAAAAAGTAACCAAGAAGCGTATTGTAATTGTTGAGTCGGTTGGCGAAGCACACATTAACGCTACTTTCAACAACATTATCATCACCCTTACCAACAAAACCGGACAAGCTATTTCATGGTCGTCTGCAGGTAAAATGGGTTTCAAAGGTTCAAAGAAAAACACCCCTTATGCTGCCGGGCAGGCTGCTGCCGATTGCGGTAAAGTTGCATACGACTTAGGTTTGCGCAAAGTTGAAGTATTTGTAAAGGGCCCTGGCGCCGGTCGTGAGTCGGCTATCCGCACCCTGCAGACTTCAGGCATCGAGGTTACTACAATAAAGGACATCACCCCGCTTCCGCACAACGGTTGCCGTCCATCAAAACGCAGAAGAGTTTAATTAACAATTTTTTTAAAGCTAAGATTCGACAGCTGCGGGCTGTTTGATACTTTAAAAACCACAAATAATGGCTAGATATACAGGACCAAAATCCAAAATTGCACGTCGTTTCCGTGAGCCAATTTTCGGCCCGGACAAAGCGTTAGAAAGAAAAAATTACCCTCCAGGCATGCACGGCGTGTCAAAAAGGAGAGGTAAACAATCAGAGTACTCAACTCAGTTGATGGAAAAACAGAAAGTTAAATACACTTATGGTGTGTTGGAACGTCAGTTTGAAAACTTGTTTCACCGTGCTTCTGCTAAAGAAGGTATTACCGGTGAAAACCTGTTGAAATTCCTGGAAGCTCGTTTAGATAACGCTGTTTACCGTTTAGGTATAGCTCCAACCCGTTCAGGCGCACGTCAGCTGGTTGGTCACAAACACATTACCGTTAACGGCGAGGTTGTAAATATCGCATCGTACAGCTTAAGGGCTGGTGACGTTGTAGCGGTACGCGAAAAATCAAAATCACTTGAAGCAATTACAAACTCGGTAGCCGGCCGTAAAATAAACAAGTACAGCTGGTTAGAGTGGGATGCTGCTAACTTAACGGGCAAATTCCTGAGCTATCCAAACCGCGATGAGATTCCTGAAAACATCAAGGAAAACCTTATCGTCGAGTTGTACTCGAAATAATAATGATACTTACCACATCATGATTGGCACATTTCTGTCAATCATTTTGTGGTTTAAATCAATTCAAATTAGTAAACAATAAATAAAGGATATAAATGGCAATTTTAGCATTTCAAAAACCAGACAAGGTTATCATGCAGAAATCGACTGATTTTGATGGCACGTTTGAGTTTCGTCCGTTAGAACCAGGCTTCGGTGTAACCATTGGTAATGCTCTGCGTCGTATCTTACTTTCATCACTGGAAGGTTATGCGATCACTTCAGTACGTTTTTCGGGAGTGATGCATGAGTTTTCAACCATCAAGGGCGTTGTTGAAGACGTTACCGAAATTATACTTAACCTTAAACAGGTTAGGTTTAAGAAAAGCGGTGAGTCTGGCGACAGCGAAAAAATATTTGTCATTATTAATGGCCAGGACGCTTTCAATGCCGGTGATATCACCAAGTTTTCGAACAACTTTACGGTATTGAACCCTGAGCTTGTTATTTGTAACATGGATACTGCGGTAACGCTTGAAATTGAGCTTACTGTTAACAAAGGCCGTGGTTATATCGCAAGCGAAGAAAATAAAAATCCTGACGCTAACGTAGGTGTAATAGCAATCGACTCGATTTACACACCTATCAAAAACGTTAAATATACTATTGAAAACTATCGTGTAGAACAAAAAACCGACTATGAAAAATTAGTACTGGATATTACTACCGATGGCTCGATACATCCTGAAGATGCACTTAAAGAAGCGGCTAAGATCCTTATCCAGCACTTTATGCTGTTCAGCGATGAGAACATGATGCTTGAAGCACAGGCTAAGGAAGAAACCAAAGAAGTTGATGAGGAAATTCTGCACATGCGCAAGATCCTTAAAACCGAGCTGGTTGACCTTGACCTTTCAGTACGCGCACTAAACTGCCTTAAAGCTGCCGACATCCGCAGCCTTGCTGATTTAGTATCATACGACGTAGCTGATATGCTTAAGTTCAGAAACTTTGGTAAAAAGTCGTTAACTGAAATCCAGGACCTGGTTAAATCAAAAGGCTTATCTTTTGGTATGAACCTGTCGAAATTTAAGTTAGACGAAGAATAAAAATTAGAGGTCAGAGACTAGTAATTAGTCTCTGACCTCTTCTTATTTATAGCAAACGGGTTTGAGAAAGAATGGTGAACTACTTTCAAACCTCTAATTAACAAATCACTAACACCGGCATAATTCCGCGGGCTTGACGAAAAACCGCCGCCCAACGGTATGCACGTGCCACAACAACAAAAACAATGAGACACGGAAAAAAAGTTAATCACTTAGGCCGCACCGACAGCCACCGCAAAGCGATGCTGAGCAATATGGCCACTTCGCTTATTTTACACAAGCGCATTACTACAACATTAGCAAAAGCAAAAGCTTTACGCGGATATGTTGAGCCCCTGCTTACAAAATCAAAAAACGATACTACGCACTCACGTCGTGTGGTGTTTAGCTATCTCCAGGACAAAGATGCTGTGAGCATCCTGTTCCGCGAGATTGCTGAGAAAATCGCTACCCGTCCTGGTGGTTATACCCGCATCATCAAAATGGAAAACCGTTTAGGTGACAACGCTGAAATGGCACTGATTGAGTTGGTAGATTACAATACTGTTTACGGAAACGACGTTGCTAAAACTGAAAAGAAATCAACCCGTCGTCGTGGTGGTAAAGGTGGCGCTAAAGCTCCTGCTCCTGCACCTGCTGCTGTTGCTGCTCCTGCAGCCGAAGAAGTTGTTGAAGCAACACCGGTTGCTGAAGCTCCTGTAGCAGAAGCACCCGTAACTGAAACCGAAGCAACTCCTGCTGCTGAAACCGAAGCTCCTGAAGCTCCGGCAGCAAATGAAGAAAATGCTGAAAAAGGCGAATAATTTTAAATCCAAATAAATCTAATTATTAAAGAAATGCCTCCCGGCTTGCCGGGAGGCTTCTTTGTTTTAGGGGTATTTGGCGAACGCGCGTTGGGTGTCATCCTGCGGCACTCGAAGGGTGCGCGCAAAGGCCCTTGCCCGCATTCCCGCATGGTGTACAGGCCACTGCGTTCATGCTTCCCTTCGATAAAACCCAGGACAAGGTTGCGCCTCAGCATGATATCCCAGGGGTGCCGCTAAGCCGGCTTTGTCAGCCTAAACGACAACAATCCATCATCAGCCTTTTTAAACTGGCTAAAGCCGCACTTTTCAAGTATCCGCACCGATGGCAGATTGCTCTCGTAAGTGTGAACGGTAACAAACTTAACCCGGTCCTGCCTCAAGGCCCAACCGCTCATCAGTTCCAGTGCTTCGGTGGCAAAACCCTTACCCTGGTGCCTTTCTTCTATCATGTAGCCAATTTCGGCCTCGCCCTTGTCATTCGGCTCGCCGGCAAAACCCATTCCACCGATGGAGAGATTCCCGGTTTTAAGCACTATTTCCCAATCAGTATACCAAATAAACTTATCAGGGTTAGCCAGCGTTTTTGGCAGCCAGAAGTTCATCATGGCATCGTCTATTTCCTTTTGATAAAATTCTCCAACCTTCCAGTTTGACAAGGTAAGGCCGAGCGCTTTTTCCAGTGCATGTCGCCCGCTGTTATGTAATAACTGCAATTTTTCGTGTGTTAACGGAGTCATTTTCAACCGTTCCGATTCGATAAAAAACATTTGTGTTTTGGATTTATATAACAATAGAAACTCAGTTCAATTTTTTGATTGAATGTTCAGCCGGTAATAGGGCTGTTGTTATACAATTCCAGGCAATGTGGTAAGCCTGTTTGACGTGTTGAGTAACAGAGGCGTTTATTTTGTGCGGCTAATTTACGGAAAATAGCAATCGCAAGGCCTAAATACCGGAATATCTTAAAATGTATACTAAATCCATAGCTTTTGTATTTCTTATCAATTAAAAATTTAGTCGAAAGTTATTTTAATTAAATATGATATAATATTTTGTTTTATTAAACAATGTTTTTAGCTTTATATCAACCTAAAGCATCACAACTAATCACCGCTCTTTATTGCCCTTAGGAAATTTTAAACGCAAGTTTTTCTGTTGATTGATCTCTTTACATCATAGATCTCAGTTAAAGGGTAGTAAAGCCTTGTACCTATTATAAAACCAGGGCCCGAAAACTAACAAACAATTATGAACCTAAATTTAGGAAAACCACTTTCTAAAAAGGAAATGAGAGCAGTTCAGGGTGGAAAGTTCCCGGGCTGCGCTGCAAAAGACCAAAATGGTGAGGCTTACTCGCAGGGATGCTGCGTAGGACTGAGCGAATGCCCCGGCACAACCCACAAATGCGAGCCGCCAAGCGACCCTTGTCACGGCGTAGCTTAAAACAAAAGATGCCGGCAAAACCAACCGGTGTTACATTACCCCAAAAAGGTAGAAGGCTCCGTACCTATTTTAAAACCGGCGCCACAAATTACAAACTATTATGAATAACAACTTAGGAAAACCTCTTTCGAAAAAAGAGATGAGAGAAGTACAGGGCGGCAAATTACCAGGCTGCGCTATGCACGGGCAAAACGGCGTAGCTTACTCACAAGGCTGCTGCACCGGATTATTCCAATGCGCTGCAACCAAAACCTGCTTAAATCCAGGCGAATGCCCTTGCCCGGATTGCTAACAGCGACTATTACCCCGAATGAAATTGCCCGGCTTGCCGGGCAATTTTGTATGTAAGGATTCTTGCATAAAAGTAACGTATTATCAGGTAGTTTGCCTATGATTTTAAGCGTGCAGATGCGACTATTACTATAAATTTTAGGCAGTTCTGCTTGTATATTGGAGTGTTGTGTAACAGAGGGTGCTGTTATTTTAAGGGTAAATAATAATGATATACAAAACTATCTTTAATATAAATAGCTTGAGATTTGAATGCCATATTCACCCGCTCATGACTCGGTATTTTATTTTCCTCCAATAGCTCAGATATTATATTATTGATTTTTTGCGATAATTTTTTATTTAGTCCGCGATTTTGGGCGTACCATTGAATGTAATCTTCCTTGTTAGGCTTAGTCATATACTAAGTTAATCAATTGCGCAGATTTATAATGATGTCTAACGATTTTTCTGCCAACCTGTCACCGTTTTCGTACATCGTCATGACTAAATAATACCTTTCGCCTTTAACCTTTCGCCTTTCCTCCAAAAAATACTGCCAAACCTAAATTGGCACATGCATTGATAAACAGGAGGTAATTAAGAATATCAATCAAGAAAATATAATCATATGTCTAAAATAATTGGAATCGACTTAGGAACAACAAACTCCTGCGTTGCAGTAATGGAAGGTAACGAGCCCCAGGTTATTGCCAACAGCGAGGGTAAACGTACTACGCCGTCAGTAGTGGCTTTTGTGGACAACGGCGAACGTAAAGTTGGCGATCCTGCAAAACGCCAGGCTATCACCAATCCAACAAAAACTGTTTATTCAATCAAGCGCTTCATGGGTAACCAGTTTAACGAGGTTACTAAAGAAGCCGGCCGTGTACCCTATAAAGTGGTTAAAGGTGATAACAATACCCCGCGTGTTGAAATCGGCGATCGTATGTACACCCCACAGGAAATTTCTGCAATGATCCTTCAGAAAATGAAGAAAACTGCTGAAGATTTCTTAGGTACCGAAGTTACTGAAGCGGTTATTACCGTACCTGCTTACTTTAACGACGCTCAACGCCAGGCAACTAAGGAAGCCGGTGAAATTGCAGGTTTAAAAGTACGCCGTATCATTAACGAGCCTACTGCAGCTGCTTTGGCTTACGGCCTTGACAAAGCACACAAGGATATGAAAATTGTTGTGTTTGACTGCGGTGGCGGTACACATGACGTTTCGGTACTGGAATTAGGTGATGGCGTGTTCGAAGTAAAATCAACTGATGGTGATACACACCTTGGCGGTGACGACTTTGACCAGGTAATTATCGACTGGCTGGCTGACGAATTTAAAAGCGACGAAGGTATTGACCTGCGTAAAGACCCAATGGCTTTGCAGCGTTTAAAAGAATCGGCAGAAAAGGCTAAAATCGAATTATCGAGCACAGCTCAAACCGAAATTAACCTGCCATATATTACAGCTGTTGATGGTATGCCAAAGCACCTGGTTAAAACTTTAACCAAAGCTAAATTTGAGCAACTGGCCGACAGCCTGATTAAACGTACTATAGAACCTTGCCAGAAAGCATTGAAAAATGCAGGCTACAGCACTTCGGATATCGACGAGATCATCCTGGTAGGTGGTTCAACCCGTATCCCTGCTATACAGGAAGCCGTTGAAAAATTCTTCGGTAAATCACCTTCAAAAGGTGTTAACCCTGACGAAGTTGTAGCTATAGGCGCTGCTATCCAGGGTGGTGTATTAACAGGCGAAGTAAAAGACGTGTTATTGCTGGACGTTACCCCGCTTTCATTAGGTATTGAAACTATGGGTGGTGTGATGACCAAGCTGATAGAAGCTAACACCACTATCCCGACCAAAAAATCGGAGGTATTCTCAACTGCGTCTGACAGCCAGCCATCAGTAGAGATACACATATTACAGGGTGAGCGCCCGATTGCTTCGGGTAACCGTACCATAGGCCGTTTCCACCTGGATGGTATCCCACCTGCACCTCGCGGTGTGCCACAGGTTGAAGTAACTTTCGACATCGATGCGAACGGTATATTAAACGTATCTGCAAAAGATAAAGCTACCGGTAAAGAGCAGAAAATCCGTATCGAGGCATCTTCAGGTTTAACTGATGCCGAAATCAAGAAGATGAAGGACGAAGCTGAAGCAAATGCCGATGCTGACAAAAAGGCAAAAGAAGAAGTTGAAAAACTGAACGCTGCCGATGCCCTGGTATTCTCGACAGAGAAACAACTGAAAGAATATGGCGACAAAATTTCAGCCGACAAAAAGGCTCCGATTGAAGAAGGTTTGAAAAAACTGAAAGAAGCTTTCTCAGCTAAAGACTTCGATGCTATCGACGCAGCCCAGGCTGAGTTAAACAACGCATGGAATGCAGCATCTGAAGAGATGTACAAAGCAACTGCCGATGCAGGCCAGGGCGGACAGCCAGGCGGCGAAGCTAATGGTGCTGGCGGTGCTTCAGGCGGCGGCCATACCGAAGGCGACACCGTAACAGATGTTGACTTCGAAGAGGTAAAATAATACTGTTAATCTCCCTAAGAGATTTGAACTATTAACCCCGGCTATGTATTTAGCCGGGGTTTTTTGTTTTTATTCAGAATTATATCTACTTATTAAAAAAAGTTGCTTTGAATTTAATATGTATTATATTAGTGACACAATGGCTGTATATAATGGCTGAATTGTTTTTGACGGAATTTGTTGCGTTATGTTAAATACGATTGAACCGGGTGGATTTTTGGAAAAGGCCGATAACCTGCGCGCACTTTATGAGCGCTACGGCGGTATGCTGCTAGGTTATTTAACAGAAACCCTGCAGGACGGTGAAGCAGCCGGCGAGCAGTTAGCCGATATTTTTATCGATTTAATAAAGCAGGATAATAACAGCATTAACTACAGTTGGCAGCAATTGCATAAATTTGCGCGCGAACGATTGGCTGCATTGGGGTTAACCGCTAACAGAAAAGTAAGCACGGTGCCTGAATACGTTACAGAAAATAAGGCGTGGCGTAAAATGACGCCTGAGCAGCAACTGGTGTTTTATAATGCTTATCACTGTTCACGGCCGATTGACAGCATCGCGCAGCAGCTTAACAAACCGGAAGGGTACATTCGCAGAACTTTAGTAGAGGCATTTGCCGTTATAAGGAAATCATGAACGTAAAGGCTTACATAGAGAGCGGAATATTGGAGACTTATGCGTTGGGACTCGCTTCTGAAGCTGAAGTTCAGGAATTGCTGCGTTACAAGGAAGAATACCCCCAGGTGCAACTTGCGCTTAACGATCTTGAGACCAACCTGGAGCGCCTGGCAAGTTCGATGGCGGTAACACCGCCCCCCGCCATCTGGCAGCGCATTGAAAAAGATATCGACGAGATTGCCCGCATCCCTGAAGCAAAGATTGTTAAAACAGATAATGGTCAGCATAATCATACATCGAACGGCTCAAACGGGCAGCAGTTTATAGAAGTTGAAGGGAAAAGCAGCCACATACGTATACACCGTGCCTGGCGCTGGGTGTTTGCAGCTGTGTTTGTGTTAGGTAAGATATTTTTGATTTGCGCGATATATTTTTATTTGGAGAACCGCCAGGCTCAGGAACAGATACAACAACTTAAGACTGAACTTAAACATTTTAAAACCATTCCGTGATTAGTATACGGCGACGGAAAAGATACAGATTTTTGCCCCAGGCTTGCTATAACCCTATGAGTTTCCCGAAGTGCATTACAGCATTACTTATTTTTGTGTTGAGTCTTAACCTGGCGCAAGCACAACAAATACATTTGCAGGGTACGGTTACCGATGCCCAAACTGGGCAGCCTGTAAGCGGGGCCACTATCAGCATTGCCGGTAAGCGACTTTTTTTTCCGGCCGACAGCACGGGTAAGTTCAATATTAATAATAAGGACCTCGCTAAATCCGATTCCGTCGCATTTTCCTGCATAGGCTATAAAACCATTAAGATGTTGATTAGCGAGGTTGCTAACGATACCGTAATTAAATTGGCGCCCCTGGTAAATATGTTGAACGAGGTGAAGGTTGGTAATGTAGAACCCGTGTATGTATACGTTGGGAGTAAAGTAAAGAGCAGCAAGCTTTCAGTTTGGCAGCACGTGGGTGAAGATAAAGCGACATTTATGGAAGGCTCAAAAAACGTGAAGGGGATTATTCATTCTGTCGGATTTTATTTAAGTAACGGGCATAAGGGTTTAAAAGGCGGCGATGTAACTGCTCCATTTCGTATCAGGCTTTTTAAGGTTGATTCGACAGGTAAACCAGGAAAGGAAATTACCAGCGACATAATTATAACTTCGGCAAAAAAGGATGACGCCTGGTTCGATTTTGATATCTCAGCTTACCAGGTTCATAATCCAGACAGCGGCTTTTTCGCGGCATTTAGTCTATTGAGCATCGAATATTATAAACTAAAACCCGGAGCGAGAACTACTGATGAAAAAGGTAACAAATACGAGACGATCGACGTCGACGGTGTTCATCATGATTTGGGTACCGAAAACGCCGCTGATGTTATCGCTCCAAGGCTGGGTGTTCATGATTTTGCGCTGGCGCAACCGCGGTCGTTTCACTCTGTAGAAACTTTGCAGAATATGAGATGGCATTGGGAACCTGAGTATAATAACTGGGAGTACTTGATACGGGCAACGATAGATCCGGAATAAGTTATGACTATTGTCCCTGCAAAATTAAAAAGGTGACTGCGTATCACAGCCACCAGTATGTTTTTATCCGTTATAAACAAACTTATAACCAATACCCCTAACAGTTTGCAAATATTGCGGCGAATCGGGATTCGACTCTATTTTTTTACGAAGCCTCACAATGTGCATATCCAGGGTGCGCGTATTAACGTCGGCGTTATAGCCCCAAACTTCCATCATTAGTTCCTCGCGGTTAATTACCTTGTTTTTGTTTTTAAGGAAGTACAGCAGGATACGGTTTTCCAAAATGGTGAGCTCAATTTTGCGGCCTTCTTTTATCAGCAGGTGCGTATTGGGCAGGTGCTCCATATTAGCAAACTTGTATGATTCAGTTTTCTCGCTATTGAGCGAAAACTTAATCTTGTTTTCAATCATGGCAACCAATACATCCATATTGAACGGTTTGATAATATAGTCTGACACCCCGAAGTTATAGGCTGCAATTTTGTCAACGTCCTGGCCTTTGGCAGTCATCATAATTACCAGGTTATCGAAGCCTTTGGCCCTGATATTGGTACACACTTCAGAACCCTGCTTGCCCGGCAGCATCCAGTCGAGCAATACGATATCGGGATGTTCATTTAGGATTACTTTTTCCGCAGTGTCGCCGTTGGCGGCTTCCAGTACTTTATAACCTTCAGACTGTAAGCGCTCAGACACCAGGAAACGCAGGTTTTCATCATCTTCAACCAGCGCAATTTTTATTTCTTTATTCATATTTTAATTTCCGTAAGGTAAGGTAACTATAAATTCCGAACCTTCATTTACTTTACTGTTAACTGTTATCTCTCCGTCCATAAAATTAACCAGTTCTTTGCAGAAAGCCAAACCCAGGCCAACGCTTCCATTTTGGTTATATTGGTTCTCTATCCGGTAAAACTTTTTAAACACATTGGCAAGCTCACTCTTTTCAATGCCTATGCCTTTGTCTTTGAATGAGAATACAATATTTCGTTTAACATTACCCACATTAACATGCAATTCTTTTTTTTGAGGGTGAGAGTATTTATAGGCGTTTTCCATCAGGTTTTGAAATACGCTGCCAAGCATTACCGGATCGCTGTAAAGCGGGGGAGTCTCGTCAAAGTGCGATGTGATTTTAAAATCCGGGTGCTTTATCCTGAACGTTTCGATGTAGCCTTTTACAAATTGTTGCACGTTAACCGGTTCTTTTTTTAAATGGATGGACTTGTTTTCAAGCTGGGTGAACGACAGTAGCTTATTCATCAGCTCGTTAAGCTTGTCGGCTTCCTCGTTTAATATCCGGCCGTACTGTTTTCGCTGCCGCTCGGTTAGCTCACCATCACCGCTAAGGTTCGAACCGGCAATTTTTATTACACTTACCGGCGTTTTAAATTCATGGGTGAAGTTATTGATGAAATCATACTGCAGCTTAAATAGCTTAATATTGAAGCTAAGATTGCGGTAGATTAGCCAACCTATAAGCACGAGTACGCAGTAAATCAATAATACCAAACCACCAACGGGCATAAAGCGGCGATTGATTTCAGCATTCAGATAACCGGGAGGCGATAGAAAATAAAGCTTATAGTCGGAAAAAGCACCAGGCAATACCGCTTCTGTTACCAAAGTACCGTTTGGAATGTCGGGCGGGTCGAAAACTACGGGCTGGATGCTGATTTTTTGATATAATTCTTTGTGATTATTTTTTATTTTAAGTTGATATGGGTCCAGGAAGAATGTCATCATACTTTGCTTGGAAAAGTATGGCGAGTTGGGATGCATCTGCAATCCACGCAGGTTCTTCACGTCTTCGCGCCGTAAAATGTTAGTATAGCTTATTTTGCCTGGTTTAACGTCGTAAAAGGTCTTGTAAATTTCGTCCTGGGAAGAATTGCGGGTGGTATCTGATAATGCAATGAACCGGGCCAGTTTGGTGGCCATTTGTTCGAAGTCGGTTTCGCCCTTGGTATTCCATATTCTTATACCTTCTACCTTTTTATTTTTTGGCCTGAAGAGGTACATGGACTTAATAGTGATACTAAGCCGGTTTTTTACAACGATACCCTCATTTTGGTTGCCTATTTGCACATCATAAAATACTATCTGCCGCACGAAGTTGTAATTATGAAAAACAGAGTCGGCGTAATGAGCGGCTGTAGCAGAATCTATGAAGCCCTGGTATGACGTTATTTCAGTTATCTTATTTTGAAAAAGATTATTATATGGCCGGGTTGTTTGTTCCTGTACGCTCAATTTTTTCGAGTCAAACTCATTTTCTACATATTTGGCGTTAAGGTTGTATGATACGAAAAGGGCGATGATAAATGTAATCGAAATTAGCACCAAAAAAATGGCGACTAATGAAAAATTCTTACGATAGCTATTATCCTGCTTTTTCATAAAGCCAGGTTTAATTTTTTGCCCGCATATTTTCGTCCAGGAACTTCTCGATTTCGGCGTACATCTCCATCCTGTTGGCCTGGCTTCTAAAATTCGTACGTTCCATCTGCTTTAAAAAATATCTCACCTTATCGTTTCCGTTTTGCCTTTGCAGCTCGCGTACAAATTGGTTCAGCTCAGGTATATTGGCCCGGTCGTCTCTTGCCCCCTGGAAAATAAGCACCGGAGCACGTATTTTGTCAGTATTAAATACAGGAGATATAGACCTAAATTGCCCTGCGTCAGTTTCTGGATTGCCGAATCTTTCATAGGTCATTTGCACCATGGGCTTTAAAAACGGCGGCGCATCTTTAATATACGTAAAGAAGTTGATAAGCCCGTGCTGTACTATCGCGCAGCTATACAGGTTGGGGTGAAACGATACACCATACAAGGCAGAAAAACCGCCAAAGCCACCGCCAAAAATTGCTATCTTTTTTGGATTTGCCGTTTTGTTGGCTATAAGCCACTCAACCCCATCGGTAATATCCTGCTGAATTTTACCTCCCATCTGTTTAAAACCGGCGCTGTGAAAAGCCTTGCCAAAACCTGTTGAGCCCCGGTAATTAACCTGGAAAACGGCATAGCCACGGTTCGCCAAAAATTGTACTTCGGGATTGAAGCCCCACCCGGTATGCGAAAATGGCCCGTCGTGCGGCATTACCACCGTTGGCAGGTTGGTGGTCTTCGGGCCGTTGGGCAAGGTAAGGTAGCCGGTTATCGTCATGCCATCGCCGGCTTTAAAGCTTACCGGCAACATGGGGCAAAGCTCTTCGTGCTTTAAGTCGGGGTTTACGTCGCTTAACCGGGTCAGTTTGGCAGTACTCCGTTCAAAAAGATAATAGGTGCCGGGGCACCGGTCGGTGTATGTAAAAACGATAAATTTATTTTCAGCACTGTCCCTGTCGGTAATGCTTATTTGGTTGTCTTTTAATTCTCCTGCCAGTTTATCATAAATTTTCTTCATTACCGGGTCGAAGTAATGTTTCTGCGGCATCCCGGCATCCCACGACACCAGTTCGACTTTATGCGTATTTTTGGAATAGGAGTAATCCTGTATATCTGCGCTATCCGATGCGAATATAACACGGCGCTCTTTGCCGTCTTCGGCGTTAATTTCTACTAATGCTGATTTGTCCCGGTTAACGTTTGACAGGGCATAAAAGTAATTCTTCTCGCCTGTGAAAGCTATTGGCCTAACCGACGTTTTAAAATTATTGGCGATAATACCTTTAAACGGCTTGCTATCATCCGGGCGATATAATATGGTTTCATCAACACCGTCTGATTCTTTTACCAGGCGTATCTTGCCGTCCGCATCAGGAAACCATTGCGTGATATTCCCCGGATTTACCAGGTATGGCGTTAACACGCCGTTTTTAATATTCAGCCGGTAAATATCAAAGTTTGCCGGATCGCGTTTATTCATGCGCACCGTTATTACGTCAGGTGTGTTTCTGTCGCGTCCCAAAATGGAAATGCGTACTTTTTTTTGCGATAGGATAGGCGTAACCTTAAGCGTTGCAATATCCAGCACAAACATTTTTATCTCGTCCTGCGCTATATCATCCTGGAAAAAAACTATATCGTTATTGTAGGTCCAGTTATAATCACCCCGAACCGAATAGTCGGTGAAGGACGTAGCCATTTGCTCCTTACCATTGTCGAGCGATTGGATGACCAGGTTTTGCTTATCCTTAAAGGGCTTTAGATAAGAAATGTATTTCCCATCCGGCGATAGCCTGTACGCAACTTTTTCGGGCGTCTTAAAAAAGTCGATAACAGGTATTTGCCTGGTATGCGGCTTGCAGGCGCTTATTGCAGCAACTAAATATATGGCTAATAATAGTCTTAGATGCTTTAACATCAGTTTATGCCTCGTCGTTTTTAATCAGGTTAAATTATATAATTAAGTTAAGCATTTCAAACTGTCACTACAATTTTACCGCGGGGGGCGTTTTGATTTGAAGATTGGTGATTTGGAAATTTGAAGATAGAACAGATGCAATTTGATAATTTGAAGACGAAAAAATCGTTCTTACCAGTGTTAATATCAATCTTCAAATCATCAAACCTTCAAATTGCCTAATCAAGTCAATTAAAAAGCTATTTTTGAATTAATGAAAAAACTACTCGTTTGTTTTTTGTTGATGTTTGCAGTAGCCAGCAGGCTGTTGGCGCAGGATAACGATTTATTGCTGGCCAAACAATATATCGCCAATGGTGCGCCCGAAAAAGCCCTTGATATTTATCAAAAGCTGTATAAACAAAATAACGAACAGTTTTTTACCGTGTATGTTAACGGGTTAATCGAGCTAAAGAAATTCGACGATGCCATCGCTGCCGCCAAAAAAATGGTGCGCAAGCACCCGGAAGACCGCCAGTATAACATGACATTGGCAACAGCATACACCCAACAGGGCTCGGTTGATAAGGCCAATGCCATTTATGACGACCTCCTCAAGAGCCTTCCTGCCGACCAAAACCAAATAGCCGTAATGGCATCGTTATTTTACCAGAATGCCAATGTAGATTACGCTATAAAGATATTTTTACAGGGCCGTAAGCTATTGCAAAACGACAACTTGTTTTCGTATGAGCTGATTAACCTTTATCGCTACAAGCGGGACAAGCCCGCGCTGGTAGAGGAGTACCTGAACTTTTTGCCATCGAATCCACCCTACCTGGCGCAAGCTGAAAATACGATCGCAACTTTGTTTGAAGGCTCGGCTGATTATGATATTCTGAAAGGGGCGTTGCTTAAAAGAATTCAAAAAGACCCGCAGCAAACCCTTTATGCTGAACTGCTTACCTGGCAGTTTTTACAGCAGCGCCAGTTTGATATGGCACTAAACCAGGCGCTGGCCTTAAGCCGCCGGCAAAACGACGATGGCAGCAATATTTTTGAGTTATGCCGCACCCTTGTGGGCAACGAAGCCTATGATGCAGCTATACGGGGTTATGAATACCTGGTGACTAAAGGCAAAGAACAACCGTTATATATTCCCTCGAAAATAGAGCTCATCAACACCAAAAACCTTCGGGTTACTTCCGGAAAATTCACCAAAGAAGACCTGGTTAGCCTGGAGAAAGACTATGTTGATTTGCTGGCGGAGTTCGGTAAAAACGCCAATACTGCATTTGCCATGCAGAAGCTTGCGATTCTGCAGGCATTTAAGCTGCACAAGATAACTGATGCTAAAAGCCTGCTGGAAGAAACGGTAAAAATCCCTGCGATAAGACCATCGCTTTTGGCTGAGTGTAAGCTTGATTTGGGCGATATTACCCTGTTGGATAATAAACCCTGGGATGCCACTTTGCTATACAGCCAGGTTGAAATAGATTTTAAAAATACAACAATAGGGCAGGACGCTAAATATCGCAATGCAAAGCTGGCTTATTATACCGGCGATTTTACGTGGGCTAAAGGTCAGCTGGATGTACTGAAAGCCGCCACATCGCAGCTGATCGCTAATGATGCCCTGAATCTGTCGTTATTAATTTCGGATAGCATGCAGGCCGATACCAGCGGCAGTGCGCTTAAAATGTATGCACATGCCGACCTTGCCATATTTGCAGAACAACCGGAAAAAGCTGTAGCAACCCTGGATAGCATCGACGTAAAATATCCCGGTAACTCATTAACTGACGATATATTAATGTCGAAGGCGCGGATATTAATACAAGGAAAAAATTATGGCGATGCCGTGCCCCTGTTAAAAAAGATAGCCGACGAGCATGCCTTCGACCTTTGGGCCGATGATGCGGTTTTTATGCTGGGCGACATCTACGAAAACCAGTTGCAGGACAAAGAAAAGGCCAAAATGTATTACCAGAAGATTATCACCGACTACGCAGGCAGCTTGTACATTAACGAAGCCCGCAAGCGCTTCAGGCTGTTGAGGGGGGATAAAAATGAAGCGGCATCGTAGCCACTAAATTGGTTTAAAAGTTAAGTGGCTTTCTAACATTACAACCTTCCAACCTTTCAATATTACAACCATTCAATCCGCTCAAATCACTACCTTTGCCCTGATGATTATATTCAACGATACTGTAATAGTAGATGAAGCTATCCAGGGCAAATGGCTTGGCTGGATGCAGGAGATTTATATACCGGCGGTGATGGAAACCGGCCATTTTAAATCGTACCAAATATTAACCGTTATCGATTCGCCGAACGAGGGTATTACTTACTGCGTTCAATACAGCGCTGAAACCATTGCGGACTTTAATGAATTTTATAGCAACCACCTGCACCGCCTGCAGGATATGCATAACCGGGAATTTGAAAACCAGTTTGTGGTATTTAATACCCTGATGAAAACTGTAGATTAAGATGAAAGTTACAGAAACATTTATAAAAGGATTGCTGGTAATTGAGCCGCGTGTGTTCAGCGATGACCGCGGCTATTTTTATGAAAGCTATAATAAGTCTGTCTTTACTGCGAACGGTATCGATATCGACTTTATACAGGATAATCAATCTTTCTCGCAAAAGGGAACCGTAAGAGGTCTGCACGGACAAGCTGATCCGTTTGCACAAGGCAAGCTGGTACGCGTTATCAGCGGCAATGTGCTTGACGTTGCTTTAGATATCCGTAGAGACTCACCAACCTATGGCCAACATTTTTCTATCGAGCTGACAGGCGATAACAAGAGGCAGTTTTGGATACCTGCCGGCTTTCTGCACGGTTTCGCTGTTTTAGAAGATAATACCATTTTTACCTACAAGGTAAATAACTACTACGATAAAGCTTCCGAAATCGGCGTAAAGTGGAACGACCCGGCTTTAAACATCGACTGGAAGATTGCTCCCGAAGAGGCATTGCTGTCTCCTAAGGATGAAGTATTGCCTGATTTTGTTTCGTTTGTAAGCCCCTTCTGAACCGGGATTAAACAGATTTTTCTGATTTTTCGAATTGTAGCGAGAAGGAGCCTTGATTGAGTTTTTAAATTTATCAGATTCGAGTATAGTATTCTATATAATCCCGAATCTGATAAATCCTTTAATCCGCTTAATCCCGGTTCTACTGTTTGATGAGATTATACAACTCGTCCAGTTTCGGACTCAGTATAATTTCAATCCTGCGATTTTTCGTACGGGCCTCGGTTGTATTTGCCGGGTCTATCGGCTGGTATTCACTCTTGCCGGTAGCAGTTAATCGTTGCGGGTCTATCTTTTCTACTTCAGTTAAATAGCGGCAAACCGAAGTGGAGCGAAGTACGCTTAAATCCCAGTTGTCTTTTATCTGGCCAAGGTTAATTACTTTTTTATCATCGGTATGGCCTTCAACAGCGATGGTTAAATCTGACTCTTTGTTCAAAACAGCAGCTAATTGGCTTAAGGCCTGCTTGCCGCGTGCATCTATAGTTATACTTCCTGATGGGAATAGTAGCTTATCGGTTAATGACACATAAACTTTTCCGTTCCTGATATCGACAGTTAAGCCATTTTGCTGAAATCCTAATAAAGCCTTTTGCAGTTTATCTTTTAGCGCATTGGTGGCTTCGTCGCGTTTGTGCAGCGCGTCTTCAACTTCTTTCAGGCGGGCTTCGCGCTTTTTCAGGTCGGCCGATAGCTGGTTAACCTTTGACGAGCTTGCGTTCAGGTTGTTATTTAATGCGCCATATTTATCGTTCAGGGTGCTATAATCGCCTTTAAGGGCATCATAAGTTCCGTGGGCTTCGCGTATTTCGCGGTGCAGGCGTGCGGTGTCGGCTCGCAGCATAGCGATTGTGTCAGAAAAGGCATTCGTTTTCATGGATAACGAATCGCGCTCGGCTACCAAAGCCTTATATTTTTTAGGCGACATTATCACGCAAGAGTGAAGCACAAAGCAAAACAGCGCGACAAATAAAATAAGTTTGTTTTTCATGATATGTAGATTACGTAAGGGCATTATTTAAAAATACATTCAGCGGCTGAATTTTGCTGCAGATACCAGCTATAGTTTCAGCTGCATCTTTTTTCATCAGTTCATCATCCTTAAAGCGATGAAATGCAATAAAACTCTTCAGCTTTAGCAGATCGATGTTCTCATTGTCTGCGCTGTAGTCCTTGGGTACAGTTTTTAATGCTTCCTGATTTCTGAACTCGCCGAACAGTTTCTTAAACGCAGGGTCGTCAATTATATTTTTTAATTCGTGCGCATTATAGTCAATCTCCTGGCGTATAGCTTTCAGGTGAGCGGCTTCCGGCATCCAGTAACCGCCGGCTATAAAGGAATTGCCTGGGGCAATCTGCAAATAGTATTCGGCACGGCCAAGCTTAAGCCCTTTTGTGGGTATGCTTACGCCAAAGTTGTTTTTATAAGGAGTTTTGTCTTTACTGAAGCGGATGTCGCGGTAAATACGCATCACGCATTTTTTGGGGTCGAGGGCATCATCAATGCCGGGGTCGACTTTATGCACCAGCTTTAGTAATGATGCAGTAAAATCCACTACATTTTCGCGGGCAGCTTCGTAACGTTCTTTATTAGCCTGGAACCATTCGCGGTTATTATTTTCGACAAGCTCTTTTAAAAAGTCATAGGTATGGCGTTGAATCATCGGTATCTAAATGCGGCTGGTAATTTATTTTAGGAGACATCAAATATAAAAGCAAAACGCGGGAATACCTGAAATTTATGGGCGAAAGCATAAACAGGCCGCCAATAATTGTGCCTATATAAAGCCATGGCGAATCATTATTACCGGTGATAAGATAAGTAAGTGCGGTAATTATAAACCCTTCGAACACATTCATCGCGTAGCTGATGTACATGGCGGCATAAAAATAGCCTGGCTCAATTTCGAAGTAAAGGTTGCAATGCGGGCAGCGTTCGTATATTTTGTTTGAACCGAAACTATATATTCCCCCGCTAAACATATCACCCCTGCGGCAGCGCGGGCATTTGGTATGCAGCATTGCCCATCGTTTGGGGGTGGGGTTCATAGTTGATGGTTCATAGTTCATGGTAAAAAAACACGCAACGGTAGCAAAGTTCTATTTCGGCTATGAACTATGAACCGTCAACTATGAACCCTCAATTCAGATTAAGCTTTTCGCTTTTGATGTTCATATCAACGCTTTTGCGGCGATATTTTTTATACCAGATAAAGCCAACTATACCTACAGCTGCGTACGGAGCAAACATCAGGAACAATATGCCTGCATTAAGCCCTCTTGCCGCCTTGCCGCCATTGTTGGTGTTGGTTTCAACTGTGGCAGCGCATGCGGCGCATTGTGCCTTAGCAGGAACAACGTTAATAACCATCAGCCCAAAAGCGATAAGTAAAAATGCTGTTTTTAAGCTTCTTTTCATGCTGCAAATCTAGGCATTCTTAATGGCTGACAGCCAAATTATTGTAAAAAATAAGTGCGTACAGCAATAATTTAAAAAGGCCTTCCCGCGGCCAATTCCCGATTCGCCCACTTTACAGCCAGCTTTTCACGGTATTGGGCATAATTTGCTTTGAAGGTCATTTTTAAAACACTGTCTAATCCGCCTTTTATGGCAAGGTTATAAAGGCTGGCGGCCTTACGGCTTACCGATGCATCCCATGCGCGGAGGCTAAGTGAATAACCGCCTTCCACATATTTCATCCAATGCCAGTAGCCGGTTGGCATAAACAGGGTGTCGCCGTGTTCTAAAAATAGCTCTGTGCCTTCAACGCCTTCGAGCGCCGGGAATTTTTTGGTGTCGGGGTTTGCTACATCATAATCCTCGAGGGCGTAAGTGGCATTTGGGATACAGTATAAACGGCGTTTCCACTTGTTTTCGAACAATATGATGTGTTTTTTGCCGCCGAAATGGGTATGAAATATATGCGGCAAATCAATGTCGTAATGTAAAAAGGTAACTGAGTTGGAGCCGCCGAAAAACATAGACGGCATGCTTTCAAGAAAACCACCCATTAAGTCCTTTGGAAAGACGATATCATCCAAAAGCTGCGGAGCCTGTTTAAAAATATTAAAGAAAAATATGCGCAACTCGGTAGGCTCCGACATAATCAAGTCGATATACTTATCAAAAGGCATTTCGGCTGCCGAAGAATTAATAGGCTTTGACGGGTCTGCTTTTGAGTTATCATACAAAGGCACCACTTTGCTACCCACCACGCTTTTCAGGTATTCGGGTGTCCATTTTTCGCGGGCTGCCCAGTTATTGGTCAGACCTTTTATTACCAGCGGACGGCGGGGTTTTAAATAATTAGCAGTGAAATCGGCAGGGCTTATCGTATCAACAGTATCAATAGGGCGCAGAATGAAGCTCATTTTTTTATTATCTCCCGATTTAGCATAAGCTGCAATTAAAGCCTATTACCGGAAAGTTAACAAAATAACGAAATAAAATGCCGAAGTGTATTAATAAATTGTTAAAAATGGTTGAGGGGTATTTAGTCCCAGGTACGGAGCCAACACGCTCAGGTCTTAAACGTGGATTATATTAGTTCGCAGAAAACAAAGTAAAGCCGTTCCGATAGAAACAGCTTTACTTTTAATTGATATAGCCTGCAAATTGCAAACGGGCAACTGCAAACTTTAATTAGGCATCAGCACTGTATTCACAACATGTATTACACCGTTGCTTTGAAATACATCGGCGATGGTTATCCATGATTTGCCGCCTTTTTCGTCTACCAGGTAAATCTTTTTGCCCTCGGCCATGGCGGTAATCGTGCCACCTTCAACAGTCTTTAGCTCTGCTTTGCCGTTGCCGGCTTTTATGGCAGTCCAAATATCTTTGCTGCTCATTCGGCCTGCTACTACGTGGTAGGTTAATATTTTGGTGAGTGTGGCTTTGTTTTCAGGCTTTACCAGGTTGTCAACCGTGCCTGCAGGCAATTTTCCGAAGGCTTCGTCGGTCGGTGCAAATACGGTAAATGGTCCTTTACCTTCCAGTGTTTCAACAAGACCGGCTGCTTTAACTGCCGCTACAAGTGTTTTATGGTCGTTTGAGTTAACAGCATTTTCAATAATGTTTTTTGTTGGAAACATAGCTGCACCGCCCACCATTTTGGTTTGTGCATTTGCTTTTGGACCCACTGCAATAGCTGCTAATGCAAAGGCCGCGATAATTAATTTTTTCATCTGTATGATTTTCGTTGTTTGATAGGAGATACGTCGGCGCGGGTTAGGCAGATTTTACCGGCTCCATAATTCGCATAGCCGGAGGTTTTGATTTTTTTCAATCCGGATAGAGATTAAATACGTATTTGACGCGCCCGATGGAAGCGCTTTTGTAAGAGGGCATCTGCTAATATTTTATTAGCTTTATAGTGCATAAACCGCCTGTAATTATGACAACAGCCGAATATATCAGTTCGCAACCGCCGGAGTGGCGGGAACAAATGACCGCTTTACATGAAGCCATCCTCGCCAATGATAAAACGGTGGCGCCGGTTATGGAAATGATGATGGGTAAGGAAATGATTCTGTATAAAGAGCGGGGTTATATGAAATATGGTCTTTCAGGTGTGAAAAAGTATATGTCGCTTCACTGTCTGCCAATATATATGCACCCTACATTTCACCCAAAATATGAGGCGTTGCTGCCTAAGGCTAAATTGCAGAAAGGCTGTATAAACTTTACAGACGGTGATGAACTGCCGATTGAAATTGCCACAGCATTGATTGCCGAATGCGCTAAAATCAGCATTGCAGACATGCTGGAAAATCGGAAGAAAAAGAAATAGTTCAAAAAAACAGCTCCGATGCTATATGGTCGGCATATAGTTTTCCATCCGGGGTTAGGGTTATCACATTATTGTTTTGTTGTATCCATCCTTTTTCAAAAAAAGATTCTGTCGCTTTTATTAATTCGTCGGAAGCGCCTTTGGCGATAGTATTTAGCCGGGATAATTCCAGCCCCCACATCGTGCGCAGCGAAGTCATAATGTACTCATTTAGCCGGTCGGCTTCTGTAAGTACTTCAGTTTCTGCCGGAATTTTAGTTTTTTCCAGCGACTCTATATATTTTGCATTGTTAGCGATATTCCACTGCCGGGTTTCCCCGTTAAACGAATGTGCGGATGGGCCTATTCCCAGGTACTTTATTCCTTTCCAATAATTGGAGTTATGCCTTGAATAATGGCCGGGCTTGCAGAAATTTGATATTTCGTAATGTTCGAAGCTGTGGTTTTGCATGGCTTCCATCAGTGTTGTAAACTGTTCGGCGCTTTGCTGCTCATCCATTGCCGGTTGTTTTTTCTTTTTAATGAATGATGCGAGTGCAGTTTGCGGTTCAACTGTCATAGAGTAGGATGACACATGCGGGATATCCAGCTCAAATACTTTATCCAGGTTGTATTTCCATTTGGCATCAGTAAGCAGCGGATAGCCATAAATTAAATCGACGGTAATATTTTCAAAACCGGTATCCTGCGCGCGCTTTACCGATGCTTCAGCTTCCTTCGCCCGGTGCACACGGTTCATCCACATCAAATCATCATCAAAAAAAGATTGTATGCCAATGCTGAAACGGTTGATATCAGTTTGGCGCAGCGCTTTTAACTTGGCTTTGCCCAAATCATCCGGGTTGGCCTCGATGGTAATTTCGGCATTCGAAGCCACTGCGTGCAGTTCAGTAATGGTGTTTATAAGCTTATTCAGCTCATCAGTGTCAAGTATAGATGGTGTACCTCCACCAAAGTATATGGTTTCAATGGTTTCGCCGGCCAGGTAAGTTTTTTGTAGGTTAATTTCTTTTACAAGGGCCTGTAACAACTCATCCTTATATTTTAAAGAAGTGCTGAAATGAAAATCGCAGTAATGACACGCCTGTTTGCAAAAAGGAATATGGATGTAGATGCCTGCCATGGGGCAAAGGTACGGCAATCGGCCTCACTATTTCTTCAAAAAACCATCGTAAGGCTTATTCCGCAGCATTGCCCAGGTCCTGTCGTACGATATAATATAATGCAGCGTTAAAATTACGGCCAGGATAATGCTCAAAGTAAAATACCTTAAATCATATAGTGCAAAAACCGCAGCGCCAAATAACAACCACTCCAGTAGCAACCTGACTATACCCGGTACTTCAACCGGTGCAGGTTTAGGGTCGTTCTGAATACGGAATGTGCCCCATAGCATGGCGGCGACTATTGGCAGCCCTGCAGCAAGCGCATATTGCGTTAGGCCGTTTGCCAGGTGCCAGCCCCAGTAGCCTAATATTATCAGCATAGCTAATTCTAACAAAAATCTGACGGCTAAATTTATCGGGTTGGTATTCATAATAAAACGAAAGGTACGGTTATTAATATTTCCTCACCGTTACAACGTACTCGCCTTTGTTGTTGCTTTGGTCCAGGTCGTTTACCTGGAATATCAGCTCGCCATTTTCGGCAGCGTTAAAGTTGAAGCTGGCCCCGCACTCAACCCACTGGCCGGTGTCTTTAAGCTTAAACATTAATACCGCATGCCTGAAACCGGGTACGATATTGCGGCGCTGAACCGATAGTATTGACCGTTTGTTGTCCCTACCTTCCGGCCCCGACGAGCCAACTATCGGGCTTACGTTTATCGACCCCGTTGCGCTTATCAGCACTTTATCGCCTTTAAAAACCCTGATATGGGTATTGGTAAGCGAATTTACTTTTACCGTTTGCTCAAATGATGGGGCATTTTCTTCTGCTGCAGGTGGCGTAACAGGCTCGGGCGGGGAAGTTTCTTTTATAGGTTTGGGTGGTTTTGCCGTAGTGCTGAAACGGTTGCGGGCTGCTTTCAGGTTGTCGAAATTACGGGTGCAAGCCACCGGGAATTTACCGTTAAAATATAAATCACCTAAAACAGGGTGCTGGCTGTTTTCGCTCGATTTGATTACCTGCAGGCGAACATAGTCATAAGCCTCGTTAATGGTGATAATACCGTCATGATTGTCGTCAGCTTTGCCTTTCAGGCCTTCCAGCAGGTAATAAGTAAATATGCCATGGCCCCCGCCATATTGTGTGCCTTCCTGTGTGGTTTCCTGGCTTTGTGACGATGCCAGGTAAACAAACCCACCGGAATGCGTGGCGGCTATGGCCTTCAAAAAGCCGTCGGCGCCGGATGGTTGTTCTTTTGGCCCCCTTATAATCTTACCGGGCTCTATTTTGCCGGAATTACAGGCATCGGTTATCCAGAAAGTCATTTTTGCCAGGCTGCCATCCAACAAGCTTTTTATGTCGCCCGCCGAAGTAGCCGTCGAAAATATATTTTTCGGGTCGGTGTCATAAGTCATTAAAAACAGGTTATTGTTGAGGGTATTATTGGTTGCATGGCCTGCATAATAGAGTATAAATACATCGTTGGAGTTGGCGAATTCCGAAAAGCGCCGCACGGCGCCAAGCACATTGGCGCGCGTAGCATCCTGGTTAACCAGCAGGGCAACCTGGTCGGCCGGAGTATTGCCGCAGTTGGGGCTTTTTAAAAAACCAGCAAATGCTTCGGCATCTTTATCGGCGTAGTTTAAATCCAGGCTGCTTTCCTGGTAAGTGGTGATGCCTACCACTACGGCATAAATTTTAGGCAGTGCGGCGGTAGCCCGCAAATGCATCAGCGAAAAGAAAATCAGCATAACACTGAAAGCTAACGGCAGCTTAATTGGTTTTGTGGCGATCATTTAGGTGGCGGGGTAATTGGCAAAAAAAGTTTATGGGTATGAATATAGGTTAAATATTCACGAAATCATACATCAATTTCCATCTGGTAAAATGCCCCGTTTTCGTTTTTTACTACTAAGGTGGCCTTTAATTGGTTCACCATTAAATTCACCAGCTTTAAGCCAAAGGAGGTTGTGGCTTTATCGCCTGGAGCGGGTATACCTTTGCCATTATCGCGCAGGGTAAGCAATATTTTTGATTTCGCGGTTTGCTTCAGTTCAAGCCGTATCCGGCCGGTATCGCCGTCAAATGCATACTTGAATGCATTGGTAGCAAGTTCATTTATTATCAGCCCTATTGCCACGGCTTTGGTAGCTTCCAGCACGATTGGTTCCGCATCAATTTCAAGACTTACCTGCTTTTTTTGGCCGAATGATTTTTTAATATGCTGAAGCAAGCTGGTTAAATACTCCTTCATTTCAATTTGGGTGGTGGTGCTGTCGGCATACAGCTTATGGTGAATAAGGTTCATGGATACCAGCCGGCTTTCGTTTTCGCGCAGTGCATTTTTTATGCCCTCGTCTTTGGAGTTTTGCAGCTGCAGTGTAAATATGCCCGACAGTACCTGGAGGTTGTTTTTTACCCGGTGGTGCAGCTCGCGCATCAGCAGTTGTATGCGCTGGTTGGCTTTATGCTTATTCCTGAAGTTTTTGTAGGCAATTACAAACAACACCATCAGCAACACTGCAAATACAATCAGCATAATTATGGAGCGCTTCTGCTGCCCCACTATCTTTTTTTGCAGGCCGTTTTGCAGGTTTAAGGCAGTAATATCCTTTTCCTTCTGCTGGGTTTGATAGCGTATTTCAAGTTCCGAAATAGCGTTATTCTTACTGATAGTAAATAGCGAATCCTTTAACCTGTTTTGTTTATTGCTGTAATACAGGGCCTGCTTATAATCGCCTTTCGCTAGGTATAAATTGTATTTGGCGCTATCGGCATCCATCAGCAATTCAGGAAGTTTTAATGACTGCGCAATATTTGCGGTGATGTTTACGGCGGTTAAAGCTTCTGCGTATTTTTTTTGAAGCGTGTAAATTTCGGATAGATCGAGATTGCCCCGGGCTTCGTCTTCTTTCAAATTATAACGATGGGCAATATTTAATGATCTTAGTATGTACGATTCTGCTTTTCTAAAATCGCCTTTCATTTTCCATGAGGAACCAAGATTTTGCAGTGTCAGTACCAGGATACTCGAATCCGGTTCACGCGCACGCATTGCAAGACAATTAGAAAGATAAACTATTGACGAATCCGGCTGATGGTTTTCTTTAAATGCAAAGCCAGTGTTATTTAATGATTGAGCTATCATTTTGCCGTCGTGCATCATTAGTCTTATGGCTAATGCTTTTTTATTATATTCAATTGCTTTTGGATAGTTTTTTAGAGAAACAAAACAAAGTGCTACAGAGTTATAAACGTCCGCTAGGTCGCCGTTGTCTTTTAGTAATTCAAATATCTTGATGCTCGTAAAAAAATAGGTTATAGCGTTGTTAAATCTTGAGAGTTTCCTTTCGCAAATACCTATGTTTTTATAAGTTATAGCTAATGAGCTAGCTTTGTTTTCATTTTTATAAAGCCGTACTGCATTTTTGTATTTGTTGATAGCACTATCATAGGCTGCTTGATCATAATTTACCAATCCCAAAGTTACCCATGTGCCTGCTCTTAATGAGTCGACATGATATTTTTCAGAAAGATTTAGTGACTGGTATCCGTAAAATTTAGCGCTGTCGTCAATGCCTTGCTCCCAAAAATATTCAGCTAACAGATTTAGCCCTTTTATAAGAGCGATATCGTCTTTTTTTTGTTTGGCAATTTTACAAAGTTGCGATGAGAGAATGATACCCCTAGAAAGGTCCTTTGGATGCATTGCTTCTTTATAGAGCGTATCAATATTTTGTTGTTGTAATAAAAAAAGAGGATAAGCCTTAACAATTATCAAGATTAAACAAACTGACAGAAAATATCTTTTTTGAAAAAAGTTCATTTAATTGTATCAGATTGCGTTTAAGTAATACTCTTTAAGCTATCAATTTTGAACATTCAGCACTGATTTAAATATAATACTAAAGTGTAGAAAAGTATTTGCTCTTCTACACTTTAGTTGTTTTATTATTAACTTCTTACGGTTGATGAGGATGTGTAGGGTGGTCTTCTCCGCCCGATGAATCCTGCGGCATTGGCCGATTCATATCCGGGCGGTTAAAAGACGCTTTTGGTTTTACATTATCATCATTATTTTTTTTGCAGCTTGTAGCTGTAGTTACTACGGCAATTGCTAATACCGCGATTAAAGTTTTTAAAGTTCTCATTTTAGTTCCATTAATTTTTTTAATGGAAGGCAGCGGCATTTCCCCAGTGAAAGGCTTATGCTGCCTTCCTTTAATTTGCCGGCCTTTTCACCGGGAATGCCATGGGTTAATTACTCTCTGTCATTTGCTCATGAATCAAATAACATCACAAATGTATATTCATAATTAATTGAAAATGAGAAACTTGATACTTTGATTTTGCTTACTTTTCACTTAGAAAAATAAGTGCGCCGCATATTTTTACAAGTTGCCAAATTGAAGCGTATGCGCGCTTTTTTGCACGCAGCTTTAGCGGACGACCGTGAACAGCCGTTACATTTTTTATAGAAAAAGAATACTATTGCTGCCGCCCCTGCTATCTGTTAAGAAAAGGGCTTGCGGCGATAAGGTTTAGGTCGGCGAAGCGGTTTATTTATTCAGCAGGCTGCGCAAATTGTTTAAAATTTCGTCAGGCGTATTTAATTTTAAGCTGCTTTCATCGGGCTGGGGCTGGGCAACATACGCTTTCCGGATAGTTTCACCGTCGTTATATTTAATCTCCGCCCATAAATTTTCTTTGTCGCCGGGCATCTTGTATTCCTTTGCATCAATTAAATCGCATTGTTTAATTATGCGGCTGTTATTTCCGCGCAATTCGCAGTCGCCACTAGCGTGGAAATAAATATCTCCCTCGTCTTCGGCTATCCGGTTAAAAAAATTAAAGCCGCGGTACGGTTTCGAAGTATAAATAAAAGGCACCTTAACGGGCTCGGCGGGTAATGTTTCAACTATGGCGGAGATGCTTACCGTTTCGGTAACTTTTACCTCGACCGTGCTGGTGACCTGTATTTCCTGTTTCCGCAAAAATTTACTTATGGCCTCGGGCGCCAGCTTCAGGCCGCTAATCGGTTCAATTACAAATTTGGGCACCTGCGGCGGAATTTTAAACGCGCAATTTATATCCTCAAAGCTCCTGATATCGGCATATTTTAAAATCGGGTCGAAAGTAACGTTTGAGTAGCCAATCCATTTAAACGGTGTTTGCTGGTTGATGTAGGTGCACGCCATATTAAACCGGTCGCGTATATACTGTTCATAGCTTTCGGCAGCAATTGCATCATCGTCCGGAAATGCGGATTTCAGCTTATTTACCAGGCGGCCGGCCCAGCGATCCTTATCAAATTTACCGTCTTCAATAATGCCGGCTTTTTTAAAACATTCCTGGTAGATGTAGTAGACGGTAATAGCATATAACCTTATTCTTGGGTCTTTGGGCTGATTAAATTTTTCGTTATCTTTCGCCATAATGTTAGGTAAAATAATAAAAATATTGTTGTTAATCAACATCGTATTTGCCGGGGCGGTTTTCGGCCAGGCAGGCGACAAAACAAGCGGTAAGTTAATAGCTGCACAGTATGATAGCTGGCTAAAGCTTACCCGGCTGAACGGCCTGCTGCAGGTGGAAAGCTTTACACCTGCCGGTTATGTACTTGTTTTAAAACCCGCAAGATCATTTACCGATATCAAAACTTTTGCGCTTGCTTTTAATAATGTTCGTGCAGGCTTAAATAAGCAGGGACTCGATATTTATAAGCTGTTGTTTAATAAGCTGGAAGATTACAGCTTTATGCAGTCCGATTCGTTAACACTGCTGATAGAAACTGCCGAACCGAAAAAGTTTGCGCTGAAAATATATTACGACGAGCAGCTTAAGCACGAGGAAACTATAGTTTTGGAACGCGGACAAAATGCCGTGCCGGAGTTGAATCTAAATACGGAGCTTGCAACTGACAAATGTATTGAGGTACGAAAACCATTAACAACAGCAAGCGTGCTGCAAAGCCTCGACCGGTATTTCAAAAATTATAAGTCGGCCGCAGGCAGACCGAAAATTGATTCGATAGTGAATAACCATCAAGCCGGAATAAAATACCGTATATCCAACATCGACGGCATAGTTACAAAAACCAGGCTCCACGAGGTTATCTTATTAAATATCTCAGTCGATGCAAAAGGTTTTTGTTATACGGTTGACATAAGCTACGCTGGTGGCATGAAAGCGCCTGACGCTGATAAAACGGAATTTTATCATGAAGCGGCGTTGAAGTTTAAAACCGAGTGCGCGACCTATGAACGAAAGCTGGCGCAAGACCTTAATAAAATTTTTTAATGGAAAAAGAAGACCAGGTTAAAGAAGCGTTCGTGCGGAAAAGGATCGTAGTCCTGAGCCTGGGCAGCCGGCTTTTTGTTGTTATAGCCACGCTGGGGCTGCATTGGTGCGATTTTTTGTTTGATGAGTTTGGGATGCTGATGTACCTGATGCTGCCGGTTACGGCGCTATACATTACTGTATTTTTAAAATTCATTATTCAAAACCGGTACCAGCGGGCAGGCCGGCAGTTAGCGCCCGCCTATGCCGCCCTTGGTATTATAACGCTATTACTACTGAATGCAGCCGAGCTAGGAGTAATTATTTTAAAAAGCATGAATAACAGCTTGATTGATAATGACACTTTTTTTATGTGGATTGCCTTATTTGAGGCCGGGTTATCGGTTTTTGCAGGTGTTTATATTTCGGAGCTTTTTACAATAAAAACAAGGCAATAAAAAAGGGCAGGCCTAAGCCTGCCCCGCCCTTAATCAACCACAACACTATATTACTAACTTTTTTGTGGTGCCAAAATCCGGATATTATCGTTTTCTGAACAGATCAACCGGCAACGGATGGGGATTGCTTAAATTATTGCCGTTGTTTTGAATAACTTTTTTCAATGTTGAAAAAGTTGCCCGTGTTTCCGAGAAGCCATCCTCATCCTCAAATATCCGGGTTGTGCCAACCGGCACAAGCAGGTTGTCGGGGTCTGGCCCCTTGGATTTTGAGTAAAAGGCGAATTGCATATTTTTAATGCCGCTGCTTGTAAATTCACCACTTATAATCTCCAGCAATACCGAGGGTATGTTGTGGGTAGTATCGTTGGCCTGCGCAAAAACGGTAAAAAAATTATTCGAGCCTGATATATAATCTGCCGTAAAATCGGAACCGGTTTCTTCTGAATCTGGCGTTTTGTATTTTAAGCTGATTGTAGAGGCGCTTTTGTTTTGGTTAGTAAGGGAAAATGTTAAGTCGGCGTAAATTGTTATGCCGCCTCCCGAATTGTCATACGTGCAATAATCAGGGCTGAAAAAATAATTCCCCTCGACCGCTGGAGGCGTTAAGCCATCATTAATTTTCAGCCCGTCTTTTTTTAATGAGTCAATTATAGCAGGCGTTATAATC
>JAZJZL010000126.1:0-23169 GCA_040389845.1 Bacteroidota bacterium
TCACGGAAACAAAGGAACTGAAGCTGCAATTGCTGCCATAAAAATGGCTTATCTTGCTGAAACTTTAAATGGTTAGTTTCCGTAAAAACTAAGACGAATAAAAACATGAAAAAAGTAATTTACATCGCTATTATCGCTTTAGTACTTGGCAGCATGGCTTCATGCTCAAACAAACTGTGCCCGGCTTATGGCTCTTACCCTAAAAGCGGTCGTTAACAGTTAAAATGTCATTTTTTATCTTTGGCACAAAACCGAACGCTGTTTTGCGTTGTTTTGTATCCGGATTACTTTATTATCCCATAGGAATTTTATGAACTGGACATCGCTGGACTCGGCTGAGCAGGTTACTGCTATAAAAAATCAGGAAGGATATAGCTTAATATTCAAACACAGCACCCGCTGTTCCATCAGTATGATGGTGAAAAAACGCTTCGAGCTGGACTGGAACCTGCTTCCTGAAAATATGCCCCTTTATTTTCTTGACCTCATCAAACATCGTGACATCTCTAACAAAATAGCTACAGATTTTTTCGTGCATCATGAATCACCGCAAATGCTGATTATAAAAGACGGTGAGTGCGTGCTTGATGCATCGCATGGTGAAGTTTCTGTGGTCGAGGCGCTATCGGTGATTAATTAATTGCGGAATTGGGGCGAATGTTTAACTACGGTAAAAACTAATCTCTAATCTCCGGCCGCTAATCACTAATCTGTAATAAATGTAATTCTTTCTTCCCGACTTTCGGATTTCCGGACTTTCCGGACTTTTTCCCTACTTTTGCTCTCATGATTGATTTGCCCGTTGTACCCGCCAACCAGGCGCAGCGCAAGCCGGACTGGCTTCGTGTAAGGCTGCCCGTTGGCAAGGAGTATGCGCACGTGCGCGGTTTGGTTGATGAGCATAAGCTGCATACCATTTGCGAGAGCGGTAATTGCCCCAATATGGGCGAATGCTGGGGTGCCGGCACAGCCACGTTTATGATATTGGGCAACATTTGTACCCGTTCCTGTTCGTTCTGCGCCGTAGCAACCGGCCGTCCTCTGGCCGTTGATACCGACGAGCCTAACCGTGTAGCCAATTCGGTTAAGCTGATGCAGGTAAAACACTGCGTAATTACTTCGGTAGACCGTGACGATCTTCGGGATGGGGGCTCTATAATCTGGGCCGAAACCATCAACGCCATCCGTCGCGAAAGCCCCGAAACCACATTGGAAACTTTATTGCCCGACTTTAAAGGCATTTGGGAAAACCTGGAACGTGTGCTGGAAACAAGGCCAGAAGTGGTATCACATAATATAGAAACCGTACGCCGCTTAACCAAAGAAGTGCGCATACAGGCTAAGTATGACCGCAGCCTGGAGGCTTTGAAGCATGTTTCGGATGCAGGGCTTCGTACCAAATCAGGCATAATGCTTGGCCTTGGCGAAACCGAGGATGATGTTTTGGAAGCGATGGATGATTTGCTGGAGGCAGGGGTGCACATTCTTACCCTCGGGCAATATTTACAACCAACACGCAGTCATCATCCCGTAGTCGACTGGATACACCCTGATCAATTTGCGCGTTATAAAACATTTGGGCTCGATAAGGGTTTCAGATACGTAGAAAGCGGACCTTTGGTACGTTCATCCTATCATGCAGAAAAACATCTGTTTGAATTCTGAAATTTTTTATATCTTCAACCCAATTGAGTAAGAAAAGAAAAATATCGCTCTCGGAAGAGGAATTGGTGCTGGCGCTGAGAAATCGTGAAAAGATTGCCATTGAAGCGCTGTACGATATGTATTCCTCCTCGTTGTACGGTATTATCTCGCGTATAATAACCGATATCCCTACTGCAGAAGATGTGCTGCAGGAAACCTTTGTAAAAATCTGGCATTCATTTTCAAGCTACAGCACCGAAAAAGGGCGCTTATTTACCTGGATGGCTAATATTGCCCGCAATTTGGCAATTGATAAAATCCGTTCGAAAGATTTTAAGAACCAAAATAAAAACCAGGAGATTGAAAATAACGTAACTTTTATTGACGAACAAAGGAATACGGTTTACAAACCTGAGCTGATGGGGATTAAGGAGTTGGTAGCAACCCTAAAACCCGAGCAAAAGTCTATTCTCGACCTCGTGTATTTTAAGGGTTACACCCATGTAGAGGCCGCCGACGAATTAGGCGTTCCGCTGGGCACCATTAAAACACGGCTGCGAATGGCATTGATGGTGCTCAGGAAACATTTTAATTGAAAGAGTGGAAGTGGAAGATATAAAAGCATATATAGAATCTGGCATTTTGGAGCTTTATGTTTTGGGGGATGTAACCCCGGAAGAAAAGCTGCAGGTGGAGGCTATGGCTGCAAAACATCCGGCTATAAAAGCCGAGTTGGGAGAGATAGAGCGCTCGATGGAGGCATACGCCGAACACAATGCGGTTGAACCGCCCGATGGATTACGCGGCAGGGTGCTCAACAGCATACTTACTAATTTTGGCGACGACCGGACATTTGAAAAATATGATGATGCTAAAGACAATGTTATAGCATTGCCGGCAGCCAAACAAAATAACTTTTACAAATATGCTTTTGCGGCGTGTCTTGCTTTACTTATTGCAAGCGGCATCGCCCTGATGAATCTGTATAATAAATTGCTGGAATCGAAATCGCAAATAGCCGTATTGCAAACCAATAATCAGCATTTTGCCAACCAGGTAAGCTTCATTGAAAAAGACCTTGGCGTATTACGCGATACATCCTACAAATTCCTCAAATTAAATGCAACCCCAAAAGCGCCGGCAGGAACAGCAGTTTCCATAGCCTGGAGCAAGCAAAAGCAAAAAGTTTGGGTTGACCTTGCTACTTTAAAGATGCCGGTTAATGACCAGGCGCACCAATACCAGCTATGGGCGATAGTAGCAGGCAAACCTGTTGACTTAGGTGTGTTTGATTCCGGCGCTGATTCTACCGGTATGAAGGAGATGAAAACCATCGCTGCTATAAAAACCGATGCGTTTGCCGTAACGCTGGAACCCCGCGGTGGGAGTATAAACCCAACCATGGACCAAATGATGGTTATCGGGAAGTTTTGATGTTAGTTGATTGATTGAGTAGTTGGTGGAGTTGATTAGGTTCACCTTTAAATTCGCTATTCAACCACTCACTTAATCAACCATTCACAAAAAAAGAGAAACAATCCTGTAATCAACTTGTTACTATGCTTGTTATAGGCTAAAAGCAATAAATAAATTAATTGCCCGTTTTTTTGTAACTATATAAATAGTGCGAACGTCTTATAACTGTATAAGATGAACTTGAAAAAATGAAATGAGACGACGATAAGTGAGAACAGGTTCAACCACCCCATTGAGTATTTTGTTCTTTATAAGATCAGTTAATAGTTAAAAGCGGCTGTACGATACTTACAGCCGCTTTTTTTATGCCATTAACTTGGCCATAGTAAGCGGCAGCCGCGCTGCCACCTGCGATGGCATCACTACATTTAACCTGCCGGGCAGCGCCAGCTCATCGCCCGCTTTTCCGTGAATATAAGCGCCGATAATACAAGCCTCTTCCGATGAATATTTTTGAGCAAGCAAGGATGTTATTATGCCGGTAAGCACATCACCCATACCGCCCGAAGCCATAGCAGGATTGCTTGTTGTATTAAAATAGACTTTTCCGGCCGGTGTGATAATAATGGTGTAGTCATTTTTCAGCAGGATACAAACCTTGTGTTCTTTAGCTTTTTCAATTCCGGTTTGTATGCGCGTCCACCAGTTATTATGTTCGCCAAATAGCCTGTCGAACTCTTTCATGTGCGGCGTAAGGATGCTGTTTTCGGGCAGCTCAACCCAGAATTCTTTATTTATTGATAACAAGTTTAAGGCATCAGCGTCGATAACAACCGGTTTTTCATAATTAGTCAAAATATCTGACAATAGGGCTTTTGAGTCCTCCCCCTTTCCCAGGCCTGGACCAACGCCTATTGCGCTGAATTTATCCCACTCAATTGCCGGTACTTCTGCAACGTTCCGTGGTATGGCCATTAGTTCGGGCATATAAGTGTTGAGGGCTGTCAAACCGCTCTTAGGTATGCAAGCCGTGGTAAGGCCGGCCCCGGCGTATGCACAGGCCGAAGCGCTCAATAACGCAGCGCCCATGGTTTCTTCCTGTCCGGCTACGATTAATGCATGCCCGTAAGTGCCTTTGTTGCTGAAGCGATGTCGGGGCTTTAGCATCTTTCGGATATCTTTTTCCTCTACAGCCAGGTACGATGAGTTTAGCGATTGCACAAATTTTTCATCGATACTGATATTCACCGCTTCCCAGCAATCTATAAAAGGCGCTGAATCCGGCAGCAGGAAGTTAATTTTAGGCTGCTGAAAAGTAATTACCAGGTCTGCCTTTATCATGATCGCGTTTGCCGGCATCTCTCCTTCAGAAAAGAAACCTGTCGGCACATCTACTACAACAACGGTTCTTTTTAAGCCGTTGATGTGGTTAGCCAGTCGCTTAAAATCACTATCCAGCGGTTTGTTTAAGCCACTGCCCAGCAGCGCATCTATAATTATAGGGCTGTCATCATCCGTAAAACTTTCACCGGGTTTAATTTCTGCTAAAGGAATTGCTGTTTGCTGAAGTCTTTTCAGATTGGTATTAAAATCATCAGAAGCTTTATCCGAAAAGCGGGCTATTGCAACGCTTATCTTTTTATACTGATGCCCGTCTAACAAGCGGGCGATAGCAAGCCCGTCGCCGCCATTATTACCCGTGCCGCAGTAAACGGTTATTCCTTTCTTCTTATCCGGAAAGTGATTGCAAAACCAGCTGACAAAAGCCTTTGAAGCGCGCTCCATTAAATCAACAGAACTTATCGGCTCGTTGGCTATAGTATAAGCATCTGCTTCGCGAATTTGGGGGGAGGTTAACAATGGTAACATATAAGTTAAAGTTACGATTGTTTGGTTTTGTTTGCGCCGGAATTATGCTTCCAAGCCAAAAACAACCTCCTGAGCCTTATTCACAACTTGCTCGAAAGCTTCAATTTTTAGGGATGAACCAGTCCTTGTGATAATGTCTTCAGGAAAGAATTGTTGAATCATATGGCAAACCGCAAATCCTGCTCTTTGATTTCTGGGATTATTAATCATTGAAGGGGTTATTTCGAAAGTATATTCGGGTATAACATTTTTGGTCGAAAGTAGAATAGCATAAAAAAATCCTTCAAGTTCAAATATTTCGTCAGTAGACACAACTATGGCGGGATGAGTTTCCGGCTTTCTGCCTGTATAAAATGCTATTTCTATGATATCTCGTTGACTGATTTCATAAATATTTTAACACGTTATTTTTAGACATTTTAGCCCGGTGCGCAAAATGTTTTTCGTAGTCCTCTTTCGTAAGTTTATCTAACCTGGATAATTTCGACTCTCTTATTTTGACGCCTAACTTCTCCAATTGAGCCAACACTTCACTTGTGTTGTTATCTGGAATAGTTATAGTTGTCATAGCTGTTTCAATAATGGGTTTTCGTTAACACGCAGTCCCATAGTCAAATATAAGGAATACTATACAATTTGATATATAATTCAATGTTCATTTGCCAATCCACTCACCAACCCATCAACCACAACCTGGTCTTCTTCATCAAGGCACCGTGTGGCGCTCAGATAACTTAATGCCGAAATCAATTTATTTATATCACTTTCCGTCCCCAAATTACCTACATAGGCCGTCAACACCAAGCTTAGTGGACGCAGGTTTTTACCCTCGCACCATTTATTAATAAGGTCATCTAATTGGACATTAATAAATTGGGCCGTTCCTGTACGACTTAGCGCAGTAGCAATTCCTGTTTTAATCATATCGCTGTATTTACCCGGCGGTAAAAAGCTGCCGAAATCGGCAGCGAGCTGATAATTTTTATTGGCTTCTTTCTGGTCATTCAGTTGCTCGTACGATTTACCGACATTCAGATAAAGCGAAGGATAAGTGTCATTCATCGATTCATCTGCAATTTTATTAGCCCGCGCCAGTGACTCCAAATTCCACTTCAATACATCCTCTGGGTTCTTTTGATTTCGCGCCAGGTAGTGCGCTGCCGTAAACGCCTCGAAGTCATTTTCGGCAATATCCCAGGCTTGTTGGAAAAGCGCGTGTGCCTCTTCTATTTTTCCTTCCGCTTCGGCTTGCATGCCATCGGCGCATAGTTTTACTACCTTATTGTTTGGGTCGAATTGCATTTGTTTAGTTTTTAATTGATGGCGGTAAAACTAATCCCCTGCAATTTGCAAAACATTGACCTATATCAAATAATACTATTTGGATTTTAAGCGGCTTAAGGTTTCCTGCGTAACATCTAAATATGAAGCTAAAATCTTGTTGGACAGGCGTTTTACATAACCAGGATGCCCTTTCATCAGCAAAGCATAACGTTCACCGGCCGATAGCGTGACCAGCTCTTCAATTTTTTTATTTTGATAGATGTAGGCAAATTCAAGGAGCTTGAGATAGAATTCTTTCCATTCAGGAACTTTTTCGGCGAGCATATAAAAGTCAGCGCGACTAATATATAGTAACTCCGAGTCTTCCAACGTATCGATAAATTCAAACGATGGCTGCTGCGAAATAAAAGATGTCAGTGATGTAGCAATCATCCCTTCAAAAGCAACGAACCTGGTTTTTTGATGCCCCTGCTCCGTAATATAAAAAGTGCGGATACAACCTTCGTTTACAAAGTACAGCTTATTACAGGTTTCGCCTTGAGATAGAATTGTTGTATTGCGTTTAAAGGTTACGGGGTGAAATTGCTTGACAATATCTCCGAGAACCCCATCAGGAATGGATATGTTTAAATTGAGGTATTTTTTTAGCTGCGAATACATGGCTGCATTGATTTGCTAATAGTGATACCGGCACTGTAATATAATAATTGCGTCTTTCTCTAATTTGTAAACCAGGCGATGCTCAAGCGTAATTCTTCGCGACCACCAGCCTGTAAAGTTATGTCGTAACGGCTCTGGTTTGCCGCTGCCTTCAAAAGGCTGACGCTCTATCTCTTTTATTAACGAATTAATCTTTCTTAAAAGCGTCTTGTCAGTTTGTTGCCAGTACAAGTAATCTTCCCATCCTTGTTCAAGAAATGTAATTTTCATTCCTCTATCAAAGTTCGTTCGACCGCTAAGCCTTTATTGTAGTCTTCGATGCCTTTTAGTAACCGTGCAGCATTAGCCGGACTTTTTAGCAAATAAAACGTCTCCTCCATACTTTCGTAGTCCGACTTAGAAAGCACAACAACATCTTCGTTATTAGCACTCGTAACGTACAGAGGGGTATGTCCCGCTCTTACCTTATCCAGGTATGACTTAAGCTGTTGTCTAAAAGACGTATAAGTGGTAACTTCCATTTGTCTGATTTAAAGTAAAGATAACGAAAAAACAATCACATGTACAACTTTATGTACAACATGTTACTTTACCCCCATCTCCTTCTTCAAAAACTGACCCGTAAAGCTTTCTTTAACCTTACACAAACCTTCGGGTGTGCCACTGAATAAAATACTTCCGCCGCCAGAGCCGCCTTCAGGACCGAGGTCTATCACATGGTCGGCTACTTTTATTACGTCAAGATTATGCTCAATTACCAATACCGTGTTGCCTTTGTCAACCAGTTGCTGCAATACGCCAAGCAATACGTTAATATCCTCAAAATGCAAACCGGTGGTAGGCTCGTCGAGAATATAAAATGTATTGCCCGTATCTTTTTTGGATAGCTCGGTGGCCAGCTTTACGCGCTGTGCTTCGCCGCCTGATAAAGTGGTTGATGCCTGCCCCAAAGTAATATAACCCAGGCCTACGTCCAGCAGTGTCTTTACCTTACGGTAGATAGATGGTATATGCTCGAAAAACGGCGTTGCATCCTCAATACTCATATCCAGCACATCGCTGATGGATTTGCCGCGGTAACGTACTTCCAGTGTCTCCCGGTTATACCTTCTGCCGCCGCATTCCTCGCAAGGCACCTGCACATCGGGTAAAAAGTTCATTTCGATGACCTTCTGACCGGCGCCCTGGCAGGTTTCGCAGCGGCCGCCTTTTACGTTGAACGAGAAGCGGCCCGGTTTATAGCCTCTAATACGGGCTTCAGGCAACTGCACATACAGGTTACGGATATCCGAGAATACACCCGTGTAGGTTGCCGGGTTTGAGCGAGGCGTACGGCCGATAGGCGTTTGGTCAATCTCAATCACCTTATCTATATGTTCCAGCCCTTCAATTTTTTCATAAGGCAGCGGATGCTTCTTGGCCCTAAAGAAGTGATGATTCAGAATAGGATACAACGTTTCGGTAATCAAGCTCGATTTGCCGCTGCCCGATACGCCGGTAACGCCGATCAATTTACCCAAAGGAAATTCCACCGATACCTTTTTCAGGTTATGACCGGTAGCCTTTTTCAGGCTTAGGGATTTTCCATTACCTGCTCTTCTTTTCTTTGGAATGGCAATTTCACGCTCACCGTTTATGTACGATGTGGTTAAAGTATGCGCCTTCATTAACTCTTCAGGTGTTCCCTGTGCTACAATCTGGCCGCCGTGAACGCCAGCCGCCGGGCCCATATCTATCACATGGTCGGCGTGCAGTATCATGTCTTTATCATGCTCAACCACCAATACGGTATTGCCCAAATCGCGCAGGTTTTTTAGCGCGTTTATCAGGCGCTCGTTATCCCGTTGGTGCAGGCCAATGCTTGGCTCATCTAAAATGTACATTACATTCATCAGCTGCGAGCCGATTTGTGTTGCCAGCCTGATACGCTGCGCCTCGCCGCCGGAAAGCGTCTTAGCTGTTCTGTCGAGTGTCAAATAATTCAGACCTACATCCAGCAAAAACACAATCCTTGCGCGTATTTCCTTTAATATTTCTTTGGCGATAACATTCTGACGCTCAGTTAAACGGTCTTCCAAATTGGCAAACCATTCCTGCAGGTTGCGGATATCCATGCAAGCCAGCTCGAAGATATTCTTGTCATCTACCTTAAAATGCAGCGATTCCTTTTTCAGCCTCGCGCCATCGCAGGTTGGGCAGGTACGCAGCACACGGTAATTTTCCATGTCGTCCATGCCTTCTTCGCCGCGGCGTTCCTGCTGTTCTTCCAGCATACGGATAATGCCATCGAAAGCCACCTGGTAGCTTTGTACGTTCCACTTATTGTATTCAACGGCAACGGTAATCATTTCGCTGGAGCCATTTAGTATGATATCCAAATGGTCGCGGGAAAGTTTTTCTATCGGGGTTGATAATGAAAATTCATACTTTTTGGCCAACGCCTTCAATACCTGGAATATCCAGGTCTCGCGGTATTCGCCTATCGGTGCCAGGCCGCCATTCAGAATGCTAAGCTTCGGATTTGGTATTACCGATGCTTCATCGACTTCGAAAATATAGCCTAACCCGTTGCATTTATCGCATGCGCCATAGGGCGAGTTGAACGAGAATGTATTGGGTTGCGGCTCATCGTACGAGATACCCGAAACCGGGTCCATCAGGTATTTGCTGTAATAAAACACGTTGTTATCCTTATCTGCAATACGGATAATCCCCTTGGCGGTCTTTAAAGCCGATTGTACTGATGTATACAAACGCTTCCTATCTGCCTCGCTAACCACCAGGCGGTCTACAACAATATCTATATCGTGTATTTTGTAACGGTCAACCTGCATTTTTGGCTCAACATCAGTAATAGCGCCGTCAATCCAAACTTTCAGGAAACCCTGTTTACGTATCTGCTCAAACAGCTCGCGGTAATGGCCTTTCCTGGCTTTCACCACTGGTGCAAGTATGTTTACCGGCTGACCGTCAAATTTTTCGCGTATCGTTTTCAGAATTTGGTCTTCCGACATGCGCTCCATCTTCTCGCCGCTCACGTACGAGTAAGCTTCGCCGGTACGGGCAAAAAGCAGGCGCATAAAGTCGTAAATCTCGGTAATAGTGCCTACAGTAGAGCGCGGGTTTTTGCTGGTAGTTTTTTGTTCGATGGCGATAACCGGGCTTAAACCAGATACCTTATCTACGTCCGGCCGCTCCATGCCGCCCATAAACTGGCGTGAGTAGGCAGAAAATGTCTCCATATAACGGCGTTGCCCTTCAGCATAAATGGTATCAAACGCCAATGATGACTTCCCGCTGCCGCTCAGCCCGGTGATTACGGTAAGCTGGTTGCGCGGAAACGAAACATCTATATTTTTTAAATTATGTACCCGGGCCCCGTATACTTCAACTTTATCCTGCTCGCCCAGGTCGACATGTGGTTTTGTCATAATTAGTGAATTTGTGAGTTAGTGAATTAGCGATTAGGAATTCTAATACTAACGCGCTAACGGCACGCAAAAATAGCTAAAAAAATTAGTATAACTATATAGGTTGATTAAGTTGATTCGGTTAGATTGAGTTGGTTAGGTTAGTCATTCCCCAACTTAATCAATCACTCTATTAATCAACTCGATCAACCATTCTCCAAACCACAAATATACGCAAAAAAGGCCGGTCATCCTGTTGGATAACCGGCCTTAAAGTGCTCCGTAATATTTATTTACATTTGGCGGATAATGTTCCGCTTGTTAGTTAACAGCCAGCAGTTCAAAGCTTCCTGTGCTTAAATCTTTAACTGCATAATAGTTGTAACCGTATTTTTTAGGCTGGGTGATAATAGCCTTCATGGCAATCAGGTTGTACACATAAACCCCGGTTTCGCGGTTAAGGTGCATGCGGAAATAATTATCCTCGTTCTGCTTGTTTATTGCTTTTTCCAGCTTAATCTCGCCGTTGTTGTACGCAGCGGCAGCCAGCGTCCAGCTGTTAAACTCGCCATACAGCTCTTTGATGTACCTGCATGCGGCCACTGTCGATTTAGCGAGGCTCATCCTTTCATCAACTCCGTTCCGTACTTTCAGGCCATAATGGCGTGCGGTGCCCGGCATAAATTGCCAAAGCCCCCTGGCGCCTTTTGGCGATGTGCTTTCGCAAAAGCCCGATTCCACTAAAGGAATATACTTAAAGTCTTCAGGGATACCGTAAGCCTTTAGAATGGGCACGATAATAGGGAACCATTTGTCTGCTTTACTATGCAGAATGTTGGATTGAACGCATTTAAAACTGTGCTTTCTTATCGACAGCATCAGCTTGTGGGTTACACTTTTGTTCCTGGTTGGCATGGCTTCGTTGGCAAAACTGTAGTCTGCGTCGGCATCCGCACTTTTGTAAATTAAAGTGGTGATGCGAGGGGTAGAATCTGCAGTTTTCTTTGCAATAACTGAAGCCTTGGGAGTGTTAATATTGGTGGTTGGCACGGCCTTTGTACCACAAATATTGAACACGGAAATGATAACCAGCAGCACAATTACGGAGCACGTAATCAGATGTCTTTTTGTCATTTCTTTTTTATCCATATTTAATACATTTGGTAGAATGTGCTGCAAAGGTACGTTATATAAGTCAGATTATCAAATACTTACCTTTGTGGCCCATTTTTTACAACGCGGTTTTCGGTTCAAAAACCTGCTTTAAAACGCTTAAACCACGTTTTTGTTTGTTGTAAAAAAAGTATAAAAATCCCCTGGAAAACCGTAACTTTGACCCTTCACGCTGCGAAAGCGCTAACAAAAAACTATGGCATTTAACAGACCAGGTAACGGCCGCGACGGCAAGTCGGGCACATCATCAAACAGGGACTCAAAAACCGGCGACAGGCCGAAAAGAGCAACCTCATCAAGAGGAAATTCAGCTCAAAACTCCGACTCACCAAAAAGCACCCGTCCATCAAAAAAATATAACAGTGAAGCACCCGGCGAAAAACGATCTTTTTCACCAGGTGGTCGCGGAGGTAGCGACAGGCCTGCAAGCAGCTTTAGCGGCGGACCGGGCGAAAAAAAATCATTTACACCAAAAGGTAAGCCGTACACCGGCAGGCCAGCAGAGGGCGGCGAGGGAAAGTCATTTTCAAAAAGCAGGCCATACACCGGCAGAGCTGCCGATAATGACGCAAGGCCGGGTAAAAACTTTGGCGGAGAAAGAACAGGTGATAAAAAACCTTTTAATTCACGCAGTAAATCAACAGGCTCTTTCGGCGCCGACAGGGATGGTGATAAAAAACCATTCGGATCACGCGGAAGATCTTCAGGTTCATCTTTTTCAACTGAAAGGCCTAAAAAGAGCTTTGGCGACGGCGATAAAAAGCCGTTTGCATCGCGCGGAAAATCTTCAGGTTCATTTGGTTCAGATGAAAGACCTAAAAGAAGCTTCGGCGACGGCGATAAAAAGCCGTTTACTTCACGCGGAAAATCTTCAGGCTCATTTAATGCTGATGATAAACCTAAAAGAACTTTCGGTAATGACCGGGGCGAAAAAAAGTTTTCCGGCAAACCATCACCAGGCGCTGGCTTTAAAAGGTCCGGTGGCGATAAACCTTACGATGCCGATCGCCCGCAGCACAGGTCGCAATTTGATAAAACGCCGGGAGAGCGCCAGGATGCTCCGGAAAGAACCATGCGCGGTCGTAAAAAGGCTGCTGAGCCAAAGGATGACGGCCTAATCAGGCTTAACCGCTATATCTCAAACGCAGGCATCTGCTCGCGCCGTAAAGCCGATGAGCTGATAGAAGCAGGCGTTGTATCTGTTAACGGTGTAGTGATTTCTGAATTAGGACACAAGGTAGACCCTGCAAAAGACGAGATACGCTACAATGGCGAATTGCTGAAACGCGAAAAAATGGTTTATGTACTATTAAATAAACCGAAAGACTATATAACCACCACAGAAGACCCGCAGGAACGCCGTACCGTAATGCACCTGGTCGAAAAAGCCAGCAAAGAACGCATTTACCCGGTCGGCCGCCTGGATAGGAATACAACTGGCCTGCTGTTAATGACCAACGATGGCGACCTGGCTGATAAGCTATCACATCCCCGCAATAATATTGTTAAGCTATACCAGGTTGAACTGAGCAAAAGCCTTACCCAGGGCGATATGAATAAAATCGGTTTTGGGCTTGAGCTGGAAGACGGCCTGATAAAGCCCGACTCCATTTCATACGTGGCAGGCGGCTCAAAAAGAGAAATAGGCATACAAATACATAGCGGCAAAAACCGCATCGTTCGCCGCATATTCGAGCATTTGGGTTATGAGGTAGTAAAGCTTGACCGTGCCGTTTATGCCAATCTTACAAAAAAAGACCTGCCCCGCGGTCGCTGGAGATTTTTAGAAGAAAAGGAAGTGATTCAGCTGAAGCATTTGGTTTAGTTGTAGTTCGGAAGTCCGAAAAGACCGAAAGATGACTTTGATATTTGAAAGCTCATGCACATCATAAATGCATGGGCTTTTTTCTTTCGGACTTTTCGGACTTTCCGACTTTCGGACTAAATTTCTATCTTGCATCGTCTTAACCAAACATCCCTGTAATGAAAAAATTCCTGTTACTAATTTCGCTGCTGTTCCCGGTGCTTATTTACGCACAGAAAAAGAAAGGGCCGCCAACAACTTACGATTTACTTATCGGCACCTATACCAAAGGCAAAAGCAAAGGCATATATGTGTACCGCTTTTATGCCGAAAAGGGCCGCTTAGAATATTTGAATGAAATAGATGGTGTAAGCAATCCATCTTATCTTACCGTGTCAGACGATAATAAATTTGTTTATGCGGTGAACGAGAATGGCAAAGATGGCGAAGTAAGCGCTTTTAAGTTTGACGCCAAACAGGGCAAGCTGGATTTTATCAATAAACAATCATCCCTTGGCGCCGACCCATGCTATATCTCGGTAGATAAAGACATGAAAAATGTGTTTGTAGCCAATTACAACGGTGGCAATGTGTGTGTGCTGCCTATCAATAAAGACGGCTCCCTGGGCAATGGTACACAAACCATCCGCCACGACGGTAAAGGCCCCGACGCTGAACGCCAGGAAGGCCCCCATGCGCACATGTCTATTTTATCGCCCGATGAAAAGTACCTGCTTTATTCCGATTTAGGTAACGACAAAATATTTATATCGCGCTACAAGCCCGGCAAAGAAAGCCCGCTTACCGATGCCAAAGTACCTTTTGTAAGCATTACCGCCGGCGATGGACCACGCCACATGATATTTTCGAACGATAAAAAACATTTATACCTGTTAACCGAAATGGGTTCGAACGTACATGTATTCGATTATGACAATGGCAAGCTTACCGAAAAGCAAACGATTTCGTTTTTAGCGCCAGGCTTTAGGGGACAAACTGCCGGAGCCGCTGTTCATATTTCGCCGGATGGCAAATTCCTTTATGCCTCAAACCGTTTAGAGACCAATACTATCACGGCGTTTACTATCAACCAGGAAACGGGTGAGCTTACCCAGGTTGACCAGATATCCACCTTTGGTAAAAATCCACGCGACTTTGCAATTGAGCCAAACGGCAACTTCCTGGTAGTAGCCAACCAGGACAGCGACAACTTACTGATATACAAAATTAATAAAGATACCGGCAAGCTATCACCGGTGCAAGGCTCAATCGAGGTAGGTAACCCGGTTTGCCTGAAATTTACACCTGCTGAGTAAGCGGAAAGCAAAAAGCAGAAAGACCAAAGCTAATGATGGCTTTGGTCTTTTTGATTAAAAAGCTTTTTGCTTTAAGCTTAATTACTGTTTAGCAAACGTATATACGATGTATGCAGTTTTATCACCAACAGCTATTGGCGATTTTAGCACCATTGAAGTGCCATCGTTACTGGCAACAACCAGCTGGTAACCCGCTGTAACTTTTTGGGCCTTATCTCCTTCGTATAATTTCTTAAACTGGAATAGTTGGTTAGCGCCGCCACCAGTATTATTTACCGACCAGAATATGGTTTGCGACGTGCCGTTTGCCAGTGTATATATGCCGTTGCCGCTGTTGGTTAGCTTCCAGGTACTGCCCACAAAATCCTGCGGTGGGGCCTGGTCGAATACATTTTGTACTGCCTGCTGTACAATGCCCTCGTAGTTTACACTGCTTATGTTCCATGTGCCGGTAAACTTACCCCGTGATACGTTGCTTGCCCCTGTAACTGCATTTTTTGATGATGAGCACGCGGTTAATATGACAGCTAATACTGTAACGGCTAATAATGATTGAACTAATTTTTTCATGGTGATTGTAATTTTCCATGTACCAGCATAAATCCTGCCAAAATGGTAACTATGTACAATATTCCCTTGCTTTATTTTAGCGCCTTAATAAAATCGGCATTAAAATGAAAATAACTCTTAGGGGGGATGCTTTAAGGCCCGCCTAAACTTACGAAGTTTTGAAACTTCGTAAGTTTTACCATGCTAAACAGCGCCAACTATCCCTTTGCTTTACTGTAGCGCTTTAATAAAATCAGCATTTATCCAAAATATATCCGGCAGTGCTCCGTTGCGGTTGCTGCTAAAGAAGAAGCACTTTCCATCGGGCGAAAGGCCCGCAAATCGCTCTGAAAAAGCAGAATTTACTTTCGGTCCCATGTTTTTTGGATCGCCCCACGAGCCGTCGCTTTTTTTGAAGCAGATATAAAGGTCGTTGCTTCCCATGCCGCCATTGCGGTCGGATTCAAATATTAAGAAGCGTTCATCAGGCGAGATATACGGCCCATCGACATACGAGCCATCGTTAATAGCCGGCCCGAGCTTTTTCGGTTCCCGGTAAACGCCATTTAGTCGACTTGAAAAGTAAATATTCCATTTGGGCTTTCCATCTTCAACCTTACGCGCAGAGAAAAAAATGGTGCCATGTTCGGATACGGAATGCGCATACTCAAAACCTTTTGATAGAGTGGAATCCAACGGAGCCGGCACCCCCCAGCCGGAAGCGGTAGCATTAACAACCCACAGGCGGATATCATTGACTGCCGACCCATTGGGTAAAGGCCTCCGCGAGCCAAAAATCAATTGCCTACCATCAGCAGAAAAAGCCGGGTACATATCGTCGCTCGTTTGGGCTGAAAAAGATACCGGCTGCGGCCTGGTCCATTTACCATCAACTTTGCGCATTTCCAGCAATACGCTGGGTTTATCTCTTTCAACGATTCCCCAAACAACAGTTTTGCCATCCGGCGAGAGTGCCGGAGCGCTGTGCTCGTAGCCTTCGGTAGAAATTATTCCTTTTGCAAATACAGTCACCTCCTCACTGGGTTCATCTTTATCAACGTATTTTCCTGTCAAAACCGGGAATGGGTTTTGCTGGGCGTGAGCAGGTAGTGCAATCCACAATAAAGAGATTAGGAAGGCGGTTTTCGGCAGTTCGCAAGCGTATAACCATAGCGACTTTTTCACAATTCGATGGGCTTAAAGCCACTAAGTTAACTGGTGAGCCGCAATAAAACCAGATTTAAAATGAAAATCACCCTTAAAGGAGAATGATTATTCGACCCGGTAAAACTTGCGAAGTTTTGAAAACTTCGCAAGTTTTACCGGGTCAAAAAAAGCGCTACAATTTAACAACCACGTAAGTGCCGCCTTTAAACTGGCCAAGTTGCTTAATCATATCGTGTGTCTTTTTATCAATCCAAATAAGCCCTATGGTTGCGCCATGGGTAAAAGACAATACCGAACAATTGAGTTGCTCATAGCCGGGCAGGTCGAGGCTATCGTCGAAGGCATATCTTATGGTATAGGGGTCATTGCCGCCTGTGGCTTCGTTAAAGTTATCCAGCGTATATGCCACGCCTTTCTTTAGTTTAAGATAGCCGAAGATATACTCTACCATGTTATCCTCGAAATAGCCTGCATTCATCGGGTAAGTTTTATTCGTAATTATACCCTTAAATTCTTTCCGTACGGTCGCAGCGGACGCGGAAAACGTCATTTCATAAGTCCGTTTTTGCTGGATGTGCACCTCATGCATGCTGATGGGCCTAAACGAGAAATCGGTTACCGAAGTATCGGCCGACATAAAACCCACAGGTATCTGCCGCGACCGTGAAAAGGTAATGCGCTGTTTTGCAGAATCGATGGCAATTACGTTTTCCATCATGAACTCATATTTGATATTCCCCAGCGTATCCCAGGTTACATTTTTGTAGAACTGGTGCGCGGGGCGGATAAGGGTGTAATCAATCGTATTATCGCCGGGCCTGATGGTTTGGGAATAAACGCCGCCGGTAAAAAGCAGGGTTATTAATAAGAGCAGGGGTTTCTTTAGCATCTTTTTTTGATGCTAAACTCGGGAACTGGGTAAGGTAATAAGAATGGCTTAAACGGAATAGGGGTTATTTTTAATGGATAGGGATTATTTTAAGCAAGGCTGAGTGTATTTTAGACCACTTGAACAGATAAATTACTGTTCATAGCAATAAAGCTAAAGTCTTTGTCATCGTGTAATAGCTTTACATTATTCTTCATTGCGTAGACTGCTATTAAACAATCATTGGCCTTCCTGATATTAAACCCCTTCTTCCTTATTTCCCTGTACAAAACAGCGGATTCATTTGCTAATTCATAAACGTTGCCCGTCAGTTTGCCCAAGCTGTTAAAATATGCACCAACTCTACTAAATTCTTTATCATGAAAAACGCCTTGCAATACTTCCTGAACAATTACCGGACATGTTGCGATTATGATATTGGCTAAATTATTTTTCAGATACAAACTTGCAGCTGTTTCTTTTCCTTTGAAAAAATTAACCCATACAGATGTGTCTACCAATACCACGTCCATTAATTATTCGTAAGCTTTATCGTCAACTTCGACATTCCCCCACAATTCAATCAGCTTCTTTTGGCTTTCAATGGTTACATATAATCTTAAAGCGTTATCCACCAAAATCTTTTTTGTTTTAATGTTAGTCAGCTTTTGGGCTTTAGCCATCAACTGATCATCGATTTCAATGTTTGTTCTCATACACCTAATTTTAGATAAATGTACACATTTTTATCAAAATATGCAAGCCCAATATTGAGAGAGGAAGTAAAATAACTATTTCCCACCCACATATCCCGATATCTTCAAAAAATTCTCCACGGCTGCGTTATCAGCATAATCCAGCGTTATGATATCTCTTAACGCGGCGTTTTTATCGGCCGCTTTATTATAATAAGCCTTGCAGATTTGGTAACCCACAAAGTAGCCGCGGTCGGGTGCGGGCAAGGCGGGGTTATTGCCGGTGCTTACCCAGTTGTCGTTGTTATTGGTGTACATTTCTTTCTGGAAGGCTTGCCAGCATTCCTGTTCATGCTTTGTGCCGTAAGCCATGTATGGGGCGGCAGGTTTTGTGCCTGTAACCAGCTCAGCTACAAAATCACAGGCACCTTCCCGGATGGACGAGGTTAGCACGTTTATCTTTTGAAAATCGGGCCGTTTTTGCTGGGTGTGTACGTATTCGTGTATGCCCATGCGCACTAATTGCTTACCGCTCAGGATTGGGTCGCTTAATACCACCTCTACGCCGATTAGCGACAAGTTGCCGCGGATAGTGCCGCCCTGCTGCCGGAAGCCCACCAGGAAATAGGTTTGGGCGGGCTGCAACTGCGGGTACATATTTTGAAAGTGTGTGATAGCCGCCTCCAGTTTAACTACCGCTTCATCAACCATCGCCGCCTTCATCTTCAGCGAATCCCAAAAAGCAGGAGCCGTTTTAATTTCTTTTAGCCAACGCCCAGCAGGATTGTCTTTATTGCGCATAAAGGCTTTTAAACCATCACTTGCTTTTGCTATATACAGGCGGCTTATGGCGTCAACCTGTTTGGCAGAATCTGTAGCTGCCTGCACGCTGTCGCGCATTGTCCAAAAGTTTTGAAAATCGGTTTTGAATACGTGCTGACCGGAGGCTAAGAACGGCAAAAAGAACAGCAGCAAAACTAATTTCTTCATAGCGGTTTATTATAATAGGTGGCAGTCTCACAGTTGTTCGGAAGATTATTTTTTTGTCATTCTGAGCGCGAGCGAAGAATCTTATGAAATTGGCAGGTAGACGACATGCGGGTTACCTACATGACGGTAAGTCGCTTTGTAAAGACTTTTCGCTAAGCTCAAGAGATAGTTCTTCGCTCGAGCTCCAGAATGACAAAAGGGTTATTTTTAATCTGCTGAAATAAATTCAACATGACAATTTTTTAGAGCTATTTACCCGCCTTTTCCGCCCTCAATCCTACATCGCTCACTTCCCGCAACGGGTTATCGCGCATGTTTTGCTCTATCAAGAAGGTGTAAGTGCCCTTAGCCGGGAAAACGTGGTTAACCAAAAACGGCTCCTGATAGCTATACAGGTTACCGGAACCCTTTCCTAACCATTTACCTTCTTTATCCGCCAGGCGCATTTCGTAACGCTGTGATGCGTTTTTTATACCGGGACCCGATTGTGAAATCAGCACAAAAATATTGGAGTATTTATAATCGCTGGTTACCCTTAAATTCATATACAGGTTGTAGGGAACCTTCTCGTCATCGATTTTAACGGTAAACTTAGCGCGGTTTATGTAAGTCCAGTTATGATTTGCTATCTCAACGCTGTCGTCAATAACCGTATTTTTATCTGCGCAGCCCGCTAGTGCAATTACGCAGGCCGATAAAATCAAGCCGAATAAAATCAATCGTTTTTTCATTCGTTATTCCCCGGCTGACCGCCATCTGTGTTTCCATTTGGATTGCGGTTTTTGTTCCTGTTTGAGCGGGATTTTCGGTTGCGATTTTGGTTGCCGCCGCCTTCTGGTCTTTCGCCCTGTGGCTTGTTTCCATCATTAGCGCTGCCATCGGCCCGGTTTCCGCCCTCTGGCCTGCCACCTTGTGGCCTGTTGCCCTCGTTGCGATTGCCTTCCGGCCTGCTACCACCATCAGGTCTGCCGCCTTGTGGCCGGCTGCCCTCGCCGCGATTTCCCTCCGGCCTGTTACCTTGTTGCCGTTGTTGTTGCGGCCCCCTGTTTTGGTTCTGATTGGGCTGCGCTTCCTGCCGCTGTGCATTTTCGCCGCCGCGCTGACCATCGCGCTGGTCGCGGCTTTTATTATTTTTGTTTTTTCGTTTATTCTGATTGCGGCGCTCGTCAAGGCGGGTAAGGCTATCCTGGCCCACTACGTTTTCGTAATCGAGCACTTTAGCCGGCTTAACCTCTTCCTCAATAATCACACCCAAATCCGGCGGAATAACGCCATCGCGATTCATTTGCTGCAGCTCTTTTACACGCACTATCGGTAGCGGTACCCATGATTCTTCGCCGGGATAGCTAAACCACATCATCTTTTTAAAGATGTCGGTTTTTTGCAGGCGGGCATCGCCGCGCTGCGTTTTTAAAACGTTTACATTATCAGGGATGTGCTTTAGCGCATCCATGTAAGTATCCAGCTCATAGTTGAGGCAGCATTTTAGCTTACCGCACTGGCCTGCCAGCTTTAAGGTGTTTAGCGAAAGGTTTTGGTAACGCGCAGCCGAGGTTGATACAGTTTTAAAATCAGTCAGCCATGTTGAGCAGCAAAGTTCGCGCCCGCAGGAACCGATACCACCAAGGCGGCTGGCCTCCTGGCGCATGCCTATCTGGCGCATCTCGATACGGATACGGAACGATTCTGCCATTTTTTTAATCAGCTCGCGGAAATCCACGCGGCCTTCGGCAGTATAGTAAAAGGTAGCTTTGGTTTTATCGCCCTGGTAGTCTACGTCGCTCAGCTTCATGCTCAGGTTCAGCTCGAGGGCCAGCGTGCGCGATTTATGCATGGTTTCCCATTCCAAATCTTTGGCGGCTTTCCATTTCTCTACATCGGCAACCGTAGCCTTGCGGTAGATTTTTTTGGCAACATCCTCTTCCCTTACCCGGCGCTTTACCATCTGCATACGCACCAGCTCGCCGGTGATGGAAACGTGGCCTACATCGTAGCCCCCGGTAGCGGCTTCAACCACTACCAACTCGCCCGCCTCGAGGTAAATATTATCCGGGTTATGGTAAAACTCCTTACGCGAACCTTTAAATTTTACTTCGAGGATTCCAAAAGGCTTATAATTTGTCGGCATGTCCATGTGCGACAGCCAATCGTAAACATCTAACTTACTGCAACCGTTGGTAAGGCACGAGCCGTTACTCTTGCAGCCGGCAGGCGAGCAACCGCCCCCCGTTGAACAACTTCCGCATCCCATAATTAATTTGGCATATATTGGGCCCGCTCCTGGCGGATCGTTTTAAAACTAAGTATTTTTATAATCTGTAAAGATACATCTAAAAATAATATTTTAGGGTTACCGTTCCTCTCTACATGATAGTGCGCTTTTTCCAGCTCGGCAGCAATCGCCTGGGCCTCCTCCACAATCATTACTTTGGTCATTTTCCCGGCAGTATCCAGCTCGGCAGCCGGCAAATGTACCAGGCTTCCGGCGCCCGACAACAGCAGGCAGCACTCCCTTAAAAAGCTTATTCCGTATCTTAAAAAGTTCTTTTGATTTTCGCGACCCATTTTAGCAATCTGCTCCGAAAAATCCATTACCTCCAGGCCCTTGTTGCCGAAACAAAGCCGAAGCCATTGCACAAATTGCGTGTGGTAGCCCTTATTGTCTAACTTTAGCATGCTGAGCGCTTCTGTTAAACTGCCGTTGCTTAAATAAGCTATTTCGGCGGCAGAATCCTCCGTTTGGTTATGCTGCTGAACCAGGTAATTCTTTATTTCATCAAACTCAAGCGGCAGAATTTTCATCAGCTGCGTTCGGCTCAGGATGGTGTTCAGTATCTGGTCCTGGTTTTGGGCCACCAAAATAAACAGGGTATTAGGCTGCGGCTCCTCGATGATTTTGAGCAGGGCATTACCTTCTTTATCCAGGTATTCGGGGAGCCAAAGGATTAAAATCTTATAGGCCGATTCGAACGGCTTGAAGCTTAGTTTTTTGATGATCTGGTGGCATTCCGCAATATTGATATTGGCCTGCTTGTTTTCGGCATCCAGGTAATCGCGCCAGGTATCGAGGCTTAAATAAGGATTAGTGGTAAACGCCTCGCGCCATTGCTCAATGAAAGTAATGGCGGTATCATCTTTATGTTTGGCGAAGAACGGGTACGAAAAATGCAAGTCCGGGTGCATCAGCTTTTGATATTTGCGGCACGACGAACATTCGCCGCAGGAATCGTCTTCCAGCTTGTTCTCGCACGATAAATATTGCGCATAAGCCACTGCCAATGGCAAGCTCCCAGACCCGCCAGGCCCCAAAAACAGCTGTGCATGACTCACCCGGTTCTCTTTTACCGAGGTAATCAATCGATGCTTTATTGCATCCTGTCCAACTATGTGCTTAAACTGCATTGGTGCAAATTAGGGAATTGATACGAGATGTGATACATGAGTTGTAACATTTAAGCCGGGGAACAGGAAATGAAGCGATTTTTTTACAATTTCCGGAAGGATTGTCCGCCGTCTTATCATCTGACGATGGCTAACCCGGCTTAATAAGTGTTACCTTTGAAGCGTACACAAGTTTCGGCATGCAAAAACTAATCTCTGCTCACCAATCACTAATCCCTCACCACGCATGAGAATAATGGCCTTCGACTACGGCACAAAGCGCATCGGTATTGCCGTTACCGACCCGATGCAAATTATAGCCACCGGGCTGGATACCATCCACCCCAATCAAATTATCGATTACCTTAAAAAATACTTCCAAACCGAACAGGTGGAGCGCTTTATTGTAGGTGAACCAAAGCAAATGGACAATACGCCATCTCAATCGGCCATACATGTAAAAGGGTTTGTAAATCTGTTGAAGAAAACCTTCCCTGATATTCCCATCGAAATGCTGGACGAGCGATTTACTTCAAAAATGGCATCAGCAGCTATTTTGCAAAGTGGCTTAAAGAAAATGGACAGACGGAATAAAGAGTTGGTAGATACGGTTTCGGCGGTGATATTGCTGCAATCGTGGATGGAAACCAGAATTAACAGATTTTAGGAATTTTTACGGATGCAGGTCGCCATTCTGAAACGCGATTTTCGTGTTTTTTTCATTGCATTCAAGAATAAATCGCTGTTAAATAGTTTCGAATACAAGGCAATGCATACTAATACGTAAGCCCGCAACTGAGGGGCTTACGTATTTAATTTCTTCCGTTAATCTCTGGTCTCTAATCAACCATCCTTAATATCTTAACACGATATAGCCGGTTTTATGTTTGGTTTCGCTACCATCTTTATAATCAAGCGAGTAAAAGTATGTGCCGGCAGGCTG
>JAZJZL010000127.1:0-9564 GCA_040389845.1 Bacteroidota bacterium
GAAATAGTTATCCAACCGGATATCAATGCCTAATGCCCAGGCCATCCATAACACGATAGTTGACAGCGCCAGCGCAAGGAGCCGGTTTGCAGCGCGATTGTTGTTTTTGGTAGTCCACAATTGAACGACAAAAGTTAGCCCAATAAATATCAAAGCCAGGAAGGCCAGGTCGTAGAACGTGATATGGAAAGTGTATGTGTTCAATTAAAATAAATAGCTAAATCGATGCAATCCATTTTTTCCTAATCTCTAATCACTCACTCCTAAGGCTCCTCACCGGGTTTACCAAAGCAGCCTTTATCGCCTGGAAACTTATGGTACACAGGGCGATAGTAACCGAAATTACCCCCGCAATGGCAAACACCCACCAGCTGATATCTATCCGATAGGCAAAGCTTTGCAGCCATTTATTCATAATCAGCCACGACACCGGGGCCGCTATAACGAATGATAACAACACCAGCTTCATAAAATCTCTTGATAAAATGTACAATACACTTTCTGTTGATGCGCCGAGCACCTTGCGTATGCCCACTTCTTTGGTTCGCTGTAAAATATTATAGGCCGATAATCCCAGCAGGCCGAAACAGGCAATCAATATCGCCAGGAATGCAAAAAGGGTGAATACTTTACCAAATTGCTGGTCGCTTTTATATTGAACATTAAACTGATCGTCGAGGAAAAAGTACTTAAAAGGATCATTGGGGAAAAACTTATCCCAGGTTGTTTTTACACTTGCTACAGTGCCGCTTAAATCGGCTGTTTGCAGTTTTATCGAGTAAGCCTGCCGTGAATTCAAACGCAAGGTTATAAGCTGCGGGTCGATAGGTTTTTGCAGGCCGAGATGATGGAAACTTTGCACCACGCCGATAACAGTTAATGTATCGCCCGATGAAATTCTTCTGCCGATAGCATCTTCGGGATTTTTGAAGCCCAGTTGCTCCATGGCTTTCTCATTAATCACGGCCGTTTTTAAATCTGTCGGAAAGTCTTTTGAAAAATTCCTGCCGGCAAGCAGCTTAACCTGGAATTGCGGAAGAAAATCATAATCTACCCCTAATCGATAAAGTGTTCCCGCCCCAAGTTCCTTATGGTCCAGGCTTTGGTAGCTATTGGTCCAGTAAATTTCTTTACCCATTACACTGGTAGAAACGCTCATGCCCTTAACGCCTTTATTTTTCCGCAATTCGGCTTTAAAGGGTTCAATTATGCTGGTGTAAAGCGAGTCGTTCACGGAGCCAGCCCCATCTAAAACCAGGGTTTGGCTAATATCAACCCCGAGCTTTTGCTGGCGCATGAAGCTTACCTGCTGGTACACGATTATAGTACCTGCAATAAGGATAACCGATATACTGAACTGAACAATGATGAGACTTTTACGCAGCATCAATCCGCCTGAAGTATTCTTAAAAGCCCCTTTCAACACTGCAACCGGTTGATATCCCGATAAGATAAATGCCGGATAAAGTCCCGAAAGCAGCGTTCCTCCTAAAAACATCGCCAAAAAAATCAGCCAATATGTGCCCGACATAGAGAAGCTTAATGCCGTTTCCCGGCCCATTAAATTATTGAACCAGGGCGTTAAGCAGATTACGGCAATAGCAGCAATCGCTATTGCCATTAAATTTATCAGCATATTTTCTACCATAAACAGCCTAATCAGGTTAGATTTGGCGGCACCCAAAACCTTGCGCACGCCCACCTCTTTCGCCCGCTCAACAGAACGGGCTGTGGATAGGTTGATATAATTTATCCAGGCAATGCCCATAATGATAAACCCTATCAGGAACATAAAGTTAACCGCGCTGCCATTGCCATTATTTTCGGCTTCCTGGTTATAGTTTGAGTACAAATGAATGTCGTGGAAGGGGATTGTGTAAAGCTGGTCTTTTACATTATTGTTTTTGTAATAGTCCTTGTTGTTAATGTACTTATCTGCAAATGCGCCAAGCTTGGCATTAAATGCCTGCATATTTGTACCCGGCTTAAGCTGGATGTAGGTATAAAAGTCGTACCAGCCAAAGGCGGTATTCGCCTGGTCGGTTTTATCGCCGTCGGCTTGCAGTTCGTGTACAAGCGTGGCGTAGGATACCATATAATCAAGTATCAAATGAGAGTTCGAGGGATAATCTTTATATACGCCTCCAATCTCCAGCGTCTCATTTACCCGGCTGCCTCTTGCCAGCAGGGTTTTGCCAACTACATCCTCGCTGCCAAAGTACTTTTTAGCCATGCTTTGCGACAAGATAATTTTATTGGGTGCATTTAACGCGGTTTTGCTATTGCCGTTAACCAGTTGAACCGACAGCATATCTATGGCCGACGGGTCGGCATAATAACCTTTGGTTTCAGAGAACTTCACATGTTTTGCATCGTTGCTCAATAACAACTCGTCGTCAATCAGCCTGCAAAAGTTTTCTATCTCCGGGTAATCCCGCTTCATAGTGGGGCCAATAGCCGGGTACGATGTAGCAGATTGCCAGGCCAGCTTACCCTGTTTGATCCGGTCGAGCCTAATCCGCACAATTTGGGACGATTTTTCCTGGAAAGTGTCATAGCTCAGCTCGTACGATACATACTGAAAAATCAACAAGCAACAGGCAATGCCTATAGCAAGCCCCGAAATGTTAAGCGCAGTGTAGCCTTTTCTTTTGAAAAGGTTGCGCATGCCGATGGTGAAGTAGTTTAGTATCATGGTTTGTTTATTAGTTCATAGTTTGTAGTTGATAGTTGATGGTTCATAGTTCATAGCCGAAGCTTTTAGTTCCCCTCTTGAGAGGGGGCGGGCTGGATAGTGTTATGGCAGGGGTGTGTTAGCCCGTAGGCGTAGTACGCCATGCATGTACGTTATGCATAACCAGCCACGCATATTCATTATCGCATGGGGGTTAACACACCCCTGCCCCTCTCAAGAGGGGAACCCACTTCTCAGCCCCTTTTTAGCGACTCTGTTTTTCCCTAATCTCTAATCACTCACTCCGCAAACTCTTCACCGGGTTAGCCAATGCCGCCCGGATGGTCTGGAATGCAGAGGTAGCCAGCGCGACTATCAATAGTCCGCTTGCACAAACGGCAAACACCCACCAGCTCATTTCGGTGCGTTTGGCAAAATCCTGCATCCATAAATTTATTGCGTAAACTGCCGCCGGTATGGCAATTACCGAAGCCAGCACAATCAGCAGCATAATTTCTTTTGATAGCAGGAACATAATCCGCGCAGCCGATGCGCCCAATACTTTGCGTACGCCAATCTCTTTGGTGCGTTGGGTGGTGCTGTAAATGGTTAATCCCAGCAGCCCCATACAGCTTATCAGTATAGAAAGACCGGTGGCCCATTGCAACAGGGTGGCCGTGTGTTGTTCCTTGTCGTAAAGGCGGGCAATGCTTTCATCCACAAATTGCAGATCGTCAGGGTCGTCGGGGTAAACCTTGTGCCATTCGTTGCGAATGGCGGCCAGCGTGCTTGCCCATTTCTCGCTGTTTGGATTTAGCAGGATATGAAAAGTGCCGCTAAAGTCTAAATCAGGACTGGTCATCAGCACCATCGGCCAAATAGCCATGCGAACCGAGCCCTGGTCGAAGTCGGCTACCACGCCCACTATCTCCATCCGGCGGTCGCCGTTAAAGTTATCTATAAACTGGCCTACGGCATCCTGCGGGCGTTTAATATTTGCGCGGCGCAAAAATGCTTCGTTTACCAAAAACGCATGATTGGTATCGGTTGGCAGCAGGTTTCGGCCGGCTAATAGTGGAATATGGTATAGCTTGATGTAGTTCTCATCGCCAAACTTCATGGCAAAATCGTCCATATGGATAGTCGTTTTTCCGTTCCGGTATTCGGCCTCAGTGCTGCTGGTATTTTCGGACGTAGGCGCATCATGGCCCATACTCACCATAGCCACGCCAGTCGTGCTTTTTAGTTGTGCAAATAGCTCCTTGTTCTGGCGCACAGTTGCATTTTTATATGGCGCATTCATAGCCACAACACCGTCTTTTGTAAAGCCAAGGTCCTTGTGTACCGCATAGTAAATCTGCTTGCCCACCATCACTGTGGCAATAATAAAGAATTGTGCAATAACAAATTGCGAAACGGTGAGCGTTTTGCGAAGCAGCGTTTTGCGGGTTTGCCCTTGTGCCTGTGTTTGATTTTTTAATACCAATATCGGCTTGTAACCGGAAAGCACCAGCGCAGGATAAGTACCTGCGGCCAGGCCAACGCCGATGATCAGTAATATGCCGAATTCCCATATAAAGGTTTGATGAACCAGGTCGAGGTGTATGCCTTCAGGAATAAAACCGGCAAATAATTTAAGCAGGTAAGGCGCCATCAATAACGATATGCCAAACGCAACTATCGTTACCAGGAATATCTCAGTCAAAAACTGGTAAATCAATAATGCACGACTGCTTCCCAGCGTTTTGCGGATGCCAATTTCCTTAGCCCGGCTAACGCCCTGTGCCGTACTTAGGTTGATGAAATTGATGCAAGCCAGCAGCAACAGGAAAATGGCTATTGCTACCAATCCGTAAATGACACTTTTGCTGGCTTGGGCATCATAGCTGGCAATGCCACCGTACAGCGTACTGAAATGAATATCATTAAGCGGCTGCAATGCGAGTGCCTGGGTTTTATGTTTGTTGGTATTGTTAAGGTTGCGGGCCAACAACGCGTTCAACTGTTTGGTCACTACCTCTGCCTTTGCGGCCGGAGCAAGCTTGAAAAACAACTGCGTTTTTACATTGCCGCGCCCCCAGTTGCGCAGGTTAAGCTGGTGGCTAACCTGTAGGGTATTGTATGATATAAAGTCGTGAAAGGTAAAGCCGGTATTTTCTGTAAGCGGGGCTACTATGCCTGTTACGGTGGTTTTAACCGAATCGTAAACCACAGTTTTACCGATTATCTTTTCCAGCGACTCGCCAGGAAAATACTGCTGCGCCCTGTCGGCGGTAAGCACGGTATGGAATGGCTCATTTAAAGTAGCAGGATTACCGGCCAGCCATTTATAACCGATCAACTTAAAGTAATCAGCTGTGGTATAAGTAATATCTTTTTGCTGGCGAAATTTTTGTTTTACCTCAGAGGAGATATTTTCGCCTGGCTGAACATCCGGGAACAGGGGTTGGTTAAGTGGCACAAGCAGTTCCAGGCCGGTTACGGATGCTTTAGCACCCATGGCGAGCGGGTCGCTAACGCCGGGGTTATAAGAGGGCGTCCCGGAGAAAGTAAAGTTGGTAACTACGCGATAAATACGGTTGCTGTCGGCTTCAAACTTGTCGAAAGTCAAATCGAAATGCGCCACCAGGTAAATAACCAATGCAGCGCAAATACCGATAGACAGACCGATGGTATTGATGAGCGTAAACCATTTGTTTTTCCAGAATGACCGGAATGCTGTTTTGAGATAGTTCTTTATCATTTTTTAGTTCATGGTTGATAGTTCATGGTTCATAGCCGAAGCCATTTCTTCAGTTCCCCTCTTCGCAGGCCGGAAAATCGCGCACTGCTACATATTCTTTTTCCTAATCACAGGTCTCTAATCACTCGCTCCGCAGGCTCCTCACCGGGTTCGCCAGGGCTGCTTTAATACCCTGATAGCTTACGGTTAACAGCGTAATTGCCAGTGCGCCGGCTGCGGCTGCTATAAATATCCAACTGCCTATATCGGTGCGGTACTGGTAGCCCTGCAGCCAGTTATGCATAAAATAATAAGCCGTTGGCGATGCAATTAATACCGCAATTATTACCAGCAGCACAAAATCCTTTGAAAGCAATTGCCATAAGTTAAACACGGTTGCGCCTAATACTTTACGCACGCCAATCTCTTTTACGCGCTGTTCGGCCATAAATGCGGCCATGCCGAACAGGCCGAGGCAACTGATAAATATAGCCAGCGCCGCAAAGCTGCCGGCTAGCTTGCCAACCCGTTCTTCATCGGCGAATTTGGTTGCATATTCCTGGTCGGCAAATTTGTATTCGAACGGTGCGGAAGGGCTGTAGGTCTTGAAAAAACCGCCGATGATATTCAGTGCTTTTTCGGTACCCATATTTCCATTCAACCTTATGTTGAGGACAAACATATTGCGCTCCCGGTTCATCATAAACACGGTCGGCACAGCCTGGTCGAAAGGCGAGGTCATCACCATATCTTTAGCTACGCCGATAATAGTAAAATTTTTATTGTGCCACCTTACGGTCTGTCCTACCGGGTTCTTTAAGCCCATCTGCTTAATGGCGGCCTCGTTAAATACAAAGGCGGATGAATCGCTGGTAAATTCCGCTGAAAAGTCGCGCCCTTCTTTTATAGTCCAGCCCACAGTTTTACCATAATCTGAGGATGACGATATTGTTCCAAATGCTGCCTGGCGGTTAGGATCTTTGCCTTTCCACGCCAGGTTGTCGGCACCCGAGCTAATGGCAGTAGTGGCGCTCGATGACTCGCACATTATGCTCACTGCTCCAGTCCGTAGCAGGTCGTTTTTAAATGCCTGGTAATTTTTTTGCAGATCGGCGTTTAGAGGGATAGTTACCAAATTGCTGCGGCTGTAGCCAATAGGGCGATCCTTAGCATATTGTATTTGCTGATAAACCACCACTGTGCCGATAATGAGCATAATTGATACGGTGAATTGCAGCACAATAAGCACCTTGCGCGGCATTGCGGCATACTTACCGGCTTTAAATGTACCTTTTAAAACCTTAACCGGCTGAAAAGACGACAAGTAAAACGCAGGGTAGCTGCCGGCAACAATCCCGGTAAACAAAGTAAAGCCTGTGCAAGCCGCCCAAAATAGCGGGTTTTTCCATAATATAGTAACCTGCTTGCCGGCAACATCGTTGAAGAATGGCAGGGCGAACTGCACTACACAGAGGGCCAGCAAAAACGAAATGATTGCAATTAATATCGACTCGCTAAAAAACTGGTTGATAAGCTGACCACGCATAGAGCCAATCGCCTTACGGATGCCTACTTCTTTACCGCGTTTTTCGCTCCTGGCGGTGCTAAGGTTCATAAAATTGATACAGGCAAGTACGAGAACAAAAATACCTATAACGCCAAAAAGCCATACGATTTGTATGCGCCCGCTGGTGGCTATACCGTTCTTAAAATCGGAATATAGATGCCAGCGGCTCATGGGGAATAAAAACAAGGCTGGTTTGGTCGCTTCCTTCGTGTTTTCGTACAGTGCGTTTTTTATTTTTGCGGAGGAGGATTCAAAGCTGTGTCCGGGGTTTAGCTGTACGTATATGCGGAACGAGCTGTCGTACCAGTTGGTTTTACCATCATTCCCCTGGAAAATCAGGTCGAGAGGGGCGAGGAAATCCATATCTGCCAGCCTGTTGTTTTTTGGGAAATCTTCATAAACACCAGCCACTTTAAGTGTGTAGCTATCACCGGCGGTTATTACTTTATTCATCGGGTCACCCGTGCCGAACATTGTTTTTGCCAGCGATGCGGAGATGAGTATGGATGAAGGGTCCGTTAAAGCCGAACGATTGCCCCGAAGCATTTTAACGGTCATTATCTGCGTAAAGTCAGGCTCAACATAGGCGCCTGCTCTGGTTAGCGGATGATGGTTGTACGATACCGGTAAATCCACGAATGAGGCAGCGGCTATATATTTAAAATTATCGCCGTACTTTGTCCGCAGCTCATTGGCGAGGGGCATAGGTTTGCTTACCTGCGTGCCGATGTTATCGCCCAAATGCTGATTTTCTAATACCTGGGCAATAGCGCTGTAATTTACATTGTATTTATCATAAGCAAGCTCATCCCAAACCCAAAGGCCAATCAGCATAGCCACGGCCATACCTATGGCAAGCCCGCCAATATTTATTAATGATGAAGCCCTGTTTCTGACGATGCTTCGCCATGCGATTTTTAAGTAGTTCTTTATCATGTTTAGTTCATGGTTGATAGTTCATGGTTCATAGCCGAAGCTATTTCTTCAGTTCCCCTCTTGAGAGGGGGCGCGCCGGGTTGTGTTGTGACAGGGGTGTATTAGCCCACCATGCGTAGCCCATTTGCATAGTCCGTCATGCATCATCATCAGGCATAGCGGGTTAACACACCCCTGCCCCTCTCAAGAGGGGAACCCACTTCTCAGGCCGCAAAATCGCATGCTGCCACACGTTTCTTTTTCCTAACCTCTAATCTCTAATCACTCACTTTTAAGGCTCTTCACCGGGTTTGCCAGTGCTGCTTTTATGCCCTGGTAGCTTACTGTTAACAGGGTTATCACCATTGCCCCGGCTGCTGCAAGCACAAACACCCACCCGTTCACATTGGTATGGTACTGATAGCCCATCAGCCACTTTTGCATAAAATAGTACGCTATCGGCGATGCTATCAGCAAAGATATAATCACCAGTACTACAAAATCTTTTGAAAGTAGCTGCCACAAGGTAAGTATCGTAGCGCCTAATACCTTGCGAATCCCGATTTCTTTGGTGCGTTGCTCGGCCATAAATGTGGCCATGCCGAACAAGCCCAGGCAACTGATGAATATTGCCAAACCTGCAAAACAGGTAGCCAGCTTGCCTATACGCTCTTCGTCGTTAAACTTTTGGGCATAACTTTCATCCATAAACTGGATGGTGTACGAGCCTGCAGGATCGTATTTTTTTAGCAAGGCCTTTATTTTATCCATAGCCGCATGTGCGTTTGCTTTCGGATTTATTTTCAGGTTGATATTGCTCATGTTGCTCCAGTGCCTTGGCAGGAAGAAAAACGATGGCCTCGGGGTTTCGAAAACAGATTGGTTCACCATATCCTTCACCACGCCAATAACCGTAAACTTAGCATCGCCGCCCCAATCGATAACTTCGCCGATGGGGTTTTTAAAGCCGAGCATTTTGGCGGCTGTTTCGTTAATTATAAACGCCAGGCTGTCCGATAAAAAGGCCGGGTCAAAATCCCTGCCGTTAACTATTTTCCAGTTTACGGTTTTGCCAAAATCAGCCATAACTGCTGAGCTGTTGAATTGCTCCTGCATCCGCGGATCTTTATTACGCCAGGTAAGGCCGCCATTGGAGACATAAATCGCGGTTATCGGGCTTTCGGATTCAGACACGCCGGTAACTGCGCCGCTGGAAAGCAAATCGTTCTTCAGCGAAAGGTATTGCTTATTCAGCTGCGGCGTTTGCATGTTAACATTTACCAGGTTATTGATGCTGTAGCCAATTGGCCGGTCTTTCGCGTATTGTATTTGCTGGTACACTACCATGGTACCGATAATAAGGACTACCGAGACGGTAAACTGAACCACTACCAAAGCCTTACGCGGTATAGCTGCAAGCTTGCCTGCTTTGAAAGTACCCTTTAGCACCTTTACCGGGCGGAAGGATGAAAGGTATAAGGCCGGGTAACTGCCCGCAACAAGACCAGTAAACAAGGTGAAAGCCACGCCAAGCATCCAAAATGAAGGGCTATCCCATAATAGCACCATTTTTTTGTTGCTGAGGGAATTGAAGCCCGGCAAGGCAAGTTGAACCAACAGTATTGCTACCAGGAAAGCCACGATAGCAATTAGTATAGATTCGCTGTAAAACTGCGCGATAAGCTG
>JAZJZL010000127.1:9574-26561 GCA_040389845.1 Bacteroidota bacterium
TAAGCTGGCTGCGAACGGAGCCTACAGCCTTGCGGATACCAACTTCCCGCGCACGTTTTTCCGAACGCGCGGTACTTAGGTTCATAAAGTTGATGCAAGCCAGCAGCAGCACAAATACGCCTACTATGCCGAACAGCCATACATATTGTATACGCCCGCCAATATTAAAACCTTCCTTGAAATCGTTGTATAGGTACCATTTCGACATTGGGTGTAAAAACAGCAGCGAATGAAAGCGAGCATCGCCGTTATGCAATTTGTTAAGGTCGTTAAGCTTGGCCATTACAATTTTGTGCGATACCTGGTCCATATCGGCATTGTCGGCAATCTGCACAAATGTCTGGAACCAACTTGCGCCCCAGGGATTGTTGAAGCGGCCGGGATAATTCTGGTTGATGGCCAGCATTTGAAACGGCGCTATAAATGTCAGGTCGCCGAATGATGAGTTCTCTGGTAGATTTTGATATACACCGGTAACCTTCGCGTTAATATCATGGTCTATCTTTATCGATTTATTTATCGGGTCGGCATTACCGAAAACGGCTTTGGCCGCTTTTTCGGAAAGGATGATTGATGTAGGGTCGTTAAGCGTTGAAGCGCTGCCTTTCAGCATTTTTACCGAAAGCATATCGGTAATAGCAGGCTCCATATAATTGCCGCTTTGGGTAACTGTTTTATTATCGTAGGTTAAAAGGTGAGGGTTTGTCCACGAGGAAATAATAACGTGTTTAAAATAGTTACCATATGTGCTGCGCAGGGTTGGGGCCAGCGGCCAGGCCGAGGCGTTCCATGTTTCAATGTGGCCGTTGATGTTGTTATTCTCATCTACCCTGGCAATGCGGTCCACGTTTTTGTAGCCCTTATCAAAAGAAAGTTCGTCCCATATCCAAAGGCCTATCAGCATGGCTACCGCCATCCCGACGGCCAGCCCGCCAATGTTAATTAATGAGGCTACCCTGTTTTTTACAAGGTTACGCCAGGCAATTTTTAAGTAGTTTTTAATCATGGTTTTGTTGTTAATAGTTTAATGCCACAGGCGGACAACCGCTAATTCAATAGCTGCTGCCCGCCTTTTTCAGATATTTATTTATTAATCTAAAAGGACATTAACTGCTTACGCCAACTGCAAACTGTCAATCGCCTGTTTGTTTTTAGTTCATGGTTAATAGTTCATGGTTCATAGCCGAAGTTTCAGTCCCGTCTATATCTTCGCCGGTTGAGGAGACATTTCCTAACCCCTGGTCTCTAATCTCTGATCACTCGCTCTTCAAACTCTTCACCGGGTTAGCCATTGCGGCCTTTACCGAACGTATACTTATGGTAGCCAGTGCCAGCAGCATCGCTGCTAAACCGGCTACTACAAAAACCCACCATTGTATATTTATCCTATACTCAAAACTCTGCAGCCATTTATTTACCGCAAGCCAGGCAAGGGGAGTAGCTACAAGCGCCGCCACAATCACCAGCTGCACCAGGTCGATAGCTAACAGGTTTACAATGTGATATATTTTAGCGCCCAATACCTTGCGGATGCCAATCTCCTTAACGCGTTGCTGAGCTGTGAAGGTAACCAGGCCGAACAACCCCAAACAGGCGATGCCGATGGCCAGCACGGTAAATATCAGCAACAGGTTGCCCTGTTTTTGCTCAGATTGATATTGATTAGCAAAATTTTGGTCGAGGAAGTGATAATCAACTTTATTTTCAGGGTCGAATTTGCTGTAAACCTGCTGCAAATAGGTCAGCGCTGCCTGTATGTTGCCTTTACGCAGACGTACATACATATTGTCTTTCTCCTTTATAGCAGGAGGAAGGGTGAGTACCATCGACGCAACTTTGTGCTGTAACGAATAGGTATTAAAATCTTTCACAACACCGATAATTGTGGAATAAATAACAACACCATGGTCTACATCGGTTGCCACGCGCCGGCCTATCGGGTTTTTCCAGCCGAGGTCTTTTATCAAAGTTTCATTTACGATAATGGCTTTGTTGGAACTGTCGGCAGCACCTTTTATAAAATTGCGGCCTTCTGCCATTTTTATCTGCATGGCAGGGATAAAATCCTCATCAACAATCAATGATTCTACAATTTTCGTATCCGGGCCGTTGCTGCCATCCGGCGCAATGTTAAATTCATTCGAACCTATATCGTTGTTACCTATAGGGTTGCCGGCAACAGCGGCACTTTCTATCGCCGGGTTTCGCAATAGTTCCGATTTTATTTGTTCCGTTTTTGCGCGTGCATCCCTGCTGTGAATATGGAAGGTAAGCATCTGTGACTTGTTAAAGCCCAAATTTTTAGTTAATACATAATGCAATTGCTGGTAAATAACGCATGAGCCAACTATCATCACTATAGTTATCACAAACTGGAAAACAACCAGCCCCTTGCGGAAAAGTATAGTTGACGACTGGCTGCCCAACTGCCCCTTCATGGCCGGTATAGTTTTAAAACCCGACAGGAACAAAGCCGGATAAATACCGCTGATAATACCGGTAATGAATGCGAATAAACCGAATATCACCAACGACTTTGTCATCCCGAAATACCAGATGTCTAACGATTTGCCGGATAGCTGGTTAAGATAGGGCAATGCAAGCTGTATTAAAAACACGCCCGCTATAGTGGATAACACGGCAAGTAATACCGATTCAGAGAAAAACATATAAATCAGCTGTGATTTGCCAGAACCTATTACCTTACGGATGCCTATTTCCCTGATCCTGATAGACGAGCGAGCAGTAGTAAGATTTACATAGTTGATAATCGCTATAGCGAGTATTAATAAACCAACTATACTGAAGATGTATACATAGGTAATGTTGCCGTTATTGCCCATCTCGTAATCGAGTTTGGAATGCAGGTGAATGGAAGTAAGCGGCTGCAATTCCATCTTATATTTTACACCGGCGAAATCTGATTTCAGGTATTTATTGTAAAAGGCATCTGATTGCGCTTCAATCTTTTTGTAATCGTCGTGATTTTTCAGCAGCACGAAAGTAAATATGCCCGCTGCTCCCCACTTGCCGGTATAGTTGTCATTAAGTGACCGGAGCGCGCTGAATTTAAAAGTCGAGTTTGCCGGTACATCATCAATTACACCTGTAACTGTTTGTGCATCAGTTTTATCAAAAAATATTGTCCTGTCAACTGCATTAGCTGCATCTCCAAATATTTTTTCGGCGAGAGATTTTGTTAAGACGATGGAATGTGGCTTGGTTAGGGCTGTTTCCGGGTCACCTTCTAGAAAATGATAGGTAAATACCTTAAATATATTGGCATCGGTAAATGATATATCGCCTACATCAAATTGCTTATTGTCATAAGTGATTTTACCGCCGCCTTCCTGGTCAATGCGAATTGCTTCCTCAACCTCGGGGTAATCATTTTTTAATGCGGGCGCATACGGAATAGAGGTAAGTGCCAGGTTAAAGCCGCCGTTTTGCCATTTGCCATGCTGGGCCACGCGGAATATCCTGTCGGCTTTGTCGTTGTAGCGGTCGTAGCTCCATTCATCGGTGACATAAAGCGCGATCATCCAGAATGCTGCAATGCCGATTGCCAGCCCGCAAATATTTATCAGAGAAAACAAGCGGTGCTTTTGCAGGTTTCTCCAGGCGATTTTTATATAGTTTCGTATCATGGTTAGTTCATTATTTAAATGGTTCATTTGTTCATCGGTGGGTCAACGCAATTACTCATTTACAACCATATGTAAAATCTTAATTCAAAACTGTGCCGATAATTTAATTACCTGACTTTTAGTGTTTTATAATTAATTTCTATCATGTGTTAATAGTGCATAACCGTACGGTAAGTGTCCGGTTTTGTTACAATAACCAACCGGCGTAACATGGTCGACCTGCTGACAACTAATGGCGGATTATTGTTCCAATTTTATAACTCATTATTAAATAATTATTTGTGTGTTTATGTTGTTGAAGGTACGTATCAAAATCGTACATAATTCGTTCGCAAGCATTACAATTTGCAGAGTTATTTAACTGCTTAATATTTAAACATTTATAGATAAATATTTTCATTATTCCTAGAAAGAATATGTACTTTTAGAACAATTATTTAAACCGATTACACCTAAATTTTATGAAAAAGCTAACCCTGATTTTTGCCGCAATTGCGTTGTTTTCATGTAATAACGCAAACAAAACTGCTAACACCGTTACAAGCGGTTCAAGCCCGACAACCGACAGTGCACTTACCGCAGAAAAACAAAAAGAACTTACGCCCGATGGTGTAGTTGATTCACTGAAGGACGGAAACCTGCGTTTCTCCAGTTTCAAGCCAAGGAAGATGAATGACAGTCTCCGCATTCGCCAAACAGATACCAGCCAAAATCCTATGGGCGCAGTATTATCCTGCCTCGACTCAAGGGTTCCGGTAGAAACCGTTTTTAATATGGGTATAGGCGATCTATTTGTAGCCCGCGTAGCCGGCAATATAGGGAACGTAGACATTTGGGGTAGCCTGGAATATGCCACCTACGTAGTTAAAGCCAAAGTGATAATGGTATTAGGCCATGAAGACTGCGGCGCCGTAAAAGCCGCTATCGATAAATATGACGGAACCAAAAACATTATCGAATTGCTGGCTAAAATCAGGCCGGCAGTTGATTCAGTAAAAGAACCAACAGACCCTAAAGAGCGTACTTCGAAAAATAAAAAATTTGTGCATGATGTAATGGTGAGAAACATAGCGCTTACCATTGCCAGAATGCGCAACGAGAGCAAGGAGATACGGGAACTTGAACGGGATAAAAAAATTAAGATAATAGGCGGCATTTATGATGTTGCTACCGGTAAAATAGCGTTTTTGTAGGTTGGTATTTAAGCGCATCGCCTTGACCCGGCAGTGAAAGAAAACTTATTGATAATGACCACAGTTAGCCGCGGTACTCATGCGTATCGCGGCTTTTTCAATTCATTATAAATCAATTAATTAAACGGTTTTTTGTGCTGTTATTTTAATTTAGTTTGATAGATTTGAGTATTATAACCCACTAATCAATCATCATTATCAATATTAACAAAAACATGAAAAAAAAATTCATAGGGTTGTGCTATATTTCTGCCGCGCTTATGCTGTTAACCGTTCAGCAGTCAAGTGCGCAAAGGGCCAAGGTGCACGCACCGTATTCTGCCGCTAATAAAACGGTGAAAGTTTACCTGACCGCCAAGGGTACCGACCACCGGATGCAGCACACCGAAACACTTACTTTTAAAGACAACCCGCAACCTGTGGAGACGGAAGTAGCCGTATTTGTCGACCCGTCAAAAACCTTCCAAACCATGCTGGGTATTGGCGGCGCCCTCACCGATGCATCTGCCGAGATATTTTATAAGCTGCCTAAAGATAAGCAGCAGGAATTACTGACCGCTTATTACGATAAGGAAAAAGGTATTGGCTACACCATTGGCCGTACTACTATCCAGAGTAGTGATTTTTCGAGCGATACTTACGGCTATATTAAGGAAGGTGACGTCAGCCTGAAATCGTTTGATGTTAGTCACGATAAAAAATACCGCATACCGTTTATTAAAGAGGTGACTAAAGCGGCGGGCGGAAAGCTTACCTTGTTTGCTACGCCATGGAGCCCACCGGGATGGATGAAGAGCAACAATGATGTTTTGCATGGCGGCAAGCTGCTGGCCAAATACGACCAGCCATGGGCAAACTTTTATATCAAGTTTATACAGACTTATGAAAAGCTAGGCATTCCAATTTGGGGCTTATCCGTGCAAAATGAGCCGATGGCAACACAAACCTGGGAATCATGCCTTTATACCGCCGAAGATGAACGCGATTTTATTAAAAACTTTTTAGGCCCTGCTCTTTATAAAGCAGGCATGCAAAGCAAAAAACTGATTATCTGGGACCATAACCGCGATCTGCTTTACCAGCGCGCAAGCACCATTCTGGAAGACCCTGCAGCATCAAAATATGTATGGGGAATAGGTTTCCACTGGTACGAAACATGGACAGGAGCAGGCATGAACTTTGAAAATACCCGCCTGGCAAATAAAGCATTCCCCGACAAGAACCTGATATTTACAGAAGGCTGCGTGGAGAAGTTTGACTTTAACAGGTTAAGCGACTGGTCGCTGGGTGAGCGTTACGGTTTATCAATGATAAACGATTTTAACGCAGGCACCGTAGGCTGGACGGACTGGAATGTATTGCTGGACGAAAACGGTGGCCCTAACCACGTGGGTAACTTCTGCTTCGCGCCGGTACATGCTGATACCCGCAATGGTACGTTGATTTATACCAACTCTTACTATTACATGGGCCACTTTAGTAAATTTATTCATCCTGGGGCTAAGCGGATTGTAAGTGCTGCAAGCAGGGATAAGCTGCTAACTACCGCCTACATTAACCCTGATGGTAAACTGGCTGTGGTGGTAATGAATAAGGGAGACGAGGATATTGAGTACTCTTTATGGATAAAGAGTAAGGCAGCTAAAACAAAAGCGCTGGCGCATTCGATTGCGACATTGGTGGTGGAGTAGATATACTTATAAACAAAGCCCATTTAAGGATTTTTTGCTTAGATGGGCTTTGTTATTTCCATGACGTCGCCGATTTTGAGCGTTGACGCCCAAAATCATTATCGTTCAAGCGAAAGACGCTTGAAAGGGCGGCATAATTAAACCAAAAAAAAGCGGCCATCAGCCGCTTTTTTTATCTATAAAAGTAAATTTTACTCTTCAATCACCACACCCATATTGCAGAATTTATCAATTCGTTCTGCAACCAGCTCGTCGATGTTGCGTTCGCTGAGGGCTTTTAAATCTTTTAGCAGGTGTTTTTTCAAAGTAGCTGCCATTGCAACAGGATCCTGGTGGGCGCCGCCGAGGGGTTCTTTGATAACGCCGTCAATCAGCTTGTTTTTTAGCATCTCGGTGCTGGTGAGCTTCAGCATTTCTGCTGCGCGCTCTTTGTGTTCCCATGTTTTGAAGAGGATGGTTGAACAGTTTTCCGGAGAAATAACCGAATACCATGAATTATCCAGCATTATTACTTTATCGCCGATGCCGATGCCCAGCGCACCGCCTGATGCACCTTCGCCTATAACGACACAAATAACAGGCACTTTCAAAATCGACATCTCCAACAGGTTACGTGCGATTGCCTCACCTTGTCCGCGCTCTTCAGCTTCGAGGCCGGGGAATGCTCCTGGGGTATCGATTAAAGTAACAACAGGCTTGTTAAATTTCTCGGCAAGCTTCATTAGTCGTAAAGCCTTACGGTAACCTTCCGGGTTAGCCATACCGAAATTACGCATCTGGCGCTCTTTGGTATTGCGGCCTTTCTGGTGACCGATAAACATAACTGTTTGTCCGCCCATGGTACCGAAACCGCCTACAATCGCCTTATCGTCGCCAACAGTGCGGTCGCCATGTAACTCGATGAATTCATCGCACATCAGTTCGAGGTACTGTAAGGTATAAGGCCTTTCAGGATGACGGGAAATTTGTACTTTTTGCCAGCCGGTGAGGTTTGAGTAAATCTCTTTTTTGGCTGTTTCGAGCTTGCCTTCCAGTTCGGCTATTGTTGCCGACATGTCGAGCTTGTTTTTATCTTCAACCTGCTTTACCTTTTCAATCTGCTGTTGCAGTTCGGCAAGCGGTTTTTCAAAGTCAAAAGTAATTTTCATTCAACAATTAATTAGTTAGATGAACCTTTTATATAAATCAAATTCAACCCAAATTGTGTTAAAAAACACACAATTGTTTTGCGTTTGAATAGGGGGCGCTAAGTTAAGCAGAACTTCCGGTATTTTGTTGAGAAAGTTGCGATTGATAGAACGCGACGGTTTTAACCACGGAAATATGGAGGTGGCGCGGAAAACACAGAAAAAGATCGCAGATGAAAGCAGATTACGCTGATGACACAGATGGTTGTTTGATGATTTTTATGTTCGCGTCGTTTTCAATGTATATGGTCATCTCATTCGCACATCAGACATCCGCACATTTGCACATCTTTTTTACAGCCTCATAAATACCTTCTTTTTATACAAAAAATAGCAAAGCGACCACTCTAATCCAAAGATGCAGGCGGCTCCAATAATGACTTTCAGCAGTTCTCCCACATTAAACCAATCAAGCACACCGCTTGATATGGCCGTTACATACCCATTAAACCACCTGCTGCCGACGATTTCAAAAAACAAGTAGATAAATAGCGAGTTCATCCCAACTATGGTAAAAAATTCCAGGTTTTTGCGGTGCGATTTTATGTCAACCCACCAGTAGCTTAAAGCCAAAAATAACTGGCACCAACCTAATGAGGCAATGGTAAATGAAGTTGTAGCAATGCGTTTGATTATCGGCGTGATATTTAACCAATCCAGCCCAAAGCCAACAATCAGGCAGATGGCGCCGGAGAAGAATATCACGCCTAATTTATTTTTATGTTCGCTTAATAATAGTTTCCCTATTAACGCCCCGGCAATGGTGTGCACAGCCGTAGGGATACAATTGATAGCTACCCAGCCGCCGTGGTTTATTTTGTTCATTAATATCAGGTCGATATAGTTGCCGAAGTTGTGTTGGTCGGTAAATGGCTGGTCGAAACCCGGAACATGTGTAAAGCGGTACAATATTTCCGTTATCAGTAGCAAGCCAACGCATACGCCAATCTGCGCTAAGGAGTTCCACCTAAAAATAAGGAACGCAACCAAAGTGGTAAACGATAACTGGGTGAGCACATCCCAAAGTTCAAATGACAATCCTTTCGGACGTACAGCATAATCCAGCACACCCCAGAAGAACAGCCAGCCGCAACGCTTTAATATTTTGATGAATGATTGATTCCAGCTTACGCCATTTTTCCATTGTTTAGTCAACGAGAACGCCATTGCAACGCCTGCCATAAACATAAATGCCGGCTGCACCAAATCCCAAAAATGTAACCCGTGCCAGGGATGATGGGTAAACTGTTCGATAAACCCATTGTGGGTGTGCTCATACAGGTAATCATACAAGCCGGTCGACTCGACGGCCAACAGCACCATAATAAAGCCGCGAAGGAAATCGAGGGAAAGGAGGCGGTTGGAGACAGGAACAAGATTATTGGCTGCGGACATTTGCGATAATTAAAGTTTAATAAAACTAAAAAAATTGCGTGTAAAATAGTTGGATTTTTGCCAACTATTTTGTAATTTTGTTTTGCTTGTCGTACCGCTGTTTATTTAATATTTTTTGTTAGATATGGTTATCGTTTATTTGGAAAGGGTACGAAAGTTCGTTCAAAAACATAGTGACTCAGGAAAAAGCTTAAAAGTTTGGCAAACGGTTACGGCCAAAGCCAATTGGAAGCAAAGTGCAGACATATTGGCTGATTTTCCGACTGCAAAAATTATTAAAGGTAGCAGGGCCAGGTTCAAAATAGTTGGCAATAAATATCGCCTGATAGTAGAGGTGGATTATGAAGACGAAATAGTGGAGATAAGATTTATTGGAACTCATACAGAATACGATAAAATTGACGCAGAAGCTATTTGATTTAAATTAAAATTTAAAAAGTATGAAAGTGCAACCACGTTGGCTTTTGATAGAAAATGAGCTGGATTATAATACAGCATCGGCCCGGTATGAGGAAATTAAGCACGCTGCTAAAGGAACTGATGAGCATAAGGAAAAAATGCTGTTGGTAAATCTTATTGAAAAATATGAAAGCAGCCTTTTGGATTTACCCGAAGTAGACCCTGTTGAGATGATAAAAATCCGCATGGAGGACTTTGGTTATAAGGCAGCAGACCTGGCAAATGTATATGGAGATAAAGGTACCATTAGTAAGGTGTTGAATTACAAGCAGCCTTTATCGCTTACGATGATTCGTAAATTCAGCCAGTTTTTGAGGTTGCCTGTTGATTCCCTTATCAAAGAATATGATTTGAAGGCTACATCTTGATTTCTTTTCACATCTTTATATGTAAGGAGTGTTAGTCGCAAGTGTTTGTAAATCAGTAAATAAAATCAATTTTTACTTTCTCTTCGTCCTGCTGTGCTCCGTCAGTTAACCAATATTAACTCCCCAACGTTTATATGTTAACAAAAATCCCGGTCGCGAAGTATTGCCATTTATTACATTAGAAAGATTTTTTAAACTATTGATTTGCCCTGTCTTAATTGAGGACGTTTATTCTATTGTTTTTTATTGGCCTGTTTCCCTACGCCGCTAAAGCTCAAATTGGCAATAGCTATTCGGCGTTTGGGATTGGTGTTGATGCGAGCCAAACTTTGGGCTTTACCGACCTTGTGCATCAAAATCCTGGCTACTCAATAAACGGGCATATTAATTATAACTTTAGCCCATATGTGCCGGTCTCGCTCGAATTACAACATGGACAAATTTCAGGCGGAGGCGACACTTATGCGCTTGACAAAAGCCTGAGAAAATACCGGAACAATTTTACTGCGGGATTAATCCGCATTGATTTGCAATTGGGTGAGATTGTGCCGTTTGATAACCCCGTAATAGACCTTTTTAAGAATTTTTATGCCGGCTTTGGCTTCGGCGGCGTATATAACCAGGTTTTAACCAACCGTGTAAAACCCGATGGTTCACATTATGTTTTTCCCGGCAGAAACAGCAGCCTGGAATTTTTGGCCTCGGGCAGGATAGGTTATGTTATTAAGATATATAACTCATTTAATGAGCCTGCATACGGCATTAATATTTGTTACATACATAATTTTGATATCGGCGACAACCTTGACGGCTATAATGACCCCACCAGTAAATTCAAAAACAAAGACACCGACCATTACCGGCAGTTCTCGATTGGCATAACTTACAACTTTGGCGCAATAGTGCCTTATTATCATTTTAAGTACCGGTAGTTATTCTCTTTTCCAGTTATAGTCTTTCCCGTCCTGGTGCACTACAAACTTTAAAGGTTTGCCATCAGCTCCGTTTACAAATTCAAGATTAATATCGGCATAATGAAAATAAAATTTGGTATTGCTGGCGGGGTATAATTTGGTTTTTCCCGCCAGGTTTGTTGGGGAATCGGCCATTAACTTACCATTTTCAAAAGTGATGGTTATTTTGTGCTGACCGTCCATGGCATATACGCCCGGATATTGTTTTAGTATGGCCTCATCAACGGTAACAACCGCAGGCCATTCAAACTTTGTTAAGCTGATATTACCAAGCACCGACGAGCGATCCTCGCATGCATCAGAAACCAGCTTAAGCGATAATACATCACCTTTAATGTTGAATTTGTATTTGCCAATTTCCTGGTCACAGTCACTTTGTCCGCTTATTTTTTTCAGTGTTAAAATCGAATCAGCAATGGTACAGGTCATATCCTCGATAAGTATATTATTGGCGTAAGTGGTAAGGGTTAAAGTATCCTTTCCAAAATCGAATATTGTTTGGATATCATCCTGTATTTTAAGTATGCCTTTCCATTTGGTGTTGGTTAGCTGAGCATGAGCGCCGGAGCATATCAATAATAAAAGGACTATTGTTAAAATCTTTTTCATGGTTGTCATTTTTAAGGCAATAGTACTAAACAACAGTATTACCCAATGCTCAAATCATGTTTTGAGCACTGATTTTTTCGGCCTTCCTATTGTTCAGCAGAAATTGCCCGGGGGTGATGTGTTCAGAGTTTTTGAAAGTTCGCTGAAACGTGGCAACCGAGTTGAAGCCGCATTCAAAAGCAATACCTGCTATAGTAATATGGTTGTTTTCGGGCTGAAGCATCCTTTGCTTTACTTCGTTTATGCGATATTCATTGATAAATTCACTAAAGCCTTTTTTCAGTTCGCGATTTAGCACGGCCGAAATTGTGCGTGAACTGATTTCGAGCTGTGCGGCAAGCTTGTTTACTGATAAAGCCGGGTCGAGATACAGTTTATCGATTTCCATCGCCTTTTTTAAAAGATCGATGCAAGCGATGGCTTCATCAGGCTGCAAGGCATCAGCATAGACTTTATTAGCCTTTTGCTGGTTTACAAAAACTATCCTGGTGTGCTGGTATCCTTTAAGGCCAATCCAGTACGTGAAGATTACAAGGATAATCTCGATTGGCGCAAAATAGGTGAGGCCGTCGATATTGAAAAGCATAGAGCCCAAAATAGTAATGCTCCAGGCTATGGCAATCAGTACCAAAACTGTGAGCAAAATATAGGTCCATTTAACGGCAAGTCCCTGTTCGGTAATTATCGATTGGTCGGTATTTGCTAAATCAAGCTTGTGTTTTTTAAAGCAGCGTATGGCCGCGACCAGGTAAAACCAAAACACAACTACCATCAAAGCTTCGGCGACCGGTTGATATATGTTATCAATATCTACCGGACGAATACTCCCTATATGCCAATTTTGATATAACAGCGCGTAAGCCAGTAAACAAGTGCGAAAACCAAAATCGATAACAGCAGGAAGATAGGTTTTGAATATCAAACTCCCTTGTATCTTTTCGTGCTTTATGGTTGTCTGTATGTAAAGGTAGAGGCTTGGCCCGGCAGTAAAAATTATGGCGTAGGGGTAAACCGCGTCAAAAAAAGAAAGCCATTTAATAGTTAAGCCTGCACTCCAGCAAAAAGTGCCGAAGGTATCGTAAACCAGCATCAGCATAAAGGCGGCCAGGAAATACTTATTTTGCCGCTTGTCTTTGCCGGAAAATAAAAGCGCGAGGGCCAATATCAGTCCCTGCAATGCTCCCAGCAGGATAACGATACTGAACAGGTTGAAGTTTACAGTCATATGAAGGTTTACCGGTGGGTTAGACTGGGAAGAAGGCAAATGGTTTAAGGGGTTAGTTCATAGTTGATGGTTCATAGTTCATAGCCACTGCGGTATTTTGGTTCATGGTTGCTGCATCGACTGCTTTTTACTATGAACCATGAACTATCAACTCCCCTAAATGAACCTCAGCAAATTATCCAGCTCTTTTTTATACGTGGGGCCCACGGGGATTTCTTCATTGTCTATCCAAAGGCGGTTATCCTGGATTTTGGTGATATAGTTGATGTTTACGATGTACGACCGGTGAACGCGCACCAGGTTTTTTGCAAACGACAGTTTGGACTCCAAAAAGCTCAAATTTTCGGTAAACATCATTTTGCCATCTTTAATATAAAGGTAGCAGTAGCTGCCGTCGGCTTGCAGGAAACGGATATCGCTGGTCAATATTTTTTTAAAACTGCCGGCATCTTTAACAAATATCGAATCGTTCATCAGGAAGGATGGTTGTTCATTTTCTTTCTTAAGCGCCGTTTCTTTTTCGCCTGCCAGCTTAAGCGTAAGGTCGATAGCTATGGCGATATCCGTACGGGTAAAAGGCTTTGTTACGTAATGTATGGCGTTGGTTTCGTAAATAGCCTTTTTGCGGATGCGCTCATCGGTATTGTTGGTTATAAAAATTATAGGCGGGTCGCTTATTTTTTTTAATTCAATAGCGGTATCAATGCCGTTGGTGTTGTCGGCCAGTTCGATGTCCATGATAACGATGTCGGCATAACCGGGCTCGAAATTTTTTATAGCTTCGGTGCCCGAGCTAAACATACCGGCCACTTCGTAGCCAAGACCTTCGAGCATCATTCTGAGTTGCTCGGCGATCAATATTGAATCTTCTACAATTAAAATTTTAACCCTGCTTAGCATAGAGCCAAAGTTATGATAACTAATGGTGGTTGATAAGTTTTATTTAGTTTGAAGTAAAATTATTGAAAGCTATTTAAAAATAGCAAAAGATTTCCATACCAGCTAATATTTATAATTCGGCGATTGATGAAGAATGTTCGTGTCCGGGTTTGCGCTGAATTTATTGGTGTGCTAAAAAGGCGTATTCACAAGGTAAAATGCCATGTTCGCAAACTCTATAGGGCCAAAATCAAATATTGATTATATATTCAAATCAGTTTGACAGGCCAAGCTTTGAAGTTCCGCAGTCCAGCTGTTGGTGAACTTCAAAAGTCTCAACAAATCACCTAAACCTTATCACATATTTTAGATATGTACGTGCCCGCATATTCGTTCCCCGAAGTTATGCCGCCGTAATTAATTCGAACTATTAAGTATCGGCGTCATGAACTGATATGTGATTAACCAAGATTTTGAAAGGACATTGCCGGACAAGCAGGTAATAAGAGGGCAGAACCTGCCCGAACGCAATTCCGCCTGCCCTCCTTAACCAGAAAGGAGGTATTTAAAGTGCGTATATTTGTATACTTTGCAGCGATATTATTTGCTGTAATTTTAATGGCAGGTTGTAAAAAAGATGTAGCAGTAACCCCTGCTGCTCGGCAAACCATTAAGCTTGCTACCGTTGATTCAACAAGTTTAAACGGAGGTGACAAAGGTAACCCTATCAAGCCGCCCCAACGCTAATCCCTAACCTAAATATAAAAAATAAAAACATTGGGCCGCATATTGCGGCCTTTTTTGTTAATTTTAAAATATGAATTTGCAGAAATTAATTTGAACCCTAAGTTTGTAACGCCTAAATCAAAACCAATATCGATGGCATCCTTAAAAAGAAAGTTTTTGTTGTTTACATGCTTAGGTATCTTTACAATGAATGCTTATCCCCTTTTTAGCCAGAGTATTAATCCCGACACCTTACTGAAGCAAGCACGAACTTTGAATAGTGCCAAAGGAATTCAGATTTCGAAACAAGTGCTTAATGAGGCGCTTCAAAAATCTGATGGTGTAATTGTTGTCAGAAGTCTTAATTTAATTGCTGATCGATTTGAGGATTTAAGAAAGTATGATAGCGTAATAGCTTATGCAGGTAAAGCATTGATTGCTGCTGAAAAATACAACGCAACGCTTTTTAAAGGAGAAACCTGGACTTATTTGGGCGATGCTGATTACTATAAGGGTTCGTACCTCACAGCACTTGGAAAATACAGGACGGCGGCAGGTGAATATAAAATCTCCAATAAATCGTTGTCACTAGGTACTGCCTATTTAAATATAGGTATTTGCCAGAGAAAGCTATCCATGTATAGCGAAGCGGTCAAATCATACATGCTTGCCATAGATATTTTTGAAAGATTAAAAAGCGATGAATATTTAGGTGAGTCGTTCCGTTCGATAGCAGTTTGTTTTAACGAATTGAAAAGCTTTTCTCAGGCACTTGACTATAACAGAAAAGCACTGGCCATCAGTATTAAATCTGATAAAAAGGATGATATTTCAACATCATTAAACAATATTGGATACTTGTTTTACAATAATGGTAAAATCGATTCTTCAATATACTATCTTTCTAAAAGCCTCGCTATTATTAGAGATGACAAGGATTCAAGTGAATTGGTACTTACTTTGCAGAATCTCGGTTCTTCATGGAGGGCAAAAGGCGACATAAAAAAGGCCGAAAATTATATTACGCGGGCTCAACGTATCGCTCTGAATTACAAGATGGGTGATGAACTTGCTCGTGGAAACGCTGATCTGGCGGAAATATATCTTGCTCAAAAAAAATATTCACAGGCCTTAAATGCCATCAATGTAACTATTGATACTGCAAAAAAAGAAAATGCGCCGCAGTTATTACTGCATGCCTACGCTATCAAGTATGATATTTACAAACAATCCGGCGATTATAAGAACGCTTTGTTGTATGCTGATAAGAAAAGTGATTTAAACGATATTATCTTTAGCACTGCTCGTGATAAGTATATCACCGAGATGAATACTAAATATAAGACAGCCCAGGCTGAAAAAAAAGCGGCTGTCTTCCAGGTGAAAAGTGAATTGCAGGGAAAAATCCTCACCCAAAAAAACAGCTACATTATAGTACTCGCCTTCGCTGCAGTCTTACTTGCTATTCTATTCGTTATAGCTTACAACAACTTCCGCAAAAAGAACAAAGCCAACGAGCGTATTCAAACCCTGATGCGCGATTTGCATCATCGCGTTAAAAATAACCTGCAGATACTGTCAGGCCTTTTTAGTATGCAGATTGATAACCTAAGCGACGAAAATACTAAAAATGCCCTGCGCGAAAATGAAGCCCGCCTTACTTCGATGAACCTGATACATTCCAGGCTTTACCTTGATAATACCACGACCAAAATAGAGATGAATGATTACCTCACCAAGTTGCTGAATCACATCAAAGACTCTTTTGGCGTGTACGGGCAAAGTGAAATCAATTTGAAGATTGAGGTAAGCAACATTATGCTGGAGGCCGATAAGGCGGTTGCCATCGGCTTGATAGCAAACGAACTGACCACCAATTCATTTAAATACGCCTTCAACGGTAAAGGCGGCGAAATACACCTTGCTTTGCAATTGATTGAAAAATCGAAGATATTATTAACCCTCGGTGACAACGGCGTCGGCCTTAAACCGGAAAGTAAAGACAAAGCGCCGTCCTTTGGCTTAAAATTGGTAAACCTGATGGCCCGGCAGCTGAACTCAACACTGGTGGTGAAATCAGATCCCGGCGTGTTTTACCAGATGGAGATAAGCATTTGAGGTTGATATCCTTCGTAGAGACACAATATTTTGCGTCCCTGAAGATGCTTATAGTGTCCGGCATGGAGCGAGACGCAAAATGTTGCGTCTCTACAGGTGAAATACTTTTTTAAAAAAACCTTTTTGAGAACAGAAAAAACGTCCTATATTTGCATTCCTTTTTGGGATGGATAACAAACCAATGGAGATTGCCTGATAGTATAAAGGTAGTACGACGGTTTTTGGTACCGTTTGTCTAGGTTCGAATCCTGGTCGGGCAACAAAAGAATTTCGGATTTCGGATTTTCGGTATCGGATTTAGGTTCGATAGAAAATGGGAATCCGAATTTTTTATTAGCGTTTTAGCAAAGTAATTCCGAAATCGAAAATCCGAATTCCGAAATAACAAAAGATGCCTTTACAATTTAACCCCGTTAAGTTATTTGCAGGTTCGGCCACAAAAGAGCTGGCTGTGAAAGTTGCGGCGTCGTATGGCCGCGATTTGGGCGATGTTGAGGTTTCGCGTTTCAGCGATGG
>JAZJZL010000128.1:0-4705 GCA_040389845.1 Bacteroidota bacterium
GTTGCAAACTACAGGCATAAGCGTCCGTAGACAGAGTCTACGAACAGCAATAAACTACGGACATGAAGCTGGATTTACAAATAGATATGTCTCAATACAAGAATTATTATTAATAAAAACGCTCCACATAAGTAATCTAATACATTCTTATATTTAACTCCAATCAACCAGCGTATTAATATAAAAATGGGGAAATATGCCAGTAATATATATGTCACGATTGGTCGAGAATTTGAATTAATTAACGGATTTGCTAATAGCAACGAGAAAATAGCTACCAAACAGATATATAGATAAAAAAAAGTCGTCTTCATAGTTAATGTTCTGAATAACCAATTTGCTTAAACAAATGGCCCTGTGGATAATAAAACTGCCCCCCTCTGGCGCGAGAATGACGGGCCAGCCTGCGCGCAATGGCTTCTCGTGATGCCCAAGCCACTATGGCTTACATTACTTGCGGCGCAATAGGTTTGAATATCCTCAGTTAGTTTAAAGCTACAGGTTTTACTTTGGGCGGCAAATTACATTTAATAAATAAAGCAGCCCGCCTGTTTACAAGCGGGCTGTATGATTGTTATGCATGTTCTCTACCTGTCATGCGTGGCACGAGAAGCCTTTGCGCTGTAGGCCACCTCGTCATTCTCGCGCCTGGATGGGGTTATATGCATAGTGTTGTTGTCAGATAAATTATATCTGTTAATTACCGAGTTCCCTTACAATATCTTGCATTTCTTTTCTTCTTAAATAAAAATAATCCATCGCATAAAACGCCGGAAACAATTCGACTTCTTTGATTGGCGTACTTTCCTTTATAAATACATAGGCATCAAATCTCCTTTTTAGACAAGAAAACCGGAATTTATTTTCATTTCGGCTGGCTCTGGCAATGCTACAATAAGAAAGTATTGCATCATTAAGATACTTGGATCTATAGTAGAAATAGCTTGATCCTGTTGCGAGGCCGGCATATTCAAAACTGTAGGGAGGAGGCTTTATTAAGCTATCTACCATTGTTTGTCCGTGTGGCACTTTATCTTGAGTATAAGTGCCCTCACCAATCTGGAAACTGATGGAAAAATATTGGTTCCCGTAATTATTTTTAAGATAAAAGCCCAATGGCGTAACCTTTTTTAAATTATCATCAAATTGCTCAACACCATTAAGATGTCCGCTATGTGCGTATATCGCCGCTTTTTCTCCGGACTTAAGAAAAATATTGACCAAAGAATTTACTCTTTTAGACATATTAATGTCCCTGTCTTCTCCCCATTCAGCCAAATTTCTTATCACATAGGTTTCATTTTTCAGAATGGAAAGATAAAACTCAAAACTTTGTTTGTCCAATCTGTTTTGCAACATCGTATCCCTTTGGGCAAAAGCTATTATATCATCATATTTTCGCTCTGCCGTTTTCTTAAGATAGAATTTCCCCGCTTCCTTGCCCAACAAAGCCAAATGGTACTCGAAAAGATATAGTTGCGCATCCGATGGATTATCTATACCAACCAAATGCACCTTAGTCACCGAACGCTCATTATATGCCTTTAACCAATTAAGAAAATCAACCAAATTTTTATAACCGCCAATAGAAAGTTTGCCTTCAGCCTCTATCTGTTTTTGATAACTGTCGGGCATTTTGCCCTGCACGTACCTATCAAATATCAAAGTAGCGTCCACTGGATTTTCCAGCAACACCAGTTTACAATTGTAATTGACAATCAAATTCTTTATAAACTGATAACTTGCAACTTGAATTGTATTACTGCCATGGCTACACTCTCCAAGGCCTATTATCCTTTTGTTATTTATTTCTTTAATGTTTGCAAGAAGAGTACTGTCATTGCCGACAGTAAGAGTTATCATCTTTCCTTTGACAATGCCTTTGATTGCTTCAATGCTGTCTTTTTTATTTTTCGAAAAATAACTTTTGTTGGTAATTTCTTTTCCATTTACCTTGATCTTTACCTCGCCAAGCCAAATATTTTGATTTGCACTACTGTCCCCATCATAATGTATGCTGATCCTGAGTGCCGCGAGATATCCAGGCAGTAGCGAAATTTTTTTTTCCTTCCATAGTCGACTACTGATCCTTATCGACTTCGAGGATGTTTCTCTTTCCTCCTTGTCGAGACCTGTAACAATAAACCAAAGATTATGAGCTATATCATCTTTAGAAACAATAGAGACTTCGCATCTTTTTTTGAGGATACCACCGGGCAACAAAATGGTTTTGGACAAGTTAAAACTCATTTTCTTATTATTTGGCACCGTAGGTGTATAATACAACTTAAATGCCGGCCTATTTTGATAAAGAGTTGTGCTATCTGTTAAAAAATCGCAGTTATAACCACTTGACAACCATAACTTATCATTTCTGTCTAATTGTCTAAAATTCAAATCATACTTTTCAGCGATTGTCTGTGCTTTTGCTGAGAGAGAAGCAAAAAAAACAAACACAACAAGTAATATATAGCGTGGCTGTTGACGTTTCAATTATTTAAGTGGTTTTTATATTGTGGAAATTGCTTAAACTGCAAGCAATATATAAATTAAACTTATGTTTAAACAACTGCTAAAAATTAAAGGCCTAGCATAGTTGTTTCCTTAACAACTATGCTAAGCCTTTTTTGAAAAAATAAATATCAATCATTGACAATCTCAATCATTAATAGTGGGGCTTCTTCGGTAAAAATATCGACCAAAGTTTTCAGGCGTTCCACGGTTAATGCCCATAGACTCCATATATACTACTATCATGTATGTTTATAGTACCCAATAAATTATTTTGTGGGTCGTAATAATTGTAGTTGTTTCGATCTGCCATACCAGTGATATCAACAGCGTGTCCTCCCAACCCGATATTTAATAACAGTATACCTACATCACCCGCAGTAGAGTGGGTATAATCACCTGTTGAACGATACCCGGGATGATACCCATAATTCCCTAGAAATTCATTAATATACGCAGATGAAACCCCCAGATAGCCAACTTCGTCACGTCCATAATCAAACACTGAGGACATCCCTTTAGCCTGCTGCTTTTTATTAAGAAAATCAGCATATGCCTGTTGAACGTCCATAACAGCCCCCCCCGTTGCAAATGCAATTGATTGAAATACACAATCCATGGGGCCATTCGCGCCCAGATTAGCATTTCCACCTATTTGAGCATTATTATACGTTATAGACAAAGATCCCCCATCGCCGACGTTTATTATCGCGCCATTTCCGTTCCAAACAGAATTAACTAACGCTTGAATAGTGGATTTATCGGTTATAGTAGTTCCCTTCTTCTCCGCATACGTCTGTATTGCGTCAGGATCTCCTCCGTCCACGCCGTTCAAAAGCTGGTAGTAATACATATTATCCCCCGCCCCAGTGTCACCTCCATAATTTAAAGCCGGGTTTAATCCACCTGCCGTAGGCCCCATTCTTACACCAGGGTCTGTCCACATATTTCCGACCTGTTGGTTAAATCCAGGGGACATCGGATTTGTTTGATAATTCCCCATAGGGTCATTAGCCCTTATCGGATTATTCCCCGCGTAATGATAAACACTAACCGATTCAGCAGATTCCGGCATCGGATCAACCGCCACAAATCTACCCAACGCAGCATCATAATTCCTATAATACGTTTGATAATAATCCGGCGAGTTATTGTAATCATTCTGCCATTCGCTTCCGCCGTTGTACAAACGCTTGTTTGGCGTACCCGGCAGGCCCATGGCGCTGGTCATGGTCATCCCAAAGCCGTAGTAGCTATTTTCCTGCATGGCATGGGCGGTGCCAGCACTGTTCTGAAAGCTTAGGCGGGCGTTGCCCTGCTGGTCGGTTATTACAAATTCCTGGGTATAGGTGCTACCGCTAACCAACACCCTGCCTTCCGGCATCGGGAAGTACACTAAGGTGCTGTTTTCATACAAAAAGCCGTCTACGTAGTCGGTTGTTTTTATGAGCGTTGCTACCCCACCAACGTTATCATACTGACGCTTCCGCAAAATATTTCCGTTTGCATCGTAAGTATAATCAATATAGCGGTTAGCTGTGCTTGTTTGTATCTTATCGGTACGGTTTAATGCGTTATAAGTTAAAGTCAGGCCTTTGTATGGGTCGGTCGTTAGGTTGCCGCTGTTGGCATCGTACACATAATTACCAGTGCCACCAACAAAGCCGGCGCTGGTGCCTGCATCGGCCACAGTTCTCAGTTGGTTAAGGTTGGCCGTATCGTATGTATAAGTCATGTTATCGATAACGGTTATCGTACCACCGCCTACTGTGGAGCTTTTGCGGTTAAGGTGCGTTATGTTGCCGCCGACATCGTAGGTTATGCCATATTCGTCAAAGCCGTTTGCGTTATTACTAAAGCTTCCCGTTCCGGTCATTATCCTTTCGCCGTAGGTTTCAGCGGTGTAGCGGTCAAGGTCATCGTAACTAAACTTATAGCCACGTTCCAGCGTGGCCGTGCCCGAGCCGTTTTTGCTCATCCATTTTACACCGGTAAGCTTACCATTAAACTGTTGCGTGTTCAATAAACCACCATCCTGTTTGTCATACAACAGTTCCATGCCAAATAAGTCATTGGTATCGCCGTTGGTTTTGTTGGTCGTCATATCGTTGGTCAGCGTGCTGTTATTTATGGTAAGCAGTTGCCCGCGTATGTTGAAGCGCATATCCAGGTTTTGCAGCCAAACGCCGGAACT
>JAZJZL010000129.1:0-6632 GCA_040389845.1 Bacteroidota bacterium
CCCGGCGATTTTACGCTGGCGATATGCGCTATCGTAAAAGATGAAAACGACTACTTGGCCGAATGGATAAATTATCACCTTAAAACCGGCGTACAGCACTTTTTTATTTACGACAACGATAGCAGTACACCTATCTGCGATACTTTAGAATCGCTCGACCTGCTCAAATATGCCACCGTTATTAAAACCATCGGCAAAGCTATGCAGGTTAAGGCTTATACACATTGCCTCAACAAATTCGGCAGTTCTGCGCAATGGATAGCCTTTATTGATGTCGACGAATTTATGGTAGCCAAAACCACCCATGGTAACCTGCCTGTCTTTTTGAAGGAATATGAAGATTACGGCGGATTAGGGATGAGTTGGCTCGTGTTCGGTTCAAATGGACATCAACAAAAAAGCACGTTGCCCCAACTGGAGAGTTTTACCATGCGGGCTGAATATTCCTTTGGGCCAAACAGACATATTAAAAATATCGTTCAGCCACGCTATACTGAAAAAGCACTTGGCGCGCACAGCTTTGCCTACCGCAATGGCAAGTTTTGTGTGAATGAAAATTTCAATCGTATTGACGGTTCTTTTTCTGATGTTAGCGTAAGCAAGATACAACTCAATCACTATTATTGCCGCTCATTCGAGGAGTACGAGGCCAAGATACAGCGAGGCTATGGTGATACCAGTAAAAAAAGAACCGTCCGGGAGTTTTTTCATCACGATAAGGAAGCCAATATTGTAAGGGATATGACTATTTTGGAATTATTCAACGATTAATCCTTCAAGCACGGCTCGTTGTTCTCTATGTCTTCTCCGTATCCTGTCGTAAATGTTACCACAACAAGGCTTAAAGGATGCAGACAGATTCTATTTATTCTGAATAAATCGCAGCAACATTCGCCCGAAACCCAGCGTGCGGTTTAAATACCGGTAATAGCTTTTGCGTTTCAGATATTTTTTGAAAAGCATATCGCGGTCTTTTTCAAACTCCGGGTCTTTGGTGTAAAAGGAATAACCACCTTCGGGGAAACTGGCTACCAGGTAATCGATATGTTTAAACGCAAATTGAGGGTCGTGCCAGCAGCGCAGGTTTAAGTGATAGTCGGCATACACATTGTATTTCAAATCGTATTGATACTTTTCAAAAACTACTTTCGGATAAAAAATAGCCTGGTGGCAAATGTTCAGCTTGGTAAGGTAATAATCATCATACACCTTTGAGAATGGCTTGCCATAAAATATCACGTTACCATAATATATGGTATCATCATCTTTCAGCACGGTAAGCATTTTACCAAAGTCATCCATTAACATATCGTCAGCGCCTAAAAACACTATCCATTTGCCTTTTGTATACCCGGTAGCTTTATTCATGGCATCGTAAATGCCTTTGTCGGGCTCACTTATCCAAAAGTCAATAAGCGCCTCATTTTGCTTGATGATATCGGGGGTGCTATCGGTACTGTTGCCGTCAACTATTACCAATTCAACGTTATCAGATTTATGCGCGGCAACGCTTTTTAGCAATTGCGGCAAAGTTTGGGCAGCATTATAGGTTACGCATACCACTGATACCAATGGTTGCCTGTTATTATCCGTACGTGAGCCGCCCTGCTGCATTAGTGTTTGTTATTTAATCGATGTTTAGAAAATGCCGCTTAGTTTTTACGCCCCAAATGCGGCCAAAAATATAATTAAGCTTACTGAGGCTGCTCTTTTTACGGGTATAAAAAATAGCGTTGCGGTATTTAAACAGTAAGCGGCTTAAATCGGCCGATAAGTAATTGTTGAGTCGCTTTTCAAATGCCCGGTAGATGGCGTTCACTACCTCCGGCCTTCTATTTTTTTTGAATGACGCGCAATATTGCAGCCATTTATATTCACGCTCTATCTTTTGGATAGAATCAAACCGATATTCGTTTTTGGTACGCTTCAGCTTTAAGATATTAGTATCGCTTTTATCATGCTGCCGGTATTTTACCAGGCATTGGTCAATAAAATCAATTTTGCCCACATTAGTCGCCACATAAGCTAACCACCAGTCATGGAAGAAGCCTTTTTTTAGCGGCAACGCATTATTAAGTAGTTCGCGCTTCATTAAAATACTATGGCCCGAAACGCTGTTGAAAAACAAAAAGGCTTCCGGCTCATCCCCCCTGTACAAATTCATAATGTCCGACATTTTTTTGCCCATGCTGCTGCCGTCCTCATACACAAACTCCGAATCGTGGTAAACAAATATATTGCCGTTAATGGCATTTACCTGTAGTGTTATCTTTTGTGGCAGCCATATATCATCCTGGTCGCAAAGCGCAATCAGCTCGCCGGCACACAGCTTTACCGCTTTTTCAAAGTTGCCGGTAAAGCCTAAGTTCTCTTCGTTTTTGAATATTCTGAATTGCGGATACCTGTCCGCATAATTTGTAAGTATTTCAAAGGTTTCATCAGTCGAGCAATCATCCACCACGATGATTTCCAGGTTTGTATAAGTTTGGGCAATAAGCGAGTCCAGTTGCTGTGTCAGAAACCTTGCCCCGTTATAGGTACATAATGCTATGGAAACCAATGGTCGCTTCATCAATTGTCCCTGTCTCAGGGCTTAAACTTATATACTTTTTTATTCTTTACTGATGCCCTGATGTGATCCACTACGTCAAAAATGCTCTTTTTACTTTCGTGGTCGTCCATCAGCTTTGCAATTTTTGCGCGGTATTCATTAATCAGCGGCCTGTTTTTAAACAACTCGGTATAGCTTTTCCAAATCCACGTTTGTCCGGCAAGCATCTTCGGAATCAGGTCGATAAAGGTTATCTGCAGATACCAGGCAAACAGCGCCAACCCATTAAAGTGAAGAGCATGCATATAAAACCTGTTACGGAAATAAACACTTTTTACCCAGCCTGGTGTTTTATATGTTTTTGTAGTGGCCGATAACAAATGGCGGCAAACGGCCTTATGCTCGTAGTAACATTTCCAGTTCAGTTTCCAGGCACGCAGACTAAGCTCATTATCCTCGCAATAAAAAGGCGAGAATATCTCATAAAAACAGCCTATCTTTTTCAGCTTTTCAGCGTCTATTAAAGCGTTTGCGCCTGAGAGGTAAAAGGTAAGCAGCCTGTCTTTATCGTTTTCAGTATAATAAAAGTAATCTGTCTTTAATTTTAGTCCGTTAAATTTCGGTAAACGTGCGGCATCCTGTATGTTGTCGCCATCCATATCTATAATCCGGCCCATTACGCCGAAGGTATCCCAGCGGGTAAAATATTTCCATTGGTGCTCAAAGTAATCGGGCGTAAGCTTTACGTCAGAGTTCAACAAAAAAATCAACTCATATTGCGATGCTTCAATCCCACGGTTACAGGTATATGAAAACCCTTTGTTTTCAACGTTGACGATAAGGGTACATTCCGGGTATTCCGCCTTAATAAACGTAACAGAATCATCTGTCGAACAGTCATCAACTATAATGATCTCGAAAGTAGTACCGGCAGTTTCAATTGCGGTGATGGTATAAGGCAGGTATTCTTTCAGCAAATGCTTGCCGTTATAATTGGGAATAATAATAGAAATACTTTTTTTAATGTCCATCGTATGCTCGGCGGCAAATATAGTTGATTCGGTTGAATCGCCTGAACCAGTATTAAACAGATTAGGGGATTTTTCAGATTCGACTTAAGCATTTTACGTTAATCAACTCAGTCCAACATAGTCAACTTAATCAACTAACGTTATATTTGACGTCACAATGCAGCAACCAAACAATACTCTTCCAAACAGCATCGATTTCCGCCCGGTTGCCCGTGCGTTAACGGTTGTTGAAAATGATTTGGAAGGTGCTGATGAACTTTTAAAAAGCCTGTCTTTCGCAAAAAATTGCCCGATTATTGGCATTACCGGCCCGCCGGGCGCAGGAAAGAGTACACTGGTAAATGCCCTGATTACCGGTTTGTTGACGGGTAGCAATAAAGTAGCTGTGTTAGCCATCGACCCGACGTCGCCTTTTAATTTCGGCTCGCTGCTTGGCGACCGTATCCGCATGGTGCCGCATTTTAACCACCCTGACGTGTTTATCCGCTCTTTGGCTACACGCGGCTCGCTGGGAGGTTTATCGGCAAAAGCTATCGAGATGACGGATGTTTTACGCTCCGCGGGCTTTGATTATGTATTGGTAGAGACTGTTGGTGTAGGGCAGTCGGAAGTGGAAATTGCCGGGCTGGCTGATATCACACTGCTTGTTTTAGTGCCCGAAAGCGGAGACGAGATACAAAACATCAAATCGGGGTTAATGGAAATTGCCGATGCCTTTATAGTAAACAAAGGCGACCGCGCCGATGCCGACCTGTTTGTAAACAATCTTAAAAAGATCCAGAAAACCGAAACGGGACTACCTGTATTCAAAACCGTTGCCTCAAAAGATACCGGGATTAGTGATGTAATCAGCTTTATTCAATCAAAATCATCGGCCACCAACACCCGCAAGGAATTGCTGCTGGCCGAAAAAGCCTACCAAATCATTCGCCAGAAACGCATGGCCGGCATCGACAAAAAAAAGCTCCAGCAGGATATTGCTGGAGCACTAAAGGATGATGGTTTTAATTTATATACTTTTTTAAGTGAGTGGTTGAGTAAGTGAGTAGCGAAAGGTTAAAACTATTCACCTAGTCAACCATTCACTACCCACTATCCATTCATTATCTCCTCAATTTCCTCTGCCTCTACCGGTATATCGGCCATCAGATCGATGTTGCCTTCTTCTGTAATCAGTATGTTATTCTCGATACGAATACCCAGCCCCTCGGCGGGGATATAGATACCCGGTTCGCAGGTTAATATGTTGCCAACCTCAAATGCTTTATACCGGCTGGCAAAATCATGCACGTCCAGGCCAAGATGGTGCGAGGTGCCGTGCATAAAGTACTTCTTATATAAGGGCATCTTAGGGTCCTGTTTGGCAACATCATACTTATCCAGCAGGCTAAGTCCTATCAATTCATCGGTCATCAGCCGCCCTACTTCTTCCTGGTATTCGCTCAAAACCGTCCCTGTAACAATCATCTTAGTAGCCCCGCGCATTACCCGCAGCACTGCATTATATACATCCCGCTGGCGTTTGGTAAAGCGGCCGTTCACCGGAACAGAGCGGCTCATGTCGGCATTATAGTTAGCGTACTCGGCGCCAAAATCGAACAATATCACATCGCCATCCTGGCAAACAGCGTTATTATCCACATAATGCAGCACTATGGCGTTTTTGCCAGATGCTATTATGGGGTTATATGCATTTCCGGTTGCTCGCTGGCGTAAAAACTCATGGGTTATTTCTGCTTCAATTTCGTATTCAGCCACGCCCGGCTTCAAAAATTTAAGCACGCGTATAAATGCGTCCCGGGTAACCTGGCAGGCTTTCTTAGTTAATTCTACTTCAATGGGAGATTTTATCACCCGCAGATCGCGCATTATTAAGGCAGAACGTTCATACTTATGTAAAGGGTATTTGGAGCGCAACGATTCCAGCATCCTGATATCACGATAGGGAACAGTGTGCGCATACCTGTCATTTTCGTTTGTGTTTATATAGATGTTTTCTGCATAGTTAATAATGCTGTGCAAAATCGTATCAAATTCGCTTAACCAGTATATAGTTTGGATGCCGGAAGCCGTTTTAGCCTCCTCTATAGTATATTTATGGCCCTCCCAAACGGCAATATACTCGTTAGTCTGTCTTAAAAACAGTACTTCTTTGTATTGCGGATTAGGACAGTCCGGGAATAACAGCAATATGCTTTGCTCCTGGTCTATTCCTGTAAGATAAAAAAAATCGGGGTTTTGCTTGAAGAGAAATGCCTGGTCGCCGCTTCGCGGAAACTCATCATTTGAGTTGAAAATGACTAAAGAACAGGGTTTTAATCGCGAGACGAAATTTTTTCTATTAACGGTAAATACCTCATTATTAATAGGAAGATATTTCATGTTTTAACTTTAATTAATTTTTTTGAAACATTTTTTTTCATTTATTTGTATAATAATTATAAAATTTGGAACAGTGTTTGGTTACAAATTCAAACATAATTACTATTTTTGAAAAAAATCACAATTAAAATTAAATCGTTTAATCTTAAAACTATGAACTATTCTACATTAAAGAAAACAGTCGTCTTATCATTTGTTTCCTTTATGGCAGTAGGCTTAGCAACAGCTCAGGATACTACCAAAATGAAAACTTCTGACGCTGCCGGTACTGCCAAATTGTTTGGCGGAGCTGGGCAGTACAACACCTGGAGTATAGGTGTTAACGTTGGCGTAACAGCCCCTTCAGTATTAACTGGTGGCGTAAACAGATTCAACAGGAGCCAGCCAAACTTAGGTTTCGGCGTTTCCATCAAAGATCAGCTTAGCCATGCATTTGGAGTACAGTTGGATTTACATGGTGGTACCCTTAAAGGCAAACAGGATCAAAGTCCTGATCTGGTAAGAGACCCGCATGCTCAAACTACTGTAACTGACACTTACACTGGTACTGCATACGAAGGCTTCAAAACTAAATTCTGGTCAGGTAGCTTAAGCGGCGTTGTTAACTTCGGTAACATCAGCTTCTTACACCGCGCTAATTCAGTTAACTTCTTCGCTTCAGCAGGTTT
>JAZJZL010000130.1:0-20138 GCA_040389845.1 Bacteroidota bacterium
AGGTTACGCCTCCTTTTTTATGCCCTTTTTATTTTTACCCGGACAACAGTGATTTGCATATCCGCACATCCGCACATCTTTTTTCCATCCGCACATTATTGTTACCTTTACAGCCATGAATATCCTGCTCCTTGGTTCGGGCGGAAGGGAAAGCGCCTTCGCCTGGAAAATAGCTCAAAGTCCCAAATGCGATCAGCTTTTTATTGCCCCCGGCAATGCGGGCACAGGTCAGTATGGCACCAATCTTGACATTAAGGTGAATGATTTTGAGGGCATCAAACAAGCGGTCTTAGCTAATAATATCGACCTTGTTTTGGTTGGGCCGGAAGAGCCGCTGGTTAAAGGTATTCACGATTTTTTCCTGGCGGATAAGCAGTTGCATAAAATTCCGGTAATAGGTCCGCAGCGCGAAGGTGCACAACTCGAGGGCAGCAAGGATTTTTCCAAACAGTTTATGGTGCGGAACAATATTCCGGCGGCGGCGTCACGCACCTTTACCCGCGAAACCATGCAGGAAGGGTTCGATTACCTGCCAACTATCGGCTTGCCGATTGTACTTAAAGCAGATGGACTGGCTGCTGGCAAAGGTGTTTTGATATGCCTTACCGTACAGGAAGCACAACAGGAATTGATAGAGATGCTTACCGAAGCCAAATTCGGCGAGGCCAGCTCGAAAGTGGTGGTTGAGCAATTTTTACAGGGCATTGAGCTATCGGTTTTTGTATTGACCGACGGCAATAATTATAAAGTATTACCGTCAGCTAAAGATTATAAACGTATTGGCGAGGGTGATACCGGTTTAAATACAGGTGGTATGGGTTCTGTTTCGCCCGTGCCGTTTGCGGATGATGCGTTTTTGCAAAAGGTAGAGCAGCGCGTTATTATACCAACCGTAGAAGGATTGAAAAAAGAAGGTATCCCTTATAAAGGCTTTATTTTTATCGGCCTGATGAACTGCGGCGGCGACCCTTACATGATTGAATACAACTGTCGCATGGGCGACCCCGAAACCGAAAGCGTAATGATGCGCATTGAAAGCGACCTGGTTGACTTGCTGCAGGGTGTAGCCGAGGGTAACCTTGACCAAAGAGAATTAAAGATATCAGGCAAGGTAGCTGCAACTGTAGTTATGGTAGCAGGCGGCTATCCCGGCGAATACTTAAAGAACAAAACTATAACCGGCATCGAAAATGTGCGCGACTCTATTGTGTTTCATGCGGGGACCATGCTTGAGGGCGAAGATATAAAAACATCAGGCGGCCGTGTGCTGGCTATTACTTCTTTACAGAACGACATGTTTACCGCCTTACAACAGGCCACTGCCGATGCCAGTCGCATTTATTACGATGGCATGTATTTCAGAAAAGATATTGGGTTTGATTTGTTGTAGATGAAAATATCTCATAGCGATGGGTTTTAAACCCATCGCTATGAAAAAAGCCATTCATTCTACTTTATCACTCGTGCACTCACCCCTTCGTTCGTAATTTTAACCGGCAGTATCTTGCCATCTTTATCAAAATACATCTTGTCGATACAAGTTACGCGGTGGTTACCATCGGTTTCGCCAAGCGGGCGGCGGTGGTAAACAATATACCATTCATCGGTACCGGGAACATTTATAACCGAATGGTGCCCCGCGCCGGTGGCTACGTCCATATCCTGCTTTAATACAGTAGCAATGCGCTCAAACGGACCGACCGGTGAGTTACCAATAGCATAGGCCACGCGGTAGTCAGGACCTGTCCAGCCGCCTTCGCTCCACATTAAATAATACTTGCCTTTGCGTTTAAACATAACTGGTCCTTCTACATAGTCCTTTGGGGTTATCTTTTTAAATGTTTCGCCGTCTTTAAATGGCACACAATCGGTAAAGTCGCTTTTCAGCTTCGCAATGTTGCACTCGCCCCAACCACCGTAGATGATGTAATACTGGCCGTCATCGTCTTTAAAAACAAACTGGTCGATAGGCTGGGCCTTGTTTATAATTTTACCGATGAGCGGTTTGCCCAGGTAATCTTTAAACGGCCCGCCAGGGTTATCAGAAATAGCTACGCCTATGCCGCCGATTTCCTTTTGGTCGTCATGAATATCATTCGCTCCGAAAAACAAGTAGTATTTGCCGTCCTTTTTTGTTACGGCAGGCGCCCACATGGCACGTTTAACCCATTTTACAGCGCTGCTGTCAACAATGCGTGGGTGCTTTGTCCAGTGTACCAGGTCGGTTGATGAAAAGGCATCCATAAAAACCTGTTCGTTGTATTTGGCCGAATAGGTTGGATAAACCCAATAAGTTTTATCAAAAATCTTTGCTTCCGGGTCGGCATACCAGCCGGGGAAAATAGGGTTACCGGAGGTTTTCTTTTCCTGTGCCGATGCGGTGGAGCAGGCGGCTATTAGCAGCATAGCGAGGATATTTTTAAATGAGGTCATATCGTTTTGGTTATGCAATTTGCAAACGCAATTATGGGATAAAAAACCGACTTAGGCAATCGGGGACGTCCGATTGATTGAATTACAGACAAAAATATGTGTAGCGTAATAAAAGATTAGCGTGTATCCTATCCGTTAATACTTGCATGCGGTGTTTCGTACCTACGGCACGTATTGTCCTTTTTTCTATTTTTCTACCAATATTTGGCCCCTATGGGGCCGACTTTCGGCTGGATACTTTACAATCATAAAACCGGCGTCTCTTCCTCCTCCAAAAAAATAGAAATCGAAATTTCGAACTCTAAAATCAAAAAATCATTCCACAATCCACACTTCGCCTTCGGCATTCAAAATAATTCCGAACGGCGAAGCCCTCGTGAAGGCCATTGAAAACAAACAAAATCTGAAAAAATTCGAAATCAATTAGTTACTTTGTACCTGATATGTCGCTGTTCATCGCATCGTTAAATTCGGGAAGTAACGGTAATTGTTATTACGTTGGGAATCAGCATGAAGCTGTGTTGATTGATGCGGGCATCTCCTGCCGCGAAACCGAGAAGCGGATGCAGCGTCTCGGCCTGTCCATGCAAAAAGTGAAGGCGATTTTTGTTTCTCATGAGCATTCCGACCATATCAACGGCATACCGGTTATCGCAAAAAAATACAAGCTCCCGGTTTATATTACCCCACCAACCCTGCAGCGTGGCGGCTTAATTATAGAGCCGGAACTGGTGATACCATTCAAGGGTTTTCAAACTATTACCATCGGCGAATTACATATTACCGCTTTTCCAAAAAATCATGATGCCAGCGACCCATATAGCTTTATAGTTACCTGTAACGAGGTTAAAGTAGGTGTATTTACGGATATCGGTGTGGTTTGCCAGAATTTAATCGATCACTTCAAGCAGTGCCATGCGGCGTTTTTAGAGGCCAACTATGATGATGAAATGCTGGATAAGGGCGGCTATCCCTATCATCTGAAACGCCGTATCCGTGGCGGACAAGGCCATTTATCGAACAAGCAGGCTGTTGAGCTTTTTATAACGCACCGGCCGTCGTTTATGACGCATTTGCTGCTGTCGCACCTCTCCAAAAACAATAACGACCCGCAATTAGTGAAGGACTTGTTTGATGCCTGCGCCAATGGAGTAAACATCGTGGTAGCTTCAAGGCATGTAGAATCTGAGGTATATTACATCACCCAAAAGGCAGAGGGGTTTGCGCTTTCATCTTCAGGCGTAACGGTGCTTACAGCGCAGCAGACAACGCTATTTTAAGCAAGAAATTACTTTATCAGTTTATTATCCCCGTCGGGAAAAATCAGGATGGGCTGGTATTGGCGGGCTTCTTCGGCCTCCATATAGGCGTATGACATGATGATAACAATGTCGCCTACCTGTGCTAAACGCGCGGTTGCGCCATTGAGGCAGATGGTACCGGAGCCGCGCTCGCCGGCTATGGTATAAGTTTCAAAACGGGCGCCGTTGTTGTTATTTACAATCTGCACCTTTTCGTTCGGTATAATATTAGCAGCATCCAGCAAATCCTCATCTATGGTAATACTGCCTACATAATTCAGTTCAGCCTGTGTTACCCGCGCCCTGTGCAGCTTGGACTTTAATACTTCAATTATCATGGCGCAAAGGTAGGAATATTTTTAGCGCTGCGTCAATGGGTAATTGTGGGGATGATGTAAAAAGAAAGTTGGCAGTTTTCAGTTGGCAGTTAGCAATTTTTTGCTGCTTTCTCAATCTGTCAACTGCCCACTGAAAACTGCCAACTATAACTTCAATTCACCCCATCCTTGCCTGTACTCTCTTTTAATATACTGGTTTGCCGGCTCAAAATTGGTGATGCGCATGTTTTCGCCATCCCACTTAAGGGCAGTATAACGTCCGCTGAACTTGTAGCCTTCCATGTTGCCGTATACCGGATCGTTGCGTTTTATTTTTTCCTGTATGTTGAAGGTACGCAGCAACAGGTTGCCCATCAGCACCGTTTCTGTTAGCGGACCCGCGTATCCCACAAACGGCGAATCGACTTCCATTTTGCCATAACCGGCAATGCTGGCATCAACCCATTGCCACCAGTGGCCATCCATCCCGCCTTGTACGCGTGGGTATTTTTCCGGAATATGTACATCCTTATTTAAGTTAAGCGGCAATAATCGTGGATGACTTCCACCCCATCCGCACGACACCTTGCCTTTTGTACCGATGAATAGCGTACATCCTTCAAAATCATTTTCACCGGGGAAATCGCCCAAAGCTTCGTTCTGGTTCAGGCTTGGGTCCAGCTCGCTCAGGCGTTCGGGAGTAATGCCGCCGTCCATCCAGTGCAAATCAAGCGGCTTACCATTTTGCTGGGTGAATTTGAACTTGATGGAGCTGGATACCGGGCCGCTTTCCGGATAAATACCTTCCTTAAATATGCCTTTGTACACGGTGCTCGCGCTGCCCGAAACTTCGGTTGGATAACCCAGGCCCAATAGCTTAAATGGCGGGCCCATAATATGGCAGCCCATATCGCCCAACGCGCCGGTGCCGAATTCCCACCAGCCGCGCCAGTTAAACGGCACCAGGTTATCTATATAATTGGTTTGCTTTGCCGTACCCAGCCATAAGTCCCACTTTAATTCCTTCGGTATAGGCGGACCAGATTTTGGCCAGGTAATACCCTGTGGCCATACGGGGCGATCGGTCCAGCAATAAACCTTCTCTATGTCGCCAATCAAACCGGCTTCAAACCATTCACGCATGGTGCGCATGCCGTCGCAGCTGGCGCCCTGGTCGCCCATTTGGGTTACTACCTTGTATTTCTCGCTGGCCTGGGTTAATATGCGGGCCTCGTGAATATCATGAGTCAGCGGCTTTTGCAGATACAGGTGCTTTTTAAGCTGCATGGCACTCAAGCCAACCAGCGCATGGTTATGGTCGGGGATGGCGACGGTAACTGCGTCAAAATTTTTATGCTCTTTGTCGAACATTTCGCGCCAGTCGTGGTAAAATTTTGCTTTGGGGAATTCCTTACGACGGGCGTTAGCCATGCGGTCGTCCACATCGCACAGAAAAGCCATTTCGGCATTCTTTTTTGGCGCGGTGGCATAATGGTGAATATCGTTTTCCGCCTCGCCGCCGCAGCCTACGGCAGCAATGTACAGCTTATCGCTTGGCGCGGTATAGCCCTTGCCGAGTACATAACGCGGTACTATATAAAAGCCGGCGGCGGCAATAGCCGCCTTTTTGATGAATGAGCTGCGGGTGATGGTGTCTTTTTGTTCTTCCATAATAGTTAATGATTAAAGCCCCCTCTAAATCTCCCCCGGTTGGGGAGGCTTTAGCTGCTGGCATGTTTCAAACTCCCCTTCAGGGGTTGGGGGCTACTTCTTCAGCGGCTTCACGGCCACTTCCTTAAAAAACACGACATCGTCATTGCCATGATTTTGCAGGCCGATATAGCCCTCCAAAGGCCGCGGACCACGTTGTGGTTCAAAGTCGAACTTGCGGGCCGGAACGGGCTGGCCTTCGGTATAGTCGGTTACTTTTTGGCCGTTAACGGTTACAATGGTACGGAGACCATCCAAAGTTATTTCCATGGTATTCCACTCGGGGCCTGGCTTACCTGGCTTAGCCAGCGGCTTGGTGAGTGAGTACAGCGTGCCGGTTATATGATATTCGTCTTCTTTCGATGTTTCGGGATGATTGTCTATCTGTACTTCGTAGCCGTAAAAAACGGGCATCCATTCCTCGCGCGGCTCGATGGGTATGCGGATAAACACCCCGGAGTTGCTGTTAAACTTCTCCATTTTATATACGATACGGATAACGCAATTGCTGAACTTCTCCTTGCTCCAATACTCCAGGCCCATGCCGCCGTGGCTGCCGGTAAGGCCGTCTTTTACATATCGGCTGCCTGGGCCAACGTGTTTCCAGCCGTTGTTGAGGTCTTTACCGTTGAACAGCTGGCGCCAACCGTCCTTGTCCTGTGCATTTGCGTTGGTGCAGGCCAGTAAAAGCAGCGCCGAAAAAACAGCAGCCATGCATTTACCCGCCAGGGGATTCATAGTTTTCATATACCGGGAAGTTTGTTTGGTTAATAATAGATTAAACTAAGGTAGCGGTTTTTTAATTGGAACGCAATAAACATCGGCAGGTAGCTTCCGTGTAAACAGAAAATTACATTATGTTAAGCCCGGAGCCGACAAATTTAACCCAGGAACAGTTGTGTACACATTTGTTAAAAACACATACATAGCTCACTTTCAATATTTTACTATTTTATATGAATAAAAACAACTGTTCCACCTGTTCCATCTGTACACAAGCGTTCCGCGGAACAGCACAGCGCCACCTGCAAAATCATTCAACCGCTACGCCAACGTCAACAAAAAATCTACCCTATTGCCTTACCCCAAACTTTTATTATTTTTGACGCACCAAATCAAAACATTATGGAGTTTCCGGCAGGATTAAAATACACTAAAGACCACGAGTGGATAAAAGTTGACGGCGATAGCGCGCTGGTTGGCATCACCGAATTCGCACAGCGCGAGCTCGGCGACATTGTTTACATCGACATTAACTCGGTTGGCAAAGAAGTTGCCAAAGACGAGGTTTTCGGCACCGTTGAGGCTGTTAAAACCGTATCGGATTTGTTTATGCCCGTTACCGGTACCATTACCGAAATTAACGCGGCGCTTGATAAAAGCCCCGAGCTGGTAAACTCAGACCCATACGGCGATGGCTGGATGGTAAAGCTTACCATTGCCGACGCATCGCAGGTAGATGGCCTGCTGTCGGCCGACGATTATAAATCGCTGGTAGGCGCTTAATGAAGCCTGCTTTAAAATATTACCGGCCCGCTATTTTGTGGGCCGTACTTATTTTAATTCTCTGCAGCATTAAATTGGGGCCGGTTTCAAAGTCGCCCTTGTTTTTTGCCGGGTTTGATAAGCTGGTACACTGTGGGCTGCTGTTTGTGCTCACGGTATTTATGGCCTGGGGCTGTGCGCGTAGTCAAACACCGCGGTTGTTGCCGTACAATAGTTTGCTGGTAATTACCGTTATTGCCATAGCTTACGGAGGGCTGATTGAAATTCTGCAGCATTACTTTTTTACCTGGCGCAGCGGCGAGTGGGACGATCTTTTTGCAGATACCATCGGCATCTTAATGGCAACTTTCAGTATATTTATAACGGCTAAGGCATTAAGTAAATGAAAAAAAGCAGGTTCGCACTTTTGGCGTTTATCGGGATAGTGGCGCTGTCGTCATGCGGTATTTTTAAGAAAGGCTGCGATTGCCCGGTGTTTAAGGCATATAAGCAGCCCGCTAAATCTGGGGTGCATCACGTATAGTCATTCAACCCACTGAGAAAAGATCGCAGATGAGGACGGATGACGCAGATGTCTGTTCGCGGTATAGTCGTTAATAAAAACATCAGCGTCATCTTATTAATCTGCTTACATCTGCGGTACTCCTCCGCGACTAAAATGGGAACAAGCTCAGCTGGTCCGTATGCTTTTCTTCCCTCGCCCTTACCACCACATCTCCGAAATTGGAAAGGGATATCCCAAGCAGTCTTATTTTTTTGTCATCCGGCTCCGTTGCGGCCAACAGTTTTTTGGCCGTTGTGCTAACGGTTTCCAAATCGTTTATGCCGTTAGTGAACGACTGGTTGCGGGTGATTTGCTTAAAGTCGCCGTATTTTATTTTGAGGGTTACCGTGCGACCTTTTAGCTGGTAATGCTGTAGGCGGTTGCATACGATTATGGCAATCTTATCCAGCTCGGCCTCCATTTCTTCAATGGTGGTTAAATCATAAGGGAAAGTATCTTCGGCCGCTAACGATTTAGTTTCGCGGTGCGGCTGTACTTCGCGGTTATCTATCCCCCGCACAATGTTATAATAAAACCTGCCCACCTTTCCAAAATGCCGGCTGAGTTCGGCCTCTGTGAGTCTTTTCAGATCCTCGCCGGTATGCAGGCCCATGTTCTTCATTTTTTGGGCCGTAACTTTACCTACACCAAAGAATTTTTCGACCGGCAGCTTTTCCATAAAACTTTCTATAGATGATGGGCCGATAAATTTCAAGCCGTCGGGTTTATTAATGTCCGATGCTATTTTGGCGACGAATTTATTAATGGAAACACCTGCGGAGGCGGTCAGTTGCAGCTCATCCCTGATGGCTTGTTTTATTTGCTGCGCGATTTCGATAGCGGAGCCGATGTCGAGCTTGTCGGTAGTTACATCAAGGTAGGCTTCATCCAGCGAAAGCGGTTCAATCAAATCAGTATACCGGCCGAATATCTCCCTGATTTTGCGGGATACTTCTTTATAGGCATCAAACCTCGGCCTTACAAATATGGCATGCGGACAAAGCTGCACCGCTTTCTTAGACGACATGGCAGATTTTACGCCAAACTTTCGAGCTTCATAGCTGGCTGTAGCTACCACGCCACCCCTGCCCTCCGGAGAGCCTCCCACAACAATGGGCTTGCCACGATATTCCGGGTTATCGCGCTGCTCGACCGACGCATAAAATGCATCCATATCTACATGGATAATTTTGCGAAATATTTGAACCGGCTCTTCCATTTGGTGTAATACAAATATAAGACCGGATAAGGAAAATGAACAGGCGGAGAGAACGTGCTCCTATTAAATTATTTTCAAATTAACCCGCACCAACAAAACTGCTATGATAATAAAGCCGTATTTTGGATAATAATTAACGCTATAAGCCTAATCAACTCCATGGTCACCGCTCTCAAAATATTTTTCACAGCCCTGTTCTGCTGGATGTGCTACCAGGTAATTAACACCAGCATACACAGCAGCCTTTTTAAGGAATGGGATTTTTTAGGGTCGATACCCTGGATGCGGGCCACTTTGTGGGATTTTTATGCCAATGTAACCGCTATATTTCTGTGGGTTTGCTACAAAGAGAAAAACATAGCGCTGATTGTTTTGTGGCTGATATTATTGGTAGCTTTAGGCAGCATAGCCACCTGCGCATACATACTGGTACAACTGTTCAAGCTTAAGCCCAGCGAAGGACTAAAGGAACTTTTTAGTAAACAAAATGGATAATTCTATCTACTGTTTAATTATTTACTGCCTCGTTGCCTGCTGTGTAATTATGGCGCTGGTTTGGCTATGGTCATACAAGATAAAAAATGCCGGGGTGGTTGATATTTTTTGGTCCTACAACTTCCCGGTTATCGCTATAATATTACTGCTGTTGGCCCCAGGCTTTGAAACCCGCAAGCTACTGATAAGCGGCATGGTAATTATTGCCGGTATACGCCTGGGAACCCACCTGACCGTAAGGGTAACGAAACACCTGCACGAGGAAGAGCCGAGGTACGCCCATATCCGCAAAGAATGGGGCGCTAATGCAGAAATAAAAATGTTCGGATTTTTCCAAATGCAAGCGGTGTCGAATGTGCTACTGGCTGTTCCGTTTTTTATCATCACCCTAAATAAAGAAGCCGCGCTTTCACCTTTTGAATATGCAGGGGCTGCGCTTTGGGCTATAAGCGTAATTTGTGAAGCTGTTGCCGATGCACAATTGGCAGCCTTTAAAAAAGACCCTGCGAATAAAGGCAAGGTATGCGATACCGGCTTGTGGGGCTACTCCCGCCATCCCAACTATTTTTTTGAATGGCTGATGTGGGTATCGTACTTCGTTTTTGCGCTGGGTTCGCCATATGGATATATCGCTATTATCAGTCCGGCAATAATTTTATATTTATTATTAAAGGTGACGGGCATACCTACTACAGAACAGCAGTCACTTCGATCAAAACCGGAAGCTTTTAAAAAATATCAGCAGAAAGTAAGTGTTTTTGTACCGTGGTTTAAAAAATCATAGCAGCGATAGCAAATGTACAGGCGCTGTTGCTCTGTGTTATCTTCGCGCATTCCGTGGTTAAAATAGCCAACTAAGCACGGAGGTTAATATAGCTGGAAGTGGTAAATATTTTATCTGTTCAAATCCATCAGCACATAAAAAACGTAAACCCAATAAACATAACAATCACAAAAACACCCGGCAACAGCCAACTCTTATACATGTGGTACGACAAACTGATTGAACAAAATAAAGTCCCCGATTTTTTATTAAGGCAGGGCATCCGGAAATTACTAAAACAGCGCCTTGCCGACGAAAACAAAGGAGATGTTGAAACACAGCAGGCGCATTTAATGGCGTTGATTGATAAATTAAAAGCCTCTCCTATCGCCGTTAATACCGCCGATGCCAACCAGCAACACTATGAGGTGCCGACTAAATTTTATCAATATTGCCTGGGCAAAAATCTCAAGTATTCCAGCTGCTATTTTAAGCCGGGGGTAACTTCGCTGGACCAGGCGGAGGACGATATGCTTTTCCTCACCTGCGATCGCGCCGCGCTCAAAAACGGCCAGCATGTGCTGGAACTTGGTTGCGGATGGGGTTCTTTATCGCTGTATATGGCGGCTAAATATCCCGGCAGTACATTTAAGGTGGTATCCAACTCGCGCACGCAAAAGCAATTTATTGATACTGAAGCGCAGGCCCGGGGAATTAAAAACCTTACGGTAATTACTGCAGACATGAACACTTTCACCATCGATGAGGAGTTTGACCGCGTGGTATCGGTGGAGATGTTTGAGCACATGCGCAATTATCAAAAACTGATGAAAAAGGTGGCTTCGTTCCTGAAACCGGACGGTAAGCTGTTTATTCATATTTTTACCCATAAAGAATATGCTTACCTGTTTGAGGTGATAGACGAAACCGACTGGATGAGCAAATACTTTTTTACCGGCGGCATAATGCCCAGCGACGACCTGATGTTTTATTTTAACGACGACCTGGTTGTTGAGCAGCACTGGCATGTAAACGGCACTCATTATGGCAAAACATCGGAAGAATGGCTTAAAAATATGGACGCCCACAAAGCCGAAATTATGCCTTTATTTGAAGAAACTTATGGAAAGACCGAAGCACTGAAGTGGTGGGTTTACTGGCGGATATTTTACATGGCCTGCGCCGAGCTATGGAATTATAACGAGGGCAACGAATGGATTGTAAGCCATTATTTATTTCATAAAACATAAACAACAATATTCTCGTAGAGACACAATACTTTGTGTCTTTTTACATATTCAAATCCCGATATGATTCGTTTCTTTCTTATCCTCATACTGTTTCTTATTTCCCTGCTCTGCATTTTTAAAGCCTTTGAATATCATTTGTGGCTGCTGGCCATAGGCACCACGGAATTTCCGTGGCTGTTTGCCGGCCTTACCATTATTGCGCTAGGGCTTGGTATCTGGATACCACGCTGGCAAATGGGCGGAACGATATTGGGGACGATAACGCTGGTTATTTTTTTGTCGCCGGTGATAAGAGCTTACTGGGCTGCACGGGATGTAAAGGAGGATATGGCAAAGGCCTTCAATATTCAGCCCAATGATGAAACCAGGTTCGGTTTTTTTAAAATGTTTAAGGCCGTAAAAAGTGTAGCCTATAAAACGATTAGCTACGTAAAGTACAACGATACGTCGATGACGATGGATTTTTATCCGGCAGAATTACCGGAAGGTTCGAGGCTTGTACCTGAACCGGACAAAGAGGAGCATGAGAAAGTTAGGCGACCATGTATTATCATGGTTCACGGCGGCTCATGGGCTGGGGGTGATAGCCAGCAATTGCCGGAACTGAATAGTCATTTGGCGGACCAGGGCTATAATGTTGCAGCCATAAATTACCGCATGGCGCCTAAGTGGCAAACACCTGCCCCGGTGGATGATATACGTGCCGTAATGGCTTATTGTCGCACTCATTCCGAAGAATTGCATATCGACACCAACCAATTTATATTGATAGGCCGCTCGGCAGGGGCACAAATAGCCCTCCTGGCTGCCTATACCCTTAACGACCCAACTATAAAAGGAGTAGTTGATTTTTACGGCCCCGCAGATATGGTTTGGGGGTATTCCATCCCGTCGAGCCCATGGATAATGAACTCGCGCAAGGTGATGGAGCAATATATTGGCGGAACATATGCGCAGGTACCAAAAAAATATTCGGCCTGCTCGCCGTTAGAGTTTGTAAACCGGCAATCGCCGCCTACGCTTATTATTCATGGTGAAAATGATGTGCTGGTTTCGCCCGAGCATAGCCGGCGACTGGATTTAAAGTTAACGCAAAACGGTATAAAGCATTATTGGCTAAAACTGCCCTGGGCCACGCATGGGTTTGATTATAATTTAAATGGACCAGGAGGGCAGCTGTCAACTTATGCGGTGGAGACGTTCCTAAAAGCATTAGCGGCCCCCCAGCCCCCTGAAGGGGGAGCGGAAAAGCGTAGTGAGAATAACAAATCAACCAACTAAACATTAACTCCCCCTTTAGGGGGCTGGGGGGCACCGCCATCATCGGTACCGGCATTGCCGGCATGGGCTGCGCGCACTTTTTACATAACCATACCAACCTCACCATATACGAACAAAACGACTACGTCGGCGGCCATACCAACACGGTTACAGTTGATGAAGATGGCAAGCCGGTTTACATAGATACTGGTTTTATGGTATTCAACTATAAAACCTACCCAAACCTGTGCGGCCTGTTTGATGAGATAAAAGCGCCTGTGAAGAAAACCGATATGTCGTTCAGCGTTCAGCATTTGCCCAGCGGTTTGGAATACAGCGGTAGCAGCGTTAATCACCTGTTTGCACAGCGGAAGAATATCTTCAACCTGAAATATATTAAAATGCTGAGCCAGATTGCCCGTTTTAATAAGGAGAGCGTGAAGATATTAGACGACCCGAAATACGCTGATTATTCCATCGGGCAATACATCCGGGAGTTTAACTTCGGCGAAGAGATGCTATGGAAATACCTGGTGCCAATGAGCTCGGCGGTGTGGTCGACACCTATGGAACAAATGCTGGATTTTCCGGCAGTAACGCTCATCCGCTTCTTTTTGAACCACGGGTTTCTCGGCCTGGACACCCAGCACCAATGGTATACGCTTGAAAATGGCAGCCAGGCTTATCGCGAGATATTGATTAAGCCGTTTAAAGATAAGATATATGTAAACCGCCGTGCGATAAAAGTAAGCCGCAATACCGACGGCACGGTTACCGTACATGCATCGGATGGCTCAGCAGAAACGTTTGACAGTGTAATTATCGCCGCTCACGGCGACCAGGCGCTGGCTATACTTGAGCAACCAACTAACGACGAACAACGCCTTTTATCGAACTTTAAATATCAATACAATAAAGCCGTACTACACACCGATAGCAGCATTATGCCGAAAGCCAAACTGGCCTGGAGCAGCTGGAACTACAGCATAAAAATGCAGGACGACAAGCTTGCACCCACCACTATTTACTGGATGAACCAGTTGCAGGGCGTGTCTGACAAAAAGGATTATTTTGTATCGATAAATCCGCATGATGGCCTCGACCCTAAAAAAATAATCAAAGAGCTGGATTATGAACATCCATTGTTTGATGTGCCGGCCATACAGGCGCAGGCTGAATTGCATACATTAAACCAAAATGGCCCGGTATACTTTTGCGGCAGCTATTTTAAATACGGTTTTCACGAGGATGCTTTTGCAAGCGCCGTGGAATTGTGCAGGCATTTGCTGGGGGCGCCTGTATATGAGTAATTGGTCAACGTTCGCAGAAAAAATGTATTGCAAACAGTTATTAAATATTATTAGCTAAATTAGCCTGCATCGTAACCCATTGCCTAACCCTAACCCGGCATTAAATGAAGCAAAAGCTAGTGTTTATCTATATGCTATTCATGGCATATTGTTTTGCAGCGAACGGCCAGGATACAACAGGTACGGGCAGAAGTATCATTTCCAAACTAATAACCTTTCTAAACACCCATAATTCCGAGAAAGCCTACCTGCAATTCGACAAACAGTATTACGTTACCGGGGATACCATTTACTTTAAAGCATACGTTACGCAGGGCGAACGGCACCAGCTATCAAACCTAAGCGGCTTGCTGCATGCCGATCTTATAACTCCTAATAATAAAATTGTCAGGTCAATAAAGCTACAGCTGATAAACGGCCTTGCATGGGGCGATTTTTTCTTGCCGGACTCGTTGCCAAAGGGTAATTACCGGGTACGTGCCTATACGCAATTGATGCGTAACGAGGGCGATGCGGCCTTTTTTGAGCGGATTATAAATGTTGGCAGTACCGAACTGCAAAAAATTGCAGAAAGTATGCCCGCAGGCGGCCGTGCGACCGAAAAAAAAGCGGATGTTCAATTTTTGCCCGAAGGCGGGAGCCTGGTAAGCGGCATCAAATCAAGAATAGCATTTAAAGCGATAGGAGCCGATGGGCGGGGCGCCAATGTATCTGGGGTAGTATTGGATAACGAAAATAAAGAAGTTTGCCAATTTGCATCGGCCCGTTTGGGCATGGGTTTTTTTTACCTGCAGCCGCAGGATGGTAAAAACTATACTGCTAACGTAATTTATGCTGATGGCAGCACGGATAGTTTTAACCTGCCCGTTGCAGCAGAATCTGGTTTGGCTTTATCGGTCAATAATCAATCGCTGTCAAAGTTTGCTGTAACAATAGCGGCAAACAATAAATGCTTTGCACAAAACAGGGGCAAAGAATATACGCTGTTGGTATACTCGGGCGGGGTTGGCACGTCAGTAACTTGTAAGCTGGACAGCAATTTGATTGTGCTTGATGTCGCAAAACACCGGCTTTATACCGGCGTAGCTACCGTTACCTTATTTTCGCCGGGCGGCGAACCATTAGCCGAGCGCTTACTGTTTATACAAAATTACGATCAGCTTAAAATTGCCTTAAGCAGCGACAAAAAGATTTATCGTACCAGGGACAGAGTAAGCATAGCCCTCAATATAAAAAACCGGGCCGACGCCGCTGCAATGGGACATTTTTCAATCTCGGTTGTTGATGAAAGCAAGGTGGCGGCTAACGAAAGTGAAGAAAATACAATTCTTACCGGTCTGTTGCTTACATCGGATTTAAAAGGCAAAGTGGAGCAGCCTAATTATTATTTTACAAACATTAACGACGAAACCAACCGCAATCTCGATTTAGTTATGCTTACCAACGGTTATCGCAGGTTTGAATGGAAGCCACTGTTAAATAATGCATACCCCGGCCTGACCTATCAACCTGAGCAATCGCTGGAGATATCCGGTACGGCCAAAATGATGGGTGGTCGCCCCCTGGTTAAGGGTACCGTATCGTTAATCGCGCTATTTCCGGGAAGCCCTGTTTTAAGTGAAGTTACTGATGATAACGGCAATTTCCGTTTCGGCAAGCTGATGTTTGCGGATACCGGGCGGTTTATGTTACAGGCTGTAAATGCGAAGGGCAACAATAACACCGTGCTTACGTATATTGCCGGCAAACCTGCCCCGGTTGTACCACTGCCATACGCGCAAATAATACAGCCGGATACCGGCAAAGAAATAAAAGCCTATTTAGATAATGATTTAAAGAAACGCGAACAACTATCTGCACAAGGACGAATAACCGGAAAAATGCTGCGCGGGGTAGACGTAAAAGCGCGGAGGATTGAAAGGTCTGAAATAGCCCTCCGTTATGGCCCTGTGGATTATACGATACCAGGTGCAGATGTAAACTACGGACTTTTATCGGACAGGTTAACGATAAGAATTCCATTTGTGAATTTTGAAGGCAACGGAATATATGGCCAGGCCGTTGCTTATTTGGCGCATGTTCCGTATCATTTACCCATGAGAGTTGTTGTTGATGGTATGGAAATGAGACCTGATTTCGATATAAACTCGATCGGATCGTCACTTGTTGAAAAGGTAGAGGCGATAACAGACCCAGCAGTAAACGACCACGCAACTGTTGGCGTAATCGCTATTACCTTAAAGCACGGCCTCTCGGCAAGCGAGATACCGTCAAAGGGCGTTTTGCCAATAAAGGCCATGGGATTTTATACGGCCCGCGAGTTTTACAGCCCTAAATACGAGACCACTGATGCTCTAAAAGCCGCCGATTTTAGGACAACCATTTACTGGAACCCCGAAATTGCTACAGATAAAAATGGCAGCGCTATGGTTGATTATTACAATGCTGACACTGCCGGCAGCTACCGGGTAATTATTGAAGGAATAGACAGCAACGGCAACTTAGGCAGGCAGGTTTATCATTACCAAATAAAAAACTAAAAATTTAGTTGTTTTTATCAAACGGGTTTCATAGCTTTAGTTTGATGAAAACCTCTAGCTTAACACTATCTCTAATTCTCGCCTCGCTGTGCTGTTTTGCGCAGTACACAATCAAAGGGCATGTCATCAGCCAGGCTGATACTAAACCGGTAGCCGGTGCTAACGTATTTTTGAGCAATACCACGCTGGGTGCGCATACGGCAGCCGATGGGTCGTTTACCATAACCAACATAAAGCCCGGTGAATATCGGCTTACGGTGACCAATGTAGGCTTTGACGCTTATACCCAAACCATTTTGATTACGCATGCCGATGTCAACCTGCAGCCGATCACCATTTTTCCGTCGTCAGTTAAGCTAAACGCGGTTACAATAAACGCAAAGAAAGGCGCCGACCCTGAAAGGCCCCGATACATGGAATGGTTTAAGGCTGAGTTCCTGGGTTCGACAGATTCAGCTAAATCATGCAAAATTCTCAACCCTGAATTGCTGGACTTTGACTATGATAACGCCGCTAACATACTTACCGCCAAATCGGCCGACTTTTTAATTATTCAGAATGATTTGCTGGGTTACAAAGTAAAATATCTGCTCAAAAATTTCTTTCTTACTTTCGACGAAGACCAGAACCACATCTTCAACTTCTCGGGTTCAGTTCAGTTTGAGCCGATGAAAGGTACCGCTAATGACGAAAAGCGCTGGCAACGCAACCGCCAGCAATTTTATGAGAATTCGCAGACGCACTTTTTGCGTGCTGCCATTGCCGGCACCATCGACAAAGAAAACTTCAGGGTACTGCGGATACCAGGCAATCCCGCGCGGCCATCTGACAGCCTCATACAGGAAAACCTAAGGGTTTACCGCCTGCTGAAAGATGATAAAAAATACCGCGACTCGCTTAAATATTGGGAAAAGAAGGCTGCTCTACCAAAAACGCTCGACAAGGCTGACTATACGCCGCTGAAAAAGGAAGACCTGCTTAAAGGACCTGATAAATACGGCTTTTATACCCTGGTATTTAACAACGATGCTTATTTTATAACTTATAATAAAGACAAACGCTTTAATCGCAGTGCCCGCTCAAAGCTGGCCAGCGCCGAAAACCAGGACAATACGCTGCTAAGCTACGGCCACAAAACAATGCGCTTCGATAAAAACGGCTCGCCGGTTGACCCCGACGGGCTGGTATATGATGGTATATGGATACGTGGGCGCCTGGCAACATTGCTACCGCTTGACTATGAGCCGCAGGAAGAAAAAATGCAAGCTGTCGACAGTACACTGCTGAAAAAGATAATGCCGAAGTTTACCGCCTACAGCCAGAAACACCAGGTAGAAAAGGCTTACCTGCATTTCGACAAGCCCTACTATGCCGCAGGCGACACTATGTACTTTAAAGCCTATTTAACCCAGGGCGAGGCACACCGGCTTTCGCATACCAGCGGTGTGCTGTATGCCGAATTGATAAACGACCGGAATAAGGTTAGTAACTCCATAAGAATGCTCGTTACCGATGGCGTGGCCTGGGGCGATTTCGCATTGCCACGCAGTTTGCCAAAAGGTAATTACCGTGTTAGGGCCTACACCCAGTGGATGCGCAATAATGGAGACGAATATTTATTTACCGCCAACATACCCATAGGGAGTACAATGGTGATGAAACCCGACAGCAGTGTTAATGTTACAGCCAAAGCACAACCAAAACCTATTGTTGCAAAGCCGGACATCAAGTTTTTTGCCGAGGGCGGCAGCCTGGTTACAGGAGTACAATCAAAAATTGCATTTAAAGCTATAGGTGCGAATGGTTTGGGCCTGAACGTAAAGGGCACCATTATTGACAACGACAATAAAGAAGTGGCGACGTTTGCCTCGACGCATTTAGGTATGGGATATTTTTCGTTAACCCCGGCGGACGGTAAAACATATTCGGCAAAGGTGAGCTATCCCGATGGGCGGCAGGATGTAATTACGCTGCCGAAGGGAGATGACAACACCGTCGGCATTTCTGTTACCGATATCAGCCGGGCCTTTGATGTAAAAATTAATGCAGGCAAGCAATGGTTTCAGCAAAACAAAGGCAAAAGCTATACGCTGGTTGTATATTCCGGTGGCGAGCCGCAAAGCTTTACGGTTAAGCTGGACAACTTGCAGACGGATGTGGAGGTGGTTAAAAACTTTGTCCATTCCGGTATTGCAAAGGCCACTTTGTTTTCGGCAGACGGCGAGCCATTGTGCGAGCGCCTGTTGTTTGTACGCACCAACGACCTGCTTGCGCTGAACATTAAAGCCGACCAAAGCAGCTATAAATCGCGCTCGAAAACAACTTTAAATTTAAACGCTATAACAGGTGAGAATGGGCCGTCGTCGGGGCATTTTTCGGTATCGGTGGTTGACGAGAGTAAGGTGCCTGTTGAAGAAAGCATGCAGTCAACAGTGGTTAACAATATCCTGCTTACTTCGGACCTGAAAGGATACATAGAGCAACCCAACTATTACTTTACCAATATTACCGATAAAACCAATGCCGACCTCGACCTGGTAATGCTGACCCATGGCTACCGGAGCCAATGGAAAAAAATATTGGCGGATGATAATACGCCGCCGACCTACCAGGTTGAAAAAGGCCTCACTGTTAGCGGGCAATTAAAATTCGGCGGCAAGCCGCTTGAAAAAGGCATGGTAAAGCTTTTCAGCAAAGGTAAAAACGGGCTGATGCTGGATACACTCTCTGACGCCGACGGCCGGTTTGTATTTGATAATCTTGCCTATAACGATTCAACAAAGTTTGTTTTGCAGGCACGTACAGCTAAAGGGCAAAAAGATGTAGAAGTAAAACCCGATACAGCCGTATCTACGCCTGAATTAGCAGCTATATTAAACAGGGACCTGCCGCCTGACGATATGCTTGAAGCCTATGTAAAGCATAGCAAAAAACTTTTGGACGAACAGGACAAAGAAGGTATTAACCACCATACCAATATGCTGAAGGAGGTTACTGTAAAGGATAAAAAGATAGACCCTTTTGAGAATTCGACAAACCTGTATGGAAAAGGCAGCGGAGACCAAACGCTAACTGCGGAGGTGCTGGACAAATCGGGATATGAGCGGCTTTTTGATGCCATAAGGGCAAAGGCAACCAGTATTATCTTTACATTCGATCATAAGCTACGGTCAAACCGCGCCGTTTTACCATCGTTTAAAGAGCAGAAACAGGATTATATGCTGGTGATAGTTGACGGCACGCCTATATTTAGTGATCATAAGGTGCTTGACGAACTTGACGTTGCCGATGTTGAGAATGTCGAAATATTTCTGGGGGCACATGGGTCCGCAGTTTATGGCAGCCTGGCCAGCGGAGGTGTAGTGATAGTTACCACAAGAAAAGCCCGTAAAATCAATAATTATTTCAAGGAATCGCCGGGAGTGATTACTTTTAAAATGAACGGCTTTTATAAGCAACGTGAGTTTTACGCACCTAAATATGAACATAT
>JAZJZL010000131.1:0-962 GCA_040389845.1 Bacteroidota bacterium
TACATTAGTTAGCTCCGTCAGCTCCGCACGTGATTCAGATTGCTGTGCACGCAGGTCGTCTACTGCTTCCTTTAAATCAGCTACCTGTGAGCGTACTTTTTCGAGGTTTTCATCCTCCTGCAGCTTTTCTTCGGATAAGCGCTTGATATTATAAAAAACGTGGTTAAGCTGCGTTTTGTCTTTCTCCAGTTCTTCAGTTAATCTCGCTTCCTTATCCTGCTGAAATTTGAGCTGCTCGTTCTTTATCTTCTTCTCGCTTTCGTAGGCGCGGATTTTCGACACATATTCGTTGGTAGCCTTTTGCTGTATCGAAAGGTTTTTCTCTTTGGTAAGGCTGTCCAGCTTTTGCTGCTGCAGCGATGCTTCCAGCGTGTCAATCTGGGTTACAATCCCCGATTTACCTTCCTTATGCTTTTGCTCATGGTCCTCAATCCTGCTTAACGATTCGCTAAACGAGGCTATCCTGAACGACGCAAGCGTAATACTTAGCGCCTTGTATTGTTCTTTTAGCTGGTAATATCTTTCTGTTTTCTTAGCCTGGTTTTCCAGGGCTTTCAGGTTCTTCTCTATTTCGAAAAGCAGGTCTTCTACCCTTTCCAGGTCCGCCTCCGTATCTTTAAGCTTGCTGAAGGTTTGCTTTTTGCGGAGCTTATATTTAGATATACCTGATGCTTCCTCGAACAGATTACGACGCGATCCCTCCTTATTGGTTATAATCTCATCTATCATCTTTAACTCGATAATAGAATAAGAATCAGCGCCGATACCGGTATCCAGGAATAAGTCGGTGATATCCTTAAGCCTGCATTGTACATCATTCAGGCGGTACTCGCTTTCCCCGCTGCGGTATAGCCTGCGGGTGAGCGTTACTTGCGAAAAATCGGTCGGCAGGATATTTTTAGTATTATCAAAAGTGAGGGAAACTTCAGCCAGGTTGGCTGCCTTGCGGCTTTTGGTTCCGT
>JAZJZL010000131.1:972-12126 GCA_040389845.1 Bacteroidota bacterium
GTTAAAGATAACGTTATCCATTTTTTCGGAGCGCAGCATACGTGTGCTCTGTTCGCCCAGCACCCAGCGAATGGAATCGACTACGTTAGATTTCCCGCAGCCGTTAGGACCCACAATTGCAGTTACACCCTCGTTAAAGTTAATGGTAATCTTATCCCCAAAGCTCTTAAATCCCTTGATTTCTAACTTAGTAAGCTGCATTTACGTTGTCCCGTTCCTTAAAAATTCGAACCTGTAAAGTAATTATAAAAAATCCATTTTTCCATGTTTTTTTAGCTAAAAGCCGAAAGCTTTTCTAAGCTAAAAGCGGAAAGCTTAAAGCGAAAAGCATTTACAGTATTAATTATAGAATCATTTAAGGTTTGGGACTTTCTGCTTCACGCCTTAAGCATTTTTTTAGCAAAAAGTGGAAAAGTTAAAGCAAAAGGCTTTTTACCGTGTTAGCCTTATAACAAGGTAAAGCTTTGGACTTTTTGCTTTAGGCTTTAAGCTCTTTTAGCCATAAAGCTTTATACTTTCTGCTTTACGCTTTAAGCCCATTAACTATGAAAATCGCAATATTTGGAGCCACCGGCAATATCGGCAGCCGCATTGTTACCGAAGCCTTAAGCCGCAGGCATGACGTTACCGCCATCATGCGCCACCCCGAAGACTATACGCAGATACGGGACCATCTTTACGTAACAAAAGGCGACCTCTTTAAAACACAGGACGTAGAAGCCGCTGTGTTCGACCATGATGCTGTGGTGAGCGCCTACAATTTTACCAAAGGTGCTACACCATCAACTATTGTTGAAGTTGCTGAGCCGCTGATGAACGGATTGAAGCAGGCCGGCGTAAAACGGCTGATTATATGCGGCGGTGCAGGGAGCCTTGAGGTTGCCCCTGGCTTGCAATTGGTAGATACCCCAACTTTTCCCGAAGAATTTAAAACAGCAGCCCTCGCCCACCGTGATGCCTTGAATGTTTATCAAAAAGAAAAAGACCTCGACTGGACGTACATTAGTCCCGCCGCCTATATAGAACCCGGCTTGCGCACAGGTATCTTCAAAACCGGAAAAGACCAGTTAATAACCGACGAGCATGGCAATAGCAGGATATCCATGGAAGATTTCGCTGTTGCGATTATAGACGAACTGGAAAAACCGGCGCATCTTAAGGAAAGATTTACAGTAGGATATTGAGGGATTTCGGAGGTCTGATTTTCGATTTAGGAATTAAAAAATCCCAAATAAATCCGAAATCGAACATTCGAAATCCGGAATCACACAAATATCTCGCCCTTCAAATACGTAACTGCCTTGCCGCTCATTAACACCCTGTCCCCCTTAAATTCACACCAAAGCTCACCTTCACGGGCGGATAGCTGGTAAGCGTGCAGCTTGTTTTTGCCGAGTTTTTCGGCCCAATAAGGTATTAAGTTGCAATGCGCTGAGCCTGTAACCGGATCTTCAGGAATGCCCGCACCCGGCGCAAAAAAGCGGGATACAAAATCTGAGTTATCACCGCGTGCCGTAACAATAACACCCACGGTGTCCATTTTCGACAATGCAAAAAAGTCAGGTGATATATCGCGGATATCGCTTTCCGATTCATAAACCAAAAAGTAGTCGCGGGAGCGTAATACTTCAACCGGCTGTTTCTCGCTTAAAGCTTCGATCAAGCCGTTGGGAGCATCAATATGTATCGGCGGCCTCGACGGGAAATCCATCGCGTATTTATTGCCATCGCGCTTTACGGTAAGCGTACCGGCTTTCACGGTTTCAAAATGTATGTTATCGGCTTCATGACCTAATTCGGTGAACAGAATATGAGCAGATGCCAGCGTAGCGTGGCCACAAAGGTCTATTTCATATTCAGGGGTAAACCAGCGCAATTTATAGCCGGTCTCATTTTTCACAAAAAAAGCAGTTTCAGCCAGGTTATTTTCCACGGCTATGGTTTGCATTAGTTCGTCAGGCAGCCACTCCTTTAATGGACAGATAGCAGCCGGATTTCCGCCAAACAGCTTGCCGGTAAATGCATCGGCCTGGTATATAGGTATCGTCATAACGTTATGGTAATGGCTTAAAGGTAAAAGGTTTTTTTTTAATGCGGAAGTCGGAATGCCGAATTAGCCTCATTCTTTCCAAAGCACCGAATTATCTGAACCAGAGCCATTGGGTTCCCAAAGCTTGTTGGCGGGGTCAATCATCCATTCGCCGTTTACCCTGAATTTATACAGGCATTTACCTGGCTTTAAATAAACACTGACCACCCATTCATCGCCGGTGTGTGTCATCGTATAACCCTCGCCCTCCCAGTAATTAAAATTACCGGTGATGGTAACCCTTTTTGCATTATTATGCCCTTTTAACCTGAATGTTTGATTAGGTTTCACCGACAAAAAAGAGTTCTCTATACCTCCCTCTTTTGCATAATTTGGGTTCGCCGGGTCGGTAATCCAATTACCATCGACAATAAATTTATACTGGTAATTGCCGGCGGCCAGCGTGGTATTCAAAATCCATCCGTTAGCGGTCTTTTGCATCGCCATGTCGTTGTGTTTCCAGCCATTAAAATTGCCGGATACATAAACCTTCTTTGCATTTTCGTAACCCGCCAGCTTAAAGCTTACCATAGCCCCAAGATTAAGCACCGAATTCAGGCTGCCTTCGCCATCTTTCAGTTTCGTTGGGTTAACTGGGTCGCTTACCTCCCGGCTGTCAACAAGGAAATGATAAGCATGCTTACCCTCGCTCAAATAGATTTGCCGTTCCCAGGTATTGCCTCGTTTCTGCAGCACAATTTCATTCCTATCCCAGTTATTAAAATCACCGGTCAAAACCACTTTTTGTGCAGAGGGGTAGCCTTTTAACCTGACAGTAAAATTATATCTATAGAAAATTGAATTGGTATTTCCCATTCCGTCATTAGCCCGCAGCATGTTGTTGGGGTCGGTAGTCCAGCGCCCATCTGCAATAAATTTGTAGGCATATACGCCGGGCTCCAGCTTGATATCTATAATCCACCCACCTTCTATCCGCTTCATGGCGCCTTTTAGCGTGCTCCACTGGTTAAAGCTGCCGGATAAAAACACTCTTCTTGCCCGATCATATCCGGGCAAAACAAACCTGGTAAGCCCTGAGGATAAAGTATACACCGTTTTTTTTGAGAACCGGTTTATGCCGTATTGTACATCCTTCGGATAGCCGGCCTCACCCCGGAATTGGGGGAGGTTAATAGTTATCCTGAGCGGCATATCCTGCGGATTATCGCTTAGCTCGGCGAGCGGGCGGTTAAAGGTAACTATATCACCATTACGCATAACCATGCCCCATCCGTCATCGGCCATGAGCTTAAAGTCGCCTGCTTTTATCTTGGCTGTGTTATCGGTTGATACACCTGCCACTTTCAATAGACTATCCAACACCGGTGCAGGAGATGTAACATCTATCTCTAAAACCAAAACATCATTCTGTATAAAAAGACTATTTCGATTTTGGGCAACAGCAGTTTTTATACTGCTTAAAAGCAATACAAAAAACCATAGTATATAGCCGCTGCGCCTCATTTCTAATCTTTACAAATTATACATATCAAATTCTTTTTTCACGAAGTTGATACTGAATATCCCTCTTGCAAAAAAATCATACCCCAAAATCCCATCTACCGAATGCCCGTACGACTCCCCCATTTTTTCAAGGTTAGTCAATAATACTTTATTTTCTCTAAAAACATGCCCACCTACCGTCAATTCGTCAAACTGCGCATAAAGCACCTCCAGCTTTGAGCCACCTAAACCGCTGACTTTGGAACGACTGATAACCTTAAACGCCCCCGGCAATTTCTTCGACCTGTCGTAATCAAAAAGGTTTGTTTCGGCGGCCGAATCAAAGGCGAACCAAAAGGTTTTGGTACTGACTGATACCTTGAAAAAAACCACATCATTCATCAATGAAAATGGCGTCGACAACAGCTTATTATGAAAAAGTTGTTCTCCTTCGGGAATATTGCCTTTATTGTCGAGTTTGTGAATGTAGAGAACATTCTTAGTCAAGTCAACAGTAATGGCAAACTTCGAGAACAAACGGGTGCCCAACAACCCGAGTATCTTCAGGTTACGTCCATTTTCAATAAACGACAGATCAACCACACCGGCGGTAAGCCTGCTGTACTGTAAATCCAGTATGTTAAAATTGTGTACGTAGGTAGTAAATGAACCAGGCGAGGTGCCGTTTATTCCACCTGCTTCCTGGTCGTCTATTTTAGGGAGCTGACGGAAATAAGTTGCATTTAATATAAGATAGGGAGCACCTGTATCCAACACAAAATTGCCTTCCAGCGTGTCAACTTGTGCTTCAACAATTATTAGATTGCCCGCCCTTTTTATGGGAACGATTAATGTTTGAAAATCAGCAGAAGGCGCCGGGTCAGGGTCGCGGGCGTACAGGGCATTATTAAAACGCACATCACCAATTACAATGCCCTTTCCCGGTGAGGCAAATACTGCCCCGCAACTCATGAAAAGGAATAGTAAAAGATACAGCCTGCGCATTGGTTCTTGTTCTTACCCAATAGACAGCACTTGAAAGGATATAGTTACAGCGACGGAGGAGAAAACTTTTGAAGATCGGCAATATGCCAGTCATAGTCCGCAAGCATGGCCGAAAAATTTTCTCACTATCTTTCGAAATGACGAGGATTTTTAATTTACCTCACAATAAAAACCCAACCTGATTGCTTTGGCACATAATCATCCTTTAAATCGATAATGTAATAATAGGTACCCACAGGCAATGGGCTACCATTCTTTTTGCCATCCCAGGGTTTGCTGTAGCCAACAGCGTGAAATACCGGCAAACCATACCTGCTATAAACATTTATCTCAGCTTTAGGATAGTTTTCGATATTCTTTATATACCAGGTATCATTTATTCCATCGCTATTGGGCGAAAAGCTATTAACCACCGTAAGCACCTTATAAACCCTTACAAATACGCTGCTGGCAGCCTCACCGCAGCCTACGCCTGATACCACATGTAAAGTATAGGTAATATCATTAGGCGAACTGCTAAACGGCGTAAGCGACGTAGGATTATCCAGGTAATCAACCGGCGTCCAGTAATACGATACATTATCGCCGCCCGCTGTTCCAGAAAGCCTTACGGTTTGCCCTTCAAACATTCTTAACGGCTTGCCTGCGTTTGCTGTCGGCCGCTTTAATACAGTTACCGTTAGCGAAGATGTTGGTTTTAACGTGACGCAGCCATCATTACTAACCGTTACCGTATAGTGTGTAGTTACAGCCGGACTTGCCATGGGGTTAGGGATATCGTCATGGTCGAGTCCCGCAGCAGGCTCCCATTTAAAATGGGTAGCATTGGCGCTTTGTACCGATAATTGCACAGCATCTCCTTCGCAAACCTGTGTATCGGCCATAGGCTGCACACTGGCAGAAACGTAGACCTTAACCATAGTAGACGTAAAGAACGGACAATTGTTCTTTGTCACCATTAGCCTGTAAACACCATCATAGGTCGGGTCACCGCTTTGGGTTACTACCGGGCTGTTTTCTGTAGAACTATAATTATTGGGGCCTGTCCACAAATAAGTATCGGCGCCGCTTGCTCTCAATTGCACAGGCTGCCCCATACAGGCACTGGTGCTTTCGGCCAGCACCAAATCAGGCGGCGGGTAAACGTTTATGGTAAGCGGATCGGAGTAAATGCGGCATTGTTCTGCGCCTATAGTAGCCTTGTTTAATACACCTATGCGATATTGATATTTACCCGGAGCAACATTAGGAATAACCACGTGATAGCTTAATGATTTTGCGCCGGGTATATCCACCCAATCGTTGCCGTCGTTTTTGTTTATCTGCCATTTATAGTCAGGATTATCGTATCCTTCCTGAGCGGCAACCAGGGTATAATCCAAATTATCTTTCTCACAATTGCCTTTCGCTTCAATATTGCCAAGCGTGGTAAACCCGGTTTGTATCATGGGGCCGCAGGCGCTAAAGGTAATATCATCCAGCGCCAAATCGTTGCCATTGCCGCCCTGCCCGTTGTTGATCATCTTTACTATCAAATCGGAGCCGTCGCTGGGGCTGGTAAAAAAAGTACCATATTGAACCCATGAAGGTTCTTCGCTTTCCAATATATCGCCGGTATTGTACTCCTTTAGCAACGTTCCGTCAACCTTTTCGATCCTAAACGTAATATTAGGCCTCGAGTAACCCTGCGTTTGCGGCAGCGGACGCAGTATATTCATTATCCACGCGGCAAATTGGTAGGTAGTATTCGGGCAAAGTTTGCTGCCATCAACCTTATAAGTAAAAAAAAGGCTTGCCTGCAGGGTTGCATTAATAACCATCATATACCCATACTTTTCGCCTGTAGCTATCCCTGTATGGTCAGACGGAACAGCCTGCCAGGTCCCCCCTTTACACGATGGGCCCATTCGCTGCAAAATAGCGTAGCTGCCGTCTTCCCCGCCACACCCCGGACCATATACATAAGTCAGGTCTGTAACACCGGCAGGCAGCTGCGGGCCGCCATCAAATTGCGTACTGTGTCCGAAGGTTTCGTTAATTACCGGCGCACCTAAGCTTCCTGTACAGATTTGTGCCCTCGCTGCGGAAACAAGGATGATAATAAGCAGCGATAAAACAAAATAAAACTTCAGGCGCATTGAGTTGATATAGGATTTGCAGAATGCAGCCTCTAAAAATATAGTTTTTTGCTGATAAAAGATTAACTGTCAGGCAGGAAAGGTGAATTACTTTTAAGACATTCATTAATAATATATGGATGAGAGAAGCGAAACAATATATTATTAATATCGCGACGGGTTTAAAATCAAATCCATCGCCATGATAAAAGCTACCCACAGTGTTTTTAAATAATTTACTCAAAAAAAAGGGATATAGCTTCACGTTAACGGATAACAACATACCGGTCAGAGATGCAAAGTATTGCGTCTCTACAACAAAAAAGCCGGAACTTCTTCCGGCTTTTTATTTTTTGTTTTGATTCTTGTCTCTTAAAATTACCCCAGATACGATTTCAGGATTTTGCTGCGCGATGTATGACGCAGGCGCTGTAAAGCTTTATCCTTAATCTGGCGTACACGCTCACGGGTAAGGTTAAACTTCTCGCCTATTTCTTCCAGCGACAGCGGATGGTTGGTGCCTAAACCGAAGAACAATACGATAATTTCGCGCTCACGCTCGGTAAGCGTTGAAAGCGAACGTTTGATTTCTTCAGACAGCGACTCATTAATTAAGATTGAGTCGGTGTTTGGCTCCTGGTTTTCCAGTACATCCAGCAATGTATTTTCTTCACCCTGTACAAACGGGGCATCCATAGATACGTGACGGCCTGAGTTGCTCAGGGTATCAGATATCTTGTCGACAGTAGTTTCCAGCATATCTGCCAGCTCTTCGGGCGACGGTTCACGCTCGTATTCTTGTTCAAGTTTTGAGAAAGCCTTACTGATTTTGCTCAATGAACCTACCTGGTTTAATGGTAAACGCACAATACGCGACTGCTCGGCAATAGCCTGCAATATCGACTGACGGATCCACCAAACGGCGTATGATATAAATTTGAAACCCTTGGTTTCGTCAAAGCGTTTTGCAGCTTTAATCAAACCCAGGTTACCTTCGTTAATTAAGTCGCCAAGGGTAAGGCCCTGGTTTTGATATTGTTTCGCTACTGATACCACAAAACGAAGGTTGGTTTTTGTAAGGCGCTCTAAAGCGGCCTGGTCACCTTCCCTTATTTTCTGGGCTAATATTACTTCTTCTTCGGCTGTTATCAGGTCAACTTTACCAATTTCGTGAAGATATTTGTCAAGCGACTGCGACTCACGATTGGTAATGGATTGGGTTATTTTGAGTTGTCTCATCTATTTTATTAACCTCGATTCTGTGTTTAGAATTGAACGTGCAAAGGTATGAAATTGTTATAAGAATTTTTTAGTTATTTTCAAATAAATAAATAATTACATAATGCTGATTTTATGGCATTTATTGCACGGTTTTTGTGGTGCGCCTGCCAGTCATTTCAGCTATAAATTAAACAAAAAAAATCCATTTGGTCTAATTGGTTCCGGCTATTTTTTTCAGTTTAGGTTCTATCTGCCTCACGACGATGAATATACAAAATATATTTATTGATGCTAAGCATGTTAAAAAAGAAATATTTTGTGGGAAAGTTATGTGTGGATACAGGATTTTTGTTTTGACGGCCGGGCTGACCAAAAAAGGTTGTCAGTTATCGGCTCTCAGAATATTCCCGCGCTGCCCAAATATCCTCTTTCTCCAAAAATGGAAACGACTCTAAAATTTCAGCCTCCGTTTCGCCGGCAGCCAAATGGCTAAGCAAGGTGTACACGGTTAGGCGATGCCCCCGTATGGTAGGCTTACCATTGCATAAACCGGGAATAACCGTAATTCTGTGTAGTTGTGATCTCATAAAGTAAAAGTTTGATTATCGTTTACCTGCCAGCGGGAGACGCGAAGCGTCACGTCTTTACGATTGTCCGTTTTAATTTCTACAATTCACTCAACCTAAACACCTCTCCCAACCGTATGCCCTTCTCCGTCTGCTGCAGGGTACAGCACTCATTTACCGGGTCATGCTCAAAGTAAAGTATATATTCCTTTTCTGCCGCCTCGGTTAAAAATAGCTTCTTTTCGGCCAGTGTTTTCAGGGGGAACATATCATAAGCCATTACATACGGCAGCGGGATATGCCCGGTGGAAGGCAGCAAATCGGCCATATACAATATCTTTCTGCCTTTATAGCTTATCAGCGGCAGCATCATGGCATCAGTGTGACCATACACAAAACGGACATCCACCCCTTCACAAAAATTCACGCCGTCTTCTGCGGCTACAAATTTTAACTGCCCGCTTTCATTTATCGGTAGAATATTTTCTTTCAGAAAAGATGCTTTTTCCCTGTCATTGGGGTTTACCGCCCACTCCCAATGCTGAGCATTGCTCCAATAAATGGCATTTTTAAACGCCGGCACTAATTTTCCGCCGTCACGAACAATCGCTCCGCCCACATGGTCGAAATGCAGGTGGGTTAAAAATACATCGGTAATATCATCCCTGTGAAAACCCAGTGCCGCAAGTGATTTATCCATCGTAGCATCGCCATGCAGGTAATAATGACTGAAAAACTTTTCGTCCTGCTTATCGCCAATGCCGGTGTCTACTAAAATCAGCCTTTTGCCGTCTTCAATTAAAAGGCAGCGCATGGCCCATGTGCAAAGGTTATTGGCATCTGCCGGGTTGGTTTTGCTCCACAGCGTTTTGGGTACCACGCCAAACATGGCGCCGCCATCCAATTTAAAAAAGCCGGTATCGATGGTGTGTAGTTTCATTTTTAGTTCATGGTTGATGGTTTATTTAGTTCATGGTTGATGGTTTATTTAGTTCATGGTTCATAGTTGATGGTTCATAGCCGAAAAGGTTTCGCGTTACATTGGGCTATGAACTATGAACCATCAACTATGAACTACTTCAATCCCGTATTCGGCAAACAATTGTTCTGCTTCGTTTAGCAGTCTTTGCTCCTCAGCTTCCAACGTGTACACCTTCTCAATCCCCTTATCTAAACACAATGTCAGCATCTCATGCGCGTATGACATGGACGCCGGGTTTGGCAACTTTATGATTTTCATAAAAGCCGGCAGATCGGTATAGTCCCCTAAAATAATAGTATCGTTGGCGAATTGGTTCTTCAGCTTATGTGCTTCGGCAGATGTGGCAGCTGTTATCAGTATATTCATAGCGGATTAAGCTATTAGTCCATCTTTCATAAATACCGTGCGGTCGCTCATATCGGCAAGGCCCTGGTTGTGGGTTACTATCACAAAGGTTTGGTTAAACTCCTTGCGCAACCGGATAAACAGCTCATGCAATTCGAGCGAGTTAGCTGAATCCAGGTTGCCCGACGGCTCATCCGCAAAAATTATAGACGGGTTATTTATCAATGCCCTGGCTACCGCCACCCTTTGCTGCTCACCACCCGAAAGCTGGTTAGGCTTATGGTTCAAGCGATCGCCTAAACCAAGCAATTGCAGTAATTCTGTAGCCCTTTTTTCCGCATCCTTACGGGCCGTTCCCGCTATAAATGCCGGTATGCACACGTTTTCAATCGCGTCGAACTCGCCCAATAGATGATGAAACTGGAAGATAAACCCGATTTTCTGGTTGCGGAAAGTGCTCAGGTTTTTATTACTCAGGCCGCTTACCTCGATATTGTCGATGTATAGCTTCCCTGTATCCGGCCTGTCCAAAGTACCTAAGATATTCAGCAGCGTGCTTTTACCCGCGCCGGATGCGCCGACTATCGTAACAATTTCACCCTGGCCGACTTCAAAGTCGACACCCTTTAAAATTTGCAGCTGTCCGTATGATTTATGGATATCTTTGGCTTTGAGCATGGGGGTAAAGTTAGAGATTATGTTCAGAAATTAGAGACCGGAGATTAGAGATCACGAAAAAATAAGCGGATTAGGAATTTTTGGCTATTGCTTGTGACTCAAGAAAACTAACATATTTCAAAAAAGTGACAGTCCAACTAACCTCCGGCCTCCAATCTCTAAAAACTAAATAGTACTTTTACCGCAAATTCTTCACAACACATGAATATTCACGAATATCAAGGTAAATCGATACTGAAAAGCTTCGGCGTAAGGGTTCAGGAAGGCATATTGGCCGAAACCGTTGACCAGGCCGTTGAAGCTGCTAAAAAGATGAAAGAAGACTACGGCTCGGATTGGGTAGTAGTAAAAGCGCAGATTCATGCAGGCGGACGTGGCAAAGGCGGCGGCGTTAAGCTGGCCAAAAACCTGGATGAAGTAAAGGAAAGAGCCGGAGCAATATTAGGCATGCAATTGAAAACCCCGCAAACCGGCCCCGAAGGTAAACTGGTGAGCAAGGTATTGGTGGCGCAGGATGTTTATTATCCCGGCGAAAGTGAAACAAAAGAATTTTATATCAGCGTGTTGCTCGACAGGGCAAAAGGCCGCAACATCATCATGTACTCTACCGAAGGCGGTATGGACATTGAAGAAGTGGCACACTCTACCCCGCACCTGATCCACAAAGAAGAAATTGACCCTAAGGTTGGCTTACAGGGCTTCCAGTCG
>JAZJZL010000131.1:12136-18103 GCA_040389845.1 Bacteroidota bacterium
CGTAAGATTGCTTTTAACCTGGGCTTGTCAGGCGATGCTTTTAAAGATATGGTGAAATTTATCACCGCCCTTTACAAAGCTTATGATGCTACCGATTCTTCGCAGTTTGAGATTAACCCGGTACTGAAAACATCCGACAATAAAATATTAGCCGTTGACGCAAAAGTAAACCTGGATGACAATGCTTTATTCCGTCACCCGGATTTTGCTGCTATGCGCGATGTTGCTGAAGAAGACCCAATGGAGGTTGAAGCCAGCAAAAGCAACCTTAACTTTGTAAAGCTTGACGGTAACGTTGGCTGTATGGTTAACGGCGCAGGTTTGGCCATGGCTACCATGGACATCATCAAAATTGCCGGCGGCGAGCCTGCTAACTTCCTTGATGTAGGCGGTACTGCCAATGCAGAAACTGTAAAGGCAGCTTTCAACATCATCCTGAAAGACCCTAACGTAAAAGCTATATTAATCAACATATTCGGCGGTATTGTTCGCTGCGACCGTGTGGCGCAAGGTGTTATCGATGCTTATCATGAAATAGGCAATATCCCTGTACCAATCATCGTTCGTTTACAAGGCACCAACGCGGTTGAAGCAAAACAGCTGATTGATGATTCCGGTTTAAAAGTATTCTCGGCTATCCTGCTTAAAGAAGCAGCTGAGCGCGTTAAGGAAGTGTTGGCGTTGTAAGAAGTTCATAGTTGATGGTTCATGGTTCATAGCCGAAAGAAAGGCCGCGGGCGAAGCTACCATGAACTATGAACCATCAACTATGAACCAAATGAACTACCATATAATAAAAGTAAAAGGCGTCGCTAAAATCCCTGATTATGTGCAGCTGCGTGATGATAAGTTTACGCTGCTGGCTTATTTCAGGGTCGACAGGCCTGATAAATCGCTGGATAAGATTGGTTTGCATGATAAAACCGATTATATAATGAACATTATAAAGGACCTGCCCTTTGGGCAGATTCTTAAATTAGAACTGTAAATGTTCATCAGTTCACTGGCTCATTAGTTCATTGGTGGTTGGCGGCAACAAACCGTTTTGCCCGCATACAGGACTAATGAACCAATGAACTAGTGAACCAATGAACCAAAAGAAAACATGATTGGAAATTCAATTGTAAAGCTTACAGGGGTTAACATTTTCCAGCAATCGCACCTGGTGCTGGCGAATGTGGACCTGCATATCGACAAAGGCGATTTCGTTTGGCTTATCGGTCAGACCGGTTCGGGAAAAAGTAGCTTGCTGAAAGTTATTTATGGCGATTTGAACCTGACAAATGGCGCCGGTTATGCCTGTGGTTACGATTTGAATACCATCAAACAAAACGACGTTCCTTTCCTGCGCCGCAAGCTGGGCATTGTTTTCCAGGATTTCCAATTGCTTACCGACCGCTCTGTTGAAGCTAACCTGGAATTTGTGATGAAGGCCACCGGCTGGACAGACAAAAAAAAGATTGCCGACCGTGCGCTGGATGTTTTGGAAAAAGTAGGCCTGCGTTCCAAGCTTAAAAAAATGCCGCATGAGCTATCCGGCGGCGAACAGCAGCGCGTGGTAATTGCCCGCGCATTGCTTAACGACCCTGAGATTATTTTGGCAGATGAGCCTACCGGTAACCTTGACCCGGATACATCAGAAGAGATTGTGCTGCTGCTGAAGCAAATTAGTACATCGGGCACTGCTGTGCTGATTGCTACACATGATTACCATATCATCCGCACATTTCCATCGCGAATTATTAAATGCGAGAACGGCAAGGTGCTGGAGGATGTGAAGATAGCGTAGCCTGATATCGGATTTCGGATTTATAAATACGGATTGCGAAATGTCGAATGCGGAATTTAAATCGATTCTTTTCATCATAACACCACTGTCAGAGAGAAATATTTCTGACACCTGACACTGACCTGCAAACAATTCCGATAAAAACAAAAATTACTGACACGATGTCGCCTTTAGAACAATGGCAGGATACTTGATTGGCACTATTAGCTATGAAATTTAACGATATGTTGAAGAAAAAAAAGAAAGAAGACGCTGTGAATACTGAAGAAATAAACGATACGGTTGAAAATAACGAACTGCAGGACATTAACGAGCAGGCTGAAGAAAATGCCCCGTCGCCTGTTGATACCCTGAAGGCTGAACTGGCCCTGGCCAACGACAAATATTTGCGTTTGTATGCCGAATTTGATAATTTCAGAAGGCGGACTATAAAGGAACGCGAGGACGCCCGCAAAATGGAGGGCAAAGACCTTATTACTTCCCTGCTGCCTGTTCTTGACGATTTTGAACGCGCTTTAAAAGCCATGGAAAATGCAACCGATGTTGCCCCGGTAAAAGAAGGCGTTGTACTGGTACAGAATAAGTTAAAAAATGCGCTTACCAAAACAGGCCTGAAAGAAATGGAATCGATTGGTTCTACCTTCGATCCTGACCTGCAGGAAGCCATCACCAATATCCCCGCTCCAAATGATGACATGAAGGGCAAGGTAATTGACGAGATGGAAAAAGGCTATTTCCTTAACGATAAGGTGATACGCTTTGCGAAAGTGATTGTAGGCGCGTAATTGATGTCGGATTTCGGATGTTCAATTTCGGATTTTAGAAATTGAATAATAAAAAATCCGAAATTGAGATATCGATTCAAAAATCCTAATTAATACAATTGACAATAAATCCGAAATCGAAATTTCGAACTCCGAAATAATAACAATTCCGAAACGGCGAAGCCCTCTTGAGTGCCGCTGAAAAAAGAGTTATAAAACGAAAAATCGAAATTCCGAATTCCGCAATACCAAAAAGATGGCTAAAAGAGATTACTACGACATATTGGGCGTAGCGAAAGGTGCCGATGCTGATGAGATAAAGAAGGCTTATCGCAAGATGGCTATCAAATATCACCCGGATAAAAACCAGGGCGACAAGGCTGCCGAAGATAAGTTTAAGGAAGCGGCCGAGGCTTACGAGGTTTTAAGTAATCCTGAAAAACGCCAGCGTTATGATCAGTTTGGTCATGCAGCCAATGCGCATTCTGCCAGCGGCGGCGGTGGGTATGGTGGCGGCGGCATGGATATGAACGACATATTCAGCCAATTTGGCGATATATTCGGCGGTGGTGGCTTCGGCGACTTTTTTGGCGGAGGTCGCCAGGGCGGCGGTGGCCGGCGGGTACAGCGCGGCAGTAACCTGCGCATTAAGGTTCGTTTAACGCTTGAAGAAATTGCCAACGGCGCCGAAAAGAAAATAAAAGTTAACAAGCAGATTTCTTGTAAAACCTGCGACGGCACCGGCGCTAAAGACCAGGCCTCATTCCAGACCTGTAAAACTTGCGGTGGCCAGGGTTCTGTACGCCGGGTTACCAATACCATTTTAGGCCAGATGCAGACCACCAGCACCTGCCCTACCTGTAACGGTGAAGGCTCAACTATTCTGTCAAAATGTACTGTTTGTCATGGCGATGGCGTGGTACGCGGCGAAGAAACCATTACTATCAATATCCCTGCCGGCGTAAGCGAAGGCATGCAGCTAAGCATGAGCGGCAAAGGTAATGCAGCCCCGCGCGGCGGCTTGCCAGGCGATTTGATTATCCTGATTGAAGAAATCCCGCACGAAACATTAAAACGTGACGGCAACAATGTGATATACGACCTGCACGTAAACTTTGTGGACGCTACCCTCGGCACCAGTGTTGAGGTACCCACCATCGACGGCAAGGTTAAAATAAAGCTCGACCCAGGCACACAAGGCGGTAAGGTATTGCGTCTTAAAGGCAAAGGCGTTCCCGAAGTGAATTCCTACCGCCGCGGCGACCAGCTGGTTCACGTAAACATCTGGACACCAAAGGCCCTGAGCCGTGAAGAACGCGAGTTGCTGGAAAAACTGCAAAGCTCACCTAACTTTAAACCAAATCCGGGCAAGAATGAAAAGAGTTTCTTCGAACGGATGAAAGAGTACTTTGAGTAATAGGCGAAAGGTAAAAGGTTTTGAAAGCCCGGAGTTTTAAGATTCCGGGCTTTCTGCGTATTTAGTATATTGCGGTGATGTATTTCAAACTCAAAATTGTTGCTCTAATACTTTTCAGCTTTAGCTGTATGTATGCTCAGCCGCCTGCCATTACCAATACTTATCGAACAGAAGCCGGCATCCCCCATTTAAAAATAGAGCGGGCTATGATATATACGCCGGGGAAATCATGGCTGTATAATCATCATCCTTCGGTTATCCATTTTAAAGATAAATTTATAGCCATTTGGTCTGACGGGTTAAAGGATGAGGATTCACCCGGCCAGCGGGTTTTATGTGCTACTTCTGCTGATTTTTTCCATTGGTCTGAGCCAACTCCATTGGCATCGCCAGCAGAGGTGAATGATACATTAACGGTGCTTACCGCCGCCGGTTTATATCAATATAAAGGCACGCTGGTGGCCTACTACGGCGAATACACGCACAACAGGCAGCACACCCATTTATGGGCAAAAACAAGCACCGATGGCGAACATTGGACCGAGCCGATAGATATGCACGTCCCGCTGATACCCAACCACGGTCCTGAAGCCATCAAAAGCGGCAGACTGATTATAAGCGGAAATTTCCTATTTCCCTACACCGATGACCCGCGCGGGATTTCCGGATGGAAGCTAAGCAGCCCTTACCCCGACTCGTTATACAAACAGGATAATTCGGCCGCGTTTTATGCACCCGCCGCCAAACTTGGCTTGCCGCCCCTTTGCGAGGGCTCATTTTTTCAGACTGATGACAACGTTCTACACATGATGCTGCGTGTTACCGGTAAAGGGTGGAAAGGCCGCTTATGGCTAACTGAAAGTTCTGATAATGGTCAATTATGGTCAGAACCGATTGAAACTACATTCTCAGACAATGACAGCAAGTTCCATTTTGGCCGCTTGCCGGACAAACGTTTTTATTACGTCGGCATACCCGATACCCTGCATCATTACGATCGCAACCCTTTGGTGCTTTCTCTGTCATCCAACGGAAAGAAATTCGACCAAAACTACATTATCGCCGATGAGCTTTACCACTTAAAAAAAGAAGGTTTATACAAGGGAGGGCAATATGGTTACCCGCATACTATTATTTACAAAGGGGATATGTATGTGATCATATCCAGGCAAAAAGAATCGATTGAAATTTTAAGGTTTGATTTAGTGCAGTTGAAGAGGTGAAAGGCGAAAGGTTTTAAAAGCTCGGGGTGTTGGATTCCGGCTTTTTCGTTTAGATGGATTGTCAATCATTTTTACCACAGGCCTGCGACCTGTGCTCACTTAAAACGTACCATTAGGTCTTTAATATTTTTAAAGGTGACGATATTTTAGGTGTTACGCTTTTAACTTCCAAGCACTAATTTATAAGAAGGCTTAACGTCACTTATGGTATAACGAAGCCTTCCGTAAAATTCTTATCTGCACGTACATTAACATCATAGATATCGTATCCGCCAAAGCTATTTTTAGCCCTATACCTCTGGCTTATCATCCATCCATTAGGCCGATGCTTAACGGTGTCTTCTATGCTCGACATCAGCCGAGCATATCGTAGCGAATCCATTCTAAGCTTATTGATCTTTTTTTCATCTATCTTACCAGTGGCGTAGATATCGTCCCTTACATCGGATATCTCTGTGCCTATTTTTGAAACACTATCCGAATAAACAGAATACTCTTTCACATCGAATGCACCGGTATATAAAGTGTCGACTTCTGTAACTATTGGCTGATAGCTATCCGGGTCTTTTAGCCGGTCTTTTAAGCAATTTTTTACCAAGTTTTCAGCCTTTTGTTTGTTAGTTAAATTGCATGAGCATAAGATGGCCAGTGCGACGATAAGGTAAGTATTTTTCATTGTGATATTGATGAATGTAAAAAGCAATTCTTAAAAGGCCCAACGGGCCGACACAATCCAGCCCAGGTCACAGGCCTGGGCTACCGGCGAAATACGAA
>JAZJZL010000132.1:0-12234 GCA_040389845.1 Bacteroidota bacterium
TTGAATATAAGCCTATCTTTTCTTGCTCCTTTAAAGTTTACCGGACAACAGTGATATGCAAATGTGCAGATGCTTTGATGACGAAATAGGATTTTTAGATTGCTCTGCCTAATTTAGTGTCGTAAAGCAAATTTATGGTGGGAAGGATTTTTAATCCGCACATTTGCATATTCGCACATCTTTTTCCATCCGCACATCAACAATTCGCACATCATACCCATGGCCAGTCGCTTAGATAAATACCGTAAACTGCCAGTCTTTAAAAAGTCAGAAGAATTGTTTGACCTTGCTGAAGCTATTGCCGAATCGCTTAAAGAAGATGAAAGGAAAAGCCATTACGCGGCCGAGCTATTCAGTAATGCCGCTTTAATTCAAGCCAAAATTGCAGGCGCAGAGGGCGGTGGCCTGTACACCATCCGCATGCAGAATGCTGTTTTAATAAAGCTGGCCACGCAGGACATGTTTAATGCTACTGCTGTCGCGTCGATGATGAAAATTAACGAAGAGGATTACGTAGACCTGATGCGCGATAAAATAGATGAGTTCCGCATTGTGTTTAACGAATGGGTTCGTAGCTTCGACAAAACTTATGATATCCCCGACAACTGGGCCATCCGCTTTGATTGCAGCACGCCGGAGCAGGAAACGCTGGAAGAACTGATGTTTGATGAAGAGCGCTTTTTTGATGATTTTGATGAGGACGAGGAACTGGGCGATGATGATGACTTAGACGACGAGGAAAAAGGTAACGATTGATTTGATGACTTCTATTCTTTTATTAGATATTAGCTGATTGATATGATGATACTGATAGTTTAATAGACTACCATTTTATCAAACAAGCATCTGCATAATCAGCGTCATCTGCTAACATCTGCGATCAATTTTTTCTCCTCATCCCGCCGTGCCTCCTCTGTAACTATGTGGTAAAAAATCATTCCATTTATTACTAATGATATTCCACTGACACGGGTTTAAGCCGCCAATCGTTTACTTTACGGCAATTAACAATCTTACTATGGAACACAGACAATTAGGGGCATCCGGCCTGAATGTACCGGTGCTTAGCTTCGGCACAGCAACTTTTGGCGGGGGCAATGAATTTTTTAAGGCCTGGGGCGATACCCAGCTGGACGATGCCAAACGCCTGGTACACCTATGCATGGATGCTGGCGTAAATTTCTTTGATACAGCTGACGTTTATTCCCGCGGCATTGCCGAGGAAATATTAGGCAAAGCACTGGAAGGCATACGCAACCAGGTGCTGATATCAACCAAGGCAACTTTCACCATGGGAGATGGCGCGAATGATTTTGGTTCATCACGCTTTCACCTCGTTAAATCGGCAGAAGAAAGCCTGCGCAGATTAAAAACCGACTATATAGATATTTACCACATGCACGGGTTCGACGGGAATACCCCGGTAGAAGAAACCCTGCGTGCGCTGGACGACCTGGTGGGCAGCGGCAAGGTACGCTACATAGCCTGCTCCAATTTTTCGGGTTGGCATTTAATGAAGTCGCTCTCGGTATCGGAGCGCTACGGCTGGTCGAAATATATTGCACATCAAGCCTATTATTCACTGCTGAACCGCGAATTTGAGTGGGAGCTGATGCCGCTGGGTATCAACCAAAATGTAGGAACCATTGTGTGGAGCCCGCTGGCGTCCGGACAGTTGGGCGGTAAGTTCCGTCGTGGTCAGTCATTACCTAAGGAAAACCGCATGCAGCAGGGCGGCAGCCATGGCCCGGCAACCAATTACGAACATTTATATAACATAGTAGATGCGCTGGACGAGGTGGCCGAAGAAACAGGTAAAACAGTAGCACAAGTTGCACTTAATTGGGTGCTGCAAAGGCCTACGGTAACCAATATCATCATCGGCGCCCGCAACGAAGAGCAACTAAAGCAAAACCTCGCCGCAGTAGGCTGGAATCTTACCACAGAACAGGTAAAAAAGCTGGACGCCGCAAGCGACGTCGACCCGATTTATCCTTACTGGCACCAGCGCCAAAACGTAAAGCTTAACCCGCTGCCGAAATTTTATTAAGGCTTTAAAAGTATTTTTAGAGAACAGCACAGGCCGTATTTTACGACAGTTTATTTGGAAATAAACTTATTGTCGTCTGATAGGCATGGCCCATAGGGCCTACCGCTTTGTAGTAGCAAAAATTACAAATAGAATTGTGCCTCGTAGAGGCTACCCAGCTACCATACAGGTAACGAACTTCCATTTCTGCGATATGGATGGCGGTTAAAGGGTAACCTCTACGAGGTAATAAAAATTGCTTTATAATTTGCTACAAAGCGGTAGGCCCTAAGGGCCAGGAAAGCGCGATGTCAAAGAAAGTGTTTGCGTTATCTATTGATGAGTATGAACTAACCCGTAACCATATATCGTCCAACATCGTATAAAACGCCATGCTCCCCTAAAAGCAGGTGAATGAACGATAAATTAAATGATTATGGTTGCTGAACAGGTTCAAACAAAACAAGGTAAAAAAGACGCTCCGTCAATAGACAAAAGGACAAGCCTTTCGCACGAGGAGTTTATTAGCGAGTACGTAAGTAAATCGCGCCCGGTTATTTTAACGGATGCTGCAAAGGATTGGAAGGCCATGGGCAAGCTTACGCCGGAATTTTTTAAAAAGAACTACCCTGACGTTACCAAAACCATTAACGGCGTTACCTATCGCATGGACGATTTTATCGACCACATGCTGGTGGCTAATGCCGATAATAAAGCACCATACCCTTACAATTTCGACGTAAAGAAAGTATTCCCTGAACTAATGGCCGACTTTCAGCCCGAAATTATTTACGGTAATATCGACCGTATCAATCATTCGCTGATGCCGAAGAAGTTTTTGCAGGGCACTACCGTGTACGAGATATTTTTAGGCGGCAACGGCAGCAGCTTTCCGTACCTGCATTATGATGCGCTGTTTATGCATACGCAGATTACCCAGGTTTACGGCTCAAAAACTTTCATCATGTACCCGCCGGAGCAAACGCCATACATGTATCCTTACCCTGATAATCCAAAGTTCTCGCAAATAAATTTCCACGACCCGGATTACGAAAAGTTTCCGCTGTATAAAAAAGCTACCCCGATAGAAATTACTGTCGAAGAAGGCGAAACGCTGTTGTTCCCATCCGGTTGGTGGCATACAACGCGAATCACCGAGCCATGTATATCACTTGGCCGTGCACAGTTAAACGGCTATAACTGGGATAACTTTATCCGCGACCGCTATGTTAACTGGAAGAAAAAAATATCCTTCGCCGCCGCCGGGGTTTTAGTGTACGGCAAAATAGTTGGCGCTATAATGAACGCACAGGATAAGTGATTTTTTGTGATTTCACTGATTGGAATGATTACACCGGTTTTTTTGATTAGATAGTTTAGTTAAATAGTTTATGGAGTCCTTTAGCTGGTTGGCCCGGTTAAGGGATTTTTTATTTTCCGGATTACACCGATTGGAGAATGATTTCACAGATTTTTGATTACAGGATTTTTAATCTGCAGTCTTTTCTAATTTTCGTTTTTAATCGGCGTTATCAGCTACCATCAGCGATTAAAAGCACTTCAGTCTAATCGTTAAAATCAGTTAAATCCCATCCGTGAAATCATCCTCCAATCGGTGAAACGGCGTAGCCCTATTGAGTGCCTTTGAAAGCAAGCAATCACGAAAAATCACAAAAAATAACGTAGCTTTGCCTGTCATTATGACTCATAATTTGCCGTGGCGCAATTGTTGAGTATGTCGCCATACATAAAGATTATCATGTTAGAATTTATAAGTAAGCTTTTTGGAAGCAAATCAGACAGGGACGTAAAAGGCATTATGCCCATTGTTGAAAAGGTAAAAGCAGAGTTCGCTAAAATAGGCGGCTTGACAAACGATGAGCTTAGGGCTAAAACGGTTGGCTTTAAAGAAACTATCGCCACAGGGCTTGCCGATATTGATGCCCAGATAAACGACATTAAAGACCGCACCGAGAACAATCCCGATATTGACGTTGCCGAGAAGGTTGAGCTTTACACCGAATTGGATAAGCTTGAAAAAGACCGCAATAAAAAGCTCGAGGAAATATTGATGAACATTTTGCCGGAGGCATTTGCTGTGGTAAAAGAGACCGCAAAACGTTTCTCTGAAAATAAAGGTATTGAAGTTACCGCAACCCAGTTCGACCGTGATTTGGCAGCTAAAAAGTCTAACGTTGTAATACAGGGTGATAAAGCTACACACAGCAGCACCTGGATAGCTGCCGGAAACGAAGTAACCTGGAATATGGTGCATTACGATGTACAGCTGATTGGCGGTACGGTTTTGCACCAGGGTAAAATATCCGAGATGGCTACAGGTGAAGGTAAAACGTTGGTGGCAACGCTGCCTGCCTACCTGAATGCGCTTGCGGGCCAGGGTGTGCACATTGTAACTGTGAATGACTATTTGGCACGCCGTGACTCTGAATGGATGGGCCCTCTTTACGAATTCCACGGTTTATCGGTTGATTGTATCGATAAACATGAGCCGAATTCTGAAGCAAGACGCGCTGCTTACTTAGCTGATATCACTTTCGGTACCAATAACGAGTTCGGTTTTGATTACCTGCGTGACAACATGACACGTACCCCGGAAGAACTGGTACAACGAAAATTGCACTATGCGATGGTGGATGAGGTTGACTCCGTTTTAATTGACGATGCCCGTACACCTTTAATTATATCAGGCCCTATCCCCCGTGGCGATGAGCATGAATTTTATGAGCTTAAACCACGTATAGAACGTTTGGTGAATGCCCAAAAGGCTTACGTAAACTCAGCTCTTAATGAGGCAAAGAGGTTATTCGCCGAAGGCAAGACGGGTCCGGAAGAAGGTGGGTTGGCTTTAATGCGTGCCTACAGGGGTTTGCCGAAAAGCAAAGCATTAATTAAGTTTTTGAGCGAAGGTGGTAACAGGAATTTGCTGTTAAAATCTGAAAATCACTATATGCAGGACCAAAGTAAGGAAATGCATAAGGTTGATGAGGAGCTTTTCTTCATTATCGACGAAAAAAACAACCAGGTTGAGCTTGCCGAAAAAGGTATCGAATTAATTACCACATCAGGCGAGGATCCTCATTTCTTCGTGATGCCGGATGTAGGCTCTGAGATTTCAGAAATAGAAAAATCAGCATTACCTGCTGAAGACAAAGTACACCGCAAGGATGAGCTGATGCGCGATTTCTCTATCAAGTCAGAGCGTATACACTCGGTTAACCAATTGCTTAAAGCATATACGCTTTTTGAAAAAGACACCGAATACATTCTTGATGAAGGCAAGGTAAAAATTGTAGACGAGCAGACAGGCCGTGTACTTGACGGTCGCCGTTATTCTGATGGCTTGCACCAGGCAATTGAGGCAAAAGAGAATGTAAAGGTTGAGGACGCTACCCAAACCTTCGCAACCATCACCCTGCAAAACTATTTCAGGATGTACCACAAGCTCTGCGGCATGACGGGTACTGCCGTTACCGAAGCAGGTGAGTTCTGGGAAATATACAAGCTGGACGTGGTTGAAATACCAACCAATACTACTATAACCCGCGATGACCGCCAGGATTTGGTATATCGCACCGTTCGCGAAAAATATAATGCCGTTGCCGAAGAAATTGCTAACCTTACTAAAGCCGGTCGTCCGGTGCTGGTGGGTACTACCTCGGTAGAAATTTCGGAACTGGTAAGCCGTATGCTTAAGCTGCGTGGTATTAAACATAACGTATTGAACGCTAAATTGCACCAGAGGGAGGCCGACATTGTGGCCGAAGCAGGGCAAACCAGCACCGTTACCATTGCCACCAACATGGCTGGTCGTGGTACGGATATTAAATTAGGGCCAGGCGTTAAGGAAGCCGGCGGTTTAGCCATCGTTGGTACAGAGCGCCACGAATCGCGCCGCGTTGACCGTCAGTTGCGTGGTCGTGCCGGTCGCCAGGGCGACCCGGGTTCATCCCAATTCTTTGTGTCGCTCGAGGATAACCTGATGCGTTTATTCGGTTCGGAAAGAATTTCGAACCTGATGGTGAAGATGGGTATTGAAGAGGGCGAGGTAATCCAGCACTCGATGATATCAAACTCTATAGAGCGCGCGCAGAAAAAAGTAGAGGAAAATAACTTCGGTATACGTAAGCGTTTGCTGGAGTATGATGATGTAATGAACTCTCAGCGTACGGTTATCTACGCAAGGCGTAAAAACGCCTTGTTTGGCGAGCGCCTGGAAGTGGATATCAACAACACCATTTTTGATGTGGTTGAAGATGTGGTTACTGAGTACAAAGAATCAAACAATTACGAAGGCTTCACGCTGGAGATAATTCGTTTATTCTCTGTTGATGTAGAAATAGCTCACGATGATTTTACTTCGAAGAACATTAACGGGCTGGTAGATATTGCGTTTGCAAGAGTAATGGACTTTTACAAACGCAAACAACAAGCCATTGCACAGCAGGCCTACCCTGTATTAAAAGACGTTTTTGATACCCGTGGCTCGTATGTAGAGAATGTGGTCGTTCCGTTTACCGATGGTGTAAATGGTATTCAGGTTGCCGTTCCGCTAAAAAAAGCGATTGACAATAAAGGCCAGGAAGTGTTTAAATCTTTCGAGAAAAACGTTACCCTGTACCTGATTGATGACGCCTGGAAAGAGCACCTGCGCGAAATGGACGAATTGAAACAATCAGTTCAGAACGCGGTGTACGAACAAAAAGACCCGTTATTAGTTTATAAGTTCGAAGCGTTTAACCTGTTCCGCGGCATGCTGGCCAGTGTAAATAAAGATCTCGTAAGCTTCCTGTTCAGGGGCGGCATACCGGTACAACAGCAGGCTGAGGAAGTTCGCGAAGCAAGGCCGGAGCCAAAGCTCGACCTTAAGAAAATGCGTACGTCAAAACCAGAAATGGTAAGCGATTCGGGCATACCGATGATGGACACAAGCGAGCCCCAAAAAGTTATGCCGGTACGTGCCGAGCAAAAGGTTGGCAGAAATGACCCTTGCCCTTGTGGTAGCGGTAAGAAATTTAAAAACTGCCACGGCGTAGGGCAGGCGTAAATAAAATATATCGTAGCGTCATTGCGAGGAACGAAGCAACCTCTGCACAGGACAGTAAACGAACCGTTATTATCATGGTAACCTTACAGCCATATGCTCTTCGGTCCCCATGTAAATAAAGTTCCCTGACTTGCAGAGTTCAGAGATTGCTTCGTTCCTCGCAATGACGGAAATATCTGAAATCATGAAAAATGCAATATCTTATAGTAAAGCTAAACCAAGCCATATAAGGTGCTGCATTTTTTTTATGCTGATCTTTTCATCAGCAATAGCCTCCGCACAAACCCGGGGAACAGTAGAGGTAATAAAAGACCCGCTTATAGATACGCTGATGGCACGCCGAAGCAGCATAGGTGCTAAGGCCGGTGTTGCCGGGGCTGAAACAGCCGGTGGTTTCCGTGTGCAGATATTTTTCGGTTCGAGCAGGCAGGCCGCTTATGATGCCCAGGCGAAAATGAACGAGGAGTACCCTGAGCTACGCACCTACATCAGCTACATCGAGCCAAATTTTAAAGTACGCGCCGGCGATTTTCGCACCAGGCTCGAGGCGCAAAAATTGGTGGAAGAAGTGCGCCCAATGTTTACCAGCATATTCATTATTCCCGAAAAGATAAACATCCCCAAATCGGAAACCCCCAATGATTAAAGAGCAGATACAGCAGCTTTCGAAAGATATTTTTAGCGACACCGTGGCCAACCGCCGCCACCTGCATTCGCATCCCGAATTGTCTTTTAACGAGGTTAATACCTCCGCCTTTGTGGCGAGCAAGCTGGATGCATTGGGCCTCACCTATCAGCGCATGGCTGATAATGGCCTGGTTGCTTTAATTAAGGGTGAAAAACCATCAAACAACGTAGTAGCCCTCCGTGCGGATATGGACGCGCTGCCGATTACCGAAGCGAATGATGTTCCCTACAAATCGCAAAACGTTGGCGTAATGCACGCTTGCGGACATGATGCGCATACTTCATCGCTATTAGGCACCGCTAAGATATTAACCGGTTTAAAAAGCCAGTTTGGCGGTACAGTAAAGTTAATATTCCAGCCGGCTGAAGAAAAATTGCCCGGCGGAGCAAGCCTGATGATAAAAGAAGGCGTTTTGGAAAATCCAAAACCACAGGCTGTACTTGGTCAGCATGTAATGCCGTTGATTGACGCCGGCAAAGTTGGTTTTCGCGCAGGCAAATACATGGCTTCTACCGATGAACTGTATGTAACCGTTCGCGGTAAAGGCGGCCACGGTGCACAGCCCCAGCAAAACATCGACCCGGTTATTATCACCGCGCATATGCTCACCGCGCTGCAACAGGTGGTAAGCCGCTTTGCCGACCCTAAAAGTCCATCCGTACTGTCATTCGGAAAAGTGATAGCCAATGGCGCTACCAACGTTATCCCTAACGAAGTTTACCTGGAAGGTACCTTCCGCACCATGGATGAAAAATGGCGCAATGAAGCACACATCAAAATGAAAAAGCTTGCCGAAGGCCTTTGCGAAAGCATGGGCGCGACCTGCGAGTTTAACATTATGCGCGGCTACCCATTCCTGATAAACGAAGAAAAGCTAACCGCCTCCACCCGCGGTCATGCCGAAGATTACCTCGGCAAAGAAAATGTGCTCGACCTGGATATCTGGATGGCTGCCGAAGACTTTGCCTATTACTCCCAGGTCGCTGATTCCTGCTTCTACCGCCTCGGTACACGTAACGAAGCCCGCGGTATCACATCGTCAGTACATACCCCAACCTTCGACGTAGAAGAAAGCGCATTGGAGATGAGTACAGGGCTAATGGCTTATTTGGCTTTAAAGCAATTAGGTAATTAAACGTAATCTATCGCTTGTTTCCTGTAACGAAGTAAGATAGCGATAAGTATATTTATTTTAAGGGACATCAATTGCTGTGTTTCGCAGGAGCACTCTTTTGGATTTTTTTAATTCCTGGAATTTTCTTTATACTTACACTAATTACTCATATCTTCTACCTATCAATCACTAATCATTAGCCCCCCCCCCATATAATAAGATATCAGCGTCATCAGCTAAATCAGCCGGCATCCGCGCTCAAAAATCGGTGAAACGGCGTAGCCCTCTTGAGCACCTTTAAAAACAAACAACTGCGAAAAATCCTCCCCCAATCGGTGAAATCCCCAAGCAAAAAAAATAGAGCTCTGCAAAATTGCAAAGCTCTACGTTTTCATAGATAAAATGTACTGTTTTTCGGTAGATAGATATGGTGGTTAGGCAACAAACAAATTGTTTGGCGCCATGGCTAATTTTCTGCGCATAAAAAACGGGTTCCGGCCCATAAATGACTGTAAATCGTTGGCCAGCAAATTCTTCAGTTCATCGTCAAACTTCTTAATTAATTTGCTTGGGGCGGTTCTGTTATAATTTTTCATATTCGTATTTCTTTATAATAGATTTATCTATTTAGTATTTTCAGTTTTGTCGTCTTCGGTAACAGTCAAATTGTCTTTCCGGCGTTTGGCTTCTTTGTATTGCCTTAATAGTTGTTCCTTATCGCGCTCATCAGAGGGCGCTTTAGGATCGGCAGGATTTTCCCACACTTTCTCTTCGCTCTTGCGACTTTCTTTTATATCGAGTGCCATCCTGTATTGCATTTGATAAGGGTTATTCCAATTTGATGCCAAAAGCAGTTATAGTACTGGCCGATATTTTAAGCCACGCGTAATTGGCTGAAATACAGCAATGAATTTTTAAATCAAGGCTGCTATTCAGCTTAATTTGTATTACGAAGAAGTGTGTTGATTTTTAGTACACCTGTTGTAAACAGTATTCAGCAAAGTATATATTGCCCTATACGCTATACAGTTGCGGGGCTTGCTACCGTACTGCGATTGGCAAAATGTATAATAAGTGTTACCAGCGCTATCGCCCCGCCGGTTATGCATACGCCGTTCCATTGGTAGTTTTTCCATAAACCGGTTGCGACAAATGTACCGAGCGCCCCGCCTATAAAATAGGTTACCATGTAAATGGTGTTAATGCGATTACGCGCTTCGGGCCGTAACGCAAAAATTATCGACTGGTTAGATATATGTGTAGCCTGCACCCCCATATCTAACACAATTACACCGATAACCAATCCCGCAATACTGTGTGCAGAGAAATAGAAAATAATGAACGATAGCAGTACAAGTAACAGGGTGATGCCTGAAAGTTTGTAAGCGTCCATTTTATCACTAAGCCGCCCCATTAATCCTGCTGCCAGTGCGCCAAATGCGCCAACAAGGCCAAACTCGCCGGCTACGCCGCTGCCCATGTTAAAGTTTTGCTTGAGCAGGAAAACGATGGTGGTCCAGAATGCGCTAAAGCATGCGAAACAAAGCGCTCCCCGCAGGGCTGCCACCCTTAGTGCCGGTTCTTCCTTTGCAAGCTGCACAAGCGAGGACATCAATTTTTTATAGGTGCCTTTGTATTCCGGCTCCACTTCGGGCAGAAGGAAGCCAATCATTAGCCATATTAATAACATCATTGCTGCAGCAATATAATATACAGCCCTCCAGCCCCAATAAGCAGCTACATATCCGCTAAAGGTACGCGACAGTAATATACCTATTAAAAGCCCGCTCATAATAACGCCGATCTTTTTGCCGCGTTCAGCCGGTTTCGCCAAATGCGCCGCCATCGGTACCAATAATTGCGGAATCATGGACGATGCGCCAAGAAAAAAGCTGGCGGCAATCAATAAATTAATCGAGGGGGCGGTAGCAGTTATAATGAGCGATATAACTATAAAGGTAAAAACTATCAACATTAAGCGTTTGCGTTTCACCATATCAGCCAGCGGCACCAGGAAAAACATGCCCGCGGCATAACCGATTTGGGTGAGCATGGAAACCTTGCCCACTTTTGCGCGAGTAGTATGGAACGTTTTGGCGATATCTTCGAGCAAAGGCTGATTATAGTACAGATTAGCTACAACCACCGCGGTAGCGACAGTCATTATCCATAAAGTTAACGGCGTTAATTCCGGGTGAGATTTGGCCTTTGCACCGTTTGACATAGCGTTGTTTAGAAATCTTCGCAAAAATGACAAGCATTTTTAAATATGATGTTGAATGAATGCAATAATTTGAAATGAATTCTGTTTCTATGATGAGTTTGAGAATGAATTTACCGCTATATTTTCGCTGAAAATCGATAAACTTGGGATTTTAACTTAAAAGCCTCCGTTATTTTGAATTTTAACCCTAAATTATGCGATTTGTAATAAGAAATTTACTTGTAAATCGAATCAAGGGTGGTTAATTTATTTTTTCGCCTTGTTGTGCATTAATTCTTGATATTAAAATTGATTTTTGTAATTTAATTTGTTGTGTACGTCAAGATATAAGTTGTTTTTGAACAAATTATTCATTAATAATCACATATAAATGAATTTTAGCAAAAATTAACGCCATTATTTGATAAATTTTTCAAAAAATATTTCTTTTTATGGAAAATGTCATTACTTTTGAAGTGTTGAAAGCAAAGTGACTAATTTCTTTACAAAATAATTACAAATAATTTCAACAGATATAAAAAGATAGTGTTACTTTTACACCATCAAAATATTAAAAAAGTCTTCTCATAATTTAGGTTTATAATTGGTTAGTAAAGGCCCCTGCCCATCAGGGGCTTTACTTTTTTATAAACTTTCCGTTTCTGCCGATCGGCGAAGGTACACAGCACTTATTTTACAGCACCGATGCCGAAAGTAAATTTTAGGTAATGTTTATGATCACCAGTAGCTTTTGGGGACAACATCAGCATAAAACAAAAAAGCGACGTAGCCATTACAGCCACATCGCCCTGATCTTTGGGAGGCCCGATGAGCGCCGATCCCGCCCGCCCGCAGCATCCCGAGTTCTGTATCTGTGCGGCGATTCGGTTGGCTGATGGACGCGTGATTCGCGGGCACAGGCACGACGACTGTGTGCAGACGGCGTTAAAGTGGAAAGCGGCAGGGCAGGAGATCGGTCATCTTGTGAGCGAGCAACAAGGCTTCGTCACATCGCGCAATCGTTTCGTCGGTCGAGAAGAGGCCATGCGACTCCAGAAGGCGCTCGGAGCACGATCGATGTACTCACCAGACGGCAACCTACACGGCGACATTCTATTCAGCGAGGATCTCTACT
>JAZJZL010000133.1:0-43620 GCA_040389845.1 Bacteroidota bacterium
GGGCTGTCCTCAACAGCTTTGGCCGCCTTTTCAATATCATAATCAAAGCGGATAAAGTCTACCTGTATGCTGTTCTTGTCTGTTTTTGAACTACTTTCATTGATATGCAGCAGTACATAGCCACCGCGCGGGTCTTTATCTTTGGGTTTGCCTACCGAGCCTATATTGATAGCATGATAAAACTGGTCGTTCGCCGATAGCACCCGGTGATAGGGTTGATGAGTATGACCGAAACACATGATATCTGCATTGGCCTGCTCCATGATGCGTAACATACTCTTTTCATCCCGGTCTTCAAACAGGTATTCGTTAACCTTGCGGGGACTTCCATGTACAAACAGCACATTCAGTTTATCGCCATTTAACTGGAACTCCAAACGAATATGTGCGGGCAGGGTGCGTAAATAAGCCCGGTGCTCATCTTTTACTACTTCATTGGTATAAGCAATGGACACTTTGCCTAAAGCCTTTTCTTCGTCTGTTTTATAGGCACAGCCGCAATCATCACTATGCCGGCCGATACCAAAGTCATAGTTGCCGGTAATGCAGGGGATATTACGTTTTCGGATCTCGTCAATAACTTCATTCGGCCAGATGTTATAGCCTACCAGGTCACCCAGGCAGTAAACAGCATCAGGTTTTTGCTGTTCTACATTTGCAAAGAACGCTTCCAGCGCAGGAAGGTTAGCGTGTATATCTGAAAAAAGAGCGATTTTCATTATTCTACTGCGGTCAAAGTTTTAGGGGTATAATATTTCTTACGGAAGTAAAAGGCCAGGTTAACTAAAGCGATCAGGGCTGGTACTTCCACCAACGGGCCGATTACTCCGGCAAAAGCCTCACCAGAGTTGATTCCAAATACGCCAATTGCAACAGCAATAGCCAGCTCAAAGTTGTTTCCTGTAGCGGTAAAAGCAATGGCTGTGGATTTGGAATAATCAAACGATTTGCCGATAAAAAAACTCAATATAAACATAATAGTGAAGTAGATCACCAGTGGTATCGCGATGCGCAAAACATCAAAAGGAATCTGTACGATCAGGTTACCTTTCAGGCTGAACATTACCACGATGGTAAACAGCAAAGCAATTAACGTAATGGGTGATATAAATGGCACATATTTGCTTTGAAACCATTCTTCGCCTTTAATCTTAATTAAAGTATACCGGCTAATGATACCGGCAGCGAAAGGGACACCCAAATAAATACCCACGCTTTTTGCGATCTCGCCGATGGTAATATTGACCGCCAAGCCTTTCATGCCAAACAACGGCGGCAGCACAGTAATAAACACATAAGCATAAACACTATATAGCAATACCTGGAAAATACTGTTTAAGGCAATTAGTCCGGCCGCATATTCCCGGTTACCCTCGGCCAGTTCGTTCCAAACCACTACCATCGCGATACAGCGGGCTAACCCGATCAGGATGAGCCCAACCATATAGGCTGGGTGATCGCGCAATAAGGTAATCGCCAGTACAAACATCAATATCGGCCCGATGATCCAGTTCAATATGAGCGAAGCGCTCAATACCTTGGTATCCCTAAATACCTCACCCATATTCTCGTATTTCACTTTGGCCAACGGCGGATACATCATTAAGATCAACCCGATGGCTAAAGGTATATTGGTTGTACCGCTCGAAAATGAATTGATAAAGCCGGATGATGAGGGAATAAAATAACCTATACCTACACCTATGGCCATTGCCAGGAAGATCCATAGGGTTAAGTACCTATCAAGAAAGCTTAGTTTTTTGCGTTCGGTCACCGGGGCACAGTTGTTTGCTGACATAATTTATTGCGTATATCGTGTTTTAGTGTGAATTGAATATTAACTACTTCCAGTTTTCTTTGAATTTAGTGGCGGCAAAAAGCATTTCTGCTGTGATCAGTTTAGCTTGAGTATCATATTGCTCATCCGTTCCGCCTGTTGTCAGAGTTGGGTATTTCAATTTAACAGCGAACTTATCCGGGCTGGCCAGAGTCGAGGCAGCGTCTGCCTGTACCAATACATGGATCGCATTCGGATTTGAAGGCGAAGTCTCCAAAGTCACCGAGCCGCCGGCATCATTGTATTTAGCGCCATCCGCACCTACTTTGAAGCCAAGTTTGGTTAAAGCGGGCGCAACTTTATCGGATGTAGTTGTGCCGACTACAAATATTTTAACATCGCTGATACCGTAGGAAGCCAGCGCCGTTTTCAGTACGGCTTTAGCAATGGGTGCGCTAAAGCCATCGTTACCTACAAACTCTATGATCACAGGAAGTTTTTTGCCTTTAGCCACAATACCTAACTGTTGGATGCCGCCTAATTCATCTTGTCGGTCATTAGTGATTGTAGTGCTTTTTTTAAGCAGTCTGAAGTTTTGTGCCAGTTCGGGATAAATAGGATCGGTCGCAGGTGCAAAAGCAGCGTTTACTACCAGTAAGACCGCTAAACAAAAAAAGGATAAGTGTTTCATGATTTAAGGTATTTTTGATTAATTGTTTTATTGCTATTTAACGATAGATCAAAATAAAAAAAAGTTAGTTAACGTGTTGGTTTACAAAGTGCGCAGCATAAACTTTGATCATATCCCTTACTCTGCGAAACTCGTGCATCACTTCTTCGGGTGAGCCGGTTGCCTTGGCGGGGTCGGGAAAGTTCTCGTGAAAACGTTCTACCTTACCTGGGAAGAACGGGCAGGCTTCGTTCGCGTTATCGCAAACCGTAATTACCTGGTCAAAAGGAATAGTCATATATTCATCAACGAGGTTGGAAGTATGGTTGGAAATATCAATATGATCTTCTGCCATCACTTGTATAGCTTTCGGGTTAACGCCGTGTGTTTCGATACCTGCACTGTAAACATTGGCTTTGTCGCCTGCAAAGTAGCGCAGGTAACCTTCGGCCAACTGGCTGCGGCAACTATTGCCGGTGCATAGGACTAATATATTTTTCTTGCTCATATTTTCTTTTTCATAACAATGGCGGAAACCGGGCAAACATTGCTGAACTCCGGTGATCGCTGTACCTCGGCAGGTACATCGTTCCTTGTTATTTTGGTATAGTTCTTTCGTTCAAAGTACGCAGGCGCAGTTTCAGTTAATAGGTATAACTCTGTTAAACCCTTCTGTTTAGCTATCATATCGAGCCTGGTCAATAATTTACCAGCAATACCAGTACTGCGATGGTCAGGTCGTACCGCTAAAGAACGCAACAAGCCATAACTGCCATAAACTTCAACAGCGCCTACACCAACTACATTTCCATCTTGGATGGCCACGATAAAATTATCCAGCGTTTCCGGCAGATCGGCTACAGGCAGTTTTTCAGCCGCCAACAGCTCGATCACTTTTTCTTTATAGGGTGAGGCTTGGTCAATGATCATATTTGATGTTTAGCAGCACCCACCGCCCGGTGTGCAGCAAGCTTCCGCAGGTGCAGCCAGATTAACTAATTGTATTTTCGGTTTTTCAACAGCCGCAGGTGTACAGCATTCTTCACCTTTATCATTCGTACCGCAACTACCACCACGGGTAATTGCCTTGCATTGTACAGCATCCGGGCGCAGGTCAACGGTTAAGGCATTTCCATCCACGACCATTTCATTCGGGAACATCTGGCGGGTATCAAATTCTGAATTACCAAATTCGATCTTTACCGTGCCGTTAGGATCAAGCGGCAACATTTTTTCTACAATGTCAACAATGGATAAAGCCTTGCCCACTTTCATGGAGCGTTCCTGCTGTTCAGCATTCTCCGGCACCCAAAGCTGAACAATAATTTCTGTCCAGGCATTCATAACGCCGCCGCAATCTACCGAAGTAATGGGCGCTTGTTTGATCTCCGTAATATGATAAGCCGCATCTACCATTTTACCCTCTGCATATTGGAATTGCAGGTCATGGTCGGGATGCTGTAATAAGGTGTCTTTAAAGGTTTTCCAGTTGATCGCTTCTATTTTATTCATGGCGTTTATTCTATTTTATTATTGTAATATTACGATTAATATACTCAAAAAAAACTTTAGCAGCAGGTCGCTTTCAGGTCATAAGTTGCGAAGAAGCCGCTCAATTGCTCCTTTAACTCATTCCAAACGGGTGGGTTAATGCAATAGCAAACGCTGACGCCTTCGATGGTACCTTGTATCAAACCCGCATTTTTCAATTCTTTCAAATGTTGTGAGATGGTTGGCTGCGCCAATCCCAATTCATCTACCAGGTCACCACAAATACAGGTATTGGATTTAATGATCTCCTGTAAAATGGCGATACGGGCAGGGTGCGCGATTGCTTTCAGCATCACAGCTAACCTGTTCTGTTCTTCGGTGAATATTTCTGTTTTAGTTAAGCCCATACTTTATATTGCAATATTACGATAGATGGTTTAGATTTCCAAATTAATTCTTATTTCAGTTTCATAAAGCCATAAGAAATATTATTACGTAATTTATGTATGCTTTTGAGACACTTTTTTAGAACGGCTTATATCGTGTTTTTCCTGTTGATGGCAGGAATGGCTAATGCACAGCTTAAAAAAACTACAGCCACGGATTACATCAAGCTATCACAAAGCTTCTTATACGCAGCTAAAACAGGCGATACCACAACTGCTTTCATTGATACCTTAAAAAATGCAGATCAAGATGTTTTAGCGGAACAGTTGAATAATGATCATAAAAAGCTGGCATTCTGGCTAAACCTTTATAATGGATTTACACAGGTCATCTTAAAGAAAGATCCTGATCAATATAAAACGCGCGGTTCGTTCTTTTCAAGCAAACAGATCCACGTCGCCGGGCAGGAACTCAGCCTCGACCTAATCGAGCACGGAATATTGCGGCATAGTAAGGTTAAATGGGCTGAGGGTTACTTAGGTAAGCTTTTTCCTTCGGTCTTTGAGAAGAAGTTTCGGGTAGCGCAACTGGATTACCGAATACATTTTGCTTTGAACTGCGGGGCTAAAAGCTGCCCGCCGATCGCTTTTTATGAGCCGGAACAATTAGATAAGCAATTGAATGTGGCGGTTAAAATTTATTTAAAGGGTGAGGTAACGTACAATAAAGATAAAAATACGGTGGACGTTCCGGCACTTATGGGATGGTTCCGTCATGATTTCGGGGGTAAAAAAGGTATGCTGGAAATTTTGATTAAAAATAAGATCATTCCTGATGGCATCAAACCCACGATACATTTTAAAAAGTACGACTGGAGTTTATATTTGAATAATTATAAAACGGAAAACAATGGCTGATCATTATTATAATGCTGAAGATTTGAGCAAGTTTGGGAACATCGGGGAATACCAGAAAGAAATGGCCGATAAATTCTTTGCCTATTATGGCGAAGTATTTAAAGATGGCGCATTGACCGCAAAGGAAAAATCATTGATCGCATTGGCGGTGGCCCACGCAGTACAATGCCCTTATTGTATAGATGCTTACAGCAGCGATGCGTATGAGAAAGGATTCAGCGAAGCGCAGATGATGGAGGCGGTGCATGTAGCTTCGGCCATTAAAGGCGGGGCGGTATTGGTACATGGTGTACAAATGATGAATAAGGTGAAAGAAATCAGCATGTAATGATCAAATCCTTAAAAGTTCTGCAAAACCCGTTAGCGAATAGTGCTTACCAATTGGATATATTAGAACATGATCCTAAGCACAAACATGCTTCATTTAAGCAGAAAGTTGCAGACTTGGGTATGTTTCCACTGGTAGCTACTGGCGTGGAGATCTTCCAGGTGAACATGGGTAAAATGTGTAACCAGGTTTGTAAGCATTGCCATGTAGATGCCGGGCCGGATCGCAAGGAGATCATGTTAAGGGAAACTATGCAGCTTTGTCTGAATGTCTTAGCTAATTCTCCGATCAAAATAGTTGACCTGACCGGTGGTGCGCCTGAATTGAACCCCGATTTCAGGTGGTTCGTGGAACAGATCAAAGCCTTGGGCAAGCATATCATCGTACGCTGTAACCTAACGATCATATTAGCTAACAAGCGTTTTCATGATCTGCCTGACTTTTTTAAACTGCACGGCATTGAAGTGGTGTCTTCATTACCGAGTTTTACACAAGACAGGACAGATAAACAGCGGGGTGACGGCGTTTTTGAAGATTCTATTAAGGCACTTCAAATGCTGAATGCAGTGGGCTACGCAATGCAAAATACCGGCCTAACGCTCAACCTGGTTTATAACCCGGCAGGTGCTTTTTTGCCTCCATCGCAGGATGCGTTAGAAAAAGAATACAAGATCGAACTGATGAAAAAATATAATATCTGTTTTAATAATCTTTTCGCCATTACCAATATGCCCATCAGCAGATACCTGGATTACTTGTTAACCACGGGTAACTACGATAAATACATGGAAAAGCTGATTGGGGCGTTTAATCCAGCCGCAGTAGCTAATGTCATGTGTCGCAATACGATCTCCGTTGGCTGGGACGGTTATTTGTATGATTGTGATTTTAACCAGATGCTCGACTTGAAAGTTACGCCGGCAACTTCGCAGCATTTATCAGATTTTGATCTGAGTTTATTAAAAAACCGCGAGATCATTTTAAAACAACACTGTTATGGTTGTACAGCCGGTGCTGGTTCAAGTTGTGGCGGTGCAGTTGCAGAATAGTTATGAATGATATTACCCCATTAAACACCGCGCTTATCCTATTTGTACGCCACCCGGAATTAGGCAAAGTTAAAACGCGTTTGGCAAAAGGGATAGGCGATGATAAAGCACTGGCGGTTTACAATTTATTGTTGAGCCATACCCGGCAGATCACTATACCGTTAAACTGCCGGAAATTTATCTATTACACTGACCAGGTCATCGAACATGATATTTGGACTTTTCCCGGCTACACCAAGAGACAACAATTTGGAGAAGACTTAGGGGCGCGGATGTCTAACGCATTTAAAGACCTATTTGAACAGGGTTTTAAACGGGTAGTGATCATAGGCAGCGACTGTTATCTGTTACAAACTGCGATACTCGAACAAGGGATAACCGCGCTGGCCGATAAGGACGTGGTGATAGGCCCGACATTTGACGGTGGCTATTACCTATTAGGTTCAAACCATTATTTGCCGCAATTATTTACGGACAAAGCCTGGAGCACAGACCAGGTAACAAACCAAACTGTAGCTACGATCAATCAACTGGAACTGACCTATAGCTTGCTCGAAAAACTGCATGATGTAGATGAAGCGGCGGATCTGGAGTTAAATGGAATCCGTGTTTAATGGTAATTGAGCAACTCTTTATATCTCAAAACCATACTTTCCTGACTTGCGCCTTTTTGATACATCCTAACAATGGTATAGTTAGCTTTTTGAACCGTAAACCAACCATTGGTATCATATTTCCGGGCAGAGATCAGCACAGGTTTATGGATGATCTTATATTTCCCTAACTTTCTTGCCCTCGCGCAAAATTCAAATTCTTCCATGATTTTCATGGCGCCGTCAAAACCTCCGGTATGTTGAAATAGGTCTTTGGTAATAAACAGTGTTTGATCACCGCCCATACCGCCGAAGGTATCTAATTTGCTCAATAGTGCATTTATTTTTAGTAGCCAGCTTTTACTGTCATAGGTGGAAAGATACCTGCCCATATCATAACCGGCTTTAATAGCATCTGCGATATCCGTTATATAAGTTTCAGGTGGCAGGGTATCCGCATGGACAAAATAAAGCAGGTCACCTTTAGCCAATGATGCGCCAAAATTCATTTGTGCTGCCCGCCCTTTTTCAGAAGAGATTACTGCTTCCGCACCAGCATCTTTGGCGTTTAACAGGGTATCATCAGTACTGCCGCCATCAACAACGATGATCTCCGGTAAACTATCATAGCCAAAACTGGTTAAGTACCTGATCAGTTTACTGATATTTTCAGCTTCATTAAAAACAGGAATGATAATGCTTACCTTCATGGATTGTTTCTATTCATCTGCTCCGGTGAAATCTACGTATATAAATCAGTACCTGATAAATTTAACAAAAGTCATGACAACTAAACTCATATATACTATCGCTTTTTGCTCGCTATTATCATTTAGTTTAAAAGCACAACAGGTTCAACTCATTACGGTTTCGCAATTAGAAAGCCGGATCAAACAAGGCAAGGATACTACCTACGTAATTAACTTTTGGGCCACCTGGTGCAAACCCTGTGTAAAGGAATTACCTGAATTTGAAAAATTCAAATCATCTGTAAAAGGTAACCCTGTCAAGGTTATCTTGATCAGTACCGATCTGAAGTCCAAATTGGAAAGCGGGGTTAAACCTTTTGCAAAATCACACAAGTTAACCGGCGAAGTTTACTTGCTGAACGAAGCGCCAAACTCTTACAACGAAAAGATAAGTGTCGATTGGTCGGGTGCGCTACCCGGAACCCTGATCGTGAAAAATGGCAAAAAGAAGTTTCACGAAGCGGCTTATTCTTATGATGAATTAGTGGCGGCTGTTAAACAGGTTGATTAAGCCAATTAAGCGTTTTACTTACGCCTTCTCTTAAAGGCATGATAGTATAACCTATTTCCTGTTCGGCCTTTTTAGAACTGACGATCCATTGTTTATTGTACTTCCTGACAAAGGACGGGGTTATCATGGGTTGCTTTCCAAATAAGCGCGCCATCAACAACTGTATCCGGGAAAGAAACAGCATCACCGACAAGGGAACATTATACATTTTTCTTTTCACACCAGTAAGTTCATCTACCAAGCTGAAGAACTCATTGTAGGTAGCATTGACACCACCCAGTAAGTAACGTTCACCGGGTTTAGCCTTATCCATGGCTGCTATCAGTCCGTTTATCGTATCATCAATATAAACGTAGTTGCCGATACTTTTTCCATTACAAGGTTTGATCTTCCAATGTCCGTTGATATACATTTTCACCAACCGGGTAAAGCCATTACTTTCGGTTAATAAGCCAGGGCCGTAAACACGGCTGGGGTTAACAATAATTCCACGGATACCTTTAGGAATATAAGCCTTTAACAGTTTCTCAGCCTCTACTTTACTTTGCTCATACAGTGTTTCCAGTTTGGGGTCAGGGTTGGTCAATTCGCACACAGGCTTCCCATCAACTGAATCACCTACAACCCCGGCTGTTGATGTGAACAGCACGTTGATAACACCCAATTGCAAACAGGCATCCAAGACATTTTTTAGCCCGTTCACATTGATCGAATGAAAACTTTGCGGGTCTTTATGCCATACGGATGCCAGTGCCGCAAGGTGATAAACCTGCTCGCAACCAGTCAAGGCATTTAACAAGGAACCAGGATCTAAAATATCTCCGGTAAATAAGCGGATATTTGGATGATCCAATAACGATTTACCTTTTCGCTCATCACGGACAAGCGCATGAATAGTATGCCCGTCATCCGCCAATTGTAAAGCCAATTTCTGGCCAATATAGCCTGTAACACCAGTAATAAATATTTTCATTGCCGGATATCGTTAGCAACAGCCACCGCCATCATAAAACCAGGTAGAGTCTGATATAAAAATATTATCACGTTTCAATGCTGCTAAGTTCCCGGCTGTTTTATCACAAACAGCTAAAGGCTGGTTAGGCATCAAAACATGGCCTTTTTCATCATCAAAATACTCCTTTTCGCCATAGTAGATCGCAGCTTTGCCGGTAAATACACAAGGGCCATCGGCAGGCATTGAGTCTTTGATGGCACAAACTTCCACACTTTCAATATAAAGCAATTCATCAGTAGGATATTGGCCGGGAGCCAAAATGCGGTACGGCCTTTTGGCTCTTATTTCTATTGTGCCGAAGCCTATATCGGTTATGCTTTTGATATAATCACTTAATGTTAGCGAGCCGGTAAGGCATAAAGCCCGTAACCTGTCGTCGTTACGCAATGCTTCGTTCATGAGCTGGTCGCAAACCGGATCAGACATGACTAATCTGCCACCGGGTTTTAGTACCCTGTATATCTCGGTTAAGGCTTGTTTGAGGTCATTTTCCTTAAAAATATTGAACAAGCAATTTTGCCCGGCTACATCTATGGAATTATCTGCCACGGGTAACGCTAAAGCAGAGCCCTTACGCAGATCAATAAACTCTTTTTTGAACCAGGGGTTTAACTTTTCTGCTTCAACCAAGTTATCAGCGCAGCTTCGCAACATTTCATCCACAATATCAACGCCTATCACACCTTGCTCATTTCGGTTAAAATAGGAAAATTGCAACAGTTCCATACCACCGCCAACACCTACGTAAAGTATCGTTGGTTCGTTTGCGAGATCATTGGCACTTACGATAGAGCCACAACCATAGTTCATTTCCTGCATGATTTTCGGTATCTCCAGCCCCGGAAAGGAATTAATTGGCGTGGTTGTACAGCAAAGGCCAACATCCGGTTTTAATGCGGCATCGCGATACACATTAATCGTTTCATTAAGATAACTATCCATAGTTCTTATAATTATAGGAGATATACGTGGTTTATTAGGTGATGGCTTTTTAAACTGACAAAATCTAAACCTATTTTTTAGCGGATAAAACCCTTTATTAGTATTTCATCGTAAATTTAAGAATTGAAGATATATCTTAAAAATGGATTTATGAAGCATAAGGCGATGTCCATTTATCATTTGATTTTGTAAGGCAAAATATAAATTCCACATGAATAATGTTTTACAGCCACTGGCAGTAGGCTTTGTCTTTTTGCTAACTTACCTTGTGGAATATCTCTTTCCGCAACGAAAAGAGTTATTGAAAACTAATCATGATCTGAAAAATATCATAGTGGGTTTGGTTAATCTTCTGTTTTCATTTTTAAGCGGATATTATTTACAAAAGCTGATGGTATATGCTTCCGCAAACCATTTTGGGATGATTCCTTTTTCCAAACTACCTAACCTATTATCTGTTATTTTTCAAATACTTCGTATTGACCTTTTTGTGTATTGGTGGCACCGCATCAATCATCGGATACCCATGCTTTGGAGATTTCACAAATTTCATCATGAAGATGAAAGTATGAATACGACAACTGCGGTGCGTTTTCATACCATAGAACTTTTTTTCTCCGTGATTGCCAAAGCGATATTTCTCACATTGATTGGTGCAACAGTGACTGGCTTGATCGCCTATGGAATTCTGTTCTTTCCCGTCGTTTTGCTGGTACACTCCAATATCAGAATAAATGAAAAGATAGACTTGCTTTTGAGAAAATTGATCATTAGCCCATTAATGCACCGAATACATCACTCCAATGTCATTGTTGAGACGAATTCCAACTATGGTTCTGTATTCCCGTATTGGGATCTGATATTTAAAAGCTACCGAAAAAAGCCAATTGGTATTATCAAGTTCGGCTTATGATATTGCCCATCAATGTATACGGACAGCTACTTTTTATATTATTTTAGTGCCTCTAATTAAACTGGCCAATCAATTAGAATCTTAAAGAAAGGTTCGAGATTGTTCCCTCAATACGGTACTTGAGATAAAAGTTCTCCTATTTATATGCGAATGAAAATGTTAGAGATTTTTCTTAAATCTTCCATAAAATAGTTCGAGATTTGTCCAGCAAGGGCTACTGTTCAAGTTAGAAGCCTTGAGTCGAAAGATTTGAGGCTTTTTTGTTTACTGTCGATGCAATCTACAGGCATACTCATCCGAAGTTACAAACTTCGGACAGCGGCACTTTTTATTCTGGTGCAACCTTCCTTATACAGTTTCGCTTGCTTTTTAAAAAATCTTATCTTACTTTTGATGTAGGAAACGAGCGCCCCAGTTGTGAGTGACTGAAACGCGAGGCTAATTCAAGTACTGACAAGCCTAAAAAACAGCAAATTTTCGTTAAACCCGCTGGCATAGGTTGTCCTTAAACACTCTCGACACCGATTTGAAGTCCAGCCTTTAACAGGAAATTGCTATGCAACTTGAAATCACAAAACGTTGCGCAGACTCTCTGCGCTCATTCTCTCAAAATCAATTCGGGGTTCAAATCAAATCGTCACATGCTCATGAACTTGTGGCTGCTTACATGGGCTATTCATCCCGTGCGGCTTTATTGGCCGACTCAAAATGCCCCATTACTAATTTAAGACAGGCCGAAATTCTCGTCTTAACACCTACGGCACCAATCAGGGAACGCCGCGCGGAACTTAAAGGGCTACCGGAAAATTTACCCGATGATATTGCGGAAGGTGTTTATCTGCCCCTTTATAATGAGAAATGGATTTTACACAAAATATGGCCGACTTTGGAAGAATTGGGGAAAGCCCTTGCTGACCAACACTTGAAGTCGAAACCGGCTTACTTTGGAGACCAGGCGGTTCAAAGGCACGGGGTTAAGTTAGAATTTCATAACGGTGAAGTGGCAATAGTAGTTTTCCGCGAATATGTTTCGCCGAGCCTTACGCTATCATTAATGAGGAATGTAACGCGAAGCGTTGTCGACGTATTTCTCCTTAAGCGGGTGGCGTGCCATATTGGTTACGTGCTGGCAAAACATCATACAACTGAGGCCGAAACGTTGGATGCAGCCGCAGAGAAAATGAGGGATGTCTATCACGGGATAATTAGCCCACAATCTCATAATGAGGTTACACTGCTTGCAACGTCTGAACCAAGCTTCACCGACTGGTTAACAAAGCATAAAAACAGAGATTCCCCACTCGGTGATTTGGCAAACAGACACGGATTCGCGGACAGGGATGGCGCATGGCCTTCATATAATAACTTGGAAGCCTACCAAGATTATCTTAAGCTCAATAACCCGCCTTTGGGTGCGATGTCCGCTTTAGAAAGGGCTTGGAAAACCTACGAGACTTTCCTGAAAAGAAAACGGTCGCCAAATTCAAATAAACGGGCGACAAGACCTGTTCTGAAAAAACACGACCCGCGAACAATAGTGTTTGTTAAAAATGTCACGCCGCTTCATTACCTTAAGCGAACAGCAGAAAAGTTTAGCGTTGGGGATAAAGCATGGGTTTCATGGGACGGGCGTAAGGCTATTCCGGTTACGATTCTTGAAGTTGATGAAAGACATTACTCATTCAGGACAGAGCGACCGATCAAAAATGCCGGCAGCAGATATTCTTTATTTTTAGATGAAGTAAGAAGTACCCCGGAGTTAGCCTGTATTAATCGCGTTACCTCTTAAGGAGCGGTTGAGAGCGTCTAAGTCCTCCAAAAAGTTCGACATTTCACGCGTTCCTTCTACAAGTTAAAAAGCCTCAAATCGATTTGAGGCTTTTTGTTTTTTTTGCGAGTGCGAACACTCCCGATCATTTTTGGGTTAAGCATGGACGTTTAACCGGGTCGGAATAAAATTTCAAGTACATAATTTCCAACCCTCCCATTGCCTGGTCCGGGTATCAGTGTGTCCGTTTCAGCTTTAAACAACTCTGATGGTGGCCGCTTCTATGGCAATTTTGAGTCATAAACATTTAAAACACAACATCATGAACTCAAAAACACAAAAAGCAATTTATTGGGCAGGCGCATCATTTATGTCATTATGGTTTGGCGCCAGCGGTTTCTTCGAACTGACCCACAACCCTATTGTTTGGGACATCACAGTAAAACTGGGTTATCCACCACATTTCATTTACATTTTGGGTGTCGCCAAATTATCGGGTGTTATCGTATTGCTAACCCCTAACCGCCTGCTAAGACTAAAGGAATGGGTATTTGCCGGAATTTTCTTTGATATCCTTTTTGCCTTCTTCTCTAAAATCGTAGTACTTGGTTTCCCTGCTACTATCGATGCAATCATTGCGTTTACTGTTATCAGCGTGACTTATACCATGTTCAGGAGGCTCTATCCTGCCGCGTATGTTAAGGCTGCCGAAAACGTTTAATAGCTAATTTCTTGTAAAACGAAAAGCCCGGGGAGATTTTCCAGGGCTTTTTGTTTTATTAGGTTCATCCTACCGTCTTTTGCCAATCCGGAACCTGTGGTAAAGAGGATGGCAAATGGAGGAAGATCAGCAAGAATATTTGAGAACGCTATTGTCCGGTTCGGCACCCAAAACGCCTGGTTCAGGTGTAATCTCATTTCCCCGGCCGGCGGGCAGGTTACTTTTGTTGTCAAATAATGCAAATCAATCTTTTGAAAACAAAATAAAGCTAAGCACCATGAACAACCATCGTAACATCAGCCGACCATTTTTAGCACTTATCGTATTATTGGCGATCATCACTCAAATCAGGTCGGTGAGCGCGCAAGAGTTAACATCAAACAATTTACCAACCCACTTTACAACAATCAAACAGGTTAATGCCGGCGTGCTGAACGTAGGCTACGCTGAGGCTGGCCCGGTCAATGGGCAGCCGGTAATCCTGCTCCATGGCTGGCCTTATGATATCAACAGCTATGCAGGTGTGGCGGCTTTGCTGGCGGCTAAAGGTTATCATGTAATCGTCCCCTACCTAAGGGGATATGGCAGCACCCGTTTCCTTTCTGCGCAAACGCAGAGAAACGGGCAACAAGCAGCCCTGGCACTGGACATAATCGCACTGATGGATGCTTTAAAAATTCAAAAAGCAGTTATCGGCGGCTTTGACTGGGGGGCGCGCACTGCAGATATCATCGCAGCTTTGTACCCCGAAAGATGCAAAGCCCTGGTATCAGTAAGCGGTTACCTTATTGGGAGTCAAAAAGGGAATATCGCTCCACTGCCACCCAAAGCTGAGTTAAGCTGGTGGTACCAATTTTACTTTGCTACAGAACGTGGCCGGGCCGGTTATGCAGCCAACACAAAAGAGTTTAATCAAGTGATCTGGCAAACCGCCTCCCCAAAATGGCAGTTTAGCGATACCACCTATGCACAATCGGCTGCCGCTTTTAATAATCCTGACCATGTGGCTATCGTAATTCATAATTATCGCTGGCGTTTAGGGCTGGCTAAAGGCGAAGCCCGATACGATGAACTGGAAAAAAAGCTTGCTGCCGCACCTGTCATCACAGTACCGACAGTAACGCTTGAAGGCGATGCCAACGGCGCCCCGCATCCTGATCCGGCAAATTACGCTGCAAAATTTAAAGGAAAATATGCGCATCATACCATAACCGGGGGCATAGGCCATAACCTGCCACAGGAAGCACCCAAAGCATTTGCTGATGCTATTATTGAAGCTGATGGCTTTGCGAAATAACGAACAATTCTTAATTATCAATTTTAATAAATATAATCAAAAATGGAAACTATCAATATTATCGAAACAGCCGCCAGTGCAGTAGAAAAAGTATTATATACCGGGAAAGTTCATGTCGCCGGTGGCAGGGACGGCGCCGCTAAAAGCACTGACGGACGGCTGGATATCAGCTTGAGTTCGCCGGGCACTAAAGGCGCGGGTACCAACCCCGAACAACTTTTCGCGGCCGGCTGGTCGGCCTGCTTTATCGGGGCCATGCGCCATAACGCGGCCAAACAACAATTCACTTTGCCGGAAGCTGCATCCGTTGATACCGAGGTTGACCTGGCCACTAATGAAGGCAGCTTCCTACTGCAGGCGCGGTTAAAAGTTAACCTGCCGGGATTACCGGTTGAGCAAGCCATGACCGTTGTGGCAGCCGCACATGAAACCTGCCCTTATTCCAAAGCTACCCGGGGCAATATCAATGTTACTATCAATGTATCGGTATAAGCCGGATTTAATAAAAAACAGGCAGGCCATTTGAGCGATGGTTCCTGCCTATTTCTTTTCCTGCTGCAAATAATATCTATAAATTTGACCCGGGGCCTATCATGAATAAACAAAAATTAAAGATATCCGCCGCAGTTATATGGGTCAGCTCTATTACAATAGGGCTGTTGTCATCTGTTCCGCAGATTGCGCAACAGCGTTTTAATACAGCCGAAGCCGCAGTGAACGCGGGCATTACCTCTGCATTTGCTTTGCTGATGTGGTATGTTAACATTTATATGTTTTCCTATCAATCCAAAGGGCCGGCCAAACACCAAATCTCCTATGGGAGGCTCGTTAATAGTTTACTGATCGGGATCGGGGTGATGTTCGGTTTGGCGTGGATACAGCAGCTCATTTTGTCGCATATTAATTTCGGGCCGGTGATGCTGATGGTGGAGGTACGGGGTATCCTGATCAACCTGGTTTTTTATATGTTCCTGCAGCTGTTGCAACAAAATTACGAGAACCAATATGTAAATATGGAGCTGGAACGTATCAAAAACGATAACCTGGGCGCACAGTATGAACTATTGAAGCAACAGGTTAATCCGCACTTTTTGTTTAACAGCCTTAATACGCTGAAAGCTATGGTAGAGACCGGCGATGCAGAGGCGGTAGATTTCATTCTGAAGCTCTCAAACTTTTACCGCTACACGCTGGAGAGCCGGAAACTCGACCTTATACAGGTAACCGACGAAATGGAAATTGTAAAAGCTTACCTGTTTTTGCAGAACGCCAGGTTTGAAGGTGGCTTTACTTTTAAAAACGAGCTGGACGACAAGGTGCTGCATACTCTCATCCCTCCTTTTACCCTGCAACTGCTGGTAGAGAATTGCCTCAAACATAATGTGGTATCAGCAGAAAAGCCACTACATATCCGTTTATATGCCGGGGCTGGTCATATCATTATCGAAAACCCGATTCGTTTGAAATACGGAGACCATAACTCGCTTGGCGTGGGCTTGAAAAATATCCGGATGCGTTACCATCACCTACTGGAAAAACAGGTAGAAATTATTAATGACGGAAAACTGTTCCGGATCAAACTACCCTTAATTTATGAATATCATCATCATTGAAGACGAGCTGAGAACAGCCAAATCGCTCGAAATTATCATCCTGGGCCTGCGCCCGGAGGCTAAGATCATCGGGCAATACCAGAGTGTGGAAAGCTCGGTAGCGGCATTGACGAATAGCCCGCAGCCTGACCTGATTTTTATGGATATCCAATTAGCCGATGGCTTATCATTCGAGATTTTTAAATCCGTTAAAATTACCAGCCCTGTAATATTCTGTACAGCTTTTGACGAATATTCGCTCGAAGCTTTTAAGCGCAACGGGGTCGACTACGTGCTTAAACCCTTTTCAACGGCGGACATCCGGGAAGCGTTCCGTAAGGTAGATGAGCTGAAAAATTTCTTCCAGCAAAAGGTAATGCCCGATCTCGGGGACTTATTATCCAAATTGGGATCGCCTGCCGGTAAAACCAGCTTCCTGGTCTTTAAAAATCAAAAGTACACTACCGTCCACACTGATAACATAGCTTTTTTTTATATCCGTAATGATGCTACGTCGATTATGTGTTTTGACAAGCAGGAATACGCCGTTAGCCAGTCGCTCGATCAAATTACCGGTTCCGTTTCATCAACGCAATTCTTTAGGGTGAACCGGCAATACCTGGTCAACTTTAAAGCAATTAAGGAAGTGGAGCATTACTTTTTGCGTAAGCTTTACGTCAAACTTGTTATTGAAACACCTGAAAAGCTGCTTATCAACAAGGAAAAATCTACCGCTTTTCTTTCCTGGATGGAAGACAGGTAAAAAATTATTACGGCTCAATCTGTCCGGCCGGAGCGCCGATCTGTCTAATTGAGCCCTTTTTCACTCCTTTAAGGTCGCGGGGCCACCTACTTTTGAATCAAACAAAATTCAAAAAAGATGAAACCCGTAAAAACAATAGCCGCCGGTGCAGTAATTATCTTAACCCTCGGCTTTACTACGCTGATTAACCGCAGCCAGGCAGCTAAACCACACAATGTTAATGTTCACGGCGGCTTTGCCGTGCTGGAACTGTTCACTTCAGAGGGTTGTTCCAGTTGCCCGCCGGCAGATGAAGTGCTGGCCCGCATTCAGCAGGAAGCCGGTAATACTCCCGTGTATGTATTGGCCTACCATGTAGATTACTGGAACCGCCTCGGCTGGAAGGACGTTTTCAGCCGCCCCGAATTCTCCAAACGCCAGTATCAATACAGCCGTCAGCTACGCGCCCAGGTTTACACCCCGCAATTGATCGTCAACGGAAAAACTGAATTTGTAGGCTCAGATACTCCGGCCATAGCGTCCGCTGTTAAGCATGCACTGGGAAGCGAAGCCAAGGCCAGCCTTAGCCTGCAAGCCGTACAGCGGGGTGGCAAAATTAAAGTAAGTTACCAGGCGGAAGGTGATGTAGCTGCCTGCCAGCTGATGCTGGCCCTGGTTCAGAAACACGCCGAAAGTAAGGTGACAAACGGCGAGAACGGGGGACGAACCTTACGCCACGCCCAAATCGTTCGCAATCTTTACGGTTTTGAGCTAAAACCAGGTCATCAAGGCTCCGAAGAGCTTGCTGCACCTGTCGGTTTTAATGCCAATGAATGGGAGGTTATCGGCCTGGTACAGCATCAACAAACCGGCGCCATCAACGGTGCAGCCCGCGCCGCCATAGCCGGCTTTGCATCCAACTTATAATTCAATTTATCTATCATCAATTTAATCATCCAAACAATGAAAACTACATTCAATTTCTTTAAAACAATTGTTTTTTCAGTGGCATTAATCGCCCTCCAGTTAATCGCCGGCATTTACCCGGCCAGCGCCCAAAAAATGTCTGTTAAAAATATCGTATTGGTACACGGGGCATTTGCCGATGGCTCCGGCTGGAAAGCTGTGTACGATATCCTGACAAAAAAAGGCTACCATGTAAGTATCGTACAAAACCCGCTAACTTCCTTACAAAATGACGTTGATGCCACCAATAGCGTGATTAATGCTCAGGATAGCCCGGTGATATTAGTAGGGCACTCCTGGGGCGGGGCAGTCATCAGCCAGGCCGGCGTAAACCCCAAAGTAACCGCCCTGGTATTTGTAGCGGCGTTTGTTCCCGATGAAGGTGAAACCGCCGGGAAATGGATAGGCGCCGCGCCGGCCGCACCCGAAGCCGGCTTTTCCAGGCCCGACCAATTTGGTTTTGTTTATTATGACCCGGCTAAATTTCACGGCGGTTTCGCCGCTGACTTAAGCCAGGCGCAGGCTGATTTTATGCGCGCATCGCAGGTGCCGATCATCGCCAAATGCTTTGATACCCCGTTGGAGGCTGCTGCCTGGAAAACGAAGCCAAGCTACGGCATTGTTGCAACAGAAGATAAAAGCCTCGCCCCGGAAACTGAGCGCAAGATGTACCAACGCGCCCGGGCCAAAATTACCGAGCTAAAGGGCAGCCACGTTATTTTTATCTCTCACCCTCAGGAGGTAGCGAATGTTATAATTGCCGCAGCTTCGGGAAAATAACAGACTGCAGCGAAATATCACAGAAAAAGGAAACGTCGATTTAAAACATCAGCCTTTTCTGTTAACCGGTAGATTTAACCTGGATAAAAAATGCGATTCAGATGCGTATAACTAATTTGCAAATACTGTTCGGCAAAGTTGTGTAGACCGTCTTCAATCATTGGCTAAAACTATTTTAAAGTGGCGTTGATTAATTTAAAATCTTCCAAAAAGTTCGACATTTCGCCTGTTCCGCCTACATTTTAAATCAAAAGCCTCAAGTCGAAAGATTTGAGGCTTTTTTGTGTTTGTTATTCTTGTGAGTGTGGACACTCGTAACTGTTTTTCGGTTAGGCGTGGACGCTTAACCGGGCTGGGTTTATTATTTGCTTTCAGCGATTAAGATTGCAGCAAGTTTGTCCGGCATAGAAATGAATGGGGTATGGCTGCTTGCCAGGGTGTATACTTTAGCCACTTTACCCGCTTTTACCATATATTGCTGTGCAGGGTAGCTGATAGCATGGTCATTGACCGTATGGATGTAGACTTTTTTAATGCTGCCGAAATTTTTCTCAGTCAAATGAACTGGTGTGGCAAGAGGTGCCAGCGGTTCCGGTTTAATGTTAGCGGCGATATATTCCTGAACTTGCTGAGGCGCATCGGCGGCAAAAATATCGGCCGCGGCATCTTTGGCTATGATAGCTGCGCCGTGCTGCTGATCGATAGTAAGAGATTTGCCGATGTGAGATGCAGGATCTTGTTTTGCCAGCGATAAAAGGCTGTCGCCATCATGCGGCAACGCTGCGGCAAGAAAAATCAGTTCTTTAATTTGTGCGGGAACTTCTTCAGCAACCTGGCTGATAACCAGTCCAGCAAAACTATGTCCCACCAAAACTACGTTAGTGCGGGCGCCGATAGCTGCTTTTACCTGGTCGACATAAGTTTGAAAGGTGATACCGGCAAACGAGGTGGTATCTTTTCCGTGACCGGCAAGGTTAACATTGATAACCTCTTCGCCCTGGGCCTTTAACAAAGGGGTCACTGCATCCCACGAAGATGCATCAGACCAGGCTCCGTGAACAAGTACAATAGTTTTAGAATTGTTGTTGGTTGTTTTTTGGGCTTGAGCAGTAAAACCTAATACACTCATTGCCATCATTATTATTGTTGTTTTCATGTTGTTTAATGCCTAATTGTTTAGGACATGACAAACATCGGGCTATGCCGCAGCAATAAGTTTAACCCAGGTTAAAATCGAAAATCCTCTGCAAAAAAGTTTTTTACAGAGGATTTCGGTAGTCATAAACCTGATGCCAGGCTAACGGGTTTATTTTCCAACCATTCTTTTACGAATCCGGCTCAGTGACGGCCCCTGGATACCCAGGTAAGAGGCGATGTGATAAAGTGGTACCGCGTTAAAAATATTCGGATGTTTTTCCATCATTTCACGATAACGGTCTTCCGGCGTTTTAAACAAGAATCCTTCGGTATTGGTCATAACCTCATGGAAAGCGGTTTCAGCGACAATCCTCCCAAATCTTTCCCACTGGTGCGATTGCCCGTAAAGTTCATTCAGTTGATCGATATGTATATATAATATAAGCGAATCAACCATCGCCTCAGTATAATATTCGCAGGCAGTCTGCGCTAAAAAGCTTTTATAAGATGTTACAAATTGATGATCGGTAAAAAACAGCATATTCTTTTCTTCACCCGTATCGCTATTTACCCGGTAGATTCGAAATACGCCATTGATAACAAATCCGAGGTGCTTACAAACATTTTTATATTCGTTATAAAAATCACCTTTTTTATACTGTTTCAATTTCCAGTAAGGCAAGGACAAGTCAAATGCTTCCGGTTTCATACCGGCATGTCCTAAAACCGTTCGTAATAAGTCTATTTCTGTTTTATCCTGTAACATGCTATAAAAATATAAATTTTAACAATATCACACCTGGAGATTGGGCGATGGCCAATAGCTATTATTACTGATTAGTTATAGTGTTGGTTGCTTTATAAGATGGTTTGCTTAACTGTTTTATACTGTTTTTCGATTTTAACCTGGGTTAAACTTATCCAGGGCACATAATCGGATGTTTGTCATGTCCTAAACAATTAGGCATCTCAAATCATGAAAAAGCTTATATCAATCTTACTCGCCGTAGCCACAGCTACTATTATGTTTTCATCTTGTTCAAAAAAGAACGATGAAGTGAAACCCGCTGCTAAAAATTATGTGCTGGTACACGGCGCCTGGCAAGCCCCTTATGTATGGGACGCGGTAAAAGCCAAACTTATCAATGAAGGCAACAATGTTACTGTTGTTGAACTTCCCGGCCACGGCAGCGATCAAACTGTCCCATCAACCTTAACATTAAACGCTTACAGAGACAAAGTTCTTGATGCTATATCAAAAATGAACGGCAAAGTTATCCTGGTAGGCCACAGTCTTGGCGGTATGATCATTTCTGCTGTTGCCGAGCAAAATCCTTCAAAAATTGAAAAGCTTGTCTATCTCGCAGCCTATCTGCCATCTTCCGGCCAATCATTGCTTGCTCTTGCCAGCACCGATGCCGGCTCAGCACTTGGCGACTCAGTCAATCATGTTGCTATACTTAAACAAAATGCTAACGGAACCCTTGATGTGCTACGCGACCAGATTGTAAACGTCTTTATCCAGGATGGCTCTGCGCAGGTACAAAATCTTGTTTTACAGAATTACCGCCCCGAACCAGCGATCCCATTTACTAACCCGGTGACATTAACTGCTGCTAATTTCGGTTCTGTTGAAAAAGTTTATATTAAAACATTGCAGGATCGCGTGGTGTCTCCAAACTTACAAAATAGAATGATTGCTACAGCGGGAGTAAAAACAGTATATCAATTAAACACCAGCCACTCGGCATTCTTAGCCAAACCGGATTCGGTAGCAATATTGTTAACTAAAATAGGACAATAATACAGCCGAAAATCTTTCGATATAAAAGAAGCCGTCTGATAAACTAATTATGAGACGGCTTTTTAATTTGATAGTATTTTAATTCGTTGAGGTGACTGAATATTATAGAATAATAGTGAAGATCTCAAATCATAGGATTTTAATCGACTCTTTAGCTATTGGTTTCTAAAACTTCCGGAGATAGCCCTTAAAATCTTACTTTTGATGTGCCCGATAGACGCTTTAGCCGGGAGAGGGCCTCAAATTGAAAAAAATGAGGCTTTTTTGTGTTTGTTAGTTTTGCGAGTGTGGATACTCGCAACTGTTTTTCGGTTAAGCGTGGATGCTTAACCGGGCGGCGAAAAATTATAAAACCGCCATTTCCTCAATTCATACTCCTAAACTCAACAGGAGTTTTGCCGGTTTTTTGTTTGAAAAGCTTATTAAAATATTGCGGGTACTCGAAACCTAATGCGTAAGCAATTTCGCCAATGGATTTATTGGTGCTTAGCAAGCTGGTTTTCGCTTCTTCTATTACGTGATAATGAATATGATCCTGCGCATTTTTACCTGTTTCCTTTTTTAAAAGGTCGCTGAGGTAATTGGGTGATAAGTTTACTTTATCGGCAAGGTATTTCACGGTCGGCAAACCTGCGTGGCTGTTTCTGAAATACGCGGTCAGTACTTTCTCAACCTGGGCAACCACAGCATTGTTGGAGCTTTTTCGGGTGATGAATTGCCGGCCATAAAAGCGGGAGCAATAGTTCAACAACATTTCGATACCGGAAACGATAATGGACTGGCTATGCACATCGATATTTTCCTGTAATTCCGCTTCAATTTTTTGAACGCAATCATACAGTATCTGTTTCTCTTTTTCAGACAGGTGCAATGCCTCCGACACTTCGTAGGTGAGGAAGGTATAATCCTTCATTTTCTCGTTCAGCGAAGTCGAGCGTATCAGGTCGGGATGAAAGAACACGCCCCAGCCCATCATTTGTGGCGATGGCTCGATATCATTATCCATTTCCAACACCTGTTGCGGCGACATGCAAATCAAGCTGCCATCGGTGAAGTCCACCAGCTTGCGCCCGTACTTAATGTTATTACGATTATAGTTCTTAAAGATGAGCGTGTAAAAATCAGCCGAAACTTTGGTGTCTTCGGTAATTTCTTCCTGCACCTGACTAAAATCTACTACCGCGATGAGCGGGTGCAGCACCGGCTGTTCCAGTTTAAAGAAACGGAACAGATCCGGGATGTTCTGCATATGGATAAACTTACTCATCACCCAAAGATATTATAATTTAAATTGCGCTTTCATGCCACCGATAAATGTGGCATCGTCTAAGGCTGCGCGTTGGGCTATAATTGCTTTGGCATCTTCGCCGGCAGTATAGCGAAGTTGGTCGGTGCCATCAGTGGCTGCATCATAAATTACACCGGCTACCACGCCGGCGTGAGAAGCACCTGCGAACATGGCGCCTACAGCCTCCATTACTTTGCCGACAATCGGCTGGTACTCGGCAAGGCTTTCGTCATTACTAAAATCCATAGACCGGCCGGCAAATTCCGTAGCGATAGCGCCTGGTTCTACAATTTTAACTTTGCCGCCAAATTGTTCAACCTCGTAGCTTAACGACTCGGAAATACCTTCTACAGCGAATTTGGTGCCGTGGTATAATGCGCCCAGCGGGAAAGTTATTTTTCCGCCAATAGAAGATATGTTTATAATGATACCGCTTTGGTTTTTACGGAAATGAGGCAGGATGGCTTTGGTTACATCCAGCAGGCCGATGACATTGGTATCGAACTGGCGGACTATCTGCTCGCGGCTAAAGGATTCCAGTATGCCGTAAGCGCCGTAACCTGCATTGTTTACCAGCACATCGATTTGACCGAACCGGACGATGCCTGCATTTACCGCAGCTTCAATAGAACCCGTATTTAATACATCGAGCCTGGTGACTAAAACGTTGTTTAGTTTGTTAAGCTCGATTTCGTTGTCCGGGTTACGCATGGTAGCGATAACGTTCCAGCCTTTGCTTTGAAATAATTTAGCGGTTTCTCTGCCGATTCCGCTGCTTGCCCCTGTAATTAATATAGTTTTCATTGTCTTTGATTTTATAAACCAAAGGTCCGCCGAAAAATGAGGCTGCTGTTAACACGAATCCACGGATGTTGTATACTTATTACGGAATTTGCGGTTGGCTTTTACGGCTGCTGACGATACGCTGGCGGTGGCTGATGCCCCAATCTCTCAATTCGCCCAATACGTTTTTCAGGGTTTTACTGTAAGGCGTCAGTTCATAAATCACGGTGACCGGCGTGGTTGCATAAACAGTGCGTATTACAAATTCATTCAGTTCCAGTTCCTTTAATTCTTTGGATAAGATTTTTGGCGTGATATCACCCAATGAACGCTGGATATCTTTGAAGCGCTTCGGTCCTTCTGTTAGTGTAAAAATAAGCGGCAGCTTCCATTTTCCGTTTAATACATACAGGGCGTCCCTGATACCGGCCACACCTGCGGCGCAGGCGTTTTCGCCGCAAGGATGGTCTATTTCCAATCCCTTTTCTGTTGTAATTTCCATCATTCAAAGATAGGGAGTATCCCAAACGATACCGGTATCCTTTGGGATAGTAATATCTTTTTGAAAGCGCGGGTGCCTACGTTTGCACTGTACAAAAATTTATTTTTATGAAAAAGATATTGCATATTATTTCCAGCCCGAAAGGCGAACACTCCTTTAGCATTCAGCTTGGCAATGCTATTGTAGAAAAGATACAGGCCGCCAACCCGGACAGCATTGTTAAGGTTAAAAACTTAACGACTGACCCCTATCCGCACCTGGAAGAAGCAGCACTGGCTGCTTTTTACACGCCCTCAGAACAACAAACGCCGGAAAATAAAGCAGCGCTCAGGCATTCCGACCAGGCCATTGCCGAACTGCAGGATGCAGATGTTATTGTTATCGGCGCACCCTTGTGGAATTTCGGCATTCCATCGGTATTGAAAGCATGGATTGACCATATCGCCAGGGCGGGTGTCACTTTTAAATATGACGAATCCGGGATAGAGGGATTGATTAAAGGCAAGACCGTTTACGTAGCGATGGCCTCGGGCGGTGTTTATTCCAGCGGGCCGATGCAGCCGCTCGATTTTGTATCTACTTACTTAAAAGGCCTTTTGGGCTTTTTAGGCATGACCAATTTAACCGTATTCCGTGTGGAGGGTTCTGCTTACCCAGGTCAGGCGGAAGCTGCGCTGCAAAAGGGTATAGCGAGTATCGTGTTATAAATAGATATTATCAGTTAAAAGACCGCCTGAACTCCAATGGTGACAGGCTGGTCTTTGACTTAAATAGCTTGCTGAAGGATTGCGAATGCTCAAATCCCAGCGCATAAGCTACCTCACTGACCGATAGGCGGGTGGTTGATAATTTCTCCTTAGCTTTTTCTATCAGCTTATCGTGTATATGTTGCTGGGCGTTTTGCCCGGTAAGCGAACGGAGCATATCACTCAGGTAGCTTGGCGAAACATTCAAATGGTCGGCCAGGTAGCCAACTGTAGGTAAACCCTGGCTTAACGCTAACTCGTTGGTGAAATAATCGTTTAACAGCTGCTCCAATTTTTCCAGCAGATCGTTATTAACTGCTTTGCGGGTAATAAACTGCCGCCTGTAAAAGCGATTGGCGTAATTTAATAGTAATTCTACCTGCGATATCAGAACATCCTGGCTAAAGTCATCGATACGGCCTTCCAGCTCGGTTTCTATGATGCGAAAAATACCCATGACGGTTTCTTTTTCAACTTCAGATAAATGCAGCGTTTCGTTTATGCTGTAAGAAAAGAACCCGTACTGTTTGATTTTTTTGGCGAGGTCATAACCCAGGAAAAAATCGGGGTGGATAAGCAGCGCGTATTGGGAACATACCGCCCGTTCGTTATCGCCGGCGCCGATAATTTGGCCGGGAGCAGCAAATAACAGTCCGCCTTCGTCAAAATCATAATAGCCTTGCCCGTATTTTAGCCTGCCGCCCAGTTGCGGTTTATAGGATATTTTATAAAATCCCAGCACATGCTGTTGTGGCAGGTTATCCATTTCGACGCGGTTATGTGCGCCGTTTATCAGGCTGATGAGCGGATGCTTCGGGTTGGACAAGCCAAAGGCCCGGTGCGCATCAGATAGCGATTCGAATTTGTGCGGGCTGTTACTTTTCATGTGTGCTGCAAAGTTAAGCTTTATTTAGGTTCACCCTGTGCCGATACCGAAACCGCGTCCCAGGCTTCCCAGGTTTTTAGCCGTTCTTCATAAGCGCCGCGGGTCCAGGCCAGGTTGTGACTACCCAGGTTGAAACGCAGCGGCGGGTTTTCTGAATCTACGACTTGGAAAAGCGCCTGCGGGGTGGCCATTGGATCGCCACGTTCCAGCGAACGTAAACGATCGAAAAACTGGTTTTTAAAATCGGTGTAGACATCCAGGCCGGGAGCAAATTTTAATGATTCGGGACTGCCGAATTCCGTGGCATAGGCGCCTGGTTCAATAATCGTAACTTTGATATTAAATGCAGCAACCTCAGCAGCCAAACTTTCATGAATGGCTTCGAATGCCCACTTAGAGGAACAGTAATAGCCGATAACAGGTAGGGTTACATGGCCCAAGTTGCTGGATGTACCCAGGATATGACCGTAACCTTGTTCGCGCAGCAGCGGCAAGGCTGTCTGTATTACTGCTACCGGCCCCAGTACATTGGTTTCGTACATTGCCCGGATGTCATCTGCGCCGGCTTCTTCGATGGTACCCACCAGGGAATAACCTGCATTATTCAAAACGATATCCAGCTTGCCGAAATGTGCGTGAGCATGAGCTACAGCATCTTTAACCTGGTCGGTGTTGGTAACATCCAGTTCAAGAGTTAAAACGTTATCGCCGTATTTATCTTTGAGGGCGCCAATGCTGTTCAGGTTACGTGCCGTTGCAGCTACTTTATCGCCACGTTCTAAAGCGGCTTCGGTCCATACTCTTCCAAAACCGCGCGATGCGCCGGTGATGAACCATACTTTTTGATTTTGTTGCGTTGTCATATCCCAAAGGTCAGGACTAATGACTCGGCATTTGTAGCCAAAATGCGGGCTTTTGTAACCGAAATGAAGCGGGCTATAATACTGTCGCCGTTCTCGTCCTTGCGGGTGCGGTGCCTGTGTGTTTTTTGAAGAAGCTTGTAAAATAGGCCGGTTCCTCAAAGCCGAGGCCGATTGCAATCTGGGCGATACTCCAGTCAGTATGTTTGAGCAGGGCCTGTGCTTCTTTCAAAATACGGTCTGACACCAGGCGACTGGTAGTACGGCCGGTTACTGTTTTGACTGAACGGTTAAGGTGATTGGTATGGACGGCCATCTCGCCGGCAAATTCGGCCGGTGTACGTAAATTAAGGGACTGCCCGGGTGAGTCTATCGGGAATTGCCTTTCCAGCAGCGCCAGGAATTGCGCGGTTATCCGGGCTGCAGCGCCGGCATGGCTTTCTACCGGGATAACCGGCAGCATGTTCAGCGCCTCGTGCATAATGATGCGCAGATAGCTGCGCAGCATATCGTATTTGGCGCGATAATCCGACGCCATTACGCCACGCATCCGTTCAAGCAAGCCCGATATTACATTCAATTGCATGTCGTCCAGCTCCAGCACATGGCCCTGGTCGGGTTGGAATAAGGGGAAGTCCGGCAGCCGGCCTTTATATTCGCCGGATTCGATAAAGGCCTGCGTGAATAAACAAAAGTATCCGGTTTGCGGGCCTCCGCCTGATTCCCAGGCCGAGGGGACGGCCGGGCTGGAAAACACCAGTGCCTGCCGGTTAATCGCTACTTCTTTATCCGCATAGATCATTTTGCCCTTGCCGATTACCAGCGCCACTTTATAAAAATCCCGTCGACCGAAAGGTGAACGGTTTAAACAAGGCTCGCGCAGGAACACGTTAAAGTGTCCCTCGCCGGTATTGTTTTCGGCAAATTCCGTTTGATTGTCTACCGGATGGCGGCGGTAAAAATCCGCAAGGGTCTCTATAGGTTCCATAATGCAAATATAAACACTATTTGATTATTATAACTCATTATGACTTTTAGATGATTTAATTGATTGGCAATGTTTGAATAGTATAAATTTCTGCTTGAATACTGTAAGGCCGCTGCGATGGAGTCCCGCTAATTTTGCGGCATGGAAACAGGATTCAGAAAGTGGATTATTGTTATTACGATCATTACATCTACTATTATAGAACTTATCGATACCACCATTGTAAATGTATCGATCAATACTATGAGCGGTAATTTAGGCGCTTCACTGGAAGATACCGCCTGGGTAATTACCTCTTACGCTATCGCGAATGTAATCGTTATCCCCATGACGAGCTTCCTGGCGGAGAAGATCGGCCGGAAGCAATATTACATAGGCTCTATCTTATTATTTACTTTAGCATCGGCTTTATGCGGGTTCTCTACCAACTTATGGGAGCTGGTTGCTTTCCGCTTTATACAGGGCGTTGGCGGCGGTGCATTGCTGTCTACTTCACAGGCTATTTTGTTTGAGACCTTCCCGCCGAAAGAGCGAGGTTTGGCAAGCGGCATATTCAGCCTTGGGATTATTATCGGCCCCTCTATCGGCCCGGTAATGGGCGGATATATTGTAGACAACCTGAGCTGGCAGTGGATATTTTATGTGAATATTCCTATCGGCTTGATGGCGGCATTGTTATCATACATCTACCTGCGCCCAACCAAAGGTTCGACTGATGACCGGAAAATAGACTGGCTGGGTATAGGTTTACTAGCCGCAGGTGTCGGGGCTTTACAGGTGGTACTGGAGCGCGGTGAAACAGACGACTGGTTTGCTGCGAATTATATTATCGTATTAAGTATTATTTCTGCTATTTCGTTGACGTTATTGGTTTGGTGGGAACTGACCACAGCACACCCGGTCATCAATTTCCGGGTATTGAAAAGCACCACGCTTTCTATCTCGGCGGTGATGACTTTTGTGCTGGGTTTTGGCTTGTTCAGCGCGGTGTTTGTATTCCCGCTGTATGCACAACGCATTATCGGATACTCAGCCTTTCAAACCGGTACCATGTTGTTACCAGGTACGCTAATGGCGGCTATGATATCGCCTTTTTTGGGCCGGATGCTGCAAAGCGGCTTGCGTCCCCAGTATCTCATCATTGCTGGCTTTCTGTTCTCAGCCATCTTCGGCTTTTTCATGTCGAAGTCGAACCTGGAAACGGGGAATGCTTACTTTTTTATCCCGCTTATTTTTCGCGGACTGGGGGCGGCCCTGCTCATTGTACCTTTAACGGCGCTGGCCGTGTCTGAACTGAAACCACAGGACATCCCGCAGGGGGCGGCGTTGAATAATATGATGCGGCAAATGGGCGGTTCTTTCGGTATCGCACTCATCAATACCTATATAGCTAACCGGGCGGCAGTTAACCGCACGGCGTTAGTATCGCATGTAACAGCCGCCGACCCAGCTACGCAAATGCGGCTGGAGGGTTTTGTGCGAAACCTGGTGGCGCACGGTGCTACTTACCTGCGCGCCATGCAGCAGGCCATCGGCGGGCTGGAAAACACAGTAAGCCGGCAAACATTTTTGCTCAGCTATATGGATGCATTTTTATTATTGGCTATGATGAATGCCTGCTGTATACCGCTGGTTATTATGACTATTAAAAAACGTAAAGCCGGGTCGCCGCAGAAACCGGTTGTTGTTTCGGATCATTAATTAATTCAGCCGGAATAACAGCCGACGAAGGCAGGTCAATATCGATTTTGTTTCGGCTAAGATTTTTTTTAAATTATTGTCGTTCACCATCTTTTTATTGAAGGCTTAGGCTCATCTGTTACACATGTGCCGGAACCGGAGAGCCCTCCGGTAAATTTACCAATTGCGATACTTAGGGAACAGCGATCCGGAGCAAGGGGCACTCTAAATATCAATCATAATCCCTGTTAACGGCGCGGTTTTGCGCCGCCAACGGAGACTGGATAGTATTTAAGGTTTAGCTGTTTATTAGGGTAGGGTATTAATAAGCTTCTGTATATTCGGTACACCCAGGCCGGTAACCATATCGTAACCAGGTTGGGCATTATACTGGCCATTCGAACCGGTCAGGATATCTCTAAAGCAGGTAGTACCCAGTAACGGATACAAAAGTGGGTTTAAAAAAGTAAGCGCTTCTTTCCCTGCCTTTATGCGTGCTTCGTTAATAATAGCACAGAACCCTGCCCAGGCCGGGGCGCTCCAACTTGTGCCGCCAATCTGCATTATACCCCCATTAATAAATAAATAGGCGCCGTAATCCGGGTTCGCGGTAAGGCTCACATCAGGTACCAACCGCGGGTTATTTGCAGAAATGCCAACACCGGTTTGCCATACAGGCTTTGTTTTAAAAAGGATACTTTTACCTCCTCCTCCGCCTGCCCAGCCACTTTCATCGTTAACGGTTCCGGCAGCCGAAAGCTTCAAGGTCGTTCCGCCTACACCAACCACAAATGGGTCTGAAGAGGGGTGTTCAACCTGCAGCGGCCCCGATGGGCTGTGGCCTGTACTATCCGGATTAGAACCGGCATCGCCGCTGGATACAAATACGTTAACGCCGGCGGCTGATAATTTCAAAAATTTTAAATGTTGCGTATTAACCTCAGCTTTTGACATATATTTTTCACCGAGCCCTAAACTGATAGACAACTGCCTCATATCCGGAAAATTTTCAACATCTTCAATAATTTGATCGAGCGCCATATCAAGATCAGCAAATTGCAGCGATCCGGAGGCGTATATCCTGAGATTAGCGTCAGGCGCTATGCCGGTAGTCCATTCTGCATCAAGGGTTTCTTCTCCGCTGGGCAAAGGCAGGTTTTGACCGGTAACGTTTATTTTTGTTACCTGTGCCATAGTAGTATTCAGTCCGTTTTTCTGCCAAAATGCTATTAGGTCCGCATCATTGGGAAAAGTATCTATCAAGATAGCAATGGTTTGCCCTTTTCCCGTTGCCCCCACGCCATTGGCATTGTAAGCATTCAGGATCTCTGAGGCCAGATAAGGAGGAGCATTGCTGATAGCCGGCGATGGAACAACCCCTGTAACATTGGCTGCTGAGGATGCTATCCTGTTGCCATGCTTAGGAACGCGCATCAGTAGATGTTTTTTTAATTGCCTGAAGGGTTGGAGCCCGATAATAGCACTTACATTTTGCCCTATATCGGCAGGCAGGCTTGGTGCATTTTGTGCCGCCGAATAAGTAAAACCGTCCTTTGTAACTCTAACCATTGTTACCCGGAGGCTCTTTTGTATTTGTTCAATGCTTGCCTTTGCATAAACAGAAGTTCCGCTTCTGGAAAGTTTAGTAATGGTAAAGTTTTCTTGCTTCAGCCAGCTTACAAGGGCGTCAATATCCTCTTTTTTGGGACTGTAAGCCACTCCTTGTTCATTAATACTCATTATTTTTTGCCCGGATGATACCCGCTGTTCTAATTCCCGCTGAGCTTTAGCCGGAATTTTCATGGCGAAGACTACGGGTATTTGTTCGCTAAGGTGCTCAGTTATCGTAGGCTGCAGCATTAAGCCAACAGGGCTTACCTTATTCTCTTTGGGAAGGGGTAAAATGCTTTCTTTGAATACTTTTCTGTTTTCCATTGTTTTGAAGTTAATTGAGATAAATGTGTTCAATCGATAAAGACCGGTGGTCTAGCGTTATTTGTTCAGGCTTTTTCCGAGTACGTAAGTGCCTGTAGAAATTCCCATTAAGGTGTACGTTGAGTTGTCGGTAAAATCAGGATAAGCCATTGCGTTATTCTTAAAGAATAATGAGAGGTAGATAGCAATGTAAACAAGTGTGAATAATAATTGCTGAAGCCTGGTTACAGAAAACTGGCCCTTATCATCCATCAAGATGTCCGTCCAGAAACTTTGAGTAGCCAGGTTTGCTTTTGAAGGCATCGGTGCTGGAAGGGCCTGTTGTGTCTTTGATACAGCAGCTGCAGCGAGGGCTGTTCCGCCGCTGATCCCGAGAAGTATCAACGATGTGGTATTTATAGCCGGAGGTACTGGTTTCCCGGAAAAGAAACCCCAGTTAAGCGAGAAAGCGGGAATAATTACAATTGACCAAAGCCAAAGTTGGAGTTTTGAAAAACTGTAGGGCGTTCCATTGCCCGCTTCCCTGAGAATATTTGAAAATAACCCAAAAAGTAAGAGGGCGGCAAAGCAAATTATTGCCAGGGCGATTGAAATAACATGATTTGTTTCCATTTTGCGTAAGTTTTAAAGTGACTTATAATTCAAAACTACGCGGTTGGCAAAGGCCTGTAAGCAGGAAAAACCCCGTTTTTATACCGGATTTTTCCTGTTTTTTATCAGAGGAGTAAAATTGATGATATGCAGCCCTTTTGGTGAGGGCTATTGTGGTACCATGTACGGGAGATGATAGGTATTGAATCTGATATTTAATTTGCTCCGGCCTGTGTTGCGTTTGATTAAACCGTAAGCCTGTGTTTTGCCGGTACCCTGCTGAGACATGCTTATAATGCCTTGTACTGTAAATTGTCCCTGTAAAATAGCTTTATTGGCGAGGCGATCTTTCTACGCCTCAAGGAAATTTATTTGATATTTGAAAATTAAAGGCAAGATCCGGAACACTTTTATGAGAAACAAGCGTTAAATTTATTTTTTGGTTTGCAGCATTATCTGCGGGTAAATTTGTTATTGTTAAAACTGCAAATAACCGGTATTACTTATTTGTAATGAGATACAGTAAATATAAACCCTCGCCTTCCTTAAAAAAGCACATCGATTTCTATTGGGTTTTGCAAACAGACGCAAGGTATAAGCCCTTTAAGGCGCCCCTGGTTGCCGACGCTTGCACCGATATTTTTATTAATGCGGGTGAAAATGCCGGAGATTTTAATGGCAACTCGCCCTTGTTACCCGGATGCGTTTATATGGGCGGAACTACAACTACTTCGAGTTTTGTGAGGACTTTGCCCGACAGCCTGTTTATAGGGATCCGTTTTAAGCCCGGCGGCCTTTCTGTTTTTTATGATATCCCGTTGTATGAAATTGTTGATCAGATCATCGGGATCCAGGATAATCATCTTTTATCAATTATCGGCCCTGATGAATTACTCCCCTTGAGGTTCGATCAGTATTTTGAAGCCAAACAAAAGGAAAAGCGGTCTATCAGCCCAATTACCGAAGCCGTATACCATTATAATGGCCAGATCTCTGTTGATGCGCTCGCTCAAAAATGTAATGTAACTAACCGTACGCTTGAGCGGATGTTTAGCATAAACCTGGGTGTTACGCCAAAGGAGTTTATTAATATTGTCCGCTTTCAGCAAACATTAAAGGTGCTCCAGAACGAACGATCAAAAGGCCGGCTATTACAAATAGCGTCCGAAATGGGCTATTGTGATCATGCACATCTTACCCGTGAAATAAAAAAATACTCAGGTTTAACACCATCCGCTATCTGGCCCGGACCGCTATCTTTTCCGTGAGAAAACCCCTTTTCGGGTATTTGTAAATTGTCGTATTTATTCAAATTTTTGTGCTTAAAGAGATATTTCTTTGTGGGATTAAATTGTCCTTTATCCAAAAAATACCCCAATGAAATACCTTTTGCTCTTTTTTTGCTCTTTGCTGTTTGCTGCCCCGGCAAACGCACAGCCTTCAAAGCCGGTTGCGATAACCGGTATCCACGCTAAGGCCCGTTTCGATCCTGCAAAAGCAACTACCTATCTCATCAATACAATTCCCGCGGCAACCCGTGCTAAGGCAGATAGTTATTGCGAAGGTGGCCACTGGCTGCTCTTGTGGAATGTGATTTACGCGGCATTTATTGCCTGGCTGTTTTTGTTTGACGGCCTGTCGTCGCGCCTCAAAAGTATAGCCGGAAAAATAAGCAAACCTAACCGGAGTAACCTGGTATACATTGCCCTGTATTTTCTGCTGAGCTTTCTGTTAAGCCTGCCGATAGATATTTATCAAAACTATATCCGTGAGCATCAATATGGCTACTCCAACCAAAATTTTGTGCAATGGTTTACCGGCGATTTAACTACATTTTTGGTAGAGCTTGTTTTGGCGGCGCCTTTTTTTGTACTGGTATATGCCATCTTCAGAAAGGCAAAGGAACGGTGGTGGCTGTGGGGATCGGGCATTACCATCGTCTTCCTGGTTGTTATTATTGCTATTTACCCCGTTTTTATTTTGCCGGTCTTCAATAAATACACACCTGTTAAAAATGGGCTACTCAAAGAGCGCATACTTTCCATGGCCAGGGCTAGCCAGGTTGATATTGACGAGGTTTATGTGTACAATGAGTCGCAGCAAACTAAAGTGTTTAATGCCGGCGTAACGGGATTTGCGGGCACGCGCATGATCTCGCTGAATGATAATTTACTTAACAATTGTACCGATAACGAAATAACCGCGGTTTTAGGACACGAAATGGGGCATTACGTAATGAACCATATCTATATCCTGTTCCTGGAATTTTCGTTGCTGATTATACTTGGTTTCAGGTTAGTGAAATGGGCCTTAAATAAACTGTTGTTTAAATATGGGGAACGATGGCGGGCCGGATCCATCCTGGATGTTACCAGTTTGCCGGCGGTTGTATTTTTATTTACCTTTTACTTTTTTATCGTGACACCGCTAACCAATAGCGCCATCCGGACAATAGAGATTGAGGCTGATAATTACGGATTGAATGCCGCGCGTGAGCCGGATGCCATCTCATCAGTGTTTTTAAAATCGGCCGATTATAATAAGATTGCCCCCGGCTATTGGGAGGAAGTTATCTTTTTTGATCATCCCTGCCGTAGGAACAGGATACTGGCGGCAATGGAATGGAAAGCTGAAAATATGGATCATTGAAAATCATATTTCTTCCAATATAGATTTACCTTTTGACTGATCACCTGATGTCCATTGCCATGATTCATGGAGCCTGATCCTATCGTTCTCAAGGACTTCTGGCTTGGATAAACATGTCCCGGTCATAAGCTCTCCATTGCTGTTAATTTGGTGATACCGCATATCTATGACACCATCACTGTCTACGATGCCAATCAAATGACCATTGACTATTTTTCCTCCTTTATAGGAAGAGGTAAGAATATTACCCTCCTGCTGATAACAGAAAATAGTATCACTTGAAGTCTCTCCGTTATCCGTGTTGCTTACCGTTTTGAATTTTTTACCGTTATAATTCATTTTGAATACTAATACATAATCCAAAAATATAAATCTCAATTGCAATTATTGTTGAACTTTAAATTAGTTTACACCAAGTTAGAACTTTTGCCGCATCCTTTTACTTAACTCAAAAAGCCTCAAATCAAACATTTGAGGCTTTTTGAGTTATTGCTGAGGGACAAACGCCCGCAATAGTTTGCGCTTAACCGGGGCGGAGAAAACGCTGCCTCATTTATTTAACATAAATGGATAGCACCTGGTTGGCGAATGTACCTGCGCAACTTGAGCTTGCCACACTGCACCCGGGGTCCATTTCAACAAAATTTCCGTTTTTCCAGTAGCAATTGTTGCCTGATGCTGAAGATGCGCCGCTTATGTACAAGTCTGTGTTGTTGTAAAGGAAAAACGATGTAACGTTTTCTGCAAGCGCATAAGTAGCAACATTAATCATGCTGCCATTTTTCCATACCGCGCCTGCCCCGTTATACTGGCCGCCGACATAGACATCACCCCCCGATACCATTATGCACAAAACTTTATTGAATAAGCTGTTAGCGGGCGTATTAATTGGTACCGGTGTGCCGTTTTTCCAGAGTCGCGGCGCCTTATTAACGATGCCGCCGCCGCTGACTATCGCCTCTGTGCCCGCTATGTAAACGTCGCTACCTGATATAAATACAGCGGTAGCCTGGGCGCTACCGGAACTCACGCCATTGGTTATATCTACCGGTGTGCCATTTTTCCAGTAGGTGGCTTTTGTAATAGTTGTGCCGCTCAAATAGCGCGCGCCTGCCACATAAACGTCGCCGCTGCCGCTTATCGCCATGCCATTTGCACCGCCTGCAATAATATCAGTATATACGGTTGTAAGCGATTGTGCGGTCCCGTTTTTCCAAACATTCCAGGTATTATTGGCTGTTCCCAGGCAATATATGTCTGTTCCGGGCAGCGCAATTGAAACGGTATATCCTGTTTGAGGAGAAAGCTGTATTGCGGTATTATTTTTCCAATAATTGGGCGTGTTGTTTGTTGAAACCCCCACTACGTAAAGGTCTGTGCCGCGACCGGCCATGCTGTATGGATTACCCCAATCGGCAACTGCTGTGAATGTTGAGTTTTTCCAGTAACCCCAGCCATTACGGGTATCGGAACCAACGGCGTAAATGTTGGGACCGGTGGCAGTAATGTAGGTAAAGGCGATGCCGTTGGATGTTCCTCCGGTTGTGGTGACTGTTACGTTTCCTGAAGTGCCACCCACAGGCGCCGTAACAACTAATTGTGTGGCTGCGGCACTTGTAATTGCTGCGGTAGTACCATTAAACTTAACGGTATTATTAGCTGCTGTGGCATTGAAATTAGTCCCGGTAATGGTCACTGCTATACCCGCGGCGCCTGAAGCAGGACTAATACCTGTTATCGCGGGAGCCAGCAAATAGGTAAACACCGGGCCTGTAGCTGTGCCGCCGGCCGTGGTTTCTGTTACTGCACCTGTACTGCCGCCTGCGGGCGCCGTTACAACGAGCGACGTGGCAGATGCTGAAGTAATAGTTGCCGCGGTTCCGTTAAATTTAATAACGTTGTTAGCCGCAATAGCGTCAAAATTGGTACCTGTGATGGTAATTGATGTGCCCGCTTTGGCCGAAGCCGGGCTGATTGCTGTTATTGTTGGCGCTTGCAAATAGGTAAATACGGGTCCGTTGGCTGTTCCGCCTGATGTTGTAATCGTTACGGTGCCGGTGCTGCCGCTGTTGGGCGCAGTAACCACCAATGCGCTGGTGCTTGCCGATGTAACGGTTGCAGTAGCCCCGTTGAATTTAACAGTATTACCGGCTGCTGCTGCATCGAAGTTAGTCCCGCTGATAGTAACTGAAACTCCTGGTAAACCCGAGGCGGGCGAAATAGCAGTAATGCCTGGAGCTGGTTTAACGTTGTTTTTTTTGCAGCCCGGCAACACAGCCAGTACTGCCACGATAAATAAGAGGGTAAGGTTGATTGTGTTTTTCATAAGGTGTATGCTGATTTATTAAACTTGCAGAGCATGTTTGTTTTGTCGCCCCGTTACAGGTAGCAATAAACTTAGTATGCATGGTGATGCGTATCAGGGAAATGCGCGTTACTAAATTGGGAATAACAAGAGGACCGGTCAATCCTCTTTTTGAGTGAAAGAGGGAGTAGAGAGATTAGACGATTTTCTCGTTGAGTGCTTTTGCGATAGCTTCTTTGCCGCAATTTACATGCAGCTTATGGTAGATGTTCTTGAGGTGCGACCTTGCTGTGTCGAAAGCAACATTAAGCTCGGCGGCTATTATTTTGATGCTGTTCCCTTTAGCGAGGAGTTGCAGCACATCCACTTCGCGGGCTGATAAATTGTATTTATTATCAGGCTTTTGCTGAAATGAATTTAAAACCTTCCGCGCAATAAGCGGTGACATTGGTGCACCACCATTTAACACCTCGCTAATAGCATCGAACAGCTTAACAGGCGGAGTTTTTTTAAGGAGATAACCGTTCGCTCCTGCGCACAAACATTGAAACAAACGTTCGTCATCCTCAAATACGGTATACATAATCACGGCAGTTTCCGGCCGGGTATCTTTAACCATCTCCACGCCCTTAATGCCCGACTGGCCGGGCATATCGATATCCATCAATACAATATCAGGTTGTAACTGTTTGATGATGTCAACAGCGTCATTACAATTGTTGTAATCGCCTTTAACCGTGTACCCCTCGTCGCTGTTAAGCAGGTATGAAAGTGACTCCCGAAGCCGGTCATTATCCTCAAATAATACAATACTTATGGACATAAGAACGAAAATACCTTTTAATTGATTAGTTGGCAATCACTCATTTGAGTGATTAGTGAAATATCCTCATAGAAATGCAGAGGGTGGTACCGCTCCCTTTTCGCGATTCGACGGTGAAGCTACCTTTTTGGCTCACTGCTCTCGCCCGCATATTTTTCAAGCCGTTTCGGGTGGTTGGCGTGCCGGGGGCAAAGCCATTTCCGTTGTCGCTAATGGTCATTTTAAAATATTGATGATCCATGGCTAACGCAACGGTTGCCGTTGTGGCGTGGGCGTGCTTATAAATATTATTTAATGCTTCCTTAAAAATCAGGTATATATCCCGCCGCTGTTCCAGGTTCAATTTTTTATGTAAAAGCTTTTCGTCGAAATCCACCTTGTATACAATATCAGAGCTCTCAAATAGTTCTGCCGCATATCGCCGCATCCTGGCTGCCACCTGTTCAAAATTGTCATTAACTGTATTGATACTCCAAACAATATCATCTAACGACTGGCTTGATGAGTTTACTTCTTCCGCTATACGGGTTAAAAACCCGCCGGCTTTTTCAGGTTCGGCCAGGTTGGCATGGCTTAGCCGGGTAAGTATATGAATGTTGCTTAATGTGGAACCAATATCATCATGAAGATCTGAAGCAATCCGGCCCCTGATATTTTGAAGCGTTATGATTTGGCGGACACGGTATTGGTAAACCAGGTAGATGATGAGTGTAATACCGATAATGTTAAGAAAAATGAACCACCATGTTTTCCAGAAGGGGTTTGCCACTATAAACAGAACCGCGGCCTGGTTCCTGCTCCAGGTACCGTCTGACAACTGGGCCTTTACCTCGAATGTATATTGCCCCGGCAAAAGGCTTGAGAAGCTAACCTGCCTGGAACTGTTTGTCGGTATCCAGTTTTTTTGCTGACTGTTTAAACGATAAAAATATTTAGTTTGGTCGCCGTCAACCAGGTTTATAGCACTGAAAGCTATGTTGATATTGTTATTATTATAGTCAAGCCTTATTTCCTTATCCGCTGTTAAATTTGTGCCCGACGAAACTACCGAGGTTATAAATAACGGGGGTGGAGCGCGCCGCGGCAACCACTCCCTTGGTGTTATACTATAAAAATTGTGCGGCGTGGTAAAGCATATCTTTTGGTTTGCGTAGTCGTATTTTACACTGGTGACGGCATCTTCCGAATTCTGATAATAACCATTAAAGTTAAGTAGCTTGTTATTGGTTAGGTCCATACAGCTAAGCCCGTTCTTTGTGCCAATCCATAAATGTTTTGAGCTGTCGGCTTCGATACTATATATGGTGTTTGAAGACAATCCGTGCTGTACGCTATATTTTGTAAACCGGCGGGTTGAGGTGCTGAATTTAAATAAGCCGCCTGATGTACCCAGCCACAAGCTACCCCTGTGATCCGCATAAATAGCGTTAATAATCCCGTTGTCAAATTCGCTGTTAAACAGCGGAGATACCAGGACGAATTTATCCTGTTTCCTGGTCCATTCAACAAGGCCGCGACCCTCCACGCCACCCATCCATAAATTGCCATGTTCGTCTTCATCTATCGCAACGGGGTAGCGCAAAGGAAAAGTATTCGAAGTCGTCAATGAGTAAAGCTTGATGTTATGGGTGGTTAAATTAAATGCGGCAACACCTTTTCCTCCTCCAAGCCCCAGCCAAAGTATATTCTCCTTATCCAAAAACTGGGTAGGGATTGGCAAAGTATTTATCCATTGCCAGGCTGGAGGTAAAGACAATGGCGTAGCTTGTTCGTCTCCTGATTTCCACACAAATAAACCTCTTTGTGTAGCTACCCAATAGTTATCATTACTAACAGATCTAACGCTCCAGGTATTGTTTAGCTCGCCGCCTGCAGGCCAGGTCAGGTTTTTCCAGTTAACCTGGTTAGCCCGCTTATAAAACACCCCGCCGCCGGTGGTATTCAAAAAAATATGGTTATTAACAAGCGAAATATTTTGTATTTCAAAACTACGCCCAGTTAGCGCATTCTTTTCAGGTATAGCTGATATGGTAAGGTTGTTTAAAGCCATAGTGAATTTATACAACCCGTTGTTTGTGCCTATCCAGATATTGTTTTCCCGGTCGGAGAAAACGCAGGTAACATGCTTGCCGGGCAGCGTAATGTCCCACTTTGGGTCCCGGTTCGTGGTAACAGACCGTAATGTGTTTGTGTATAATAACCCTCCGTCATATAACGAACACCCCAGGAACTGGTCATTGATTATACTAAGCTGGCTGTCGAAAGAAATCTGGTGAGTGCCTTTAATTTTATCGAGCCGTGTGGCAATTGATCTGTTTGACTGGAGATTGAAATAAAACAAACTGTCAATACCTCTTTTAATATAATAAGCATTTCCTTGTTTGTCGAAAGCAACATCCTTTAAAACCGCCGGGTCGAAAAAACTCCGGTAAGGAACCTGAGAGTTTTCTAAAGGAATTATCTTTTTATTCCGGGACAAATACCAATGGTAAGGGAATTTACCGGTAGTTTGTTGGGTTTCAAAAATTACATCGCCGCCAGGCAGCGATCTGATACTCTCGACATATAAAAAAAGGTTTGGGCTGATAGCCTTTTTCCTGTAATCATTTTTTTGCTGCAGAATATGCAGGGCAGTATCCAGCTCATACAAACACGTTTGCGAGCCCGCCCATAAGTGCCCGTTTTTATCAGCAGCAATGGCCCTGAAATTGTTCTCAAACCCGAACATGGCGGCTCCTGATTTAACGATTAAATTTTTGAAAACATTTGTACGGGTATTAAATAAACACAAGCCTGTGGCAGAGGCTACCAGCAACCGGTGTCCGCTTAAGGGTATCAGCTTATTAATATAGTTTCCCGGTAAAGAGGCGTTGAGTTTTGAGTGATAGAAATTTACGAACTCCACACCGTCATAGCGGCTCAAACCAAAGCTGGTGCCTATCCACAAAAAACCATCGCTATCCTGGCAAATAGCTGTGATTGTAGCATCGGGCAAGCCGTTTTTTACTGAAAAATACCCCGGTTTTAGATTGTTAAGATTCTGGGATGACGCACAAGCGGTTAAGGCAAGAAAAAAAAACAATATGGATAATTGTTTATACATCGTATCGGAATGATGTTTAAAGGTAAGGTTTTACCGGATTTTAAACAGGTATTTCCGCGTATTAATAATGCAAAACTTATTAACGCGATATGGATATAGGGTGATCGGGCTCCGGCTGCCTGAGCTAAAACGAGTTTGCTTTAAACTTTTGTCTTTATCTATACATCAAACTTTATTTTTTTTCCTCCAGCAAAGCCCTCGGGTCAAAAAGTACCTTTATCGCATTTATCTTCCCATTGCTTAAATGATACCAGCCGGCGCAAAATATGTTGGCGCTTCCCATATCTATATCATAAAAAACCGCCACATCATCCTCGTCGCCCCAAATCTTCTTGATATCGTATTTAAATTTCATCTTCTCCATATCGCTCATATAGTTATCGCCACCATCGCGGGTGCCCATTACACCAATGAAGTTTACGTCATCACTTAAATAGCGCCTGGCTTTTTTAAAGTCTTCGTTGTTTAAAGCTTTCAAAAAGGCGGTTACTGTTACTACCGATTCGATGGTTATTGCAGGTATTTGCATGTTGATTGTGGATTGGTGTAAAATATTAACCACCCAATAACCAAAAGGTTCTGTATTTTTGCAATTGTGACAACTCCCGGAAAAAAGGGCTTACCGCCAAAGAAACCCGCCGCTAAAAGCCCTCCGCCGGTACGTAAACGTGCGCCGAAAAAGAAAACATCTTATTCATTTTTCTCTGGCTGGAAGATTGCCCTTGCTGCTTTGCTGCTCATCGTGCTTTCGCCTTTTTATTATGGATATGTAGTGAAATTTTTCAGTTCTACCTGGCGCTGGGTACGTGATATCGGCACCGACCCGCATTATCGCACCTATAAAAGCTTCCATATAAAAATACCGGATAAATATACTATTCACGGCATCGATGTATCCTATTACCAGGGCCGCATCGATTGGCAACGGGTGAAAAACATGCGCGAGCGTGAGGTGCATATCAGCTTTGCTTTTATAAAGGCCACCGAAGGGCTGGCGGTTACCGACCCTTACTTTCAGCGTAATTGGCGGGAGGCGCCAAAGGCAGGGGTTATCTGCGGGGCCTATCATTATTTCCGCCCGAAAGCTAACGGCAAATGGCAGGCGATTTTTTTCCTGCAAAATGTAAAGACTGAAAAGGGCGATCTGCCTATGGCGGTTGACGTGGAAGAACTCGACGGTGTTGCGCCTGCTAAAATGCGTACGGAGCTAAAAGTCTACTTAAAGCATATCGAAACAAAAACCGGTATCAGGCCGATCATCTATTCCGGACTGAAATTTTACGAGGATAACCTGCAGGGGTATTTCGACGATTATGATTTATGGATTGCCAACTATTATCAGCCTAAATTAAACATCTCCTCAACAGCAAAATTGAAGTTTTGGCAACATAGCGATAAAGCCAAAGTAAATGGCACTTACCATGCAACCGACTTTAATGCTTTTAACGGTGATAGTCTTGCTTTCAGGGAGTTATTGGTTAAATAATTTAATCGGCTGTAAATAAGATAATTGCAATTTGATTGCATTAGCAATACAATAATAAGTGTTAATTAATGTTAATGTCTATCAAACACTAAAATTATAGTTATATTTTTAGTGCCGTAAACCTGACATATGAAGTTCACAATTTTACTAGTAACCGCCTGTTTGTTATCGTCTATATCAGCCTTTGCGCAAAATCCCTATGCTGTTAAAGGTTCTGTTATAGACACTACATCAAACACCAAACTTACAAATGCTACTGCAAGTGTGCTGAACGCAAAGGACTCTACGCTGGTGCGATTTACACGCGTAAACTCTGCTGGTACATTCACGCTGGGCAATCTGAAAAAAGGAAAATTTATCCTGCTCGTTACCTATCCGGAGTATGCCGATTATGTAGAAAATTTCACACTCGATTCAGTAAAAACCACACGCGACTTTGGCAAAGTAAGCATGCTATTGAAGGCCAAGCTGCTGGCTGATGTTGTTATTAAAGGCACACGTGCCGCCATTAAAATAAAGGGCGACACCACCGAGTTTGACCCACGCGCATTTAAAATACAACCCAATGCTACCGTAGAGGATCTGCTGAAACAGCTGCCCGGCATACAGGTAGATAAGGACGGCAAAATTACAGCCCAGGGCCAAACCGTGCCAAAAGTATTGGTTGACGGCGAAGAGTTTTTTGGTGATGACCCTACCCTGGTTACCAAAAACCTGCGTGCCGATATGGTGGACAAGGTGCAGCTTTACGACAAAAAGAGCGACCAGTTCTTGACCGGCTTCTCGGGTGGGGCGTTCTCCGAGCGGATCTCCGTCGACCAGCGGTAGCGGCGGAACTGATCCAGC
>JAZJZL010000133.1:43630-44014 GCA_040389845.1 Bacteroidota bacterium
GACCAGGCCACATTTACAGGTATTGACGATGGCGAGAAAACCAAGACTATTAACGTACAGTTAAAGGCCGATAAAAAGAACGGCTATTTCGGCAAGGTAGAAGGTGGTGTGGGTTCCGACGGTTATTACCAGGGAACAGGCTTGTTTAACCGCTTTAAGGGCAAAACAAAACTTTCCGTCTATGCTATCACCGGCAATAACGGTAAAGTAGGTTTAGGATGGGACGACAGCCAGAAATTGGGAACTATGGGCGGCAACGTTGAGTTTGGCGACGATGGTGGCCTGATGTTTTTTTCGAGCGGAGGCGGCGATGATGGCCTTGACTCGTGGGGCGGCCAGTACAACGGCCAGGGCATACCGCTGGCGCGGACAGGCGGCGTACAT
>JAZJZL010000134.1:0-6131 GCA_040389845.1 Bacteroidota bacterium
AGTGGAGATTTGCCCCACCGGCAGGTATAGTTCCCACCCAACTGCCCGCTATATCCTGGGCCTTAGCACTGTTAAACGCAGTAAATACCATGGCGCAAATAATTAGCTTTTTCATGAGTTGTTTTGAGGCTGATGATTTTTAAAATATACATATGAATAAATAACCGGGATAAGCGTAAGCGCTAACACTCCGGCGCCAAACACTATGGTTGCCGGTAGCGATGGCAGCATTAATGTTGCTGCTGTAATGACCAAACCGCCGGTAAACCAAAGCTTACCTGCCAGGCGATGTGTTGCGCGCCAGGTATCCTCGCTCTCCAGCGTCCATGGGGTACGCACGCCGGCAAAGTAATTGGGCTTAATGTTGTTCATCATGTTACCCATAAAGGTGAAAAGCAAACCGGCGATGGGCAGCATAATTTTATCTATCGGCAGGTTTCGATGTCCTGTTACGTACAGGATAGCAATATTTAGCGCTGATACAAACAACAAAATACCGAAGGCAATTTTGCGGAAAGTTTCCTCACCATATTTAACCTTTTTTTTAGGGTCGATGGCGGGTAGAAACTTTAGTAATAAGTAAACCAGTGCGCCAACAAAAAGCATAACGCCTGTTGCCATTATTAGTTCGCTTTTATCGCCGTAACGGTTAACTTTTCCGTCTGCTCCGTAATGAAGCGGCACAATTTGGGGCAGCGCATTGTAGATACTGAAGAGGTAAGCAATTGGCAGCAGCCATACTATCAGCGCAGTTGCATCTATGTACGTAAACTTTTTCATCGTGATTTATATTTAATTTTTAGGTGATTGCAAGCTGATTATCCATTTAAGCATCTCGTCCATTACCGTTGTATTGAGCGAGTAATAAATAAACTGACCTTCCTTAACAGATACTACCAATCCGGCTTGCCTCAACAAATCGAGGTGGTGTGAGATACTGGGCTTGGAGATGTTAAACTGGTCGGCAATTTCGCCGGCAGTAAGATCTTTCTCCTTTAGCAGTTCCAGTATTTCCCGCCGGGTAGGGTCGTTTAACGCTTTGAAAAGGGTATTCAATTTTTGTGTATTTATATATTTAGACAAATATCTAAATACTTTGTTACAAAACAAGGGGTTAATTTAAATCGCTTTGATGTTTAACCACGGAAAAACGGAGAAGGCACAGAGAGCACGGAGTTTTTTGTTTGATTGGATAAGCATTTACGCATCTCAAATCAAACTTTTTCTTCTCTGTGGCCTCCGCGCCTTTCTCCGTGAACTCTGTGGTTACTGTGGTGGCAAATCAAATTGTCGCTAATTCGCGCTGGGTTAAAACCCAGCGCTACAACATTTATCGAGCCGATGGCTCTTGTATTCGGGTGCATTTGAAAGTTTTTCGTCCGATAGATTTCTTAAAGAGCCGTAGGCTCGCCCAATTTTATAGCGCCGGGTTTCAACCCGGCGTTAGCAGCCAGCGAAGCGACAATTTGATTTGCACCCGTTACGATCGAACTATTTTACCCTATGAGAAATATTCGTAAAATTCCATTCCCAGGTTTTGCCCTTATCGGTTGAGAATGCCTGCGCCCATACCGGGTTATCTTTGTCAGTTTTATCCCATACAAATACAAACAGCACCGGTGTGCCTTCGTACACATCGCGCCCATAAAATTTGCCGATGTTACCTTCAAACGAGCCAACCACGGGCGGATCCATGGTGCCCTGATCGCTGGCGGCCCAATAGAGGCTCCAAAGCCGGGTTTTGGGATTAAACAGCCTTACCGTTAATCCTTCGTAGGCCTTACCATCAGGCGATTTAGTCTTAAAAATATCCATATTACCCACGCCGTTTAAAATATTGTGGTTTTCGTCGGTCGATTCAAAATCCACCCACTCATGCGAGTTTTTAAGGCGCTCTTTAAGTTTCTTGTTATGCATAGTCCATTTACCAGGCAGGTAGTCAAAATCATGCGGCGACGAGGTTTTGGACGGCATTATTTTTAAATCGCCATTGGGAAGAACTGTAACATTTTTCATCAAGCCGGTAGGCCAGCCGGTTTTGGCGAGTTGGGCTTGCGCGGCAGAAACAACCAAGGTTAAGATAAGTGCTGTGAAAGCGTGTTTAAGATTTTTCATAAGTATTTATTTTATTAATTCATTTAAAGCTAATCCATCTAAAAACTGAAACACACTGTTCCATCTGTACACACGCGTTCCGCGGAACAGTACGCCGAATTTTACTATAATAGCCATATAATAGCTTCTTAACCTCATCTTAATAAAATTCACCATTGTACACAAGTGTTCCACCTGTACACACTGTTCCGCGGAACAGTAAAGTTATACAGCGCTCTTATTCCCTCACCCTGGTATCATCTGCTATCCAGTTTACCTCCCATGTTTTGCCACCGTCATCAGAAAATGATTGCTCAAAATGGACAAGGTTGGCGCTAACCTTCGTTATAATAAACTTTACAAAAATGGTACGCCCGTTAAAGGCTTCCTGATCGTAAAACTCGCCCCGGCCGTTTTTAAATTCCCCGATAGTCGGCTGCGTAATAACACCTCCCCTGCTGCCGGCGAAATTGAGACTCCATTGCCGCGCTTCGGGATTATAAAGCCGTAAGTTAAGGCCCTGGAAATGACCCGATGGACCATCAACTTCCAGTTCAACCATATTGGCCTTGCCGCCCCAAATTTTATGGACTACAGTAGTGCCATCATATTCAATCCATTCCGTTGTGCCGCTTAAGGGGCTTTTTAATCGTTTAAGATGTGTTTTCCAATTACCTATCTCAAAATCGAAATCGCGGCTACCATCCCGTTTTGCAGTGTCGGCATGCTGACGTGCAGATGCGGTCGCCGGGTAAGTAAGTCCATGCACTACGAATATAACGGCGATTACTATTATCCTGTAAATGGTAGTCATGATAATTTTTTACCAAAACTATCGGTAAATTGGTCCAGCAAAAAGAGCCATTATAACAATCTAAAAAGAGCCAATTATGGGAAAGATTACGCCGCAGATATTAATGACCTTTATCAGCATCAGCAAAAAAAACGGCGATACCATACATAACCAGCTATACACGCAGCTCAAAAACGGTATATATGAAGGCATGCTCCGCCCCGGCGACAGGCTGCCTTCCACCCGCGAAATGGGTATGCAGCTTAAAGTGTCGCGCAATGCAGTGTCGCAGGTTTTTGAACAGCTGACTATGGAAGGCTTCTTTGAATCGCAAACCGGCTCGGGAACATTTATCAGCAAAGGCACCGATAAGTTTGCCTATTCAAAAAGAAAAATCACCCAGCCGGCCGAAAAACCGAATCACGGCACCGCGAACCTGCTCGGGCAAAACAACGCATTCGAAGGGCATTCCAGCGTACTGGAATCGATGGTTCCTTTCCAGCAGTCGGTGCCGCTAATAGCTGAATTCCCGTTTCAAATATGGGCACGCATAAGCGCGGCGGTACATAAAAACATGCACTTGTTGCACCTGGGTTATGACGATGCCCAGGGTTACCTGCCTTTACGCAAAGCCCTGTGCGACCACCTGCGCATCTCCCGCTCCATAAATTGCATGCCGGAACAAATGGTTATCGTAAACGGCTCGCGCCAGGCGCTACATCTTGCAACCGAAATCCTCTTGAATAAAGGCGATCAATGCTGGATGGAAGACCCTGGCTACGCCGGCGCAACCTCGGCCATTAAACGGTTTGGCGGACAGATATGCCCTATCCCAATTGCTGAAAGCGGGATGGATATTGATTTTTCCATTAAACATTATCCTAAGGCCAGGCTGGCTTATGTTACGCCCTCGCATCAGTTCCCGATGGGCAATACCCTGGCGCTAAGCGAACGCATCAAATTGCTGAATTACGCCCGGGATAACAGTATGTGGGTTATCGAAGATGATTACGACAGCGAGTTTCGTTACAACAGCCGCCCCATCCCGGCATTGCAGGGTATGGATGTAAATGGCAATGTTATTTATATCGGCAATTTGAGCAAAGTGCTACTGCCGGCCTTGCGGCTTGGTTATATGGTATTCCCTACTGCGGCGATGGCGCGGCAATTTGCTGTAGCCAAATCTGCCATCGAGGGTCAAAGCAACATCATTAACCAGGCTACGGCCTGCGAATTTATTATCCAGGGGCATTTTAACAGGCACATCCGGCGGATGCGCCTGTTGTATAAAAAGAACCAGGACGACCTGGTTGACCTTATCAATAAACACTTAAAGAGTAAGCTAATGCCTGTACCTGTAGAGGCAGGCATGCACCTCGTCGCCTGGCTTTCGGCGGGCATCAATGCAAAGGCTGTTTCGGATGAGGCACTTAAACAAGGAGTGATTGTGAGCGCTATCAGCAACTATGGCATTGAATTTAAGTATGAAAACGGCTTGATTTTAGGCTTTAGTGGTTTTATGTTTGAGGAAATGGAGAAGGCAATAATAAAGTTAAAATCCGTGCTTGACCAATTCTAAAAGGCCCAAAGTGCCGACACACGCCAGCACAGGCCGCAGGCCTGTACTGAATCAATGATTTTTTTGTTACCATCCATATAATCTCTCCAAAATTTCGTTACTTACAGCTACCAATCAGAACACTATCATGCAACGCAGAAACTTCCTGAAAACCGGCTCGCTGGCTGGTTTAACACTGGCTACCCTGGGTGCTGCCTCGTGCGCGCCATCATCAAAAGATTCAGCAAACGGTTCATCCGCAGAAAAACCAGACGACTTCGCCCTAAACGAAGTGACCATTGATGTTTTGCAGGCAAAAATGAAGAGCAAGGAATATACCTCGCGCTCAATTACCGAAATGTACCTGAAACGCATAGATGAGATTGATAAAAACGGCCCGAAGTTGAATGCCGTTATCGAGCTGAATAAAGATGCGTTGAACATGGCCGATGCCATGGATAAAGAGCGCGCTGCCGGAAAGGTACGCGGCCCGTTGCATGGTATCCCGATTTTAATAAAGGACAACATCAGCACCGGCGATAATATGCATACCACTGCCGGGGCGCTGGCAATAGCAGATAACTTTGCCAAGCAGGATGCATTTATCGCCCATAAATTAAGGGAAGCCGGGGCTGTATTGCTGGGCAAGACCAACTTAAGCGAATGGGCAAATTTCCGCAGCACACATTCCACCAGCGCATGGAGCAGTCGCGGCGGGCAAACCAAGTGTCCTTACGTGCTCGATCGCAACCCAAGTGGGTCGAGCTCAGGGACCGGTTCGGCAGTATCGGCCAATTTATGTGCGATAGGTATCGGAACGGAGACTGATGGTTCTATCGTTTCGCCGTCATCAGTAAATGGATTGGTGGGTATAAAACCGACAGTAGGTTTATGGAGCCGCTCTGGTATCATTCCTATTTCAAAAACTCAGGATACAGCGGGACCAATGGCGCGTACCGTGCGTGATGCTGCTATTTTACTGGGCGCGCTCGCCGGCGAAGACCCGCAGGATACTTACACCCTTGCCAGCAAAGGCAAAGTTGAAGCCGACTATACGAAATTTTTGGAAGCAGATGGACTAAGAGGCAAACGCATCGGCGTTGAGAAAGACGGACTGAAAGTCAGTGCAGCGATGGACCCAATTTTTCAGCAGGCTATTGATTTATTGAAAGCTAAGGGTGCCACCATAGTTGAGGTTGAGCTTTATAAGCAACTAAAAGAAGCCGGCAAGAATGAGTTTACCGTGTTGTTATACGAGTTTAAGGATGGCGTAAATAAATATCTGGCTGAGGGTAATTCAAAAATGAAATCACTGGCGGATGTAATTGCCTTTAACAAAGCGAATGAGGCCAAAGCCATGCCATTCTTCAAACAGGAAACTTTGGAACTTGCCGATAAGAAAGGCGGGCTCGATGCAAAAGAATACCTCGACGCGGTAAAGGCTACCACCACCATAACCCGCAATGCTATTGACGGCCTGCTGAGAGATAATAAGCTGGATGCAATAGTAGCACCTACCAACGGCTTCGCCGTTTGTATTGACCTCGTTAATGGCGACTATGATAACGGCTATGGGTTTTCAGGTCCTGCCGCCATGGCCGGTTATCCGCATGTTACCGTGCCAATGGGCTATGCGCATGGTTTGCCGGTGGGTATATCATTTGTGAGCACAGCATACAAAGAAGG
>JAZJZL010000134.1:6164-9158 GCA_040389845.1 Bacteroidota bacterium
CTTATGCTTACGAACAGGCGAGTAAAAAGAGGTTGAAGCCGGAGTTTAAGGCGGTGGTTGAATAAGTTTATGATGTTAAATAGGTTGATTGGATTGAATAAGTTGGGAGCAAGCTTAGTAATTCACCCAGACAATAAAAAGTATTTCATTACTTTTACCACTGGTCGGCAACTCGCTCCGGCTATGAACTATGAACCATCAACTATGAACTAATATGGAATTTGGCCGCGTAACCGAAAATGAACTAATGGAAGTGGATTTCACGCTTCCTCCTGATACTGAACTTACTAAAACAACTTTGGCGGCGGCTAAAAACGACCAGCCATTGCAAGTGCATGTGGGCTGCGCCAAATGGGGCCGCAAAGAGTGGCTCGGTAAAATATATCCGCCTAAAACTAAAGAGGCCAGCTTCCTGGACGAATATGTTAAGCATTTCGACAGCATTGAGCTTAACGCTACTTTTTACAATGTTTATCCGCCGGAAATTATAGGCAGATGGAAAGAGAAAACCGACTCAAATCCCAATTTTAAGTTTTGCCCAAAGTTTTCCCAAAGTATCAGCCATATCCGCAGGCTAAAAAATGCCGACGACATAACCACAGAATACTACAAAGGCGTAATGGCCTTCGGCGAAAAACTCGGACCAATGTTTTTGCAGCTGGCGGATAATTACGCGCCAAAAAGCCTGCCCGACCTAAGAGTTTACCTGGAAAGTCTGCCAAAAGATGTTCCTGTGTTTTTAGAAATGCGGCACAAAGAATGGTACGCTGTACCCGAAACTCGCGCGGCCTTGTTTAATATGCTGCACGAGCTAAATATCGGCTCCGTAATTACCGATGCCAGCGGCCGCCGCGACGTGGTGCACATGGAACTGCCAACACCACATGCCTTTATCCGATTTGTGGGCAACAGCCTCCACCCTACTGATTATCAGCGTTGCGACGAATGGGTTGAACGCATAGCCCAATGGCAGCAAATGGGCCTGCAGTCGGTTTGGTTTTTTATGCACCAGCACGATGAACGCTACTCGCCGGAACTATCGGATTATGTAGTTGAAAAATTGAATAAAAAATTGGGCTTAAATTTACTAAGGCCAACTTTTATAGACCGCGATTCGCCGATGGATGCCCCGCAAACATCGCTCGCCCTTTAACACGATTAATGGATTGTTAAGCTTTACAGGATTATTTCTCAAATCGGTGAAACGGCGTAGCCCTCTTGAGTGCCATTAAAAAAATCAACAAACCGAAAAATCCCCAATTATTGGGATACCAACCCGGATATCACATTAATACTCAAAGCTAAAATTGCTGTGTTAAAAGCAAATGCAAGCAACGAATGTACCAGGTTAAAACGGCGTATTTTGCGCGAGCTGATACATACATCCGAGGTCTGGAATGTCATTCCGATTACGAACGAGAAATAAACAAAGTCCAGGTAGTCGGGCTCATCTTTGCCGGGGAAATCGAGGCCGCCAACCTGCTTTTTTGTGCCGTCATCGTTAACGGTGTCATAATATAAATGAGCATACAGCAGCGTAAAAATTGTGTGCACCAACCACCAGGACACCACCACCGAAAATATGGCCAGCAATATATGCTGATTCACATTTGCGGCATGCCCCTTTGCCGACTTAAGCAACGAAACAATTGCACCCAGGCTGGCAATTGCAGCAGCCAGCACGAATAAAAAGATGATGGTACGGCTGGAGTCTTCCAATTGCGCTATAGCCCGCACCTCCCTTGGGTGAGAGGTTATAATAATTGCCCAGTCGAGCAGGATAACGGTTAGTGCAAAGCTTACCCATGTAAATAACACAAGCGATGGCAAATGCGCATTGCTGCGAAAACAGAAAAATGTAATAATCGCCACTGCAAGCGCAATCAGCAGGCGGTAATGGGCATCAAGACGGTAAAAAACTCGTTTGTCTGGTTTAAGCGATTTAGCCATGCGGGGTTCATAGTTAAGGGTTCAAAAGTCATAGTTAGCATTTTTTTATGACATTTCGTTGCCAGGAACCATCAATCATGAACTTTTTTTATTCCTCGTAAATTTCAGTAACACGCCCTACCTGGCCATCTTCAAGCCTCACCTTTATACCACGGGAGTGATAGGTTGCACTGGTAAGCAAATCTTTAACAATACCGCGCGTACGCCTGCCGGATCGCTGGTCCTTTTTCAGAATGATATCCACTTCGAGGCCGGGGTAAATGTCGCTGCGATTTTGTCCGTTCATATTTTCAACTATGATTTTTCGCGTTTGTTTGTTTTCAAAAGCGCTCAAGAGGGCTACGCCGTTTCACCAATTTGAGAATGATTTCACCGATTAAGCTACAAGTTGATTGATAGCCTTCTCCACCTTATCAAAATCAAAGCTTCCAATCAACTTATCGAATGCAGCGGTTATTTCGGCGTTCATTAAATTGCCGATACTGCCTTCGTGAGTATGGCTTAACTGTTTTTCCGGATTGAATTGGCCTTGCTCGATGGCCAGGCCTACTTGTTTGTACGCATCGCGGAAAGGGGTACCGTTTAATACCATACGGTTTACCTCCTCGACGCTAAAAAGGTACGCATATTTAGGGTCGTTTAGTATATCGGTATTTACGCTGATGTTCTGCAGCATAAAGGTTGCCATGTGCAGGCAGTCTTTAATGTCGGCAAAAGCAGGGAACAGCAATTCTTTAAGCAACTGCAATTCGCGGTGATAGCCCGATGGCAGGTTAGTGGTCATCATGGCCACATCGGTTGGCAGGGCTTGCAGGCGGTTACATTTGCCGCGCATAATTTCCCAAACATCCGGATTCTTTTTATGCGGCATAATACTGCTGCCCGTAGTGAGGGTGTCAGGATAACTCACAAAAGCAAAATTCTGGCTCAGATACATGGCCTGATCCATAGCCATTTTAGCGAGAGTAGCAGCAATTGACGATAACGCCTGGGCAATTATCCGTTCCGTTTTTCCACGGCCCATCTGCGCGTAAACCACGTTAT
>JAZJZL010000135.1:0-3442 GCA_040389845.1 Bacteroidota bacterium
CCCTGGTTTATCGGAAATGTGCTTGCCTGCGGTTACTTATTATATCCCTTTAACCAGATCGATTTATTTAATGTTGACTGGAAGGTGCCGGCATCCTTTTTTGAGTTTGATAAAATAGTGCTGAGCAGTTGGGGTAAGGTGCCCGGCCAGGATATTTACCTTACCAGGGCGATGAGCATTTCGCAATGGATGCCGTTATGGTTTGCCCAACTTGATTTGTTTAACAGGTCATTGGTAATTGCCTATGTAATAAGCATTCCAATTATGCTGTGGCGCTGCATCGGACAAAAACAATTTATCTGGCCTTTCTTGTTTTTACAACTTGGTTTTGCTGCCATCTTTTTAAACGGACCCCATCCCCGTTTTTTGTTTCCCTATATGGTTTCAACCTTTGCACTTACATTGGCAACCTTTGCCCCCTTACTGGGCGATCGCGTGCGCGAAGTTATCGCAACATGTGCCAAAACTGCCTTATTGGTTATGACCGTTATTTTAACACTTACCCTGTTGTACCGACAAATTAAAAGCGGATCGTTAGTTGCTTCGTTGCTCGTTCCTCAACCCTATCCGCATATAAGCCTGCAACAAATTTCAATCGATGGTTTCCCGGCTTATATCACACGCAATAATAATAGTTGCTGGGACCAGTTTCCCGCTTCTTATTATTTTATCGATTCTGTTGGTTTAAGGAGTACCGATGTAAGGGGTGGCTTTCTTGTAAAGCATCAGCAATTGCCTGATAAGTGAAAGACCCGGGCAAATTAGCCGGGCATTTTTGCAGTCCAAATGCGCCAACAAATTGTATCTTTGCCTTCCCAAAAAAAACAGACATGCCCAATTTGAACATTACCATTACCGGAGACTTAGGAAGCGGCAAGAGCACCATTGCAAAAGCCCTTTGCCAGGCGCTCAACTATAAATACTTTTCAACGGGAACCATACAACGACAAATTGCCAGAGAAAAGGGAATGGATACCCTGGAGCTAAATTATTTCTCCGAAAAAAATGGTGATATTGATAAGCATATTGATGACCTGGTAATAGCATTAAATGATTCGGCCGATTCTTTTGTAATTGATTCGAGAATGGCCTGGCACTTTATCCGCAACTCGTTTAAAATTTACCTTACCGTTAATCCGCTCACCGCCGCAAACAGGGTAATTGCTGATAGCCACCGCAACAACGAACCCATTATTGAAGATGCCTACGAAAAATCGCTCAACCTGCTTGAACGCAGGGCTGCAGAAGACAAGCGGTTTAAGGCCAAGTATGGCGTTGATTGCGGCGACTTAAATAATTTCGACCTGGTAATCGATACCTCCATCCCGGGTATTGAAGATATTTCAAACCTTATCTTAAAATTGTATTCGGAGCAGGCTGCCGGTACACCCTTAAATAAATACTGGGTATCTCCGCGCTCATTATACCCCGCAAAAAATAGGGCAGCCGGTGAATTAAGACAAACTCCAAATGCGGCTCAGCAAACGGGCATGATAGAAGTGCTTAAACTTGGCAAAGATTTATTTATCGTAAACGGAGAGCAAATTGCCAGCGAAGCAATCGCTAACAAGATTCCTTTAGTGCCTGTTATCATAAAGGCTAAAGATGATGAAGATGCAGGTGACGGTGATACGGCCGCTCATGTTATTGAAACTTCCTTTGACCTGGACGCCGTGCGCGAATGGGAGCAGGCTCACGATTTTCAATTTGAGTCATACCCAAAAATCAGGCAAAATCATTAAATATTTTTTGATGTGTTTGCGTTCAAACCGCGCTTTAATTGATATCAGTCTACTGACTCGAGAGTCTGATCTATAATGTTCTCTCGCGATGCATGCACATCCCCAAAAAGCGCAGTCTCGTTCCCAAACGAGATGAGCATTTTTAGGGATGTGCATAACGCTGCGAGAGGACCTTATAGACGGACTCTTAATCCCACTTCTTTTTAAAATCGCCCCGCGCAAACGACTTTTCTATCAGGCAATACAACAGGATAAAAAAGTAACGGCTGCCCATTTCCCTGATCTTTAATTTGCTTACCCCATGCTTCCGGTTTGTCCAGCTATTGGGAACTACGGCATACGTGTAACCCCTGATGATGGCCTTTAAAGGCAGTTCAACCGTAAGGTTAAAGTGGGGTGATAATAAAGGCTGAATGCCTTCTATCGTTTCTTTCCTGAACAGTTTAAATGCATTGGTTACATCATTGTATTTGATGCCAAACATCATGCGCACGATATTATTAAATAAACGGTTGAGGAATAGTTTATGCGAAGGGTAATCATACACTTTGCCACCCTTGCTCCATCGTGTGCCAAATACGCAATCATAGCCTTCCTGTAATTTGTGGTAAAACAGGATCAGGTCATCCGGCGAATCCGAAAGATCTGCCATCATTACTGCAACGCAATCGCCCGTAAATTTTTCCAGGCCTAAACGAACGGCATAACCATAACCATTGGGACCGGTATTGGTATATACCACCAATGTATCAATTTCCTGCTGAAGCCGGGTTAGTACTTCAAGTGTATTGTCGCGCGAGTTATCGTTGATCACCACAATTTCATGCGGGATCTCGTTTTGCTTTAGTTTGGAATACAGTAGTTGCAGTGTTTCTGTTACACCCAATTCTTCATTATGAGCCGGAATAACAATACTTAATTTCATTGCTTGGTAACGGGCTTCTGGGCAATCAATAAGAACTGTTTACCCATGATGCTCCAGGCAAAGGGTAATTGAAAATACATTTTAACCAGGAAGTCGGTTACCGGAATCCTGCCCCTGAAAGATAGGGGTAAAAATTTGGGATGGTTCTCCAGGATCTCGAATCCGGCACCGTATAAATGTTCGGCCAAACCCAGCTCGGTTAATATCACTGTATGATCGGCAAAATCGAAATAGTTTTTTGAGCAGTACTTAAAATTAGGTCCCATTATGGCTATTCGGCCACCCGGCTTAATGCTTGCATACATGCGTTCCAAAAAGTGCGCTACCTGCTCCTGGCTATGCAAGTGTTCTAAAAAGTTGGATACATATACGCCGCCAAAATAATCTTTGGGCAGTTCCACTTCCAGGTTATCGCCAATAAGTACTTTAACACCAGCCTGCGCGGCCCTCCTGGTATGTTCACCCATATCAACCGCCCACCTTTCGCCGGCCGGCACCTGGTTTATAAACTCACAGTCGCCCGCGGCCGGATCCATTACAGATGCAGGATTACCAAGTTTCTTAAACATAAACTCAGCAATTATTTTCCAGGTAGATAATTTCTTTTCCCGGTCAATCCCCTTAAAACGGTAAGCGTATATTCTTTCGTAATTCATATTTTTTTAATTATGAAGTATGAATGATGAGGTATGAAATTTCTATTTATGAATAATGAGGTTGAGGTATGAAAAATACATTCTTCCTTCTTTTTTCATAATTCATAATTCATACTTAT
>JAZJZL010000135.1:3452-3848 GCA_040389845.1 Bacteroidota bacterium
TCTCTCATTCATCTTATCGTGCATTTCAATCAATGTCGATTCCAGGTTAAATTTCCAGTTCCATTCCGGGTAATGTTTTTTAAATTTATTTACATCACTGATATACCAGATATGATCGCCAATGCGGTTGGTATCGCTGTAACTGTAACTTATTTTTTTGCCGCTTATTTTTTCGCACCAGTCAATAGCTTCCAGCATGCTGCAATTGGCAAACCTTCCGCCACCTGCGTTGTAAACTTCACCTTGCCTTGGATTCTGGTAAAAATTCCAGAACATGTTTACCAGGTCGTAGCTATGGATATTGTCCCTTACCTGTTTGCCCTTGTAGCCAAAAATGGTATAATGGTTTCCGCTTATTGCGCACTTCATCAGGTAAGCCAGGAAACCGTGGAGCTG
>JAZJZL010000136.1:0-22177 GCA_040389845.1 Bacteroidota bacterium
CACAAGTAAACCTGGCGCCTAAACGAAACCCTTTATGTCTGCGGTTAATGAAATAACTATAAGTTTTTTTCATATGCTTAATTATTAAGGTAATTGTTTAAAATGAACTTAGGTATTGCCAGAGCATGAATGCCTGGCCGGGCGATAGCGGAGATTTGAATCAGTTTGCTATCGGTAAAAGGAATTGTAAGCTTATTTCATAAGGGTTTCCCTTTCTTCTCTTTTAGGTTTTTGCGTAGTGGGTTTCATTGATTTTATATCGTTTTTATTTTTTCAGGTAAAGAAGCCTCCGTTTACGCTTGTTTTGGAGCGTATTAAAGTTTAATAAAAAAGCTTTTCAGGTTATATTAATTCGCCGGTAACGGGTCGGGCGGTGCCGGGTGTGCCGGGTTATAAACGGCAACTCCAACGCGCGAATCGGCGCAGCCATAATACAGGAACCACTTATGGTGCAGGTAGGCCATTCCCTCTATAAATACTGTTCCGTTTACATATTGGCCGCTTTTTTCAAAAGGTTCCATCGGCCGTAAAAATGGCATATCAAGCCTGGCGATAGCTTTGGTTGGATCTTTAAGCGAAAACAATACTTGCCCCGCGCAGTACGAGTTGCCGTTAAAGCGTTTATCGCCGCCATCGCCCGGATGGTTTTTTCCGTTATAAAAAAGGATGATGCCTTTGCTGGTCATTAGTGCCGGCGGACCGCATTCGGTAAGGTCGCTGTCAAAATGGTCTTTACGGGGAGATATCAGCCATTTTAGCTCGCCTTTATCATCCACTAGTGGTTTCCAGTCAACCAAATTGGTTGATGTAGCTGCAAATACATGTTGCTCGCCCCAGTAAAGCCAGTATTTACCGTTTATTTTGGCAATCACCTGCTTTTCGCCTTTTAGCTTTGTAATGATAGATGCAGATTTATTGGGCTCATTGGCGAACCTGCCGTTGTAAAATTTTCTGAAGATAGGGCCGTGTTTAACCCAGGTAACTAAATCTTTTGAGGTTGCAACTCCCAGGCGCGGTACTTTACGGTTCCATTGGGTATAAAACATTACATAGGTGCCGTTCTCTGTTACGGCTACGCGCGGGTCTTCACAGCCACCCGGCCATTCAAATTCTTTCTGGCTATCGTTGCCCGGATATACAACCGGCGTCGTTTTTCTTTTAAATGAAAGGCCGTCGGCACTTTCGGCGTAACCGATGCGGGAGGTACGGGTGCCTATCGAGTCGCCGGTCATATCTTCCGAGCGATAAAGTACCACAACCTTTCCGTTTTTTACTGCAGCCGCAGGGTTGAAGGTATAAAATGCTTCCCAGCCTACTTGCTTGCCGGACATCGGGTCTAAAAACTTAGCATCAGTTTTTGGAGAAATGATAGGATTGACGCTTACCGGCCGCACAAATCCACCGAATGCCCATGAAGGGAGCTTATTTGGTTGAACGGTTTGGGCAACCGCAATATTAAAAAACAGAACGCAGGCTAAGGCCGCTATCAGCTTGGTAAATGTTGTTTGCATTAAGTTTATTCTTAGGTACTACAATTGGTAATAGTCCGGTTATGGATTGCAAAACCGGTTTTATTAATTTTTAACAATATTAAGCAATAAAACCGGTTTTGCAAATAAATTTTCACAAGCCTTTTAGGTACAATAAAAAAGGCCGTAACAGATACGGCCTCATATTATACTTTAAAGTGATTTTTATTGTTTTACCTTGTAAAATTTAAATGCGAATAAGAAGATAACTACATAGCAAACTATAGGAAGATAGTAAGCATGCGGCACGCTGTGGTTGGCTACCAGGCCCATTAACAAAGGGAAAAATGCGCCGCCTACAACCCCCATAGATATAAATGATGATGCCTGCTGTGTGTGTTTCCCAAGGTTTTTAAGGCCGAGGCTGAATATGGTAGGGAACATAATGCTGAAAAAGAAATTAATCATCATCAGGGCGATATAAGACGTCCATCCCCAGGCCTGTGCTACTATGAGGCACATAATAATACTGCCGGTAGCAAATGTGGCCAGCAGTTTACTAGGTGCGATAAACTTCATCAGCGAGGTGCCTACAACACGCCCCAATGCCATCATCACCATAAATAAGCTCATGTAGTTACTTGCCACCGAATCGCTGAAGCCCATCACATCGTGCCCGTAATTGATAAAGAATGCCCAGGTGCCGCCCTGTGCCGCAACATTAAAAAACTGCGCTGCTACCGCCCACCTGAAGTGCCTGTGCTGGTAAAGTTTTTTGCCGGGTGCCAAGTCTACGTTAAGCGCGGCGACGTCATCTGCAGTAGTAACTGCATGCGGATCGGTTAGCGCAGGAACCCTAATAAACAGGAAAATGATAAATAAAAGCATTATAACACAGCCTATGCCGATATAAAGTGACTTAACCGCTGACATATCCGTGGATGCTTTATCCAGGCCGTGGAATAAAAACCAGGAGGCAATAAGCGGCCCGCAAATGGCGCCAACGGCATTGAAAGTCTGCGAAAAGTTAACGCGCAGGTCGCTGGTACGCTGGTCGCCCAGTGAGGCCGAGAAGGGGTGGGCAACAGTCTCGAGCGTGGCCATGCCGCAGCCCATCACAAAAAGCGCTATCCTGAAAAAGCTGAACGAAACCGCATTTGCAGCAGGAATAAACAGGAAAATACCACAGGCAAATAAGGCAAGCCCCAATAAAACGCCCGGCTTATAGCCGAACTTCTTTAGAAAATATCCTGCGGGCCAGCTCATAACCGCATAAGCCCCAAAAACCGATAATTGTATAAGCCCCGATTGTGATTTGGAGACATTTAGTGCGCCCTGGAAGTATTTATTAAGCACATCGCTCATGGCGTGCAGTACGCCCCACATTAAAAATAGCGAGGTTACAGAAATGAAAATGGCAATGTACTTTTTCTCGATAAAGGCTGCTTTTTGCATGGCTGGTGGGTTGTTTTGGTTTCCAGGATTTATTTTAGTCGGTAATATAATTTTTAATGATGGATGCCGCACCTATAAGCGGCGCATTTTCGCCAAGTTCGGCCAATTCAATGGCGATGGTATTTGTTTTTTCTTTGAGTTGGGGCAGAAATAGCTTCGACGCTTTAGCAATGTTTCCGCAAATAATCAACGCATCAGGCCGGTAAGTTTCAATGCGCGTGGCAAGAAATTCAGAAATATTATCAGTAAACTCCCTGAATATTTGCTTACTGACGTTGTCTTCAGCGGACAAGGAAGCCAGTTCGCGCACCCCGTCTGAAAGGTTCTTTCCAGACAATTCCTTATAGCGTCGCACAAACCAGCGGGTAGAAAAATAGTCGTCGGCAATGCTATCCCGGTATTTATCGCTGCCAAAATTAAGGTCTTTAGTAATCGAATGATCTGCAAACGCCGACCCGAAACCGGTACCAAGCGTTATTCCCATCACTTTCCTATTATGCCTGCCGGCGCCTGATAGTGCCTCACCGGCGATAGTTGATTCCGCGTCATTTCTGAATAAAATACGCTGTGCTACTATCCCCAAAGCCCCGGCTAAATATTCTCTGATGTTCATCCCGAATATCGACTCGTATTTATTGAGGCCTTTTATCCGTGATATTCCGTTTTTGTAATCGAAAGGACCCGGCATGGCAAGGGTTAGCCCGGCAACCGCCGTAGAGCTGTTGCTTAATGCCTTCCTAAGGCAACCAGACCATGCCGTGAGTATCTCGTCAGCACTTCCTTTACTGGCAACTTCAGCCCGGGTAAGGGTTTCGGATAGGATAAAACCGGTTTTGGAATCGTAAATGCCCGCCGTAATGTGCGAACCGCCTATATCGGCAGTTAGCACATTCAAGCTGGCTGTTTGTTCATCAGGCATGGTATATTTTTACTGTACTGGTCATTATTCATTATTTATGTTTATAAATAACTAATAAACAACAAGATACGATTATGGGTATTTATCTCCCTGGAAAATATTTTACGGTAAACAGGTACTGGTTTATAAACTGGCAGCAGGCTATTTCTCCATTTCTGCATTGCAATTATAAATAATAAAACCGGTTTTGCAAACGCAAAAATTTTATTTAAAAAAATTAAGCTAAATTGCCCCATTAAACTATCAATTTAACAGTCCGGTAAACCAACCTGAAGCAATTAATTCAAATAGTTTATATTTACTCTAAGAACTATTTGAGCTAAACATATTCGCTGCATGAAAAAGAAAATGTCAATTAACGATATTGCTAATCAACTGAATGTTGCTAAGTCAACCGTTTCGTTTATTTTAAACGGTAAGGCGAGGGAAAAGCGGATTAGCGAGGAATTGACCCAGCGCGTGTTGAAATTTGTAAAGGAAAAAGGTTACAGGCCGAATGAACTGGCCAAAAGCCTGAGCACCGGCAAAACTAAAATGATATGCCTGCTGGTCGAAAAGATATCGGATTACTTTTTCTCGCATATCGCTTTTCACCTGGAGGCACTGGCTTATAAAAATGGCTATAAGATAATCTATTGCAGTACTGAAAATGACCCCGGGAAAACCAGGGAGCTGATAAACCTTTTAAGGGCAAGGCACGTGGACGGCTACATAATTACCCCGCCTGCCGGTATTGAAGATGAAATAAAATCGCTGCTGAATGATAACCTGCCGGTAGTACTTTTCGACCGTTTTTTTCCGGACACTCCTACAGATTATGTCGGCCTGGATAACTACCGCGGTACTTATGATGCCGTTGAGTTTTTGGCTGGAACCGATGCAAAAAGCATCGCGCTTTTTACACTGAACTCCGGGCAAACACAGATGCTTGAACGCCAAACCGGCTATCTCGACGCTATAAAGAAGAACAAGTTAAAGCCGGTCGTTTTTAAAATACCTTTTGAAAATGACCAGGAAACCACTATTGCTCAATCCGTGCAATTCCTGAAAGAAAATTCCGACATTGATGCGATAATATTTGCAACCAATTACCTGGCATTGAGTGGTATCAAAGCTATCAACGAGGCCGGGCTGAATATCCCCCGCGACGTTTCGGTTATCGCTTTTGATGACCACGATGTATTCAATATTTTCAATCCGCCGATAAGTGCCATCGCACAGCCCATAGATGAAATGGCCAAGCAGCTCTTCAAAACGCTTTTAGACAAGCTTGAAAATAAGGTAAGATTAAAGGACCTGAGTAAAGTGATCATACAACCGGATTTGATATTACGAGGATCCACCAGGCAAGCCGGGGAAATCTGATTGCAGGGCCATATTCCAAGACATTTTTTCCGGCCTCATCGTTTTTTGTTCTTCTGTTTTCAAACGGGTACGCGTGCCTCAAAAATTTTGTGTTGCCGGAAACATACGGAGGCGGTTTTGTGTGAAGTTCTACTTATGACCTGCTTAATACGTATATCCACGCAGATGATACAGGTTTCGCTTTAGACAAATGTTTGTCTGCTGGAAATATTTCAAATGCGCCGGTCGCGTCAAGCGCTGGATTCTGCCGGATTACAACCAAAAGAGGAACTCGCTGATTTGGTGAATTTATTATTGTCATCCAAATTTAACGATATATTAATACGTTTTTAAACCTGTGCCTCAGCATATATTACCCGTCGATAGCTGGAGTTGACAGATCTGCCTGGTGGTAGATAACTGAAATTATTTTTTGGATTGTTAAGATTTTTAAAATGAATTGTTTTAGCCAGGACTATTTTACCGCCGGATAATAATATTATTCATAAAATATTTTGTTAAACAATTGATTTAATCCTTACTTTTAGCAAAAGATAGGGAAAGCCATTTTCTCCCGTCGTTTTATCTGAACCTTATTTCATACGCCATGCAGAACAACTTCGAACGTTTTCTTAAACCTGTATTTGAAAAAGCTAAAACAGCCAGGTTAAAGCAGATTTCCCCAAATGCCCTTGCCGCTTCCCGGCTGGACGATAAAACAAACGCAAAAGTTGAAATTCCTTACGAGTTTAATGCGAAGGATTACCTTGCATTTTTACTCTATATCAACGCAGAAATCGAGCATGGGTTAATGTTGCAATACCTATATGCGGGTTATAGTCTTGGGGGAGAACAGGTGCCGGAGCGACACCGGGAGCTGGTGCGAAAATGGCAGGAGGTTATTCTTGGAATTGCAAAAGAGGAGATGGGGCATTTTATTTCGGTTCAAAATATACTGAAGGTGATTGGGGCGCCTTTAAACTTCGGCCGCAGCGACTACCCGTGGGATACGCCTTTTTACCCGTTTCCATTTAAACTGGAGCCATTGACACTCAAATCCCTGGCGAAATATGTATATGCGGAATCGCCGGAGGGCTGGATCGATTTGGATAGCCCGGTATCAAAGGAAGTAAAAAGGCTTGTTCACGCACAGGCGGACGATCCGCACCGCGTAGGTGCGCTGTTTAAAGTAATGATGGACATCGTGAATGATACGGAACTTATCCCTGACGAGTTGTTCCAGGCAAATTCATTTCCCTACCAGGCTAAATTTGACGAATGGGGACGGGGCTATGTTGACGGCAACCGCGGAGCAGCGCCGCACGGCCCACGAGGGGTGCCGGATGTGCTGGTTTTGCCTTTGACTTGCAGGGACGACGTATTTGCGGCCTTACAGGAGATATCAGAACAAGGCGAAGCCCCGACAAAAATAAAAGATCCGAATGCTCCCTCACATTTCGAACGCTTTCTTTCAATTTTTGAAAAATTACAGGAAATACTGGAAAAAGAGCCAACCTTCAAAGCGTCCCGCAATGTAGCGGTAAACCCTTTTATACCCGGGAAAGATGAACAAGGCAATCCATTACCGTCCATAAAAACAGGTACCGACTATGAGCAGGATGCGATCGCTAACCCGGAATCACGGGCATGGGGGCACCTGCTTAATGTGCGTTACCGTATGCTGCTGAATTATCTGGCGCACAGCTTTTTACTTGACGATGGGTTTAATAACAGCGGTGCAGTTTCGCCAAGGGCAACTATTATAAATGCAACTTTTGGGGAAATGTACAATCTTCGCAGTATTTCTAACGTGATGGTGCAGCTCCCGCTCAACCCTGGCGGCAAAGGAGGCAAGAATGCCGGCCCTCCGTTCACCATACCTTATACACTTAACATGCCTATGGTGGAACATAACCGGTGGCGGGAACACCAGAATTTGCTGGAGGCCAGTAAGACCATCGTGGATGATTTGTTGCCTTTTGTAAAATCAGAAAATAACCTCAGGTACCTGCAGTCGCTGCTCGAATCAGATGATAAGCTGATGCAGATCATTGTGAAACTAACCCAGGCAAATAATAACTAAAAAACCTAAGTCATGGAAATTTTATCGATACGTATTCTTCCTCCAATGGCAATCGGGCGCCTTGGTTCTTCTGTTAATCCCCTTATGGCCTTCGACTTGCAGGTCCGGCAGGATAAGCCCCTTGACTTTCGTACCATTGTACCCGAACAGTCGTTTACGGTAAACCCTTTTAATGGCGAATTAACGGCACACCAACCTGAAAATATCAGGTTCAAAGATGTGGAAAACCTGGCCCCTAAAGCCGGAAGGATAAGGCCGGTAGCACCGTTTCTTGAGGTTTTCGCTACCACAGATAAAAGCGGCGATAAACTCGTGCCACTTACTTTAGACCTGCTTAAAGACGCGGGTCATAAACTGGAAGATATTAGTTGGGAGGCTGAAGTGGGTAACATCAAGCTGTTCAGAAGGACTAATGACGATGGCGATAAAATTTATGCAAAGGCTGTTAACATCCGTGATCACATTATCCATGATCTTAACGGCGTTTGTCCGAACTTTCTTAAAGGTAAGACGCTTCCTTTGGGTACAGTTCAATTTATAGCGCCCACAGCGGAATTTCCACAGATCAGGTTAAGGTTCACGCCTGCGGCCGGTAGAGTATATGTGTCCAGTTTGGAACGTATCCCGGCTCAGGGGCAGGCACCCGTTCCGGACCCTATCGTAGAGAACGAAGATCAATTGATTTATAACAAAAAGCATGGCTGGTTCAATTATAAGGAATTGGGGGCAACACAGCCGACCTATACGATGCCGGCCCAGATTTTTGCGGGATATAACGATGATGAGGGCAACCGGATCAGTTGGGGCTACCTGGATGATGAGTGCGACGGTTTTGTCGCGGTTAAACTTAAAGGCAAAAACGGTAAAGAGCTAAGAGCCCGTGCCCATATCAGCGCGGGGCCGCCTGCTTTTGCTCCCGATACCTTACCTATCAGAGTAGTGAGTGATGAACTGGAGCAAATTCTTTATGGCCCGGATATGGATGGAGAAGTTTCCATTGTGGAAGCAGAAGACATTGTAAGAAGGGCACTGGAAACTATCCGGCTGATGAACACCACAGTTATGAACGGCAACATGGTAAACGGGCAACTAAACACTGCCAGTACTATGGTAAGACAAAACACGAACGACTTTGGCCGTTATTATGAACCTATCATGGCCGGTTCTATCGTGGATAACCTGGCGTTGCGCGCCCTTCATGAAAGGGTATTCGGCGGTTTAAGCACGGGTGCTGCTCCATGGTTCGCTGAGGCGCTGCGCAGACCTGAAGAAATTGGCGACCTTTCGTCGCAGGCACTAAGAAAGATGCCTGCGTTAATGAGGGGCGCTGACGGCAGGTCGCTTTGCCTGACCCGAAGGATGATCAGTGCTGTGGTAAAAGCAGCCGCATCGGCGATGTTTCAAATCGCTCCATTGGAGTCTCCGGCTAAAGCCAAAGAAAATGAAAACGCTATAACCGCTGCTAACCTGACTGCACAATTACACTACCGGGGCGCCGGAAATCCCTATTCTGTATTGCCCAGAACGGCGATCTCCAATTGTTTCCCTGGCCTTGAGCTTGATTTCAGGAACCTTTGGCGCCGGGCCTTTAAAGAGATAGTTTTGATTGAAAATAATAACTACGTTATTGAAACAGACCCCGGGTATGAACACCTGTGGCATCGCAGGCTGGTGGCGATCGATGGTGAGCCTACGATGGTGGTAACCACCGGCCCGACTTTCCCGGATCAGCAGCCTGCCTATCCAACGTTGGTAAGTACGTCGAACCCTAATGCCTCCTCATTTATGGAATGGTCAAACAACATGGCGAACGTCCTTCAGAAACAAGGGCAACACGTAACTTGTCATTTTACAAAGGAGGAGGCATTTTATGAAGTGGTTGTTACCAAAGAAGAGCTGAAGAAACATAAAGATAAATACCAGGAAGTTACTTTAACGGTTAACCGCATTTTCGAAGGCAATACGGCTGTGTTCTCAGACGAAGTGATAAAGCCCGGAGAAATGACACAGGGTCTTTGCGCTCCATGGCAGAACGATTACCGGGAATGTGCCTGTTACTACTGGGCGGCAAGCCGCCCTGACTTTGTAAATGTGGAGCCTAATGATAAAGGTTTAAGCAGTGGCGACAGCTGGATGGCGAAAAAGCGTACGGGGGAATATATCCCCGATAACCGGACAGATACGCGGTTACTAAGCTATGATGACCTGTTTCGTAACTGGGAGGGAGAGCTAAGCTTTTTAGTCAGGGGGAAAGATGCCACTGATTCCGGTCAATAATCTAAATTCTTTGCTTTGATAACGAACGCACCAGCCAATAACCTTTTTGAAGTAGCGGAAAAGCTCACCGGCCAGATCGCCGTACATTCCCGGCCGCGATCTCCCCAAATTCACCTGGTACCTGGCGCAAGCGGGACGCAATTACTGGTGCCCAATGGCAGCCGCCTGTACAGAATTTCACCGGAAATTGCGCAGCGCTTGAAAGGGATGCTGGATAACAGAAATGAACCGGGCATCTCCGCGGAGTTAGTTGCCCTTGGCCTGGATACGCCCGCAATGATCACTGATGAGCCTTTGCAAAGTCCGGCGGTGCATGCCATATCCCTGGCTATCGCGCAAAAGTGCAATATGGGTTGTTCGTATTGTTATGCCGACCAGGGGGACTTTGGCGGGCCGATGAAAAATATGCCGCTGGAAACGGCAAAAAAATCCATCGACCTGCTGCTGAAAAGCCATAAAGAAGGAGATAAAGCTCAGCTAACTTTTTTAGGCGGTGAACCGCTTATTAACCGCAAAGCACTGCGGGAAGCTACGGCCTATGCATATGAGAAAGCATTCGCTGAAAATATCAATATCGGTTTTTCTGTAACCACCAACGGAACCTTGCTGACCGCTGATGATGCCGTTTTTTTTGAGCAATACGGATTTTCCGTGACGGTAAGCCTGGATGGCCTGAAAGAACAGCATGACCTGCTGAGGCCGATGAAAGGAGGCGCGGGTAGTTACGAAAGGATAATGGAAAATATCAAGCCCTTGCTTGAAGCGCAAAGAAAAATGCAGGTTTCGGCCAGGGTTACGGTTACGCCGGATAACCTGGACCTGCCGGGAACCCTGGACGCTTTTGTTGATATGGGCTTTCACAGCATCGGTTTTTCTCCTCTGCTCCGGTCAAGCAGCGGCACGAAAGAAATGAGCGAAGCCGACATGAAAGAAATGCTTGCCGGGATGATAGCTTGCGGTTTGAAATTCGAGGAAAATGTATTAAAAAAGACGCGTTACCCGTTTCTGAACATGGTAAACGCATTAAAGGAAATTGACAAAGGTACACACAGGCCATATCCTTGCGGCGCCGGCGCGGGTTACATGGGCGTATCTGCCGACGGCGACCTTGCCGCATGCCATCGCTTTGTAAATGAGCCCGCGGGAAAAATGGGCGATATAGCCGGTGGTGTTGATCCTTTGCTTCAAAACAATTGGCTGGCTTCGCGCCATGTCCATCAACAGCAGCCTTGCAACCAATGCTGGGCGCGTTACTTGTGCGGAGGCGGTTGCCACCACGAGGTTTTGGAAAAGGGCAGGAATGCCTGTGATTATATCAGGGGCTGGCTGCATTATACCTTGCAGGCTCATGAACGCCTTTCAAGGATGGCGCCTGGTTGGTTTAATTGAGTTGTTTACGGCCAATGAACAAAGATTTAGATTTTGATGTGCTTGTTTTGGGCGGCGGACCTGCGGGTACCTGCGCCGCGCTCCGGCTTTTGGATATGGGGCGTAAAGTTGCCCTGGTAGAGCGGGAGGTTTTCCCGAGAACGCAAATAGGGGAGTCTCTTTCACCGGGCACCTGGAATGTTTTCAACTATTTAAAAGCAGGTCATTTATTAAAGGATGACGGGTATTTTCCTGGTTTGCAGGCATCTGTTATCTGGGAGAGCCAATTTGTGCAAACCATCACTCCGGAACAGCGGGGCCCCGGTTTGATGGTTGACAGGGGACAGCTGGATATGGACCTGATTAACCTGGCTGTAAGCCGGAGGCTGTATTTGCTGCAACCTGCTGAGATCAAAACCTGCAGAAAGACGGAGGAACGCTGGCAAATCCAGGTCGTTATTGATGGAAAAATAATAACAATATCAGCTAAGCTCATTTTGGATGCGCGCGGCCGTAAGGGCGTACCTATTAAAAACAAGATTGTAACTGCACCTGAGTCTATCGCCGTTTGGACGCAGGTTAACGCTGGGGCCTTTCAAAATCAAACTTTAATTGAAGCATTAGATAATGGATGGCTTTGGGGAGCGCCGGTTTCCGCTAAACAATTCCGGGTAATGGCATTTGCCGATACGCTATCAGTTAAGATAAAACGCCCTTACGATTTACTTTGCGGTTTTGTGAAAGATTCACAACTCTTTAAGTCTGTTGCAACAAGTCTTTCTGCAAAGCATATTCAAACCTGCAAAGTGGATCACTATTGCCACAATACGCCTTGGGAAGATAATTACATCAGGCTTGGAGAAACTGCGTTTACCCTGGATCCCTTATCGTCGACCGGGGTGGAAAAAGCAATGCGTGTTTCCTTGCAGGCTGCCATCGCGGTCAATACCGTTTTATCGGGTGGTGAGCCGGAAATGGCCAGGTCATTTTACGAAAATATCCTGATCGAAGCAATATCCACCCATGTAAAATGGACCGCCGGCTACTATAAACTGGCATGGCCTGCTAAGGAACTTTCTTTTTGGAAATCCAGGTCAGCCGAAAGTATTATTCTGTCAGCGAATACAACATCTTTGCAAGCGCGCCTGAAAGCTCACCTTGAAGTAAGCCCAAGGAATGTCAGGGCAAAGCCGGCAGCGCGTACCGAAGCTATACAAACCCTGGAGTCGCTTTGGTACCGGCAGGTGAAAGTTTCACCGGAACTGACTTTTATAAAAAGACCATGTATCGTCGACGACAGGCTGGAACTGAAGATGGCTGTTGACCATCCGTGCCTGGAAAGGGAAATAGCGTACCTCGACCAGGTTGAATTAGCGCCATTATTGAATAAAATTACGGCAGGGGATACATTTGGCGACCTCATGTATAAATGGGGAACGGCTCTTCCCTTAGCGCAAGGGGCGCGTATTTTTGTTCAATTGTACCGGCTTGGGATGTTACTGTGCTAAAAAAACGCTTTATATTTTTTAACGGATACTTTATGCGTCCATAAAACGGCCCCGCAAATCTGCAGGGCCGTTCTGAATATCTGTATTACCCGCATAACGACCATTTGGGATTCAATATCTCATCTTCCCCAGGCTTCGCGTTTTTATACGCGATAGATTCAGGGATATCAACTTTGGGCAAATGAACGTGTACAATTACGTTTTCTTTAATGGTGTCCAATTGTTTAATCACCTTTTCCAAGTCATCCATCGTCGTTACCTCGAAGCCTTTACCGCCGAAAACGTCAACGAGCCTGGCATATTTCCAGCGGTGCATGTCGTTGTAAATGTAAACATCATTCATGTCCTTCATGGGGTAATCGATCTTCTTATCTCCCCTGAACGGGTTAGGATTGGTCAGCATCTGCTCGATACCGTATATGGTATTATCCAGCACAAAGACAATGGTATCGTGCTTCAACCTGTTTTGTGTGCTGATGGCCTGGCAGGTTTCCTGGAAAGCGCCGTCACCGACAAAAACCACTGCCCGTTTATCGGGCCTTGCGCATTTCACTCCAGTAGCCGCCGGAACGGAATAACCGATAGACAGCCACGAAGCCTGCGCGACAAACCCGTTCGCTTCAGCAATATGCAGGCCCTGCGCGCCGAGCAAAGCAAAACCGGCATCAGATATTACCACATGTTCTTTGGTAATATACTTATTCATCCTGGCAAAAAAACGGTCAAAAGTAACAGGTGTGGTTTCACCAGTTTTTGGTAAGTCCGCAACAAAGGTCGACGCGTTAACCTTGCTGTACATGTGATGCGGTTTAAAGTCGGTGCCTTTTAACTGCTTACGCAATTCGACCATAAAATCCCGAAGCGAAACATTCGGCTCGAATTGCGCACCTATCCTCACCGACGAATGATTGGCCAGCACGGTATGCTCACCCCAGATGTTGAAACCTCCGAGGTTTTTTCCGGTCGTCCAGGCACCGAGGCCAATTTTAACGCCCGCACTTTTAAAACGTTCCTGTACGTCCTTCGGCGATGCGTTGCCATTAAACACGCCCCGGAATTTCGGGTGATTTTCGGATACCAGGGATTTACCCAATATCGATGTGGTGAACTCGATACCGGTATCCCTTACAAGGTCCAGGAACACTTCCTGCAGCCCCTTGCGCTGAATTTCCTCACCGGCCCAAAAAATGGGCGTGCCGAACGCTTTGATCAGTTCAACAGTCTTTTTCGCTGCTTCTACCGCATTCTCTGTGCAGCCTTTATATCCTTTAACAGCAAGCGGCACTGCCGGTTCATCGCAGGGCATACGCCATACGTCTTCAAAAACTTCCAGGTACACCGGGCGCCCGTAAATGATACAGGCGTTGAGTACCGCGTCTATTTTATATGGCGCATCTATGCAGCCCATTATCAACTCGGCAGCTACGGTGACATGACGGTAAACATTGATATTGCTGTACATGTCGCCGGTCATGTGCGATGCCAGCAAACCTTCGCCGATACTCTTCATCTGATCGGCGTTCGTAGGTGAGCCATTGATCACCAGTACCGGGCAATGCTCTACATATGATCCAGCTACTGAATTGAGCAATGTAAAAGCGCCCACGCCATAGGTGACCGCTACTGCCGAAAAACCCTTTAACCTGGCATAAGCGTCCGCACAATGACCGGCGTTTATTTCGTTGGTATCGCCCACGATCCGTATTTTCGATGTCGGGTCCTCGTTGATCGTATTTAAAAATGGCGCCGAATAATTGCCGGCTATCCCAAATAAATGGGTCAGGCCCAGTTCTTCAAGCCGCAGCTGCAGGTATTTTGCGACAGTTATTTGCTTTGTGCCGGTCATCGTGATACGGGATTAAGGTAAACTGGTGTTTCATTAACTTCCAGGGCCGTACGTATGCCAGATTCTATCGCGCCTTCTATCCACGCATGTTTCAGCGAGGCGTGCTCTCCCGCAAAATGTGCCTTGCCATCCCATTCCGTTTTCACGATGTGCTCCTGAAGCAAATGCAGCTGGCCAGGATTAAATATGGCCGCTTCGCCAAAAGCGTATGGATCCTGCATCCAGCTTTGTGTGGCCCCGCCTATTATATTGCCCGGATCGGCATTGTTACTTTGGTCTTTCTTTTTGGCTGCGTCAGTAGTATGAAGAACGGCGAGTTTTTTGATACGTCTTTGCTCATCGAGATCATCCGGTGCGTGCATTACCGCGATGTTATCGAGCGCGACGTTATACCTGTCGATGTCTGACATCGAATCCCAGCGACTTGCCTCGTCTGACCAGCAATAGGAGGCCAGGATCAAACCATTACCTTTTTTACCGATGTCCTGGCTTGGATAATAAACAAACCTGTTCGGCAGATCGGTAATGGTCCCTCCGCCAACAATATTGTAAGGCGCGACTTCCCACCAGCGCTCCTTAAATTCCAGCAACACTTTCGTTGCTGAATCATAATGCAATTCGCGAATGGCCCTCCGTTTTTCCTGGCTGAACTTCGGCCAGACATGTACCATCCTGAACGCAGAAAAAGGAATGGTAACAATAACTTCGTCAAACTCCCGCTGATCAATACGTTCCTCGTGCACCACATATTCTTCCTTTTGGTGATGTTTTGTTTTATGTTCCTTTTCTTTATCGGTCGTCACTTTTACCTTGCCTGTTTCCTTATTGAGCCACAGCTTAGTGACGTGACAATCAAAATAAGTATTCTCGTGCAGGTTATGCTTCTCGAAAAACCTGGTCGTCAGCAGGTCCGTACCGCCTATGATCTGGCAAAATACGGTGTCATCCTTGATGACGTTTGATTCGATAAAGCTCTGGATAAAATCATAGGCTAAGCGCGATTCCAGGTTTTGTAACACTGCAATCATCTCAATCGCATTTTGCGAATACAACGATTCCATCAAAAAGCGCATCATCGAGTAATTCCCGTAACGCTCAATTAATACGGGCCAGTTTTTGATGGGATTTTGAGCAAGGAATTGTTTAAGCGGCGTCATTAAGGCGCCAAACAACTGGTCAGCACGCTGGTTTTCGAAATTGTTAGCGCCTGGCTCCAGGTGATAATCAAGCAAAGCGTTCACATCCACTCCTTTTTTATAATACTCGCTTTGTACCACCCTGCGGTAATTCAAAAACAACAGGGAATTGCGCTGCTGCTCCGGCAGGTCTTTACGGCTGCCATTCTTATAGGCAATGGCCTGTTCTTTATCTACCGATACGTAATAAAAAGGCTCGGTTTTTAGTTCCAGCTGCTTGATATATTCGCCTACCATCAGGTGGATGTTAGGTATCCTCATCGCGCCGGCCTCGCAATAAAGCGAGTCGTCCAGAAAATACTTTTTCTCATCAGTATTTCTGAAAGTCTTTATGCGGCCGCCGACGCGTGTATTGGCCTCAGCTATCGTTACGGTATGCCCCGCCTGTTTTAGCATGGCGCCAGCCACCAGCCCTGCCATACCCGCGCCGATAATAAGTACGTTCTTTTTCGTTTTGGGCTCGGGAATACGGGTCCGTATGTATTCCAAATACTTTTGAATAACAGGGTCTGCCGATTCGTCGAGCAAGCCGTGAAGATAATTTTCCATTTTAATCGTGGTTTTATTGTGATGAAGTTTATTTTGGTTTAGGGCACTAAATTCTTAAAGCATATTCAATGCTCCATTGCAAGTTAATCGAATTTTGGATTTCATCGGTAATAGGTTAAAGGTTATTTTATATTAACAAATTATGCACCGGGCAGCAGCATAGAGCATGCGGGCGGCGCTAAAGTGCATTGTAAATATAGCATAATATCTAATGATGGATAAAATATTTTTGACAATCAAACCATCAAATAAATAAATTTCAATCATAAATTATTTAGGAATAAAGTGTAATAATTTTAATATGTTTGTTAATAAACTTTATCACATTTTTGAATCTGCAAATAATTTCCTAGCTAAACCTTATACCATTGAAAAAAACGCAAATTTATTTGTGCCTGGTTTGAGTTGCCGATATACATCTGCAATTAACTTCTCAATTTGTAAATTCACCTATTTCTAATTTTTAAATAAACCTTATTATGCTAAAACGTAAAAACCTTACCGAACCCAATTTACCTCAAGGGCTTGCAAATGCGGCCATAGAGACAAAAACATTATTCAAAACCGCCCAGGCAGGCGATGAGGGTATATTAGAGAACCTGATGCTGGGATATTCAAAATTGTTGATTGAAGACCCAGTAAGGCCTTTTAATGTAGAAAACTTGCAGACAGTAGTAAACAATGTAGATTACGGTGTTCTGAGCGCATTAGCGGGTACCTGGGTTAGCTATAGCAGCAAGGCCGATCACAGCAATGAAAAGTTAATCGGGACCGGTGTGCATACGACCATTATGCCTTCGCCGGGTACAAATTCAGGAGGCATTCCCGGAAAATATAGTTTCGATTGCCAGGAGTATATCGAAAAGCTGGTATTTAATTTGGTTCCTGGCGGGGTCAGGAATCGCGGCGGAGGCAGTGAACAATTTTGCGGAGCTATTAAATACGAGCAGAGTATTAAAGCCGTGACCAAAGAAAACGAGGAAACCCCTTTACTATTTACCCCGATTCACGAGGAGAACGGCATGTATTTGTGGCTCAGTGATGTATTTAACCATGCTGCTACTGCCCAAAGCATTAAAGAAGACCGGGGTATACACGCTATATCACCAGATAACCCACAAAAAGATTTATATAAAAGCGGATACCAGGACGAAACGCTTTTCCAGATCTCGCCAGATGAAAGTAAAAAAGAATATGTAACGCTGGAAAATTTACACGGACGACCCTATTACGAAATTATTGCAGCCAAGGAACTTAAGCCCGGAGCCGGCCAGACGGGGCCCTATTTTATACCGGATTACTCCATCTCGCGGAGTGGCGTAATTCCGCATGGCAGTACCATAACTTTATTGGGTGACCTGGTTCCAAATGGTTCAGAATTTTTGATACCAGGAGCACCGCAATTTCCACATGGTAAGGCAACCTGGAAATTTGACCATCTTTCCATTTCCAGAACTATGGGCGGGGCCGGAGCAAACGAAACCGATAAAGCTATAAATCTTGACGAACCTCCTCCAGCCTGGGTATTCGAAAAACTTGACGATATTAATGATCCCGGCGAAAATAAAATTTATACACAGCGTATACTTGCCAATCATTTATATCCTTATTCGGTAAGGCCTGATTTAAGGCTTCGCGACGCCAACAAAGGAGAAAATATAAAAAACCACGTGCATATCCAGATGTCATCCAAAAATAAAACGGGGGCGCAAGGGGGAATATTAAATATTCCGTTCGTAAATCGTTTTGTTCCTACGGTGGAAATGAACACGAATATGTGGGTTGAAACAGTTGTAGAAAATGGAAAACAAATCCTGCAGCTGCAATATGAACAGGTTATTTTTTTCGAATTTCATTTTGGGGATGATGGCGGTACGACCAGCTGGCCGCACATACAGGTAAACACGCTTCGAAAAATAGAGGACGTTTCTCCTGAGCAGCGGCGTTTAATGGAAGAGCAATTCCCTGCAGCTTATACGATCGGGGCTTCGGGATGTCCGTACCATAAAGCGTAATGCTCATTTCTCCACAGGGGCTGCGGAATGCAATTACGTTATGCCGCAGGAACGCGTTTAAGGAACGCGAAGCAGCGACTGAGGTGAGGGCGGGAAACGCAAACAATTAAACAAATGATACGGCCCGGTTTTAACCGGGCTTTTTTAATCGTATGATATTTTAACATATGATGCACCATTAAACAAACACCCAAAAAACGATATCAGTTCCCGATGCACGTTTATTCAGGCTTATTTTCAATCCACAGCCGGAATTCTGCCGGGCCGCCTTCTTTGCCGCAGCCGAAGCATTTGAAGAGGTTTTTTTCAGGGGATACCATGAATGAGCCTGATTGATCAGGGTGAAAGGGACAATTTCCTTTAAGGGCTTTTCGTCCTTCCCGGAGGGTGACGTGTTTGGAAATGATGGCGACGAGGTCTGACATAACCCCGCAAACATAGCTATTGGCTGTATGTGGTCAAGGATTGTTGAAAATTACTTGAATGTTAACAGGTTCAGCTTGATCGTTCGATAATCAGTTGAGTATACAGGGCTTAGCCGCAGAAAATGAAGTACCAAAACCGGTAGGCTCGGCAAAACAGGTCAATCAAATTCATTAACCGAAGATGGGCAGGAGGTAATCCATCCCACGCGCTGGTGCCGTCAATGTCAATTCACGGTGATATGGCTTACCAGCTAAACGGATTCGCAGCGTATCTGAAATACCCCCTAAGGAAAAGCCTGAGGGCCGAAATTTGTATTGAATCAAACGCCTTTGAGGTACACTGTCCATATTAGTGCAGTCGTTACCGCGATTTGCTAGGCATAATCAAACCGTCAGCCTCGTCATAAGCCCGATGATACTTAAACCATAACAGCATATATCACTTATAAGGATACTGATTGCCAGATAGAAACTTTAAAGTAGTATTTGCTTCTAATTACATCTTTGTTTACTGATTAGGTTGCCGGGTTTTCAAATCGTATCCAACTATTGTTTAAGATTTATATTGTCAACGTTCTACCAGATAATCGGAGAACTTTAAACAACCGGGCTCAGCAATAAGGTCAAAATCAACAATATCCTGTCTGATTTAATTTAAAAAAAGGATTTGAATCAATAAATTATTTGTTTTAGTAGCGAATTGTATAGGGAAGTGAATTACAGAATAATGAAACAGCAAAATTATTAAACATTGGTTTTGTCCAAACGGAGGGAGGCAATTTTTCTATACCATCATTCATTGCGACGTATTCGACAGCCAGCTGTTTTATTTTCTCAAACCAGTAAAGCTCGACATAATACGTTGGAATATGGTTGTTTGGGTTTGGATTGTCGTAATATCTGCATAACCATAAAGTGCCGGAAGCGTTTTTGTCGCCTCGTTTGTTTTTAACCAAACAGTATCATTTCTAACCGCGTATACGTCGCCTGAAAGCTGAACCAGCTTATTATTTACGGTTGGATGCAACAAAATGGTCAAATGTTTGCCTGGCAGCAGATTTTTATAGTCACTTAATTTGCAAAGCTCAAACGACCCTTTTTTAATCGACTTAATTTCAATGTATTGATTGTCAGTACGATATATTGGAATACGCACATTGATATTCAAATATAAAATTATGGCCAGCACAATGATATATATTGTGATGGCGACCCTGCTAATATTGACCGGCAGCTTTATTGCTGATTTGTAATCATCTTCTATTTTATCATTCATTTTAAACGCCCAATTCAAGTTGATTTTTTACCAGTTCATAATACATACTTTTTTGTTCGACCAGGGAAGGATGCGTTCCGCATTCTTTCACCGTTCCGTGATCCATAACGATAATCTGGTCCGCGTCCACAACTGTGCTTAACCGGTGCGCGATAATGATCACTGTTTTCTTCTTGAAAAAACTTGCAAGCCGCTCTATCACCACACGTTCGGTATTGGCGTCCAGTGCGCTTGTAGCTTCGTCAAAAATTAAAAAAGACGGATCTTTATAAACGGCGCGCGCAATTAGAATGCGTTGTTTCTGCCCTGCGCTAATCCCGCTGCCATTTAAACCAATTTCTGTTGCAAGGCCGTTCGGTAACTCATTGATCATTTCTTCAATATTGGCGATGTAGAGCGCTTGCTCAAGTTTCTGTTTATCAACTTCAGAACTATTTTCAGAAAGTGTGATGTTCTGAAGGATGGTATCCGAAAAAATGTAACCGTCCTGCATCACAGCGCCGCAAGATCTCCTCCAAACTTTCGCAGGAACGGTGTTAAGCGGAAGATCACCAACACTGATAATGCCTATGGTCGGTTCATAAAACCTGAGCAGCATTTTAATTAACGTGGTTTTACCGCACCCGCTTGTTCTAACGATGGCCGTTACTTTCCCGCCAGGAAAAACGACCGACAAATCATTCAAAACTTTCATAGAGTGCGGACCATCATATTGAAAAGTAACATTCTGCAATTGAATATCTTCAATAACGGGCAATTGCTCTATAATATCTTCCTGGTTTCGACCGGAGTTGTATTCTGCATCTTCGTCTTCTTTTTCAAGAATATCCTGCAGACGGGTGATACTGATCCGTGCATCCTGACCAGTGCTAATAAAACTCAGCAACTGTTCAAGCGGGCCATTGGTCTGGCCAATAATATAGGATACACTTAATAACATGCCGAGCGTCATTGTTCCATTAAGTACCGCTGTGGCAGCAATGAAGGTCAGTAAGAGGTTTTTAAGATTCGAAAAAAAGAGATAGCCTACCCGCTGACTTTGTTCAATCTTTAGTGATCTCATCCCTACCCGAAATAAGGAAATTTGATTATTTTCCCACTCCTGGCGTTTTTTGTTCTCCGCTTGGTTTAGTTTAATTTCAGGAATCCCGTTAAAAATATCGTAAACGTTTTCCTGCGTTTTTTTGTCATAGCGGAATCTGTCATAATCAAGTTGCTTTCGTTTACGCATAAATAATAATACCCAAACAATACCGAGTATGCTATTAAAAATAGATTTTGAACTCGATTTTGACGCAGATTTCAGGAGAAGTCTTTCCGCGATCTCTGAGTTTTTGAAATTTACTAATTATTCCTGTCCCCTTTCAGGATGCTAAAAGAACCTGCCGCTCTAAAATCTTTTCTATAACATATCCCACCGTTCCCATTATAGCAGCATCCTGCCCGAGTTTTGATAAAACAACATCCACCTTTTCCCTCATTTGCGTCATGCAATACGTGTTAACTGATTGCTGAATCGGAATGGTTATATATTGTTTTGCTTCGGCCATTTTTCCACCCAGTATAATCAACTCCGGGTTAAACAGTTGTATTAAGATAGCAATACCCCGCCCCAGTTTTATGCCGATATCAGCCAATATACTAATCGCATACTGGTCGCCGCGGTTTGCCGCATCAATTACCAATTGCGGTTCTATTTTATCTATTTCCTGGTCAGATAGTTTATTTAAAATTGAGTTCTGACCAGATTTTATACCCTCCTTGGCCATTTTTGCCAGGGCAATGCCCGAGGCCACCGTTTCCAGGCACCCGCGTTTGCCGCAATAACATAAAGCGCCATCTTCAACAAAAGGAATATGCCCGAATTCGCCGGAAAAGCCCGAAGTTCCGTTTTGCAATTTCCCGCCCATAATCACCCCTAAACCAACGCCCCAGTCCATCAACAGCACCAATGCGTCCTTTTTATTATTGGCCAGTCCAAAACGCGACTCTGCCAGGGTTGCACTCTTTACATCATTTTGAATGAAAACCGGTTTACTGAACTTTTCTTCCAGGGTATCTTTCAGGCTTTTAGATTCTTTTCCGGAAAACAAATAGGTATAATTCTCCCCCAGGGCCGTATCCACCAGGCCCGGCATGTCAACCCCTATCCCGATTAATTTAGCCTGGTCAATCTTCGAGGCCTTCATCAAGTCCTGTGCAATAGTATAAAGCTGGTTTACGGCAGTTACCTCCTGTGTTATAGGAAATGTAAAGCTTTGTACACCGGTAATGTTGTTATTGTTATTATCGAAAATAGCCATTTTGATCTTAAAACGCTCCATGTCGATACTCAGGATATAGAATGAATTATCCTTTAAGGCATACAGGTCCGGCTTTCTTCCCCCAACAGATTCACCTCTTCCTTTTCTTTCAATCAAATCCTCCTCCATAAGTTCATTTATCAG
>JAZJZL010000137.1:0-10632 GCA_040389845.1 Bacteroidota bacterium
CTAACCCACCGAACGAGGTGAGTGTGCTGCCAAACAGCGTTGCCGAAGGGCCTTTAATCACTTCAATCTTATCGATATTTACGGCATCGATACCGCTGGTTACCAAACCGGCTACACCATCGCGCAAACGGGTTTGGGTAACAAATCCGCGCAGCGTAAAATAACCGCCGCCATCACCGGCACGACCGGTTGCATCCCACATTTTTTGCAGGCCCGGCGCGTTACGTAATGCGTCATCAACAGTAAAAATCTGTTGTTCCTTGAATAATTCGGTAGTAACTGTAGAGTAGCTTTGAGCGTTTTCGAGGTTATTGAGCGGTATTTTGCCTACATCCGTACTGATTTTCCGGGCAAACCGGTTAGCACGACTGGCGATAACGTTTACCTCGCTTAGCTGCGCCATGCTGGCGTTTACGGTTATCTGCGGAACGTTGGTAGTTTGGTTAGCGGTCACCGTTACGGGCACCTCTACGGTTTTCACACCTATATATGATATGATGAGGGTATAGCCGCCGGGGGCAGATTTGAAAGTGAATTCACCCAGTGCATTGGTATTGGTACCGAAGCTGGTGCCGGTCAGTCCGATTGATATATCAGCGGCAGGCTGGCTATTGGCAGTTACCACTTTGCCCTTAAGGGTGCCGTAAGCTTGCTGTGCAAGCAGTTTACCGGGTGCCAGGAAGAGTAGCGCCGCTAAAAGAACGAGCGTAATGTTTAAGAAAGTTTTCGGTTGGGAGTTTGACATTTGCTTTTATTTAGACTAATTATAAATAATGTCGCAAATGTATAACTGACGGTTTTAATATCCAAGCGTTTTTGAAAATTGTTTAGAATTATTCTTAATAAGAGTTGTAGAAGTTGCAAAGCAAGATTCCTTGCACGTCATTGCGAGGCGCGTTGCTTGCAACGCGCTGTGAAGCAACCTCTGTGCCAGACTGTACGGGAGTAAAACATCAGGGTGCCCTATCAGTCAGCGTACAGGAAACCATGATGTTATTGGTTCCTTGCAGTATAGCGCAGAGATTGCTTCGAAGCCAACCGCAAGCGGTCGGCCTCGCAATGACGACAATCGGGTGATGATAATCAACTAGCCCCTACTTCACCACCGGCAGCACAATCTTCGATTGATTCTGGTAAACATTAATCGTCTCCTTCACAAAGTCCTCGTCCTTTGCATGATAGATATCGATAAATTGCTGCGGGTTACGATCCACCAGCGGGAACCAACTGCTTTGTATCTGCACCATAATTTTATGGCCTTTTTTAAAGGTATGAGCAACATCAGGTAGCGTATATTTAACAGGTGTGGTTTGATTAGGTTTAAATGCTTCCGGATTCGAGTAGCTGTTGCGATACCTGCCGCGCATAATTTCGCCGCGCACCAGCATTTGGTAACCTCCTTGCGGAACGGTGTTTGGCGCGTCGGTTTCCGCATAAATATCCACATCGTTATGGCCGGCATTATCCGGGAACACATCTATCAGCTTCACTACAAAGTCGGCATCTGTATTCGAGATACTTACCAATAAATCAGCCACAACCGGACCAGCGAGTGTGATATCCTTATCCAGCGCAGGCGTTTCATAAACCAGTACATCGGGACGGCGGGCGGCAAAGCGCTGGTCGTCGGTCATATAATTGCGGGTGCGGTTAAAATGCACATCTTCCGTATACGGCACCGGTTTGGCCGGGTCGCTCACATAGCTGTCGAACGCCGGTGCAAAAGTTTGTATTTGATTGAACGACAGCGTGCCTTTATTTTGCAGGTAAAGGTTAGTAGGCTGTACATCGGCAGGCGGCCATTGCTTTAGCTGGTGCCATTGGTTTTCGCCGGTAAAAAATACGGTCGCCTTACTGATATTATCCACGGAACCCTTGCCGCGCAGGAAATATTCAAAAAACGGAATCTCCAAATTATCAGCATAATACTTGCTGGTATTGCTACCCCATTGCACGTTGCCCAGGTGGGTACCGTCGTTATTACGCCACTGCTCGTGATACCACGGCCCCATCACCAAACGGCTGTTAGTTTGCGGACTTTGCTTCACATAAGCCTGGTAAGTATTCCATGCCCCGAAACAGTCCTCCGCATCAAATATACCGCCTACAACCAATATGGCAGGTTTTACATCTTTAATTCCCACGCGTGCGTTACGCGCCATCCACCACGCATCGCGGTTGGGGTGTACCATCAGCTCATTCCAGAATTTCAGGCTGTCGCCGGTCAATTTGGTAAGGTTTGGCAATGCACCGGTTTTTAGATAGAAGGAGTAATTATCAAAATCAGGATAGTCGAAAGTTTTGGCTGGGATAGTTGTTGGCTTAGGGTGTGGAGCACCAAACCCAAAGCCAGAATAAAATGCAAAAGCATCCATCTGGAAAAATGCCCCGTTATGGTGAAAATCATCGCCCACAAACCAATCCGTTACCGGCGCTTCCGGGCTAACCGCCTTCAATGCCGGATGACCGCTCAATGATGCCATGGTAGAATAAAAACCGGGGTATGAAATACCGAACACGCCCACGTTACCATTATTATTCTCGAGGTTTTTCACCATCCAGTCGATAGTATCATAGGTATCGCTGGCTTCGTCAATATCGTTTTTTGTTTTTTTATTGGGATTGAATGGCCGCACATCAGCAAACTGCCCCTCGCTCATCCAGCGACCGCGCACATCAGCTATCACCATAATATAATCCTTCTTACAATACTCCATCAAGTGGTTCACCCAAAAAGGGCGGTACTGGTCTTTACCATAGGGGGCGCATGAGTATGGCGTGCGCTCCATCAGTATGGGATGCTTTTCGCTGTTATCTTTTGGCAGGTAAGCCGATATAAACAGCTTCACGCCATCGCGCATGGGGATGCTTACTTCCTTTTTTGTATAGTTATTTACAAACCAAACGGAATCAGCGTTTTGAGCAAGGCTGATAAAGGGTAAGAGCAGCGCCGCGAGGATGAGGAGTTTTTTCATATTATGGGTTGAATTGTGATATGAATATATTAAAATAAAACGTCATTGCTGTAAGGTGCTTTGCCGGCAAAGCGCTTCGAAGCAACCTCTGCACTATATTGCATCGGAGTAAAAATATCAGGGTAACCTATAAGTCAGCGTACAGGAAACCATTATGCTATTGGTTCATTGCAGTATTGCGCAGAGGTTGCTTCGAAGCCGACTACAAGTAGTCTGCCTCGCAATGACGACTTAGCGGTTGATTATCACTAACTCTCTACCTCACCAATGGCAATATGATCTTCGACTGATTCAGATAAATATTAATCGTCTCCTTTACAAAATCCGAATTCTTTGCGTGGTAGATATCTACTAACTGCTGCGGGTTGCGGTCGGCTAAGGGGAACCAACTGCTTTGTACTTGTATCATTATGCGATGTCCTTTTTTAAACATGTGCGCAACATCGGGCATGGTAAATTTAACTTCGCTTGGTTTGCCGGGCACAAATGGCTCCGGTTTACTAAAGCTGTTGCGGAATCTCCCGCGCATAATATCGCCGCGTACCAGCATCTGGTAACCGGCCATGGTATATTTGGTTACCGGGTTGCGCGGTTCATCATCAGGGTAAACGTCAATCAGCTTCACCACAAAGTCAGCATCAGTTTTTGATATGCTTACCACTAAATCGGCAATTACAGGGCCGGCAAGTGTTACGTCTTTATCCAAAACACCGGTTTCATAGCTCAATACGTCTGTACGGCGACCGGCAAAGCGCTGGTCGTCGGTCATGTATTCGCGGGTGCGGTTGGCATGAACGGTTTCTGCATATGGTACAGGCTTGGCCGGGTCGCTCACATAGCTGTCAACTTCAGGTTTGCCCGGTGCAGTAGCAGCAAATGAAAGTCTGCCATTTGCCTTTAAATAGAGTGGCGTGGCAATTGCTTCCGCCAAAGGCCATTGTTTAAATTTATGCCACCTGTTCTCGCCAGAGAAAAACACCACCGCCTTACTTATGCTGTCCAGCGAGCCCTTCCCTTTCAAATGGTAATTAAACCAGGGCACTTCCACATGTTCCTGGTACCATTTGGATGTATTGTCACGGAACATTACGTTGCCCAGGTGTGTGCCGTCGTTCCCTGCCCACTGCCCGTGAAACCATGGCCCTACAACCAGTGTGCTGTTGGTTTGCGGACTTTTCTGCACTAATGCTTTGTAGGTATTCCACGCGCCATAGCCGTCTTCAGCATCAAATAAACCGCCTACAACCAGCATGGCAGGTTTTACATCTTTAATGCCCGAGCGTGTATCGCGGGCATGCCACCAGTCGTCGTAGTTGGGGTGTTTCATCATGTTATCCCAAAACTCCAGGCTGTCGCCGCCTATCTTGGTAAAGTTTGGTAGGGCACCCATCTTCAGGTACCAGGCATAGTTGTCTTTGCCGTTAATGTTGTAAGTTTTGGCAGGCTTCATGCTCGGCAGCGGGTGCGGCTGACTAAAGCCATAGCCCACATGAAAGTCAAAGGCATCCATCAAAAACAGCACGCCGTTATGGTGATCGTCATCCCCCATAAACCTATCGGTCACCGGCGCCTGCGGACTAACGGCCTTTAATGCCGGATGACCACTTAATGCCGCTTCGGTAGCAAAAAAACCAGGGAATGATATGCCGATAACACCCACGTTGCCATTGTTATTTTCGGTATTCTTTACCAACCAGTCGATGGTATCGTAAGTATCGCTGGCTTCATCGATATCTTTATTTGTTTTTTTGTTCGGATTGAAAGGTCGCACAACTTCAAAATGGCCTTCACTCATCCAGCGGCCGCGCACGTCCTGGGTAACCAGCACATAACCTTCTTTGGCATATTTAAGCATATAGCTGCGCCAGTACTGGCGGTAGTCCTTGCCATACGGCGAACAGGAATATGGTGTTCGGGTAAGCAGTATCGGGTGCTTTTCGGAGTTATCTTTTGGTGCATAAATAGAAGTGAAAAGTTTGATGCCATCGCGCATCGGGATGGTAACTTCCTTTTTCACATAGTTATCTACAAACCAGGTGGAATCTGCGTTTTGGGCAGATGCGACAAATGGTAAAATTAAAACAATAAGAAAGAAAAACCTCTTCATGATGAATACGGGTAAAAGGGTCAGCGATGGTAAAGATATTGATTTTATTTTTTTGGATTTCACCGATTTGAAGATGATTTCACTGATCAAGGAAACAATCTTAGCGAATAATTTAATCAAAACAGGTCACCAAATTCAATCTATGTAATACGGTAAATCGAGTTTTATCGGTGCAATCATTCTCCAATTGGTGAAATCTCCAACAAAAAAATAGCCGGTGATCCCTCACCAGCTAAAACTCCATCCTTATAATTAACTATGTAAACTTTTCATAAAGCCCTGTACCTTATCAAATTGACAATGCAAAAATTATTTTTTACATTAGTTCTCAATAAAAGGCTCCCGGCCTCGCGCCAGGAGTCTTTTTGATTTGATAAATTATTGATGAGCAGGGCGCTCAATGAGTGTACTTATACGGCAACAATTTTTTTAAAGTTTCAGTTTTTTTAATTTTTTTTTAGAAAACCTGTTCCCGATTAAAAACAACGCCAAAGTGCCACGTAATTGAGCCCTGGAATGTCATCCCGTCGACGTAGTCCGGGATCCCATGTGATACTCACCTGCTGTCAGGTCTTCAGGCGGATTTTATTCGCCTGAAGATTTTTAAAACTTCGTTACTTTCCAAAAACATAAAATACCGAAAGCCCCAGCCCACTGTTTATAAACGAAAGGCTTACATTATTGCCATTTGTTCTGTCTATAGCTGACCCCTGGATGGTTTTACTTGTAAAATGTTCATATTGAAGATTCGCTATCATAGCTGAAATGCCAAACCGTTTTGATGGGAAAAAAACAGCTTCCAGGGTCGCACCAGCTTCATATCCATGGCTTTTACTGTCTGATGTATTGGCATCTGGCATATTATCCGTATACCCATAACCCTGATTTGCCCAATTATAACCTATATATGGACCGGTCCGAACACCAATTTTATTTGCATACAAAAAATATTTCCGAGCATAAACTATAAGATCGTAGCTTTTGTTATAATTTTTATTGCCCGTAAGATTTTCTTCAATAGGCATTGAGCTGTTGGTATATGAGCGTAATGAGAAAGAAGCCCCGACGTCGACCCCGTCCGCAATAAAGTAGCTATATAGTGGGCCAAGAGTGAAATTGCTATTTTTCATTTTGTCATGCCGTGTTGCAAAATTCGAATTGTCAAAATAATTCTCGTCATACTGACTACCACTAAAGCTCAGATTTAGCCCGGCGGTTTGGTTCCCTTTTTCGGTTTGGGCATTCGAAAATTTAAAAATGCACATCAGTGCCACCATCAAAATCAAAAATTTGTTCATGTTTTTGTTGTTTAAGTTTGAGCCTGTTTAACGCAGTTTAATAACTAATATTTTAGTTTATATCGCGAAAATTGGAAGAAATATGATAAATTTTTGTGTTGATAATAATGGCTGAGAAGCGGCGTTTTATATGGCTGAAATTTAAAAAATGGCTATTGAGAGTGTTTAAGCGGCTTTTTAGCGCCTCGTCATTGCGAGGCGCGTTGCTTGCAACGTGCTTCGAAGCAATCTCTGCAACACGCTGCACTGAAGCAAAAATATCATGGTTACCTATCAGTCGGCTACAGGAAACCATATACATTAAGGTCCGGTGCCGTCCTGTGCAGAGATTGCTTCGAAGCCGACTTTGAACAGTCGGCCTCGCAATGACGATCAGGTTATTAATGATATAACTTCTGGCACAAGTCACAATAAAAGCTCTTTCGATGGCTTTTGCCGGTATCTTCTATATGAAACGGCACGTGGTTACGCGGGCAAACTTTTTTATCGTAAGCTAGCCAGTGCTTTTTCAATACACCAGCTTTTCTCCAATTCAGAAAATCAAAGCTATAGCGTCGTGCTTCGTCCGTCATTTCCTTTAATTTTTTGGGCGGGATGGCGTTTACCTTGCTTAAAGGATGGATATGTGTGTTAAATAAAACCTCGTTCTTAATAATATTCCCCACGCCAGAGAAGATTTGCTGGTTCATCAGCGAGTCGCAGGCAAGCAGCTCCGGTTCCGCTTTCATCTTTTTAATGGCTTTCTGCGGGTTCCACCTGTCGCTCATGATATCGGCTTCCCAATCGTAAACTTTATCTAGTGGTTCATCTATGATGAGCAGTTGCACGGCATAAAAGTTAAGCTCGGTGTCTTCAAACTGCAGGTGCAGTCGTGCCGGTTTATCCCGGCGCGAATTGATGCGGTATGTACCAAACATCATCATATGCACCCTGACGGTAAATCGCGGGAAGCATATCAAAAAGTGTTTGCCCCAGCTTTTAAAATCGGTAACAGGCTGACCGATTAGCCTGCCTGCGTCAATGGCTTCGTTGTTACAGGTGGCATCAATAATGGTTTGCCCTTTAAATTGCTGTACAGCTTCTTTTAAGATGATGATGGATGGCCCTTCCGGCATGGTTTACTATTTCACGGAAAGACAAACGGCTATTGATTATGTTTGATTCTAACCTGTCGCTCAAGAATTTTGCTGTTGTGCAGAAAGTAATTCCTGTCTTAGTTTTTTCTTCTTCACCGTCATGCTGTCCGGCAGTCCCATGTAATATTTGTAAGTTCTCAGGTCGAATTTTGCAGTAATGTAGCGCTCGCTTGCACGCTGATAAAAATCGGCATCAAATGAATAGGCTTTACTGAAGGGTAAACTTTCAAAAACCCCGCGTTTGCCAAATAATGTACCGAAGGCAACAAAGTTATCTACAAAAACATCGCTGTGGGGATCGTTATTAGATGGCATAAAAAGGTCTTCCTCGTTCGCGGCTATGTTTTCCATCGTTGAGGCTATCAGGTCATAATCGCCTATACTTGCAAGGCAAGCGGAAATATGGTTGGGCTTGTATTCATCATCACCATCAATAAAACCGATATATTGCCCTATGCTGTTCAATATCCCTCTATTAGCTGATAACGCCTGCCCCATGTTTTTATGGCGCAGGTACCTAAGCTGATCTTCATGCTGCGCAACATAGCTTAAAATATCCCGTCCCAGCTCAACATTGCTGCCATCGTCTACTATAATCAGCTCAAAATCTTTGAAATCCTGCGCCATTACTGAATCCAGGGCGCGTTTCACCAGGCTGAAATCCCGGTTATAAACAGCCATTATGATGGAGACCCGGGGCGTTATTGTTTGCATAAAAATCCGATAAAGATACCGGCACAAAAGTACTAATTAAGCTTGCCTTAATTGATAGTTACCTCGTTTTTCCTGAGAAGATTTCCCGCCGGATCTTTAATTTCAATTATATATTCGCCCTTAAAAAGGTAAAGGCAGCGCTCTCCCGAAGTAACATTTGCCGCATACTGATCTGCCGGGATACGGTTGCCGGGCTTTTCATTTTTATAGAACGCCTGTATATACTCGCCATCTTTTAAGCCAAATTTATTAAGACTATAATATTTACGCAGCCCGCCGATGCTGTAAAATGAAGGACGTCTATATTTTGAAAGATATACGGGGAATATCACCGTCGCATCTACAAAATCCTGGTGCCAGGGCTGGTTGTTTTGCAAAGCTATTACAGGTTCAGTAATATGTTTCAGGTTATTCACCGCGTTATATTCCTTCGTGTTTAATTCTGCGTACAAATGGCCTGCCTGCCGTGTCAATTCGACGGTAAAGGGGTCGATGCCGGTTAGTTCCTTAAAAAATTGGGCCATTTTCTTCCAGCCTGTTTCGGTGCCTTCGTGGATATGATCATAACCGGCATAAATCAACATTTTGGCTTTAGGGTCGGCTTTAAATGCCTTGTTAAGATTTACCGCCATCATCGAATCACGGAAACGGTTGCAGTACTGGCTATCTTTACCTTTACCGTCACATTGTACTTCCGACTCATATTTTATCAGTTTAAAATGCAGCTTGAGAGCCTCGCGAATAAATTCGCCAAACAGCGGCTCGTGGGTATAATAACCTGTTAAGTAATCCGGGTATTCTTTTTGGTTGATGGATGAATCGCCAAGAGTTTCAATAGCAAGGTACCGATAACCTGCATCATAAAACTTTTTCAGCATAGGCAGCACAAAGGCCCGGTGAAAAGGCAGATGGTGTGCTTCGTTTATCATTACCACCTGGTTTTGTTTGGCTTGTGCGGTAATGTAATCGGCTGCGTTTACCAGGATATGCTTTTTTACAAAGGCCGTATCGCATTCCATTTTATGAGTTGATAGCTCGTCATTGTAACGTGCATCGCTGTAAAATAACGTTTTTTCGTAATCTCCTAAAAACGACTCATACGTCATAGCCGCCTGAAGCCAATAGCCGTAAGCGAAGTGGTCAGAGGTATCGGGTTTGGTGCTTTCCAGTGCTTTTACCGGTAAAAGATAATTTTCCGGGTGCTTATCCATCACATGGATGGCGGTATCGAAGGGATTAATGAACTTTTTTTGTGCGGTAGCGGCAGTTATGGCAAGCAGGCAAATTGCCGGCAATAGGAAGTATCTAAACATGGAATAAAACTAACTAATTAGTTTTAAAGATAGTAATAATCAAAACAATTTTCATTTATCCCCATTTGCCGAATGCACGGAGAATGAAAATTATTGTTCTGCTCTTTTTATCGTTTTGCTTTTTATGAGCGACAAAAAAATGATGCCGATACCTACGCCTTTCAAAGCACCATCAACAAAATCGGGCATAGTAACAAAGTGGCTTAGAATTAAGCTTGCCGATATCAAAAGCAAACCTACCAGAAGCATATATTTAACGGGGAATAATGGTTTCATTTTATAAAACTGCAATCGTAAATTATCTGTCGTGCTTATATTAATTTATATAGCTGCTGCCTCACTTCCCTTGTCACCACGCCAATCTTGCCATTTCCGATAGTTTTTCCATCAACAATAGTAACGGGGACAGCGTACTGCGTTGTACTGGTAATAAAAGCTTCTTTGGCATGATACAGCTCGTCCAGCGTAAAATCACGTTCCACAACGGTGTACCCTTCTATGTCAAGGTTGAGTACCTTACCGCGGGTAATGCCCTTTAAAATATTATTGGCTGCGGTTATTATTTCATTACCGGTCACGATAAAAAAATTGGCCCGCGGGCATTCGCTAACTATACCATCTTTTTGGTAAAGTATATCGTCCAGCCCGTTTTCCTTCATAAACGGGTGCAAGCGCACGGCCGCCAGGTAATCGATAGTTTTAATGTGGGGGACCTGGCGCACATGGTCGTGTGTAGCCAGCTTCATTTCTTTTACCGGGTCGTTTTCCTTTGGGAAAGCTAGGGGGTATTGAAGGATAATGAGGTTCGGCTTGCCCGTTTTGTAGCCATCTTCCGAGTACCCGCCGGTAAGCAGCAGCTTAATGCCTGACGCAGGCATGTTGTTCCGGGCTATCAACTCTTCAACCGTTTGCTTTAACTGTTCGCGGCTGGGCTCAACGTCAAGGTACATTTGCTTAGCCGAATTGAAGAACCGGTTGAAATGTTCCTCCATAAATATGGGCTTGCCATCAACCAGCTTGAAGTAGTCGAAAATGCCGTAGCCGCGATGCATGGCCAAATCGCTGACGCCTATTTTGGCCTCATCTGAT
>JAZJZL010000137.1:10642-14786 GCA_040389845.1 Bacteroidota bacterium
AAACAAACTCGCCATTTATGGAAACATATTGGGCCGCCATGATAAGTTGTTATGCTTTTCCTGTTTTTGAACCACCTGCGCCGCCACCCATGCTGAAGATATTTTCGCTGTAGCTAACCACCAGGTTATCGCGGTCGCGCTGGCGTTTCAGGGCTATATCTATCAAAGTTTTCAGCAGTTGGGCAAAGTTTTTATCGCTGGCTTCCCATAAGTAAAATGAAAGGGAGCCGGGGATGGTATTGATTTCATTTACGTAAACCTTATTATCCTTCTTATCCACCAAAAAATCAATGCGCGATACACCCGAGCAGGACAACACCCGGAAAGTTTCCCTGGCCAGTTCCTGTATCAGTTGGGTTTGTTCTTTTGGCAGGTTTGCGGGTATCTGGCGTTTAGTGCTCGTCATCCCTTTTGATGAACCACCTTTGGCATTGCTTACGTATTTGTCTTTATAGCTTAATATATCGCCTGCGCCCAGTGGCTCTTCGCATACCGACGCGGTTTGGTTAGCTGCATCGCCCAAAACAGAGCAATTAATTTCTTTCAGATCAACTACCATCCGCTCAACCAAAATACGGCTGCTGAAACGACCGGCAAGCTCAACGGCTTCAACCAGCGCTGCTTCGTCGGCGGCCTTTGAAACGCCCACGCTCGAGCCAAGGTTCGATGGTTTTACAATAACCGGGAAGCCAATTTTATTTATTTCGGCAATGATGGCGTCCTTGTCCATGTGCCAGCTGCGGTCGGTAAACCAGGTATAATCAACCACGGGCAGTTTGCTTTCCTTAAGCACCATTTTCATGGCTATCTTATCCATCCCAAGGGCCGACGATAATACATCGCATCCTACGTACGGAATGCCCTTCAGCTCCAGCAAGCCTTGTAAGGAACCATCCTCACCGTTAGTGCCGTGAATAATAGGGAATGCGATATCAATCTTCCCTAGTTCCTTATTACTTTTCCAAAAAGAACTTTGTACAGCATTAATGGTAAAGTCGCCATAAGTAGGCGTTAGATAAATCTCCGTACATTGCGATAGCAGGGAGTCGGTATTGCGATAATTGTCAACGTTCATCAGCGCATCGCCGGTGTACCATTTGCCGGTTTTCGTTATGTAGATGGGGACGATATCGTAACTGTTTTTATCAAACGCGCTGATGGCCTGCTGGGCCGAAATAACCGAAATTTCATGCTCAACCGACCGACCGCCAAAAATAACGCCGACTTTAATTTTCATAGTGCTGTTAAAATAATAAATCTATAGTTCGTAAGTATCAGGCAAATCGTTTTCATACAGTAATACGTCGCCAGCACGTGTCATTCCGCTCAAATGGTTTACTGCATCTTTAAAGTTTTGCGCAACGTAAATCTGCGCATCGGGGTAATTTTTGTTTTTCAACCCCTTCATAATTGGTAAAGTTATGTTTTTACCTACAAGTATAGCATAATCGCAGGTATTTGCAATCTGTTCGCCCAACAAAGTGTTGTAATATTCCTGTTTTTCGCCCAGCTCAATCATCCCCGGGGTGATGATAATCTTACGCTGACCTTCTATTCCCTTCAAAACTTCCAGCGCCATTTTGCTGCCCACAGGGTTCGAGTTAAAGGCATCATCGATAACTGTAACGCCGTTTGAATGTACCTTCACTTCCAATCTATGCTGCACCGGCTCCAGCTTTTTAACGGCGAACGCTACGCTGCTGTCCGGCACTTCCAGGTGGCGCGCAACGATGTAACCGGCTAAAATATTAGAAAGATTATAGCTACCTACCAGCTTCGTATCAAAGTCGGCAAGCTTTTCACCTTTGTGATAAACTGAAAAAGCCGAGCCGCGGGCTGAATATTTAACGTCCTTCAGATAGTAATCCGCCTTTTCATTATCTGACGAGTAACGTGCCGTGTTTCTGTCAGCCACTGGGCGGTTTGCTATAAATTCGTAATCTTCATTTATAACAGCCAAAGCACCGGAAGGCAGCGCATCTATCAGCTCGAATTTGGTTTTTTGTACGTTCTGGATGGTTTTAAAAGTTTCCAAATGTTGCTCACCAACAGCAGTTAAGATGCCTATCTGCGGATTTACCAAATCGCATATCTCTTTAATATCGTTCAACTGCTTGGCGCCCATTTCTACAATAAATACCTGGTGTGTGGCCTGCAGTTGCTCGCGTATGGTACGAATAACGCCAAGGGTGGTGTTATAGCTGCCCGGCGTCATTAACACATTGTATTTCTCGCTCAGCATGCGGTGCAGAAAGTGCTTGGTACTGGTTTTGCCATAACTGCCGGTAATACCGATGATAATGAGGTCGGGACGTTCGGCCAGTATTCTTTTGGCATCATTATAAAATGACTTGTTGATGGCTGCTTCAACCGGGGCAATTAGAATATTTGCTATCGCGATAAAAATAAAGCTCAGCAGCAAGGTCAATCCAAAAACCCAAAGCGAGCACAGTGCTCTATTAGTGATAATGAAATAAACTACAGCTACAACAATGGAAAGAAAAGCTGTTAATCCGAATAAACGTATCGCCCTCCTGGTAAATACAACCGGCTTTTTTTGTTTTTTGACGAATTGCGGATAGGCCAGCAATGCAAACAGCGATATAAACGCAATACTGGCAACTGTGGCGCCTGATAATAAAATCAACAATCCTGTAATGACGAGCGCCACAACTTCCAGTACGCGGGTGCTAATTACCAAATTGGTTTTCAGCCACTTGAAATACCGTTCGTTACGATATGAATTCAGCTGCATCATGTGCAGTTCGAACCGCAATTTTACAAAAGCATAAACCAGGACAACTGCAAGTGCGGCAAAAAATAATATGTTTTCCATTATTTAATCGTAGAGACACAATACTTTGTGTCTCTGAATATGTTTATTTAATGTATGATAACCTCACCTTACATGTGGGAGACACAAAGTATTGTGTCTCTACAGTGAAAATTTTCAACCGTTTTTCTTATCTGGTTCCAGAAAATTATTCAGGATAATTAAAAACTCACCCAGCTTTTCAACAAAGGCAAAGTGGCCTGCGTTTTTAAGCACCACCAACCCGGCATTCGGTATCAGTTTCTCCATTATTTTGGCATCGCTAACGGGGGTTGCCGTATCATTTTCGCCCCATACCAATAAGGTTGGTGCTTTTATCTTCGGCATTTCAACTTTCAAGTCTTCATTTACCGATTTCACCAACACCTGCCGCATAATGGGCGATGCACTTTTATAGTCGCTCGAACCTTGCTGCTTGCGGTAGTTCTCTATTATCTCGTTTGCTTTTGTGCGGCCTACCAGGTATGGTAACACAGCCTTCACAAACTTGTAAGTGTAAACCCGTACGTAATAGCTTAACGGACGCGTGGGCTTAATACCTGCGCTATCCAGCAGTACAAGCTTATGCACCGGATTGCGGGATGAATAAACTATAGAAACACGGCCGCCATAAGAATGCCCGGCCAAAATGGGATTGGTGATATTTTTAACCCTCAAAAACTCCTCGATAAAGGCAGTATATTCATAAACACCCCAAACATCGTTGGGTTCCTGGCTTTTACCGAAACCCGGCAGGTCTATTGAAATAACGTGAAAGCTGCTTTCAAGATTTTCCTGAACCCGGGTAAAGGCCTGCAGATTTGAACCCCAGCCGTGCAATAGAACAACCGGTTTGCCGGCGCCGGTCTCGTTAAAATTTATATTAAGTCCCTTTATTAATTGGGTTTGCTCCATAAGTGTATCGTGCTGTGCAAAGATAATAAATAAGTGATAGCAATAACAGTTTGAGGCAGCCTGCGCAAACTCAAAAATGCTAACAAAATTGCTTGCTTTATGTGTTAAAAAAGAATGATATTTAGCGGCACTAAGCTTTTATCGATGATGCGGTTGAAATTTGTCTTTGCTGTATTTTGCTTTGTTACAGGCATCCAAAGTTTTGCAAGTGCCCAGGCGACCATATCGCCCGGCGAAATCAAAAAAATCCAGCTGATTGACAGTGAATGGGCGCTTGGCTTTTCGCGGCTGACTGAATTTGACATAGTAAACGAAAACGGTCAATGGAACTGCTATCAAACCAAACAGAAATATCCTGCCGACAGGTTTGGTAAGGACAAAGATTATTTCGCGAAAGAAAATTCGGATAGCCGGAAA
>JAZJZL010000138.1:0-16880 GCA_040389845.1 Bacteroidota bacterium
TATTTTTTCCGCTCAATATTACTCAGCTCGTCTAAATAAGTTTTATCTACGAGTATCGACTTCAACGGGCTTGAATTCATCATATGCAAATAGAATAAAAATACTTTTATAAAATTTTTAGTAAAGTTAAAGATATTTATATAAATAATTATGTTTTGACAATTTGTTTTAATTATTTTTTATATAATTGGTTTTTATTTTCCCAAAAAACCAAAACAAACCAAATATGAGAAATCAATTTAAGTTAACAATGGCGTCAGCGGTGGTCATTGCTTCCTTTGCGTTCACCGTTTCTAAAACCAAAATACCCGCGTCACGAGAAAAAAATGCCTGGATAAGTCTTTTTGACGGCAAAACCTTACATGGCTGGCATGGCTACAATAAAACAACACCGGTTAAAAACTGGGATATAGAAGACGGCGCCCTGGTATGCCTGGGTGCAGCTAAAGATGCGTCCGGTGGTGATATCGTAACCGATAAGAAGTTTGCCAATTTTGAATTGAAATGGGAGTGGAAAGTGAGCAAGGGCAGCAACAGCGGCGTAATGTATCATGTGCAGGAAGGCGCAAAATACCATGCTCCTTATGAGACAGGCCCCGAATACCAGGTTATTGATGACGTTAATTTTCCGCAGCGGTTGGAAGAATGGCAACAAGCAGGGGCCGACTATGCCATGCATGTCGCCAATAGCGATAAAAAGCTCAAACCGGTAGGTGAGTGGAACACCAGCAGCATTATTTTTAACAACGGCCATGTGGAACATTGGCTGAATGGCAAAAAAATAGTTGAGTTTGAGGCCTGGACCGACGATTGGAACAAAAAACGTACTGAAGGTAAATGGAAGGATTACCCGGATTATGGTAAGGCCAAAACCGGTGAGATTGCTTTGCAGGATCATGGTGATAAGGCTTTTTACAGGCATATCATGATCAGGGAGTTGTAATCCTGTCTGTGAAATAAAATGATATATTTTTTATAAAACCATTACTTACCACCAATATCCATGAAAGAACCAATAATAAATACCCGGCGCGATTTCATAAAAAAGTCGGCTATCGCGGCGGCAGCATTTACTATAGTGCCGCGCTTTGTTTTGGGCAAGGGTTATCTTGCCCCGAGCGATCACCTTACTAAAGGCATCATCGGCGTTGGCGGCATGGGCCGCAACCATATCCCTTACGGCGGCACTAAAGTGGTTGCCATTTGTGATGTGGATAAAAACCATTTGCAGGAAGTAGCCGGCATGCTGAATAACGGTGCAAAAACGATGAGCGATTACCGGGAGCTTATCCAAATGCCGGAAGTTGATATAGTACACGTTGCCACCCCGCCGCACTGGCATGGCATTATAGCCGCTGATGCTGCAAGGGCAGGAAAGGATATCTGGTGCGAGAAACCGATGACACATACCATAGGCGAAGGAAAGCGCCTGATGGAGGCAGTGCAGCAACATGGCCGCATTTTCAGACTGAACACCTGGTTCCGGTTCGAGGATAATTTTTACGGGATGGGAACTACTGTAAAGCCGATAAAAAAATTAGTAGAAAGTGGAATGCTGGGCTGGCCTCTGACGGTAACAGTTGGGCGGCACACCGGTTTCGACTGGAAGTTTTACTGGGTTGGCAAAACCAATTTGCCCGCAATGCCCGTTCCGCCCGAACTGGATTATGAAACATGGCTGGGCCCTGCGCCCTATAAGCCTTACCACCCGCACCGCGTGCACCAGACATTTAGAGGTTATTGGGATTATGATGGCGGCGGCCTGAGCGATATGGGACAGCATTATTTAGACCCCGTTCAATACTTTTTAGGGAAGGATAATACCAGCCCGATAAGTGTTGAAATAGATGCACCGCAGCAAAATATGGATGCCGTAGGCACCTGGAGAAAAATAACCTACACTTATGCTGATGGCTGTAAAATTATATTGGATGGTGAAGGAACCGTTGATAATGTACCGTACATTGAAGGGCCTAAAGGAAAGCTATATCCGGGGTTTAAATCGGATATCCCCGACCTGGAACGGAAATTATCTGAATTCCCTGATCCCGAGCCACAGGTTACCGACTTTATTGACGCAGTAAAGACCCGCAAAAAATTTGCATTGAATGAGGAGAACGGTTACCGCTCATGCACCATCATTAATATGGGGCTGGTGGCGCTGCGTTTAGGTCGCTCGTTAAAATTTGACCCTGTGAAGCAGGAATTTATTGATGATGAAGGCGCAAACCGCTTGATTTTTCCACCACTTCGCGGCCCCTGGACCATTTAATGTTTAACGATTTTAAACCACAATCATGAGGAAAATATTTATCACAATAGCCTTTTTGCTGCCGTTTATTGCTTCGGTACAGGCGCAGCAATCTGTACTTGATAAGGAGCCGGCAAACAACGCATCCGAACTAAATGCCAATGCCGTTGCAACCGCGCAGCTTGGAGAAACGGGCATAGTAAATATGCTAGGCATGCTGCAGCCAACAGGGCAGGCAGATAACACTAAGATATTCGATGCCATCAGCGGCTTTTCGTTTTATGTTACGCAGCCGGGTAAAGAGCTGTGGCGTGCCATGGCTGTAAAAGCTTATGGCAAAGCGCTGGCTAAATCGGCCGACAAAGAAAACCAGGCATTTATCATCAGCCAGTTACAGGTTACGGGTAAGGATGATGCTATTCTCATCCTTAAAAAATACCTGGGCGATGAACGCCTTTGTGATCCAGCTGCGCGTGCTTTGGTAAAGATCGGTTCGCCTGCGGCGAAAGGAACTTTATTGTTAGCCTTAAGAGATTCCCAAGGTTCCTGCAGGTTATCGTTAGTAGAGGCTTTGGGAGATATCCGAAATGCTGACGCAGTTAAAAGCATCTCGGAACTGATAGGTAAAGACAAAAAGCTGGATAAGGTGGCACTATACGCATTGGCTAATATTGCCGACCCCATATCAATCAACCTGATGGCTAACGCAGCCCAGAAGGCCGGGTTTACTTATGATGAAACCAACGCCACATCTGCGTACCTGTTGTACATTAAAAATTTAGCAAAAACGAATGTGGTAATTGCTGCCCGCCTTGCAAAAACCTTGTCGTCCAAAGCAGGCTTGGCTAACCAGGAGCAGACCCACACAGCCGCTTTAAAATTACTGGCCGACATGCAGGGAGCAAAAAGCACCCCGTTGCTGATCGATGCCGCGAGGAACAACAATCCGCAATACCGGGAAGCCGCTTTAAAATTTGCGGCACCGTACCTCAACCCGACCAATACTGGTTTGTGGCTAAGAGAATTAAGCGTAGCTAATGACGGGGAAAAAGCTGCCATCATCAAAATGCTGGGCGATAACAAGGCTGCTTCGGCATTGCCTGCAATATTAGCGCAATTGAACAGTAAGGATAGCGGGGTAGTGGTTGCCGCCATTACAGCCACTGGCAAAATAGGACAGGACAGGTACCTCAGCAATTTACTGCAGGTAATGAAAACCGGCGATGCTGCAGAAATTACCGCGGTCCAAAACGCGCTCCTGATAATGAAAGGAACCACTGTTGTTACCAAAGTAGCAAACGTTTTACCATCAATGCCTGCTGATGTACAGGTAGCGCTTATTAACGTGTTGGCTGCGCGGGGCGCTCACGATAAGATAGGCGTAATGATACCCTTACTAAACAGTAGCGATGCTAAAGTTCGCGTGGCGGCTTATGCATCCTTAAAACAACTGGCAGGCGAAGATAACTTGAATCAATTATTTGTTTTACTTTCTTCGTCGACGCAGGCAAGTGAAACGTCAGATATATCGGCAGCTATTATTGCGGCTATCGGGCAGATGAAAGATAAGTCGGTGGAGAGCCCCATGGTATTAGAGCAAATGAGCAAAGCTGCTGCTGATAAGAAACCGGTATATTTTAACATACTGGCAAGCATAGGTGATAAAAGGTCGCTTGCTGCTATATCAAAAGCGTTTGACCAGGGCGATGCCGCTGCCAAACATGCGGCTATCTCGGCTTTGTCTGCATGGTCAGCTATAAGCGCCGCGCCCGAATTGTTCACGATTGCCAAAGAAACGAATGACCCTGGGTTGAAAAATCAGGCCCTTACCGGCTATGTGGCTATGGTCAGCAAATCCGGTTACCCGGCAGACGAGAAGGTGATTTACCTGCGTAATGCCATGCAGCTTGCGCAAACCGTTCCACAGAAGAAACTCATACTGGAAAAACTGGCGGATAATAAAACATTCCCGGCGCTGCTATACCTGAGCAAATACCTAGACGACCCGGAATTGAAAGACGATGTGGCCAACTACGTCTCAAATATCGGGCTGTCTGACAAGAATTTTTATGGCAGCGAGGTGAGGCAATGGCTGGAAAAAACGCTGCAGCTAAAAAAAGGCGGCGACAGTGATTATGAAAAAGTAGCTATTCGTAAGTTTATTGCCGAAATGCCAGCAGACGCAGGCCTTGTGCCGCTGTTTAACGATAAAGACCTGGCAGGCTGGAAAGGTTTGGTTGGCGACCCTATAGCGCGCAGTAAAATGGATGCCCAAACACTGGCCAAAGAACAACAAAAGGCGGATGATATTATGCGCAAAGGATGGTATGTGAAAGACAGCGTACTCAATTTTAGCGGCGAAGGCGAAAATATATGTACCACCAAACAGTACCGTAACTTTGAAATGTATGTGGATTGGAAAATAGAAAAAGAGGGTGATGCCGGTATTTACCTGCGCGGGTCGCCGCAGGTGCAGATATGGGATACATCAAGAGTTAGTGTTGGTGCGCAAGTAGGTTCCGGCGGGTTATACAATAACCAGGCGCATCAAAGCAAACCACTCAAACTGGCTGATAATGCCATTAATGACTGGAACAATTTTCATATCATTATGAAAGGGGAGAACGTTACCGTTTACTTAAACGGCGTGTTGGTTGTTGACAATGTGGTAATGGATAACTACTGGGACCGTAAACAACCTATCTTCCCAAAAGAACAAATTGAATTGCAGGCGCACGGAACGCATGTATATTACCGCGATATTTACATCCGGGAATTGCCTGAGTAAATAAAAAATTAAATATAGAAGAATAGTCATGCCCGAGGATAAAGAACAATCAATAACTCAAAATTCAAGGAGAGGTTTTATTAAAACAACTGCACTTGCGGCAGCGGGATTTATGATTGTACCCCGTCACGTATTAGGGGGCAAAGGATTTTTGGCGCCGAGCGACCGGTTGCAACTGGCCGGTATAGGGGCAGGGGGAAAAGGCGAGAGCGATATTGCCGGTATAGTGAAAGGCGGAAAGACCGACGTAGCATTTTTATGTGATGTTGACGACCGTAGCGCGGCAACATCGGTCAAAAACTTTCCCAAAGCAAAATACTATAAAGACTACCGCGAACTGCTGGACAAGGAAGCCAAACACATTGATGCGGTAACCGTGTCGACACCGGATCATAACCATGCTATGATTGCCATGGCGGCCATGCAGTTAGGAAAGCATGTATACGTACAAAAGCCTTTAACCCACGATATTTACGAGGCACGCATGCTCACTGAAGCAGCCAAACGCTACCAGGTGGTAACCCAAATGGGTAACCAGGGCGCTTCGGGCGACGGCGTAAGGCGATTGCAGGAATGGTACAATGCCGGCAAGATTGGCAAAGTACATACCGTATATTGCTGGACCGACCGCCCGGTATGGCCACAAGGAATAGCATGGCCAACAGGCAAAACCGAAGTTCCTAAAGAATTAAATTGGGACTTGTGGCTGGGAAGCGCCCCCGACAAAGATTATATAGATAACCTGGTGCCCTTTAACTGGCGCGGCTGGTGGAACTTTGGCACAGGTGCTTTAGGCGATATGGGCTGCCACCTGGTTGAACCACCTTTCAGGGTATTAGATCTGGATACGCCAATTGCCGTAGAATGTAGCGTGGGAAGTGTATATGTAGGCGAGTTTAACCGGGGCTATTTTCCTGAAAGCTGTCCGCCTTCGAGTCATGTGATTCTTACTTTTGCTAAAACGGATAAAACAAAAGGCGAAGTGAAGGTACACTGGATGGATGGCGGAATAAAGCCGGAGCGCCCGGAGGAACTAGGCCCTGATGAAAGATTTGGCGATAATGGGGTGCTGTTTATCGGCACCAAAGGAAAGATGATTTGCGAAACTTATGGCAAAAACCCAAGGCTTCTTCCATTGTCGCGCAATCAGGACGACAATACCCAGATCACTATTCCACGCGTTCCCGGGCAGGAAGACGGACATTATACTATGTTTGCCGAAGCAGCGATGGCCGGTTATGGCAAGATCCGGCTGAGCTCTCCTTTTGAGATCGCCGGTCCGCTTACAGAAACATTGTTGATCGCCAACCTGGCTATACGGGGTACCGATGTGCAACGCAAGGACGGAAACGGGAATATAAATTATCCAGGCAGGGATATGAAAATGCTGTGGGATAAAGCCAACATGAAAGTGACCAACTTTGACGACGTTAACCAATTTGTAAAACGCCGGTATCGCAAAGGCTGGAGTTTGGGCGTATAAAAGAAAAACATGGCTGTACAAAATAATATAAAAGTTTTAGTAGTAGGCTGCGGCAATATGGGGTCATCTCATGCCGAGGCGTACCATACTTTACCGGGCTTTGAAATATGCGGGCTGGTATCTACCGGGAAAAGCAAAGAGGTGCTTAATCAAAAGTTGGGCGGTGGCTATCCGTTGTTTGATGATTTTTATGAAGCGCTTGACGCCACGATGCCCGATGCCGTCTGTATTTGTACCTATCCGGATACACATGAGCCCTATGCTGTCCGCGCGTTTGAGCAAGGCTGCCATGTTTTTATAGAAAAGCCATTGGCTGATACCGTTGAGGGAGCGATAAGGGTTGCCGCAGCTGCCGAAAAGGCAAATAAAAAGTTGTTGGTTGGGTATATCCTAAGGTATCACCCGTCCTGGGAAAAGTTTACCGAACTGGCAGGAGAAATGGGAAAACCCCTGGTAATGCGCATGAACCTGAATCAGCAGAGCCACGGCCCCAAATGGACAATTCATCGCAATTTGATGAAAAGCCTGAGTCCCATTGTGGATTGTGCAGTACATTATATTGACGTGATGTGCCGGATGACGCGGTCGCGGCCAACACAGGTGAGTGCCATCGGTGCAAGGCTCACAGCTGATATTCCTGACTGGAATTACAACTATGGCCAGTTACAGATTCGCTTTGAAGATGGTTCTGTGGGCTGGTATGAGGCCGGATGGGGCCCGATGGTAAGCGATAATGCATTTTTCATTAAAGACGTATTCGGACCAAAAGGTGCTGTTTCAATCGTTGCCAAAAATGCCGCTTCTGCCGGCAATTCAGACAATATCAGGGCGCATACCCAAACCGAATCCATCAAGGTGCATTACGCAGATCTTGATGTGGACGATGAGTTTGCCAGGGAAAATGAGTGGATAGACCTGGAAGACGAACCCGATCACCAGGAATTGTGTAACCGCGAACAGCGCCATTTTTTAAAGGCGATACTGGAAGATATCGACCTTTCAGAACCTGCTGCCAACGCAGTAAATAGCCTAAGAATAGCTTTTGCCTGTGATGAATCTGTAAAAACGGGAAAGATGATCGACTTGTAACGAGGCTTAATTTTCGAACGATCGATATTGTTCCTTAGCATGAAGATTGGTAGTACCAAGATCAATCCCCATATAGGTATCGTGTCATACGGTCGCCAAAGCGATCTACGGCGGTCAAAGACCGCTGGTGTCGCGAAGGAGATATCCATTAAAGTCTGTAAACCCAAGGTTTACAGACTTTTTGGTTTTTTATGGCGTTTCATTACGCCGGCCTCCTCATAAATATAGTGAAATCTTCCTCCGCATAACCGGCGACTAATTCCACATCTTCACAAAGCGATTTGCAGTATTCAAAAATATCGGCAGGGGAGTAGGCAATCAGTAGCCCATTGTCCGGGATTTTGCAAAGCAGGTTGAAAGCAAGCCCCAGGCGGCAGGCTTTGTATAATCTTTCGATGATTTTATAGATAAACCCCGCATCCGCACTTTGATAATTGAGCGAACCGCTTGCAAAAACATAATCCGCCCCGGGTAACGCCATAATCACAAAATTACCGGGTATAAAATTACTATCAGCGTAGCCGCTATTTCTCCTCACGGCCTCTTCAAAAAGTTCCGGAATTTGTTCGATGCCCGTATAGCTGACGCCTATAAACTTTTGATTTAGGAAAATCAGCAGGTCGCCATAGCCGCAGCCTGCATCGAGGATGGAATGGCCGCTTAAATTTGCTATAGCTGTCAGCGCCTCAAAGCGGACGAGCTGACTTTGCCTGTCCAGCCAGCCGAGCGCCAGGCTGCTGTCGGCGCCATGTTCGCTCAGCATATCCCGGTGATAGGAAAATATAGCGGCAGAATCATCCAGCGAGCTCATGATTAATACTTCCCGGTTGTCATTGGAGATAAAGTTAAAAAGGATTATTGAACAGGCGTAACTGCCAGGTTAAAATCGGGACGGGAAATGCAAAAAGTGCTGACAAAATAGTGTTATTTTTTTTTGGAAGAATTTTTGCAAGGGAAATCTAAGCCACCACCGGCGGATTTTACCTTCGTAATGTAGCTTTCAGGGAATGGGCCGCCTGCGTTAGAAATTTTCTCAATTTTCTAAAACGGAAACAGTTTTTTATTGTTATAGTTAATAAAATTACTTAGAAATAATTTAGGAACTAACACAAAAACAATTAACAACAATCTACCATGGCAACATCAACCAAAAAACAGACCGGTAAAACCGGCAAAATGGAAAACTCTGAATTTCACGAATTTTTTGTGGACGAACTAAAAGACATCTACTGGGCCGAAAAGCACCTGGTTAAAGCTTTGCCTAAAATGAAGAAGGCTGCCACAAGCCCTGAATTGGCTGCCGCTTTTGACAAGCATACCGCCGAGACTGAAACGCACATCGCCACTTTAGAGCAGGCATTCGAATTGCTTGGCGAAAAAGCCGCGGCCAAGAAATGCGATGCGATGGCAGGCCTTTTAGAGGAAGCGAACGGCATTATAGAAGATACAGACAAAGGCACCATGATTCGCGATGCAGGATTGATTCTTGCAGCCCAAAAGGTTGAGCATTACGAGATAGCCACCTATGGTGGTTTAAGAACGCTGGCGCAAACTATGGGTCACGATGACGTGGCCGACTTGCTGCAGCAAACGCTTGACAATGAAAAGGCAACCGACGAAGCACTGACACAATGCGCCGAAAGCTTGGTGAACGAGCAGGCAGTTGCAGAATAAGTGTTAATTGATGGATTAGCCCTGCCGCTATCGCCGGCGGGGCTTTTTTATAAAGCGGTTGCCTGTCGCTTTCCTGTCTGGCAGCGGGCCATAAGCGGGAGAGTGTTCCATTTTTCTGCGCGAACACCCCGAACACTATGAACAACTTTGGTTATCAATGTGTTATATTTTATGTATTTGTAATTACTTGATAATCAGATAAAACCGAAGGGGTTTACACCTGTAAACCCCTTTTTTTATGTTTAGGACGAGAAGATTTTGATAACCAGGTTATTATAAAATTAGAGTGGTTAACACCTGTAAACCCCTCCGGCACTGTTATAGCCCGTAAGAGACAGGGGACTTCCTAATAGAGTACTAAAATTATTAAATCAATGGCCTCAGTGAAACTCTTGTTTGTAGCCCAATCGTCAAAGAGGTTTTCAGACTCTATAAAGGTCCCTGAAAACGGCTAGTTTAAAAGCGATTTCCTGCTTTGCCGGTAACGTATGCACGATTCTTTTTTATGGAAACAGAACTCATCGGATTACTACGGCGTTATCTGTATCGGTTAGCCAGTGATAGAACTTTAAAGCTTCGGAAAACTTTTAAATAGCGACCGGTGTTTTGTAAAACGAGATAAAAAGCTATCTTACAACTTCATTATTAACCTATAAAATCAACCAAAATAAGCATCATGAAAAATCTGTCAATGTTTGGCCGCAGATTCGTTACACTTTCTTTCCGGTCGCAAATTATGTTAATGCTGGCGCTCTGCTGGTCTGCTCAAATCTTTGCCCAGGGAGCTATGAAAAAAGACCCGGATGTAATCGGTCGCTGGGATTTGACAATCGAAAAAGATGGTAAGGCCATCCCGTCATGGCTGGAGGTGCAAAAATCAGGCACGCATACCCTAATCGGCAGGTTCTGTTATGCTTTTGGCAGCGCAAGGCCGATATCAGAGGTGAAAGACCAAATGGGAAAATATGTCTTTTCTATCCCCCCGCAATGGGAAGATGGCAAAGCCAATATGGATTTCCAGTTCGAGGTAAGCGGCGACCAGATTAGCGGCACCATGATTTATATCGATGGCCAAACCTACCACTGGACGGGCGTACGCGCACCGGAGTTGATACGTAGCAAAAAGCCGGTTTGGGGCACGCCAGTTAAATTATTCAACGGCAAAGACACTAAAGGCTGGCATGCTGATGGTGAGAAAAATCAATGGGTAGCTGAAAACGGCATCCTGAGAAGCCCGCATTCGGGCTCAAACCTGATGACTGACAGAAAGTTTAAAGATTTTAAGCTGCACATCGAGTTCCGTTATCCGCAGGGCAGCAATAGCGGCGTTTACCTGCGCGGTCGTTACGAATTACAGGTTATCGATACCAAAAGCGGTGAGCCTGAGCCAATCAATAACCAGTTCAGCGCCATTTACGGTTTCCTGCCGCCAAACAAAATGATGGCTAAAAACCCAGGCGAATGGCAGTCGTACGATGTTACACTGGTAGGCCGCATGGTAACCGTGGTGGCTAACGGCACCCCGGTAATTATCAATCAAATTATACCCGGCATCACCGGCGGCGCTATCGATAGCAAAGAAGGCGAACCAGGCCCGATATTTATACAGGGCGACCATGGGCCGATTGATTATAGAAATATCATCATAACACCAGCAAAATGAGCTAACGAGCAGTAATAAATACTTGGGAAAACAGGAGGGATTGTTTAAATTCCTCCTGTTTTTTTATAAAGACTAACATCATAACGTCAGGGTATGTCTACCGATGATAAATCCATAAAGTTTTATACGCTTAGGGCAAAGGAATATGCTGCACATGTCCGCAACCCCAGGGATTCTGTTTATCATGCTTATTACGAAAAGCCTGCCATGTATGCTTTATTGCCGGACCTTGCTAATAAAACCGTATTAAGCGTAGGCTGCGGAAGCGGGGAAGACAGCGTCACACTTAAAAGGCGTGGCGCAGAAAAATCAATTGGGATAGATATGAGCGCTGAGCTACTCAGCATCGCCAGGGATTCATACCCTGAATGCGAGTTCCATGTAATGGATATGGAGGATATCACTTTCCCCGATAATACTTTCGATTTTGCCTATTCCAGCCTGGCTATTCACTATGTGGAAGATTGGGGCAGGGTATTTAAAAACGTATACCGGGTACTTAAACCCGGTTCATCATTCCTCTTTTCCTGCGGGCATCCGCTGCGGTTTGCAATGGATGAGGAAGAAACCAGCGACTATTCAGCCTTAAAACTATCGATAGTAAAGAAGACGGACACCGGCGAACAGTTAATTACCGGCGACTATTTAGCCAAACGAAAAACAATGGATGCGCTTGGCAAAAACACGGCAAATACATGGACAATGCCTATAGGCGACATCGCCGCGGCAGCAACCAGCATAGGCTTTTTAATCGAACGCATTGTAGAACCACGCCCCCTGGAAGAACTAAAGGAAATTGACCGGAAGACCTATGACCGGCTAAGTAAGATCCCGGAGTTTATTATTTTCAAGCTGAGAAAAATGTAAATAATTGCGCAATTTGGATTATTATGAGCGCAACTTTATGGAATAGTCTGGCGTAGTGCATCTGTGAGTAAAAGCACTCCTCAAAATGACGTTTAACTATAAGGCGAAATATACGATAACTGCTTTGCTGATGCTATTGTTGCCAACTATTGGCACAAGCCAGAATTTGCCTGATAGTATTGTTATTACTAAAAACACCTATTTCGACAGGCGATGGAATGATACGGTTGATGGTGATATATTTCAAAAAGCACAAATAATCTCCCTGAAAAAAGGTGCCGGAACTTACATTTCGGATCATTACATCATAAACGATTCCCTTATCACTGATTTACTTAAAGAGATTAACGATACTGATAACCTTAGAAATTCTCTTGCACAGTATGGCATAGATACGAACTGGATTAAAAAGAATCCGGATAAGATGTTTAGGCTATCGAAGAAAGCCAAAGATATGCGATGGAATAAACAGCAAAGGGCATTAATTCTAAGGGAGTTTTTGAATACCCATTACTATGAAACTGCTTTAAATGAATACTTGAATAATGGCTGCTGTTATAGCATGCATCAACTGCATAAATATCAATACATTATAAAAATATATAGGAAGGGCGCGTTAATTAACGAGTTAACCTCCAGGCGTTTTGTTTGGGGGGTCAGGTATCCGTGGACGGACGCTGCAAATCGTAAATTATATAGTTTTAAAATCGAGAAAATTCTCGAAGAACTGCTGCATTCAGAGCGCGAAATAAATCCTCCGGCAAAAAACAGGCGGTTGTTAAAGCGATTTGCTGATTATGTAGTCGATATCAATTGGGAAAAACTCCATCAACTCTGGCCTTATACTTATGAAAAACAGATAAACGAATTAAAACCTTTATTTAAAATTGTTTCTTTTAGCGAGATAAGCGGCTACGGCGGCTATCATGGTGATCCTGTAATTCAAATTCGACTCAAGGCTCCTGAAATGCTACCGAATGTAACTTTGGAATTCCTGGCTACTGAGGACAAGGGAACAATATATTCGCGCGACTCGGTTATCAATAGTTATAAAAGCGTGGTGAACCGTGTTCAATCGGTTAAATTCATCAGGGAGTTTTTAGCAACCCATCCGGATCAAAACCTCGATATTTTATATTTCAATAACCATACTATAAATCAATATAATATAAATTCAGTAAATGGAAATCCCGATGATTGGAAGAAATATGATGCGGATGTAAAATCCATGGACTGGTACAAGCAAAATAAAATTGAACCATCATTTGATACGGTAAAAGCTTTAAAAACATCGGCTCAAATATATTGCGGTTGTAATTATCGATTCCGTAAAGAATATTTAGAAAAAGCAATATGCTTTATTATTGATGATAAAGCCGGTAATCATTCCAGATGGGCTTTGCTGCCTGATGACACCTTGTTATTATATTTTATGCAGGGGGAAAAGGTTTTAGACTACAATTATAAGGAATTCGGTGATGCCCATCTCCAATATCCCTGTGTGCGTTTCGACGACAAAGGCAAAATAATACCAAGACCAAACCATAAATAAAAAGGCGATAGCTGCATTTGCCATCGCCCCAATTAAACTATAATAATCTGTTTGCTAACGGCAATTCACATTGTAAGTCGCAGTAATATTCAAGGTATTGCTCGCCGCATCATATATCGCCGATCCATTTATCCCATTTATCGAGGGGAAGGTAAAGTTTCGCGGCGCCATGGTGAATAATGGCGATTCATACCATATAAAGCTGTTATAAGCATACATATAATATCGGTTACCGCTGTATAGTTTAATGCTGTACCTGCCATTGCTGCCGGTAATGCCGGTACCGAAGGCATAGCGGATAACGCCGCGGGTAACATATACATAAGTCCACGCATTTTGATTGAGTGCTGCTGCACCTGCGTCGTAAAGGAAGAACCAGCCTGAAGGCATCAGGTTGATGTTTTTATTGGTACAATGGCCTGTGATATTCAGGGTTACATTTACAAAGGACGGCGCTGCCGGCGTACCGAAATTTAAGTCGATAGAACCCTGGCCGCAAGGGTTGAACAGGCCGGTTTCGGCAAGTATAGGTAAACGAGGGTTAAGGTATAGGTTAAAGCCACTGATAACAACTTTACATTGCGCAATATCTGGTACATAAGGAAATACAACAACATCTCCATCGTGCACAAATTCACCATGGGCGCCTGCCAGGTATTGGTTATTGGGTGTGCAGATGGTAACGTCATAAACACCACTGTTACCGGTACCGCAATGGATACGTACAGTTAACGGATGAAAGCAGGTGCCATACGGATGCCCGATTACGGCCCAGCTCCAGTCGAGGTTGAAGCAGCAAAGGTGCGAGGTTTCGAAATTGGCTATCAGGTTGCCGCTGCCGTCATTGGTTATCGTTACGTTTCCTTCGCTCTTCCATTGGCCGGTCGCTTCAGTAAGGCTCCATAGCGGAACAGTGTCGCCCGACTTGATATTGGCGCCGGTAACAAGGTTTGTGGTGTTAGGATTAAGCTTCATGCTAACCTGCAAGGGTTTTGAAAAGTGCCTTACGGGAGTACCGTCTGCATCCATTTTTATCGATACAAGGCCGGCTGATACAAAATTGATGGCGTTGCCGCCGTTCACCTGGTTGCCTGATGCATCTACCACGTTGGTGGGACTAAAACCGCCGGGGAATGAACCATAGGATGTGGTTGATGTCGCGCTGAAATCGACAATATGCGAGGTGAGTTGTGCTGCGCTGATAGGCGATCCGCTTTCATCCATCATCTGTGTGCCGGGTTGAATTTTAATGGTAGCGGTTTCCACCATGCCCCCTTTAGCAGGCATATTTAACGTGGCGCCGTCAGATACTCCGCTTGATAAAGAAGAATTAGCAATTAAAACATTCGTACCGTCGGGCGTATTGGCATACTCAATCGCACCGATATCAACTACGGTCGCGGTATCTTTCATAATGGTTACGGTTTGCACAATCGGCGCAAAGCCGGGTATTTGTGCCGATACATTAAAAGTTACCGGAGACGCGCTTGAAGGAAAAGCCTGTGCAGTAAGCGACAAAGGCAAAAAGCCATGCGATGTCTTGAAGCCGGATGTAGCGCCGCCATCCATTTGTACGAACGCAGCATCCTTGCCGGAAATCTGCACATTGAAATCGCCGGGTTGGTTAGACGAGGTGGTGTTTGCATTTGCAAAGTGAATCAGGATGGGAGCTTTGGTAAGCGGCGCTTCGTTTACAGAAAGCGCGATACCTTCGTTAGGTTTCTTGCAGCCGTTTGTCGCCAATAACATTATAGCCAGTAAAATAAAAACGATGATGGCGAAAACAAGGCCGTTTATTTTACGGCGCCTGTTTACAATTAAGGTTTTGGAGATAGTTTTCATGATTGATTTATTTAATTCTGAAGTTAAAGTTGAGTTGAACTACAGGTAGCCAGCAGTAACCCTGCATATTCGAATTGAATTGTTTGGCGGCTGCCTGGTTGTCGGTTAACAGCTTTGTGCCGGTAAATGAAGTACCGGGACTGGAGATATAATATGCCCCTACATCAAGGTTGACGTTAAACAGATGGTTAGGAAACGGCTTAAGCAATGCCGCGCCCAGGTAAGGAGCAACACCCTGCCAGTTCACCCGGGCATTGATGACGCCGATATCGTCTTTATTAACAGCCCGCTTTCCGAGCGTGTAGCCGTTGGAAGGGGTTATCAGCGCATCGGCATCGCCTTTTATCAGATAAGCGGCGCCGCCTACCAGCCTGATATTGCTGTTTTTAAAAGGGGAGTAGTCGGCTAATAAATGCACATTGGTAAACCGTGCCGACATTTGCCCCATCACCCTAAACGAGGAAAAACCAAAGGCATGATTGGCATCAACCGGCATAATACCGAAACCCAATCGCCCGGATAGTCGCGGTGAATAGCCATATTTAACATCTGCACCGATGCCCTGGCTGCCGGTCAACACCTGCACCGAAACGGGGGCGACAAATTTAGGGATGGCATTAGCATCGTTAACAGCGCTTTCTTGCTGACCAGTTTTTTTTGTTGCTGCACCATAATTGTGTTGCTGCGCTAAAGTGGTAACGGTTAGCAGCGTAATAATAATTGTGATAATATTGTGTTTCATGGCTTAGAGGATTTGTGTCTGTTCGAAAATCTGTACTACATTATCTCATCGTTTTACTGACACAATGTTACCGGGACTACCAAAGGGGAACAATACAAAGCAGTTGGTATTTTGATGGAAGATGAAAGGGCTTAACTTTACAGGAAATATGATAATGGAAACTACTACCGGAAAATTATCAGTGGTTATAGCAGATGACCATAACCTGTTTATAAACGGGCTTTGGATGTTGTTGAATGACGAGCCTGATATCGAGGTGATAGATACTGCAGCCAATGGCAGGGAACTGCTGAGCATGCTTGCCAAAAGTCAGCCGCAATTGCTGTTGCTTGATATCAACATGCCGGGAATGAATGGCTTTGATCTGCTAAAACAGATTAGAGACGTATATCCAAAAATTAGCGTAGTAATGCTGTCTACCTATAACGAGGAACATTTGGTTGAAAAGGCAAGGGCAGGCGGGGCCAGCGGCTATATCTTTAAAAATGCGGAAAAGGACGATTTGCTGAAGGCGATGCGTTTGGTAGGGCAGGGTGTCCATAGTTTTCCGGTCAAACAATCCGCCAATACATCTTTGTTTTTGGAATCAGACCCGTTCTTAAAACAGTTTCAGCTTACCAAGCGGGAAATAGAACTGCTGCAGCTTATCAAACAGGATTATACAAACCAGCAAATGGCCGACCATCTGCACCTAAGCATTTATACAGTTGAGACTCATCGCAAAAATATCATGCAAAAGCTTAACCTGAAAAACCCGGTCGAGCTGACAAAATTTATACTGCAATACAACTTATAGTTTTTTACCTGCGAAAGGTATGTAGACCGATACCAGTGTGCCTTTTCCCGGATGGGAATCATATTCTACCTTGCCCTTTAAAAAATTTATGCGCGAATAAAGGTTATTTAAGCCCATCCCTCGCTTAGCCTCG
>JAZJZL010000139.1:0-26172 GCA_040389845.1 Bacteroidota bacterium
CAATGGCGCCGAGCACACCGAAAGAGATCATAACAAGCAGCGGCAAATACACTTTTTTAAGTCCATACATCCCGGTATTTGTTCGATAAACCAGCGAATCTGCAAAAAACAGGTCTTTGCTGTCTTCCAGGTAATCAACTACAGGCGGGTACCCCACAAATTTGAGTTCGGCAGATTCAAAATGTTTATATGGCTTTGTCAAAAGATAAGTGAGCAGTTTTTCACCCGTTCCGTCTCCCCCTTCATTATTTCTCAAATCCAAAATTAAATTAGGGGTATGCTTTGAATTTAATTCTTTAAAAACACTATTGTAGAGACTATAAAAGTCTTGTTTAAAACGAGTTCTGTGCCATTTCAAAAATGAAGAGATACGCAAATAAGCGACGTCTTTTTTAAGATATTTAAATTCTAACGGCGCTACTAATTTTGTTCTGCTATAGAAAAAGTTCTCGTACGATTTATAATCAAGACCAGTAACTGTTGTTATTTTCTTTTTTGACCGATCAGTAACGTCTATAAATTCTATGCGATAGGAATCTGTGTCTTCTATAAAAATCGGGTAATTCAGATCAAAAAGATTTTCCTCTTCAGTCATGCTATAATCTTCCAGGTGACGAATATTAAAGGTTTGAATATACCCGTCAGAGGGGATAGTGGGCAATAAGGTATTTAGAATTTCTTCAACAGTTCTTCCGTTAATTGAAATAATTTCAGATCCGGCAGGGATAGCGCTATTTGATTGCGCTGTTGTGAGAACGTAAAATCTCCGGTTAATAATTTTTAAAGAAAAGGGGAAATAATGATGTGTGTTTTTTAACGACAGGTAATAGGCGTTCGATGGCCTTGGAATCAGGTGCTCATCGTTAATTCTTGCACAGGTGGTTGCGATGAGTTTGTAAAATTCCTTCTCTGACTCAGGCTGGTTCAATAATTTGACGTTATCATCTAAGTATTTGGTCATAATCAAGCTATCCGTAAACCGGTAAAGACTTGGATAAGTGGTCTCTAAAGCTTTCCTGAATATGGAGTAATCCTCTTGCAGCTCTTTTGGGCTGTATTTTAATGGTGCCTGTTGCCCCGTTTGGTTTTGACAACTGCCGCAAAAAGCTTTTTGTAACAGCATTAGCGTTAGGATTATTTTTTTCATTGAATTCGAATATTTGTTTGTTTTGATGATTCGGTCAGTTTAGGACAAGGCAAAGCCAGGCGGTGGCTAAAACCGCAGTCGTTGTTTTTACGATTTTCGGGATTGCGGTGAATTACTGCGCTCTGTAGATATGTATGTCGCCGCTTGTGATTTTGAACAAGTACTCCGGCCCGCCGCCTGCTACACGGCCATAGATCCAGTCATCTATTGACAAACGGTAAACACCGTCTTTTCCGCTCCTGATCGCTTTCGGGTGACCCGGATCTTCTGCCAGGTCGAAATCACTGTATACTCTTCCATGGTCAGACTTGATCTTTAAATTGGCTTTAAGGGCGGTCGGGAAGCTGACATTAATGCCACCGCTAAGGGTACTGAAAGCCATCGGTACTCCGGAATCCACATTTTTGAAAGATACTGTGATCCGGCCACTGAGCGTTCCGGCAATAACCGAACCGGATATATTCAAAGCGCTGATACCGCCGCTTTTATTCTGTAACTCCAGGTTGCCCTTAACATCGCTTACCACAATCGTCCCGCCGTTAACAGAACTTAGCTTAAAGATGCCGCTAGTTTGCGGTACTTTGATGTCGAGCTTAATGGCTTTACTGGTTTGAGATTCCACAATTACTTCATTATTTTTTTCGCGGGCAGTCACCATAGCTCCTATCCGGCCGACCGCTTCATCCGTTTCCACACCTACAATAACGTTCTTGCCGCTATAGCCCGTCACCTTTATAGCCGCTCTTCCGATGTTTACATTTAACGTAAAAAGTTTCCCCGGTTCAGTCAAATGTACCACCAACTGCTTGTTGTCCTGCGCAATCGCCGGTAGGCTGTTACAAAAAAGCAAAATTATAGCCAACACCAACTTATTCATATCCCTTGCTTAAATCAATTTTGTTATCGTTTCCTTTACTTTATTTCTAACCTCATCATCAAGTCCCTTTTGTTTCAAAAGCTCCTTAAAAGAGTTAACCGACCGCTTTTCCTGTAGCTTTAGCATCACATCTGCAATTGCTAACTGAATCACGGGTGAATCTTGTTTCGTGATGCTCCATATCAACCCCAGCCTCACTTCGGGGTTACCAGCCAATTGGGCCAGCGCCTCCAATGTGCTCAGCCTTACATTCACATTCGGGTCAGTGTCTAATGTGGCCAGCAAAGCATCAATCACATGTTTATCTACATGTTTAATTTCACCGGTATAATTCACTGCCTTGATCCTTTCTGATGCTAAAGGATTATCCAGCATGGCCAGCATCATTGTTTGCTTTAGCTCATGCAGTTGCGCATGCAAGTCGCGCACATCAGCTTCCTGTTCGCTATTCCGGCCAAGCCAATAAACTACGCCCACACAGATCAGCAGTACCGTTAAACCATAAGCTAGCGGGAAACGCGGCTGCAAAGCCCAGGCTCTCTTCAATCGCCTCCAAAAAACATTTGTTGGAACAGGATTTACTTCGGCCGCTTTAAAGTCGTCGAGCATCGTGCGGAAATTGGCTTTCATGCGAAGCGATGGTTCCGGGTCCGGAAGACTGTCAATACTATCCAAAACAAATTGTGTCTCCGCTAACGCTGTCCTGCAATCCTCACAACTATCGAAGTGCCGCTCCATTTCCGCTTTCCCGGCAACTTCCAACCGGCCCGTATACCAGTCCGTCAAACGTTCTCTGCATTGCCCGCATTTCATTATTCAAGCCCTCCTTTGATTCCTTTTTTAATAAAGATGCGCTTCAGTTCTTCAACGGCCCTAAACACCCTGACCCTGGCCGCACCTTCAGAGATACCCATGATTTGACTGATCTCCGGGTACTTCAACTCCTTCATCCGGTTCAGTATCAAAATCTCCCGGTCGCCCTCACTCAGCATACCCATCGCATCATATAATTGCTGCCGCGATTGCTGTTTTTCCAATCTTTCATCCGCCAAGGTGCCACCGGCTATCTTTTCCTCATGAAGGCATACCGGGTCATATCGACTATCTAAACCAAATTTCTGATCTTTCAAAACATTCCTGGCGATATGATACATCCAGCCGCTGAAATTACTTCCCTCGCCAAACGAAGCCCGGTATTTAATCATCCTGTAAAACACGGTCTGTACCATATCTTCGCTGGCCTCGCGCCGTTGGGTTAAGTGATACAAAAATCCAAACAACGCCCTGTTGTGCCGCTCAAAAAGCAAACTCATCCTTTCCAAATCGCCGGCTTTCACCTGCAACATTAAAGCATTATCCGAAAGTATATCCAAGCGGCTTATTATTTATTGCTTTATAGTACTGAAGACCGGGAGCTAAAAATTATGTTACAGGGAATTTGAAAAAACTTTTTTTTGAACAGGAAAATCTTGAATTTAAATAGCGATTTGATATCCGTAATAAACCTTTTTGGTTCACTATTAAAAGATAAAACCATTCTTGAAGACCATAAACAGATTTAAAAAATAGCCCGAATTTGAGGACGTTTATGGTGCAAGTTCGAACGGGCTTGATTATTTAGCCGCAAGTTTCAGCGCGAATTCCATCTGTACGTCTTGTCGTTGAAGTATATCATTTATAGAAGGTACGATCAAATAATCCGGTATGACGCCGCGGTCCTTGTATTTGGCTTTCTTTACGGCCATGACATATTTAAACAAGGGGATGTTTACCTTGATCCGGGTGTTTGGCAGGAAGAAAGTTATTTTATTTCCAGAGGTATTTCCGTAGTATCCGCCCGCTGTTTCCTCGCCGACAAATACACCCCTATTATTTGTTCGGGCAATCGATGAAAATTCAGCTGCGCCGGAAAAGCTTTTGCCACTGGTGAGGAATACGACCTTTCCCTTATAATTAATCTTTTGCGGCTGCTGTGATGCTACGAGGTCAGGATGATCCTTTATAGCAGCAGTAGTTGAGCTCAGGGAGGCATAATAGGCAAAGGGTTGATCCGTCAGGTAACTGTAAAGTAAGGCACCGTTGCTGTCGTCACCGCCGCCATTTTCCCGCAGGTCAATTATCAGGCTGCCTGTTTTTCTATCCTGCAGTTCCTTAAAAGATGCCGCTAAAAAGTCAGCGAGGTTTTCTTCGGTTTGAACCAGGTATTCATTGGCGAATGTCCGGATGGTCAACACGGCAATGTTACCTGGCTGATAAGCCAGCTCCAGGTAACGATTAGGGATCACTCGCCCGGCAGGAGGGCATTCCATGTTTCTGAAGTAATCCGCCGCTATCGTCTTCACTTTGGTGGTGCCCTCGCTTGTTTTATATTTTACTTCAAAATTTTTCTGGGTTCCGTAAACCACGTCATACAGGTAAGCAAAGGGATCATGGCCGTCATTGATCTTGACCTGTTTTTCTGTTTCGATACGACCATCGGATGACAAGTGTTCAAACAGCCGTTTCCTGATTGTACTTATAGACCTGTGATCAATAGCCAGGATCTCCGTTCCTGCCGGAAACTCCCGGGTATCGCAGGGCACATAAGCCTTTTCACCAATGAACCTGGGCTGAACAGGGAACAGTTTGACCTGTGTTATAAATTCATTGATAAAATCTTTTGGCAGAAAGCATTCGGTATGCCCGTCTTCGATACCGCTGATCAGCTGGCTGATGATTGCAAAATAAGCAATTTCGCTCATCGGATGGTCCAGCTCTTTGAAATAGCGATCAAACAGCTTGTCCATTTCCGCTTTGCTTTTATAGCGGTATAGCCCGGCGTGTATTTTTTGCAGCGTGTCGCGCAACGCGGTGAAATCCTGTTGCAGCAGTTCGGGCGCAACCGGTTTGGATAGATCATTTGCTGATTGCGCAAAAGCGGCCTGGAACAGGAATAAGAAGAGCAAAAATGCTAATATTAATGGTTTGAGTTTCATCGGTTTTTTTTTGGGGGATGATTATTATTTGGCGTCATTGATCTGCTGAATGGCATCGGTGATTGCTTTCGCAGTTACAGAGTCGCTTAACTTCGTTCGTTGCTCCTTAATACTGTCCAGCAACTTGATCATGAAAGGCGCTACGCCGTCGAGCTTGTGCCGGATAGCCACTTGCTTTATTTCATCAACACCTTGCAAAACGGCTTCCTGCATGGTTAAGCGCCCAATCATACCGGAGAATCCTTTAGCCAGGTGTATCTGGCCCTGTATTTCGGCCGCGTGATAGCGCTGGTAAACAAAGGGCCACTGGGTATCGCCGCCCTGATCAGCATAAACGCTGATAATGGCCTGGGTGAGTTGTCCTTCATTATCGTTTTCAAATCGTTTCGCCAAACTCAAACCCAATGCCGGATCTATGCGGATAATGCCGTTCAGTGCCGCGCCGGATACCGAATAGGATGGGCTGTTAAGCATTTGCCTGAACAGGTCAAGGTAGGCCGGGTCTTTTAAAACGGACAGGGTATTGATCGCATCTGCCTGTACCAAAGTATTCGGGTCTGTCCGGGCAAGATCAGCCAGCAATGGGAGGGCGGCATTACGCAGGCCGGCGTTAATATTACGGATATTTTCCTTGTTCTGGTTAAGTGCCCAGATCGCCTTCCGGCGCAGGCCGGAGAACCTGTCTTTTAAAGCAGCGATCAGCACGCGCTGCGCCTCAGGGTCGTCCATGTTCTTTTCTGCAAAGTCCATGGCCTCATAACGGTCGAGGTAAAGCGGCGCATGGAAATATTGGTAAACCAGCTCAGCCAGAGTCTTATGATCGGTCTTCTCAGCAACCAATATTTTATCCGCATCAACATTCACCAGGTCGGGCTTTGAGGATGTTTTAAAAGTTAAGGTATCTGAATGACTGCGGAGCCAGACCTTGTGGCGTTGTTTTCCACCGCCCGCATACAAATCTACCGCAACTGGTAAGGTAAAGGGTGTTCCGTCCTGCGTTTGCTGCACAAAAACCGTTTGTGTTTTTGTTACCTCGTCCCATTGGTAACGAATATCCAGCACCGGATGTCCCGCGCCATAGTACCATTGGTTAAAGAACCAGTTCAGGTCAAGGCCGCTGGCTTCTTCCAGCGCCATTCTCAATTGCGGTACCTCCGCGTTCTTAAAGGCGTAGGTAGTCAGGTAAAGATGCAGGCCTTTATAAAAGGCCGCATCACCCAGGTAGTTCCGCAGCATATTTAAAACGCGCCCCCCTTTGGAATAAGTAATGCCAAATGGGTCTTTGGGATTGTTATAATAAAAAGTAACCAGGTTTTCGGTGCGGGCATCCCGGCTATCCAGGTAATTCTGCAAGCCGTATTGGAGATGGGCGTCCGCTGCATCCTTGCCGTACTTGTGCTCCAGCCAGATCAATTCTCACAAGTCACATAGTCACCAAACCATTGGTGGAACAGCTCATGCTCCATCCCCGGATTGTAATAACTGTCCGCCAGTTCCCTTCTCGTCGAAACGTTACCGAATATAGCTGCGGTTGTATTTTCCATAGCCCCGCCTACATAGTCGCGAACGGATACCTCCGCATATTTGTTCCAGGGGAAATCAACCCCCAAAGTTTTGGAAAAAAAATCAATGGCTTCAGGTATAACACCAAAATTATCTTTCGCGTAGGGGGCGTATTTCGGCTCCAGGTAGTAGCTCACTTCCTTTCCGTGCCAGCTGTCCTTGATGATCTTAAAGTCGCCTACCGCCATCATGAACAGGTAGGGCGAATGCGGAAGTTCCATTTTCCAGGTATCAGTACGGGTGCCGTCAGGATTGTTTTTCTGTGATGCCAGGCGGCCGTTGGATAGCGTCACATATTTGCCGGGAACGGTCATGCTGATCTCCTGGGTGGTTTTTTGATCCGGCTTGTCTATCGTAGGGAACCAGCAAGAATTATTTTCCGGTTCGCCAAGCGTCCATATCTGTATTGGTTTATCCTTTTCGGTACCGTCCGGGTTGATAAAATACAAGCCATGTTCGTTGTTACGCCTTCCTTTCAATTCTTCCGGCTTTGCTATATAATCAATGTACAAAGTATAGTTTTCGGTCTGCTGATAAACCCTGTCCAGTTTGATATTTAAGTTCAGGCTGTCATAAGAAAAATGCAAGGGCGTGTTTTTACCATTTCTCAGAATTGCGATCGTGCGTATATCCATCCCTTTGGCATCGAGCCGGAGGGTGTCGGTCGGGTAAAAATGAGGATGCAGGGTCAGCCATTCCCGTCCGTATAAATAACGTTTTTTATAGTCAAAACGAATGTTGAGTATGGTATGCACCAGGTCATTGACTTTGGGGGCGGCTTCCCGGTAACCTTTTACGGGGAAGGCAGATTTGAGGTCCTGGGCCGAAACCGGGGAAAACAACGCGGTAAGGAGGAGCAGGTAGCACACAGAAAGCAGTATGCAAATGGGTTTGATGGTATATCGTTTAATTGGTTTCATATACATTTAAGGTTAAATTAAGGCAGTATTTTTCCAGGCCCGTTTTCAGAGCAGTATTTTTTAAAAAGATTGTTTCAATATTTTACCGAACCAGTTATGGCTTTTCCCTGCGGTTGATATAAAAATAATAGCCCAGGAAACTGGCTGCAAGGCTGAAGGACATGATCGCCAGGGAATGGATGCCGAGGGGCTCAAAATAGTCCACCAGGGACAACCCCGTCCCCAGGCCCATTAACAGGGCAAACGATTTGATGGTTACGTTCTTATTGTCACTGGTAATCGGTTGTAAGAGCTGGGATACCACATGGTCCGGCGCGCTCTTTTCGATTAGCTTGTTTTTAAGCCGGTAGTCCAGCAGCCATCTGATAAAGGTGAGTATCATTATGCCAAATACCACGATGGTCAGTATCGTGTAGGACGTGTGAAGCGCATCATATTTGAAGTTATAGTCAACAGCGTTTGAATTTTGCGCTGCTGCGACGGTCCATGTGCCTACCGCAGCACTTATAGTGATGATGATTTTTTTCATGTTGTTTTCTAATGCTGTTTATAGGATATTAGAGCGGCAGCTACTTTTAAAGTTGCAGTTTATTTATAATTTAAGATATTTAGCTGTTTTTGATACTTACGGAACATTTCGATGCCCTGAAAAACGAGTATAAATACCGCGACCAGGATGACCAGGTACATGGCCGCCGGCAAAATACCGGTGAATATTTTAAAAAAGTACACCCGGTATACATAAACCGGGATGCCGATAGAAGCCAGTGCGGCAAAAATGAGCAGATAAAACCAGCGCTCGTCCTTGTCCGGGGCAGTTTCAGGCTGGGGCAGCTGCGTCAGCACGAGGCCGGCCACGTCAAAGTCAAAAGCCGGTGGGGACAATTGGTCCATTTCTGAAAAAATGAGCCGATAATTGGCTGCTTTAGCTTCACAGAGCGCACAGGAGCCGATATGTTCTTTGGTATTTAAATCTGCCTTCCCCAGCGCATATTGCTGAATTTCCTCTTCGCTCAAATGATCCTTATTCATAAGTCGTCCCTTTTATAGTTAGTCAATATATTTTCTTTTAATATTTTCCTCGCACGGAACAGGTAGCTTTTTATCGTGCCTTCCGGCAGGCCGGTGATCTGCATCATTTCCTCGTTGCTCAGTTCTTCGCGGTATAAGATCAGCAGTGTGCGGTAAACAGGCGGAAGCTTATCTATCTCCTTCTCCAGGATACTTTTCAGTTCCTTCCTGTTCAGCTGCATTTCAATCTCATTACCGGAAACACTTAAATTGCGGTTACTGAGCTGTTCCAAAGTATGTTCAGTAGATTCCTCCCCGTTATCCGTTTGGTCCAGCAGCAGCAATTTTTTTTTCTCCAGGTAGTGCAAACAGGCATGGTAAGCGATCTGTCCGATCCAGGTGGATAGTTTGGACTTAAACTGAAAGTTTGGCAGCCCATGAAATGCTTTCAGGTAAATATCCTGTACCAGATCCTTCCGGTCATCCCTGTTAGCGATCATTTTAAAGACGATCATCGCCACCAACCCCTCGGTATTTCTGATGATCAAGCCGAAAGCATAGCGGTCACCGGCCAAAACCTCTTCAACCAGTTCCTTATCCGCCGCATGATTTTCCAAATAATGACCCACTTGATTGATGAGACCGGTTCCCGACGATAAAGTTGCAATAATACTTTCACTTATTTTTCTAGCCTTGGCTATCAACCCGTACTGGCTGCGCTGCTGAAGCTGTGAACCTGCATAACTGCCTTTTTTTATATACAATCATCTGATTTCACTCCGTTCTCAGACGGCAATTAAAAATTATACCAATTTAAATAATTCATGATCAACGATATATAAAAAAAAGCAACAATAAATGCATAGTTACGATACATCCATTGTCCGCTCCCATTCAGCGGGCGATCAGCGCCATTTTTTTATGCCGCGTATCCAGGACCAGCACCGCACTTATAAACAGCTTGTTCCCGATCATGCCGCCGATGCCGAGCTTCAGCATTTGTTGCACCTGGCTGTCGCTGGCGCCTTCGATATAGGTTACTTTTTTGATGGGGATTTTTAGGGAGGCCATGGTCAGGCTGTCCCCAGTCGGCCTGGTGTTTGCCGTCAGCATCCTGCCCCAGGAGTTGACGGAATAGGATTCGGTTGCGGCATTCGGAACGGCCAGCTGATCGCTCGTTGATTTGCTGGTTAAGAGTTCAAAGGCACTGGAACCGGTGTCAAAGAAGAGGATGGCTTGCTTGTTATGCAGTAGGGCCGGTAACAGGATGCTCCCTTTCATCAGCATAAACGAGCTCATTTGCGCAGACGGAGCCGTTGCAGGCAGGCTGTCCGTAACTGTCAATACCCGGCGCGGATAGTCGATCACCAGCGTTCTGCCGTCGATAAGGTCTTCGCCCAGGGTACCGATGATTTCCGGGTGCTCGTCATGTCCCTTCGCAATTATAAAAGCAGATGTATCGGTTTTGGGATATTTGGCCAGGATCGTTTTTGTTTGCCTCGTGTAAAACATGGAATGCGGAGCGCCGAGATCGAACTGCATGTAAAATACTTTCGGGCAGCCCTCCAGTTTAACCGGGATCAGCATAGCCGAATAGGGTTCGGACCGGTGATTGACCGTATCACGGAGCCAGCTGAATTTCACTTTTATTGGGTTGGTCGGGATTTTGATTTGCGCCGAAGCGCCTGCGGCGATCAGCATTGCAAAAATAAGGTATAACTTTTTCATACCGCAAAACTAAAGTGTCCAAAGGAGCACAACAGGCGGCAATCTTACGGCATTTGCACGGCGAACGCGCGGGCCCGGTACAAACTCGCCCCAATCAGAATGGCATTCAGCGCATACATGCCAAAAAAAGGAAGGAAATAGCTGATATAGTGAACGCTGTGCAGGAAATCGTGCAGGAGAAAATTGAGGAGCAGCACAAACAGGAAAACCAGCATCGTAGCGATCACCCAATGGATCTGTTTCCGGATGACTTTTTTTGCGAACTGGCGGACTCCCGGATTTTGTTGATTGCTGCGTTTTAACAAATAATTGGGAACGAGAAAGTGTACGTAAGGTATGACCAGATAGCTGAAGCAAGACAGGCAAAGCAAGTGCAGGAAGTGGGCGGTGTCTTGGGGTTCTTCTGGTGTTTCATTGCCTTGAACCGTTAACATGACCCGGAAATCCAGTGCATTTTCAATGGCACGGAGTGTAAAAGCCCTCGGCCTGCTTTTGCCGCTTTCGATACGTTGAATGGTGCGCAGGTCGGTTTTAGTCAGCGCAGCGAGTTCCTGTTGGGTAAGGCCCTTCGCCTTGCGCGCTGCTACGATACTGTCATTCAAATTCATATTAGAAGGTTTAGTATAAGACACGAATATTGGGGTCAATGTTACATGCAAACACTATCGGCATACATTCACAGCGCCTGAAAGCTTAAGTTCTGATTCTATTTATTTACAACCGATCATTCACTCCTTAAACTTTTAACAGGGTTCATTATGGCAGCATTAATAGTCTGAAAGCTGATGGTAATTAGGGCTATAATGATTGCTAGTATACCTGACAAGGCAAACATCCACCAGCTTATCGCAATGCGGTACACAAAATTTTCCAGCCAACGGTTCATCAGATACCAGGCAACGGGAGAAGCAACGATTAGTGCCGCCAGCACCAGGACGACGAAATCTTTCGAGAGCATCAGGGTAATATTGGATACACTTGCGCCAAGCACTTTCCGTATGCCAATCTCTGCCGTTCTTCTTTTGGTGGTGAATATGGTCAGTCCAAATAACCCAATGCAGGAAATAAAGATAACGATGAATGCTGCTGCGTTTATCAGCTTTGCTGTCCGGTAATCCTTTTCATACAAAAGCGCTATCGACTGATCAAAAAAGCGAAAGTCAAAAACCTCTCCCGGATACATAGCCTTCCATGACTTTTCAATGTGCGCCAGGGTTACTTTCAGCGCAGCAGCCTGTTTGCCGCTGACTGCCAGTTTAACAGCAATATCCTGCTGCATCTTTGGGATATTTACAATGCAGACCGGTTTGATGGTTTCGTGGAAGGACTTCTCATGAAAATCAGCAACTACGCCCACAATAGGATAAGGTTTGTTTTTATAAAGCAGCATTTTGCCGATAGCTTCCCGTGGTTCATGAAGACCAAGGAGATGCAAAAAGGTTTCATTGATAACATACTCTTTCAAGCTATCCGCCGGTAGAAGATTTCGTCCGGCAAGCAATTTTATACTGTATAGGGACAAATAGTGTTCATCCCCCGACAATTCAGGTATACGGGTTTCTGTTCCGTTTACTCCATTCAATTTCAGCGCGATGTTGCCATCTCTGCCATCCATAGGCGTGTACTGCTCGCTGGCAACGTTACTAACGCCGGGGATTTGTTTCAATTGCTGCGCCAGCACATTCATTTGTTTTGCAGGAGCTTTGCGGCTGGTTGGCAGGATGACAATGGCATCGGTATTGAAGCCCATCGCTTTACCACGAGTATAGCTTAATTGCTGATGGACAACCAGGCTACCGATAATAAAAACAAGCGACAGGGTGAATTGAAAAACTATTAGTCCTTTTCTAAGCCACCAATGCCCGCCACCAGGGGTTGCAGTACCCCGCAGGCTCAACGCTGGAGCGTGAGCAGCCAAATAAGCAGGTTATCAGCGTTATCGCTAATGTAAAAAGCAGGGTATTGTTTTCCAATAGCCTGAAACTGACTCCCTGGGGAATAAATGCCTTAAATGCAGTAAGCGCAGGGTTAACCAAAAGCAGGGCAATGATCAGGGCAAAAAAAGTGACCAGGAAGGTTTCTGTCATGAACTGTATCATGATCCCGGTCTTGCTGCTGCCCATTATTTTCCTGACTCCCATTTCCCTGACCCGCTGAATGGATTGAGCAGTAGCTAAGTTGACGAAGTTGACCAAAGCCAGCAACAGGATAAATACAGCGGTTCCGATCATGCTGTATACAATGGGACGGTCAGCGGTACGGATCTGGTTTTCTACTACATCGGCATCAAAATGTACTTTGGTAATAGGTTCAAGCCACAAGTTGAGTTTGATATCCGGGTTTTTGGGCGCATAGGTTTTAACAATAGCAGCAAGCCCGGCATTTACCTTGTCCTGGCTGGTGCCCGGAGCAAGTTTAACAAAAGCCTGGGTGGACATATGGTTCCAGTCGTCTGCAAAAGCCTTTTTCAGGAAGCTGTTCTGAACGGTACTGTAAGAGATGAAATCGGTAAAAGCGAAGTCTGTATTTTTCTTCCAGTCTTCAACAATTCCTGAGATTTGCACACGAAGCGAATCGTCATAGACAATTTCCTTGCCGACCAGGCTACCCGGATCAGCATTACCGAAATATTTTTGTGCCCGGCCAAGGGTAAGCACTACTTTGTAAGGCTGATTCAAAGCGGTTTCCTTGTTTCCTGCAAGCCAGTGATAGCTAAAAATTTTGAAATATTGTGGCTCCGCCACTATCGTGCCCGGATAGTAAGCACCATCGATTGAACTGTCAAACTTTTTGATCGGCTTATTGCCATCATGCACACCTATTTTAGCGTAGTACATGCTTACTGCGGAAATTGCCTCCACGCCAGGAACCTCGCTGCGGGCAGCTGCCACCGAGGAAAAAGGCACTTTACTCATAACATCCTGATCCCCGGCTGCAAAATGCATAGTGGTCATTACCCGGTAGATGCGATCCCCGTCGGGATGAAATGTATCAAAACTGAGCTCGTAACCAGCTATCAGGCGAATCGCAACGCAGGCACATATACCTAAAGCAAGCCCCAGGACGTTAATGGAAGTATAGATTTTGTTGCGCCAAAGGATGCGCCCGGCTGTCTTGAAATAATTCCGTATCATCATATTACGTTTTAATGTTTCAGGCGCCCAATGTAAGGGGCTTTCTGAACGCAATATTACCGGCCGTATTCGTGACGGGACTGCCAACTTATCAATTGGCAGTTCTTTCCTCAGGCTATTTTTGTATTCCAAAGGGGTTTTGCCGGTCATCTCTTTGAAAACGCGATGGAAAGTCCTTTGAGAATTAAACCCCGACTCGTAGGCGATACCCAGCAGTGTCAGCCTGTCGTAAGCGGGGTCCCGCATTTTCTGGGCAATTTCACGAACCCGGAATTCATTTATAAAGTCACTGAAGTTCTTTTCCAGTCCAATGTTCATGATACGGGACAAATCATGCGGATGAATCATCAGTTTCACCGCCAATGTGGCCAATGTCAGTTCAGCATCCCCGTAAATACGGTTTGCCGCTACTGCTTCTTTTAGCCTCCGTCCTTTCTCCCTTGCATCCGACCGATCAGTTATTGGCATTGTCAGCTGAGCGCCAATATCCGGCTTAAGCATTGCTTCTACAGTAATCCCGATCAGAACGAAGGCAACTGCAAACCAAAAAACATCATTAACCAGCGCAAAAACGCAGAATAAGCCAAGCAGAACAAATGCACGCTCAAGCCGCCGGAAAGCAAAACGCGATCTATCCATCAACACCGGGCGTAATCGGCTATAGAAATCCTGTATCTTCCGGTGAGACAGGTACAAATAGATGATGACCGAAATTACAATCACCCAGGTTGGCATCCAAAGCCCCACAAGTAAGGGGCAAAAATGTAGTATATCTTTCCGGTTGAACCGCTGGTCCGGGGATGTTAGTTGCCTTGTATAAATATACAACAGCGGCCCCAGCGCCGGTAAAAAAAGCGATGTAAGCCCACCGGTGTCAAGTACGACTACTGTTAAGGCAGAACTTAAAAACAGGTTGCCTGTCTGGCCGATCCTTTTAGAGAATCCTAAAAGCAGCGCAAGTGTCAGCCCCGTGAACAAGGTTCCCAGGGAGGTTAGGTCATAGGGGCTGATATGGAATGTAAAGAATCTCAAGCAAAGGAATCCAGTCAATCGTTGTTCCAAATTTATAAAATACTGACAAATAGCGCATTAATAACATACTAAAATAGATAGCGTACCAATAACGAACGGAGGGATGTCCGTTTTTGAAATAACACTGCTCGCCCGGAAGTGGCTATATTGGATTTTAGCAACCCTGGAATAAGCTATACAGGCTACCTTTCTTAAGATAACACTAAAGAAAGTTGGTCCTTTGTTTGTCGTATTGGAGTGTGTGAATTAAATATTAGCCATTCCTGTTAAGATAGCCCAGGCTAGGATAAAAAAGACCGATCTTTTTTGGTTACTGATCACCTGTCCTTGACTTCGTTATCCCACGCAATCAGAGTAATGGGACATAGTTTGTTGACAGCGATCCGGAAAACAAAAAAGCAGTCCTCTAAGACTGCTTCTAATTCAATGGGGTTGATCATGGTGCAAATTTCGAACCAGTTTATAGCTGATTTACAGAAAACAGCACGAATTTGAATACCTTAATGGGTCGATCTCGAACCGACTTAGAAATTATTGAATGTTCATTTTTTAAAGTTCCTTATTAAAGGAAACTAAAAAAGGGCACATAAATGCATTAGCTAAAAGGTGTGATATTTTTGTTGATTGACTTACGACGGGGTTAATTGTCAAAACCGTTAGCCCATTTACAAAGAGGTATTACAAGAGATATAATGGTAGCTTAGTACCAGTTTACATAATCGACGATGACAGAGCTGATCAAAAAAAATATCATTAAACATATTGCTCTTTCTGAAGAGGAAACTGAAGCATTTTGCAGTTTATTTCAACAAAAACTCATTGGTAAAAAAAGTTTCTTGCTGAGAGCAGGTGAAATTTGCAGGTTTGAGGGTTTTGTTAACAAAGGACTTTTTCGAGTTTATCATATCGACCAGAATGGTTTTGAGCAAATATTATACTTCGCAGCTGAGAATTGGTGGATTACTGATATTGACAGTTTTACCAATGGTATGCCTTCGCAACTTTACATAGAGGCAATTGAAGATAGTGAGGTGTTACTGATTTCCAAAAAGGATAAAGAATTTGCTTATACCAATCTGCCTAAAATAGAAAAGCTATTCCGGGTAATGACTCAAAAAACTCATGTGGCCTTACAGAGGAGAATGATAGACAATTTAAGTAAAACTGCAGACCAGCGCTATCTCGACTTCATTGAGAAATATCCTGAATTATTCCAACGCCTTTCTAACCTGCAGATAGCTGCTTATTTAGGGATCAGCCATGAGTTCCTGAGTAAGATCAGAAAGAAGATAGCTGGTCAAAAATAAAGGCGGTTTTTAATTTATTGAACTTGTTCAATCTTTTTGCGCTATTGATGGATGCACTTTTGCATTATCATTTAAAGCACTTACAGATGAAGCAAATTATTTCAATAACATTATTAACAACTCTAATTTTATTCAAAATGGACACACAAGCACAAAGTTTCAAAACCATTGAAACAAGCAGTTTTAAACTACAGGTTTACAATGCATCAGAAAACAGTTTTGGTGTAGCATCGGTTATTATATCCGGTAAAACTGACGCCGTTTTAATTGACGCACAATTCACACTGGCAGATGCTGATAAAGTGGCGCAGGAAATCAAAAATTCCGGCAAAAAATTAACTACTATTTATGTTTCTTACGGCGACCCTGATTTTTATTTCGGACTGGAAGTTTTCAAAAAATACTTCCCGGAAGTAACTGCTTATGCCTCTCCGGCGACAGTGGAACACATCAAAGCAACTGCTCAAAAGAAATTAGAAGTTTGGGGTGGGCAATTGGGTAACGAGGTAACCTCAAATGCTATCTTACCGCAGGTTTTAAAAGGCAACAGCATTGAGCTGGAAGGACAGAAATTGGAGATTGTAGGCTTAGAAGAATTTCCAACTAAAACCTTCGTATGGATACCTTCCATTAAAACAGTTGCAGGCGGTATCAACGTTTTTGGAACCACCTTCAATCTTTGGATGGCGGATGCGCAGACCGCTGATGCGCGTAAGCAATGGATCAATGTTTTAGATAAAATTGAAGCATTACATCCGGCTATCGTGATTCCAGCCCATGCCAATAACACAAGTCCATTTGACATTAGTGCCGTAAAACATACTAAAAGCTATATCGAATTTTATGAAGAGGTTTTGAAAACGAACAAAACTTCAACAGCGCTGGTTGCAGCGGTAAAAGAAAAATACCCTGCACTTACTTTTGATATAGCCTTACAAATAGGTGCAAAAGTAAACACAGGAGAAATGAAATGGTAAAATTGAAAATATTGTTCAACCTGACAATGCTTATTGCGCTGTCAGGTTGTTCTTTAAATCAAAAGAAAATGACAAATCTTGAAATTATTAAAAGCACTTATGAAGGAAAGACTTCAGAAGAAAACGGCAAAAATTTAATCAAATATGCAGCCGAAGACATCTCCTGGACCGAAGCCAAAGGTTTTCCTTATGCTGGAACTTACATAGGTTTGAAAAACGTTACAAAAAACGTTTTTAGCCGCTTAGGAAGCGAATGGGTGGATTATAAGTTTACTCCAGAAGACTATGTTGCAAGTGATGATAAGGTTGCTGCCTACGGTACCTACACAGGTACTTACAAAATCACCGGCAAATATTTTGAAGCCAGGGTAGCCCACGTCTGGAAATTGAAAGATGGAAAGATAATAAGGTTTGAACAGTTTGTAGACAGCAAGCTGGTAAATGACGCAATCCTACCAAAGCCATAAAAGACCAATTATTGGTAAAGTCTAAAGAAAGTAAACACCGTTGTTTTCTTTTAACCCCTAATATGAAGGTGATAAAAAAAGTAGCTGGCTACAATGTAGCCAGCTACTTTTGGGTCGATCATAGGTCTTATTTCCAATCAATTCGTAGCTGATTTACAAAAAACAGCTCGAATTTGAGGATGTTTATGGGGCAAAATCGAACCGATTATAAAATATTTATTTTCAAATATAACAATAGCTCTTTGTGTAGTTATTGGGCTATATTCTCAGCCGGTTTAGAACACCAGCCTTATAGTTTTTGCCAATAGGTATGCTGTTAATAGCAGTAAGTTATTCTGGGTTTCAACTTCCAGCCCGCCTTTGTTCGTCCGCTGAGCCTGATTCGCTTCTCGACTTTCCGGTTTTGCCGCTCCCGAAGCGGTAGTTGAAATTCAGCCTGACAGAGCGCGTATAAAAGTTGAAATAAGAATACTGGTATAAGTTCTCATACCGGTCAATCGCGTTGTGGTTTTCACTTTGGAATATATTGCGGGCGTTAAGAGAGATGGAGCCCCTGCCATCAAACAATTGCTGCCTGATCCCGACACTCGCCACAGTGTAAGCGCCAAAGGACGAGGTGATTAACTGTCGCCTCGAATTATATTCAAAATCAGCTTCAGCCGACAATTTATCCTTCAAGGGGAAACTATTGTTGGAACTAAAATATACGGAAACGATCCCAGGATTATTCAGACTGAAACCTCCCGCCTGCCCGCTGAAATGATTCCGGTAAAACGATACGGTATTTTCGGTGGACCACCATTTTACCAGTTTTTTGGAGTAGTTAAAGTCGAGGTTCCAGGAACCAGAATGCTGGATATTGGTCGGTATCCGCGTAACGGTTACTTTATTGCTGTCGAGATAGGGCAGGGTCTGCACGTAATTATGATCGACGTCATAGCCGAAGGTAACGGATAGCTCTTTATGCCATGACCAGGTTAGTTCGGTATGCCAGGTAAGCTGCGGTCTTAAATTGGGGTTGCCTTCAAAATATAGTGTGGGTGTTAGCGGGCGACGGAACGGAACCAGTTCATGGTAATTGGCCCGTTCTATTCTTCTGCCGAAACGAAAGGTAAACCCGTTGTTATCGTTCAACTTGTAGTCAAAAAAGGTGGTCGGGAATAACGACAGGAAATTCTGATCGACCGATTGCCCCGTTAGCAGTTGTTGTCCTTTGGTGACGGTTTGTTCTGCACGCAGGCCTGCCTCTACCGTTAATTTCTTAAAAGGTTTCGTGATATTAATATAGGCGGCATTGATATTTTCGGAATTGATGGAATAATCGCTTTGCGTTGAATCAACGAGGTTCTGACCGTTTACCTGGCTATAATAGGTATTGTTATTATTGGCTTTAACATAACTGGACTTTAACCCGGCTTCGAGGCGACCCTTCTCGCTTAAAGGCTGGGTATAATCCGCTTTAACCGCATATATGTTAAGCCTCCTGCTTTGATCAAGGAATACATTGGATTGGCTCAAAAAACTCCCGGAGGCATCGTTTAGCTTGGTATAATTGAATTGTCGCGGGTTATTACTGTAATTGGAATAATCCAGGTCAACCGAAAACTCCTCTCCCAGGGTATCCAGCTTGTGAACCAACGACAGGCCGGTGGTATAATTAAACGGCTTATCTTTATTTGTGGCGGAAAAGCTTTCCGTATTTGTCAGGGCACGGTTTCCGTCCAGAATATTCATATCCGAAAGGGTCAGGTCGCTGCCGGACTGCACACTCGCAGTACCGGTAAAGGACAGGGTAGTTTGTTTGGATAAATACAGGTCGAGTCCCAGCATTGGCGCATAACTGCGGTTGCTGCTAATATTGTTGTTGTTGGAGGCTTCTTCGGTCAAAAGCGCGTTATTGTTATCCAGCGCATCTGTTACTACCGTGCGATTGGCAAAGTTCTTGTTAAAAGTATAACTGTTGGAGACGGTCAGGTTATAGGCTTCGGTTTTATAGTTCAGGTTGACCCCGCCACCATAGCTGCCATAGTATCCCTGCGACAAGTTCCCGTTCACACTGCCGGTAAAACCTTCCCGGTGATTTCGTTTTTTGACTATATTGATGATCCCGGCGTTGCCGGAAGCATCATATTTGGCTGAAGGGTTGGTCATGATCTCGATTTTCTGAACATTGGAGGACGGCATCCCGCTCAGGAGTGAAGCCAGATCCTGCGCTGACAAATAGGTCGGCTTTCCATCGATCAGCACATTGATGCCGGATTTTCCGTTAAGGGCTACCTGGCCGTCATCCGTCATCTGGACGCCCGGTAATTTCTTCATCACTTCTAACACGGTTAAACCCGCATTGGTGATATTTTGGTCAACATTAACCACCGTTTTGTCGATCAGCCTTTCCACCGGCGGCGTTTCTCCCCTGACAGTGACACTGCCCAACATCTTTGCCGAAGCTTTTAATACTAAAGTTCCCAGGTCAACCGGCTTGCTGCCGGAATCCACAACGATATTAGTTTTGCCCAGGGTCTGGAAACCGACCATGCTGATCGCTATCCGGTAAGTCCCCGGCTTTACATTATTTAAGGAAAACAAACCCTTGTCACTGCTTAAAGTAGATTGCACCAGGGTAGTGTCCTGCATATTTTTCAGAACGATGGTTGCAAAAGATAGTGCTACTTTTCTTTCATCTGCAATGCGGCCTTTGATCACCCGGCTCGCCGGAGCCTGTGCTTTGATCAGGCTGGCGGAAAGCAGCAGCCAGACGATGATCATTCCTGTACGGGTAAAATACTTGCTCATGGTTTCTTTTTCTTACCCAATAATCGGAGGATAATGGATATGAAATCATACTCGTTGACGGAAAGCTGACCATCATCGGCAGACAGGCTAAACTGCCTGCCCGACCCTGCCGGGCATGGACTTTAACGATATTCAGGGGGCAGTTCAGCCTGTTCATCGACAGTTGGGGAAAGGAATATCTAAAATGGTTAATATTGTTTTATGATGCGCTTTTTTGAAAAGATATTTTATTATCAAAAGATGAACCGGGTGCTGAGCCATGTGTTGTTCTGGCTTGCTGTGCTGTTAATCAGTGTCAACCTCAGCAAATATGAAGATGGAAAAGAATTTACTTATGGCTTTGCATTCACAGGCAATGGCTTGTACCTCATTCCGCAAATCGTAGCTTCTTATCTTTTGACCTATTGGGTCATTCCGCAATTTTTTTTCCGTAAGAAATACATCCTTGCGCTGGGCGTTTTTTTTGTGGGGAGTTATCTCATCTGCATATTGGCCCGTTTTTTAATGGTGAGGGTGGCCGAGCCACTTGCCGGGATGCCGCCTGAAGCATTTGAAACCAACCGGGAGATATTAACTGACCTTTCCAAATTATTTTATAGGTACTTCTTCAGTGTTTTTTCCCTCGCTTTTGTCTTCATGTTCATCAAGCTGCTGAAGGATCAGTTAGACATCCAGAAACGCGCATTGACCCTGGAGAAGCAAAAGGCGGAAGCAGAACTCAAATTGCTGAAGACCCAGCTGAACCCCCACTTCCTGTTTAACACCCTGAATAATATTTATTCCCTGTCCTTAACGGCATCGCCTGCTACCTCGCCATCTATTGCAAGGCTGGCAGAAATACTGGATCATATCCTCTACCGCTGCAATACGGAATTTGTGCTCTTATCCTCGGAGATCGCTTTATTGAATAATTACATAGGGCTGGAAAAATTAAGGTATAATGAACGGTTGGAGGTTATTTTTAATGTACAAGCTGACCAGGATGTCGAAATTGCGCCGCTGATTATGCTCAATATCGTGGAAAATGCCTTTAAGCATGGTGCCGCCAAGGACTCCGGTAGTCCGTTTATTACCATTGACCTGACGGCGGATAAAACCCTTTTCAATTTCCGGGTGGTCAATTCGGTTAGCCGCCTCCCGAACCAGGCTGGTGAAAACCAGGAAAAGATCGGCCTGAATAATCTCCGGCAACAGCTGCAACTGATCTATGGGAGTAATTACCGGTTGGAAATTGAACAAACGGAAAAACAATTTGCTGCATTTTTACAAATCGAGCTCAAGGCAAACCAAATACAAACATGAAAAAAACTCGTTGCTTACTGGTCGATGATGAACCGCTGGCGATCAGCCTGCTGGAAAACCATATCAGCAAACTGGACTTTCTGGAAGTGTCAGCAACATGTCCCAATGCGCCAAAAGCCATGGAAGTTTTAAGACAGCAGGAAATTGACCTCCTTTTCCTGGATATTCAAATGCCGGATATCAGTGGTATTGATTTTTTAAAGACCTTTAGGAACGCCCCAAAAACCATTATCACGACCGCCTACCGCGAATTCGCACTGGATGGCTATGACCTGGACATCGTAGACTACCTGTTAAAACCTATTACTTTTGACCGGTTCTTTAAAGCGACTGAACGCTATATGCGCACCCTTCAAAATACAACCCTTGTACCCCCCAATACGGAACCAGGGTTTATTTTTATCAAATCGGGTTATAACCAGGTAAAAATTGAATTTGCTGATATTTTATACATTGAAAGTGTAAAAGATTACATCAGGCTGCATACCAGGGAAAAGGAGGTTATCGCTAAATATAAGATCAGCGACATCGAAACTGAATTATCCGGGAAAGGATTCCTGCGTACTCATCGCTCTTTTATCGTCAACCTAAATAATATTGCTGCTTTTAACGCGAATGACATTATGATTGGTACGGCTGAAATACCAATAGGTGAAAGTTATAAATCTGTTGTATTAAAATTACTTGGCAATTTTTGAGTGAAGCGAATGATTTAAGGGTTATGTAAAAATGTAGCTGGCTACTTTGTAGCCAGCTACATTTGGGTCGATCATAGTTCAAATTTCGAACCAGTTTATAGCTGATTTACAAAAACCAGCTCGGATTTGAAGACGTTCATGGGGCGTTCTCGAACCTGTTTATTAAGATGTTTTCTATATTGCTTCAATATACTGGTAAATCTGCAATAACATACCCGATTCTGCTTCGAACTTAATGTTGGACATATTTTCTCAAACATGTATTTGAAAAATCTTTTTTGGTCTCTGTAGCAATTTGTTTTTTTAGCTGGTGACGCTGTTTTTTTCAAGCCAGTATTTCGCGATTATCCCTGAAACCTTTTGCGGAAGTCATTAAAGCTCAGAGCAAGGAACAGGCAGCTATGAACCGCATTGACCCTATAGAAGTTTTGACGGTTAAGGACATCGGTTTCCTTATAATTCAACATCTGGAAGGGTGTAGCGTAGGGCACGTAAATGATATGGTCCCAGTTTTTTAACAGCAAACCCATTAACAGACCGAACAAGCCTATCCCTAAAGAAGTCACCAGGTTTTTAAGGCGAATGCATATCCAGTATTGTAAAATGATCATGGGTACGATCGAAACTAAAAAGTCCAGTAAAAACCGTAAAATATAGCCATTCGGCACAGCAGCACGCGAGAAACCCAAAGCTGGATCAATCCAGCCGAGTAAATGACCGGCGGTGAGGGCGAAAATAAAATACAAAAGGAAGAACGTAATAATTACCGTAAAGACCAGCGCCAGCTTGTTGAAATAAAGTTTCCCCCTGCTTACCGGCAAAGTAAACAGGTGTTTCCAGCTGTTTGCTTTATGTTCAATATTCAGGATCAACCCGATGATCAGTAAAATAAAGCCCAATGAGAAAAAACAGCAGCCATTAAAAGTCCTAAGCAAGTAATCATACCAAGGGTTTACGTTTGGCGCGGGGAGAAATTCCTTTGCCTCGAAAAGATATGTTGTAAATAAAAGCAGGGGTAAAAATAGCGCCCCAAAAAGGGTAAGCCATAAGGCAAAGGTGTTTTTTAATTTCACCAGTTCAGTATAGAATAATTTCATGACGTTTGCTTAGTTATTGATAAATGATAAAAAAGTTTCTTCCAGGCTGCTTTCGATCAACTGGATACGGTAAACGGCCAGGCCCGCTTTTGCCAATAGGTCGATTACCTCCGCTAACTGGTATTTGTCCCGGTATCTGACTTCGATATATCCCGCTCCCTGTTTGGCCGCTTGTTGATGATCGGCCAATAGCTTCATGGCCAGGCTATTTTGATCGGTGTCGATTTCAATGACCGATTTGCCTTGCTTGATTTCCTGTAATTGTGTTACCGGGCCCTGAAAAAGCATTTTGCCCTTGTCGAGAATGCCAATATGGGAAACCAGTTTTTCTATTTCTGAAAGTAAATGACTGGATACCAAAATGGTCACGCCGTGATCCCTGCTTAAATGCAGTAGCAGCTCCCTGATTTCGATGATGCCGTTTGGGTCAAGGCCATTAGTTGGTTCATCCAGGATCAACAAATCGGGTGAAGAAAGTAAGGCGAGCGCCAGGCCCAGCCGTTGTTTCATGCCCAATGAATAATTCCTGACATGCATATAAGCATTGGAGCGCAGTTGGACAATATCTAATACTTCCCATACCCTGCTTTTCTGAATATTGCAGATGCCTGCTGTGATCGAAACATTGTCAAAGCCGGTCAGGTGCTCATATAATGATGGCATTTCTATCAGCGCTCCAATTCTTGCAAAGGCAGCAATCGAGTTACTGGCGATGGGTTCACCAAACACCTTTACCTGGCCGCTAACCGGTTTCAGCAGGTCTAATAAAAGCCTGATCGTCGTAGTTTTACCTGCACCGTTCGGTCCTAAAAATCCATAAATGGCGCCTTTGGGTATTTGCAGATTAAGGTCTTCTAATACAGCCTTGCCCTTTGAAAAACTAAAGGAAAGATGCTGCGTTTCAATAATGAGTTCGTCCTTGTCTTGCATAATGATTTAATTTGTTGCTGCAAATATTCAGCGATTACCCTGGTCATTTAAAATACTGCGGACATAAGCAGGCGCTGACACGCCCGAAAGTATGTTCATCATGCTGAAGCAGCTGGGCCGTTCATTTGAGCTGTTGGGCATGACAATAGCCTTTTTGAGCAGTAACACTTTCAATTATAAAGCGGTTTCTTCATCTTTAAGCCATGAAACAACTGGAAGTACTGATCGGCAGGTTAATCGCCTCCAGGATCGGCGTTCATTTCTTTTTCTGCCTGTTTTTTGTACTGTTGTTTGCCATCCCTGTCTTTTTCAGCAACAACAGGGGGATTTTGGCTTCGGCATTTTTTACCTGCTTGTTTATTTTGGCTTGCACTTACACAGGAAGATGGTGCGGGAAATTATGGTTAAGCGGGGGCGTACAGGCCCCGTTCCTGCAAAGCCTGTTGTTAGGCCCGTTAGGGCTGTCCCTGATTGGAGCCGCCGGGGCCGCATTTTTATTCAAGGGAAGCATTCCCCGCTATTTTGTCGAGTATCTCATTATTTGTTTTCCACTGGTCATTCTGTTCGTTTTTTTCGGCCTGGCTGTGGCATTAGTCAGGAATAGCTTACTAAAGCAAGTGAACGAAGCAACCCTGCTAAAAGAACAAAAGGAGGGCGAGCTCCGGTTATTGTTATCCCAGCTCAGCCCACATTTCCTGTTCAACACCCTGAATAATATCTACGGAATTTCGCTCACACAACATAAAAGAGTACCTCAATTACTACTTCAGTTATCCGAATTGCTCCGGTATTCGGTTTATGAAACAGGAGAACGGTTCATCCCGCTAAAAAATGAATTACTGTATATACAAAACTATATAGCATTTGAAAAAATACAGGTCAGCGATAAGCTTACATTGGAAACTGATATAGCCGATATTCCGGATTGCCATTTACGAATTGCGCCAATGCTGCTGATTGTCTTTGTGGAAAATGCCTTTAAGCATGCTAAAATTACCAGGCGGGATAAAATATTTATCGCTATTACCCTACGTATTGCCGACGGTTGGATCAACTTTTCCGTAAAGAATTCTTATGATGTCGTAGCACTTGAACAGATGCAGACTGGTGGGTCATCAGGGGTCGGTCTGCACCATACACTCAAAAGACTTGAGCTGATCTATGGAAAGGACTACTTTTACAATGCGCATAAAGAAAACGGCGTTTATGACATGGAACTTCGATTAAAAGCCAACGAACTATGATCAAATGCCTCATTGTTGATGATGCCCCCGTTGCGCGGGATATATTACTTGGATATTGCAAACTCCTTCCTGCGCTACAGGTTATAGGGACCTGTGGAGATGCCTTCCAGGCCAGGGAAAAGCTACAGCAATTACAGGTTGATCTATTGTTTTTGGATATCAACATGCCCATGCTCAGCGGGATCGACCTGGTGAAAACGCTCAGAAACCCACCGCAGGTCATCTTTACAACCGCTTATAAAGAATTTGCTACGGACGCTTTTGACCTGGCGGCCTGCGACTACCTGGTTAAACCATTTTCACTAGATCGTTTTATTGTCGCGGTCGACAAAGCAATTGAGCGAATTGAAAGGCGGGCAACTATCGGTATCACCAAGTCCGCCGACGATCAAAACAGTTATTTATTTATTCGTACCGACGGGCTGGTCCATAAAGTAAATTATGACCAGATCTTATTTTTAGAAGCCAGCAGGAACAATACCAAAGTTGCTACGATGGAAGAAATCTTATTAAGTACAATACCCCTATCCTCCATCGAAAAACAACTGTCGCCGCATATTTTTTTCAGGGTGCACCGGTCATTTATTATTAACAAATCAAAAGTCACGCGCCTGCACGGCAATAGGGTTTTTGTTGAGAAAAATGAAATTCCTTTAGGCAGTAGTTACAAAAATGAGTTTCTAAAAATCTGGGGACTATGATAATGCCGATTTTCTCGTCTATGGCTTAACCAGTATATTGATATCGGGAGATCTCATCTTCAATCAATAAAAGCGAAAACGCCATACTTCGGATTTATGCCAAAATATACAGGCAATTCTACATGTGCACAGTTGTTAGAAAGACAAAAATAGGAAATTAAGATAACTGAATAAAAAGTAGCTGGCTACTTTATAGCCAGCTACTTTCGGGTAAATGATGGGGCTCGAACCCACGACCCTCGGTACCACAAACCGATGCTCTAACCAAC
>JAZJZL010000140.1:0-9263 GCA_040389845.1 Bacteroidota bacterium
ATAACCTTTTTTTAAATAAATTTGGATATGTCTTAATCCTAGAATACAGGGTATTAAAATTGGGGTTCTACCTTAATCTGCTTTCCCTGAAGGGGAAAAATACGTCAGCGTAGGGCATCGCCCTACGTTACCAGGACAGGTTTCGAACATGCAAGGTCCACGACCTGTGCTAACCCGATTCCCCATTTCATCAAGTATTCTTCCCGGTTCGCGTAAAATTTTATAGCAGGCGCTGCACTTTGTATTCCTTCGTACCATAAATCAAAAAGTAACATTATGCATAAGCACATCGAACACGAAGAAAATCATACCCCCGGGAAAAACTCGGACGGCATCGACCGCAGGGGCTTTTTAGAATGTATGGCCTGGGCAGGTACCGGCGTACTCTGGATGATGAGCGGTGGGATATTGAAATCATACGGCATGAGCCAGATGATTGACAAAACTACCGGCGGATTAAAAAACGGACTCGTTGTCCCCAAATCCGATTTTAGCTTTGTACAGATAAGCGACAGCCATATCGGTTTCAATAAGGCTGCCAACCCGGATGTAGTGGGAACTTTGAAGGCTGCTATCGATAAAATCAATAACATGCCCTCAGCGCCTAAGTTTGTGCTGCATACCGGCGACCTCACCCACCTGGCACAGGCTGACGAGTTTGATACATTGGAGCAATCTTTAAAAAGCATAAAGACTGAAAAGATATTCTACGTGCCCGGTGAGCATGACGTAACCGATAACGGCAAACTGTATTTGGAGCGTTTTGGCAAGGGCACACAGGGCGATGGCTGGCACAGCTATGATTACAACGGCGTACATTTTATCGGTTTGGCCAATGTTACCAACCATGTGGACGGCGGCCTGGGTTACCTTGGCGCAGCGCAATTAAAATGGCTGGAGAACGACCTGAAACCACTAAGCGCGAGCACACCGATTGTTGTTTTTGCACATATCCCGCTTTGGGCTATTTACCCGCAATGGGGCTGGGGAACGCAGGATAGCGAAGTAGCGTTGGGCTATTTGAAACGTTTCGGGTCGGTATCTGTTTTAAACGGACACATTCACCAAACCATTCAAAAGGTAGAGGGCAATATTACGTTCCATACTGCATGTTCAACGGCTTTCCCACAGCCTGCTCCTGGTAGCGCACCTGCTCCAGGCCCGATGAAGGTTCCTGCGGAAAAACTGCGCAGCGTGCTGGGGCTGACATCTGTAAACTACAAAGAGCATGACCATACGCTGGCTATAACTGATTCTCCATTAATTGAAGTGTAACGCATGAAAAACATTCTGATAATATTAATGCTTACGCTTACCTATAGTGTGGCTTCGGCCCAATACAAGCCTATCGACAAAGGCTCGATGCTGCAGTTTAATATCAAAAACCTGGGCTTCGGGGTAAGCGGAAAATTTACCGGCTTTAAAGGCAGTATTAATTTTGACGCACAATCGCCGGCGAATGGCAGCTTCGATGTAACTATCGATGCCGGCACTGTGAATACCGATAATTCGCTGCGTGATAGCCACCTGCGTGATGCTAGCTATTTCGACGTGCAGAAATACCCGGTTATCCGTTTTGTATCGTCAAAAATAAATCCCGCAGGCAAGACCGGAACTTTCAATATGTCAGGCAAATTGACTATTAAAGACGTTACCCGCGATGTATCCTTTCCGTTTACGGCAACAACGTTGAGCGATGGTTATATTTTTAAGGGTTCATTCAAAATAAACCGTAAAGATTTTGGTGTAGGCGGTACCAGTACCATTTCGAATGAATTGGAGGTATTGCTGGATGTGGTGGCGGTGAAAGGGTAACGAATTTTTCTGTAGAGACACAATACTTTGTGTCTTCCACCATATACCTTCCGCCATATAGGTCACCAATAAACATTCTTCAGAGACACAAAGTATTGTGTCTCTACATTGAAAAATAAAAATGAATAAAAAAATAATTGTAATAGCCTCATTGGCGCTTATTGTTACCATCTGCGCCGCCGCGTCATCCAAAAAATCCGACCCCGGTTATACAAATCTGAAAGTCCTGCCTAAGAATGTTAGTTCAAAGGAATTACAGGGATTGATGGTGGATGATTTCCAGGATGGCCTGGGCGTAACCTGTGGATTTTGCCACGCTGATGCCAAAGATGGCCACGGCCTGGATTTTGCGAGCGATGCAAAACCCGAAAAGGAAGTTGCGCGGCAAATGATGCGCATTACCCTGGGCATCAACAAAAAATATTTTAAGGTTAAACACCCGGTACTGGGCAGCCAATCGCTGGTTATCAATTGCGAAACGTGCCATAGGGGCGTGCCGTTTCCGGAGAGCGCGAATTTGGGGGAGAAATAGGAAGTGAATGTGCTCGGGCTGTCGCTTTCGCGATGGGTGTTACCCATCGCTGACAGATGTAACCCTATCAGGGTATTAAGATATGATTCCAGCCCAGGAATTCTTTCCCTGAAAGGGATACATCTGTCAGCGCAGGGCATCGCCCTGTGTCACCAGGATAGGACTCGAGCATGCAAGATTTTAACCCCGTTTCGTTTGCCTCCAAAATATTACTTTTACTGTTTTAACACCCTGGTTTGAAACTTAATAAAACATATTACCACATCGCATTCTGGCTGCTGGCCTATTTTTTCTGGATATACATTTTTCAGAACAGTACGCTGGTGCTCACGCATGCCATAACCATCCAGTTTTGCTACCTGGTGTTTATTGCGGGTAATTACTATTTCAATACACTATACACCGTTCCGCAGCTGCTCAATAAGCAGAAGTACCTGCCGTTCGGACTGGCGCTTATCGGCGGCGTTTTGGCGGGGGCTTTGCTTCGGGTGCCGGTCTCCATGCTGGTAAATAAATACCTGTTTAAAGTGAGCCTGGTTAAGTTTAACAGCCTTTCGGTGTTTTTCGATTCGTTTGTGAATATCCTGTTTTGGGTGGTGATTATCCTTACTGCAAAACTCATTGCCGACAGGATAAAATCTCAGCGCTATATCGAGCAGATTGAAATGGAAAAGGCGGCTAACGAGCTCAACTTTTTACGAGCGCAGTTTAACCCGCATTTCCTCTTCAATTCTATCAACTCTATTTACGCGCATATCGATAAATCCAACAAAAATGCGAGGGATATGCTGCTGGTGTTTTCCGAAATGCTGCGTTACCAATTGTACGAATGCAATGTGGAGCAGATAGAGCTGGAGCGGGAACTCAATTACATCCGCAATTATATCTCCCTGCAAAAAAGTCGTGTGGACGAGCGCATACGGGTTACTTTTTGTGGCGATGGTATCAGCGGCAATCTAAAGGTGGCACCGCTGCTATTGATAACCTTTATTGAAAATGCATTTAAATATGTGGGCTTTAATGAAGGCAAAGAAAACTGTATCGAAATCAAGCTGTCATACCGCGACGACAGCCTGGAGTTTTCCTGTTTCAATACCAAAGATTCGTACATGGCCGCCGCTGCCGCAAATGCATCGGGCCTTGGTATTGCCAATGCAAAACGGCGATTGGAGCTTCTTTATCCCGACAAGCACCGGCTGGATATTGCCAATAACGACCGTGATTACAGCGTAACCTTAACCCTGCAAAACGTATGATATTAAATTGCCTGGTAGTGGATGATGAACCTGCTGCACGCAAGTTGCTGCAGGAATACATTGAGGAAATTGATTTCCTGAAGCTGGTGGGCGTTGCCGAAAACCCGCTGAAAGCAGCAGGCGTATTAAATGCCGAACAGGTGGATTTAATTTTTTTGGATGTAAACATGCCTAAGATGAACGGTATGGAATTCCTGCGGTCATCGGCAAATTTGCCGATGGTTATTATGACGACGGCATACGGTCAATACGCGCTCGATGGTTTTGAGATGGCTGTTGTTGATTACCTGGTAAAGCCATTTTCGCTGGAACGCTTTTTGAAGGCCTCCCAAAAAGCATTCGACCTAAAGCAACTGAAACTGAAAGGCGAAACACCTACCGCAGAGGCAGACTATTTCTACGTAAAATGCAACGGCCGTATAGAGCGTGTAAATTATAATGACCTGCTATACATCGAGGCCATGAGCAATTATATTACGCTGTATACCACAACGGCAAAGCTGGTGGTTTATCACACAATTAAAGGAATCCTGGAACAGTTACCCTCAGAAAAATTTATCCAGGTACATAAAAGCGCAGTTATAAATCTCGATAAAATAAACGCCATAGAAGGCAACATGCTCCGCATAGGTGATGCTAAAATAACCATCGGCCAAAATTTTCACGATGAGGCCATGAAGAAGATTTTGAAGGATAAGTTTTTAAAGCGGTAATTCGAGTATAGTTTGCTTAAAAGCTATCCCTCAAAAAATAAATTCAGGCTTCGTGTTCTCTGTCGTCTCTCTGCATCTCTGTTGCTATTTTTACTACGAGAGCGCAAAGGAAGTCACTGAGCACCGGAGTTTTTTATTTTTAAATAAACGTATTAGATCTAAATCAAATTGCAGTCAAAATACCCATGCATTACTTCTTGTTTAAAGTTGGGATGGTGCAATTTGGCTAAAGCCCTTTCTTTTCATTTTCTCATCCGTCGGTTAAAACCGACGGCAATGGGGGTGCCCTATATTGAATTTACGTCGGTTTTAACCGACGTAACATAAAGAATTGGACAAGGGCTTTAGCCAAAGAAATGAAGCAACAATTTGATTTGCAACAAACGTATTTCCCCCGATAAAATTTATCCCGTATATTTATTCAAACATATTGGCTTATTCTCCGGTTTATAGGTTGCCCCGGCCTCAACGGTTGATGTTTATAGCTGCTCCCTACTATGAAAAAAAACTTTACCCTGTTGCTATGTCTTTTATCAATAATAACCACAAGTCGTGCGCAGCAGGTAAAGAATGATAGCGTGCGCATTGCTATAGAACCGGAATACAATAAGGTTAGTAAAACCCACCGCTTCTTCCTCGGCGAAAATTATAGAGCTTTATGGGCTGCACCTGTCAAGCTGAAAGTATTCAGACTGGAAAACGAAAAAGGTGGCTTGAAAATATTGCAAAAGGGTGGAGGACTACAAACCATGTCGCTTCGATTGCAGGACTCCACCGGGCAACAATGGGTGTTGCGCACTATACAAAAATATCCCGAACGTGGCCTGCCGCCGCGTTTACGCCCGACAGTAGCCAAAGATATTTTGCAGGACCAGGTTTCCGCCGCTCATCCGTTTTCGGCCTTAACGGTGCCGCCGCTGGCTGAAGCGCTGGGCGTGCCGCATTCAAATCCGCAGATAGTTTATGTTAAGGACGACCCTGCCCTTGGCCAATATGCAAAGGATTTCGCTAACAAGGTTTTTCTTTTTGAGGAGCGCGAGCCGCTTGATGCGGAGAAAACCGACAATACCGAAAAAGTACAGCGTAAGCTAAAAGAAGATAACGACAACAGAGTAGACCAAAAGACAGTGCTGCGCGCCCGTTTGCTCGATATGCTTTTAGGCGATTGGGACAGGCATGAAGACCAATGGCGCTGGGAGAAGAAAGATGAGGGCAAAGGCAACGTTTATGAACCCGTACCCCGCGATCGCGACCAGGTGTATTATAAAACCTCCGGCGTTTTTCCGTGGATAATAGCGCACCAGTGGCTCAAATCAAAATTCCAGGGTTATAGTGATGAGATTAGGGATATAGATGGCTGGAACTTCAACGCCCGCTACTTCGACCGTTATTTTTTGAACCAGCTGAGTGAAGACGACTGGCTGGAACAAATAACCTATGTGCAAAAAACGCTCACCGACAGCCTGATAACGAAGGCCATTAAGCTGATGCCTGATACTATCTTTAAGCTTTCCGGCCCTGCTATTATTACAAAAATGAAAGGCCGGCGCGATAAATTGATGGCGCAAGCGCTAGAGTATTATAAGTTTATTTCCATTTATGTAGATGTACCTGCCAGCGATAAGCGCGATAATTTTACGATTAACGAGCAGGCCGGCGGCGCATTGGAAGTTACCATCAACAAAATAAAAAAGAGCGGAGAGGTAGATAAAGTTACTTACCACCGGGTGTTTAAGCCGGATGTTACCAAAGAGGTGCGGCTATATGGCTTTGCCGGCAACGATGTATTTTCGGTGGGTGGAAATGAGCCATCACCCATAAAAGTACGGATGATGGGCGGCAACGGCGTAGATAGTTTTTATGTAGATAAAAAATTGCTTAACCGGGGGAATATTTATGTGTACGACAGGTCGGACTCAACCAATATCATTCCGCCGTCGGCAGATGCCAGGCTGCGCACCAGCACCGATACAGGAGTTAACAGCTACAACAGAATCGCTTTTAAGTACGACAGGTTTGAGCCGATAATCCTGGCCAATTATAATACGGACATCGGCATATTGCTGATAGGCGGCTTTTCGTACGAGAAACACGGCTTTCGCGGTGAGCCCTATTCTTTCAGGCAGGAATTCTTAACTAATTATTCGCTGTCCCGCCAATCGCTCTTGTTTACCTACATGGCCGATTTTAAAAATGCTATCGGCAAAAATGATATCCGGATAAACGCATTGTCCCGGGGACCGAACAACGTAAGCAACTTCTTTGGAATCGGTAACGGAACGCCTTTTGTAAACCAGGGCGATAAAGAAATTAGCTATTACCGCAACCGGTACGATTTGGTTACGGCCGATGTAGGGCTGTACCACACCTACGGCAACTGGCATTTGAATGCGGGTGTAGGCGGTCAGTTTTATAACAGCAAAGCTGATAATAACACCATACGTTTTTTGAAAGATTATGACGCCGCGCATCCAAACGAGAACGTGTTTCAAACCAAATGGTCGGTAGGCCTTGTTGGCGGTGCCGCTTATGATACCCGAAACAAAGGAACCTTAACCACCAGTGGCATTTACTGGAACACAACCGTAAACTCCATGAAGGCGGTTAACGGTTCGCACAATGCTTATACCCAGTTGCTTTCTGAATTTAGTTTTTACCTTAACCCAGACAGGGATTCGGTGCTCATTATTGCCAATCGCACCGGCGGCGGCACCTATTTCGGCAATGCAGATTATTTTCAGCAGATAAAGCTCGGCGGTCCGCAAACTTTAAGGGGTTACCATACCTGGCGCTTTACTGGTCGGACCATGCTTTACAACAATTTAGAGCTACGGCTGAAGGTGCTTGATTTTACGTCGTACCTGCTACCCGGCAGCATCGGTATTATCGGGTTCAATGATATTGGCCGTGTATGGTCTTCCACAGATAGCTCCAATGCCTGGCACGACGGCTATGGCGGTGGTATTTACGTGATTCCCGCTCAATTGGTGCTGATACAAGCCGCAGTCGGTTTCTCAAAGGAGGGCTCGCTGCCGTATATCTCGGTTGGGTTTAGGTTTTAATACGGACTTCTTTCTATTGGGTGCTGTGGGGAAACCTATTGGTTTCCTCACAGCGCCGCCTACCTAAATGGTGCGTTTTATTCTCCCGTAAATCATGCGAAATTTCCTACTTTGCATCACCCAATATCAAATGAAACTTAAGCTTACGCTGCTTTTACTATTATCTTCCAACGCCTTGTTTGCGCAGGATTCACTATATGCCCGCCGCATTGTCGATACCCTTACCTCGGCCTATTTCTGGGGACGCGGCTATACCAAAGATGGCGTGCATAAAGCTGCCGATTACATTAGCGGGCAATTTAAAAGCTTTGGCCTGAAGCCGCTGGACGGTAAAGATTTTTTGCAGCCGTTTACTTATAACGTGAACACCTTTCCCGGCGCCATGAAAGTTTCCGTAAACGGCGTTAACCTTAAACCCGGCGTCGATTTTATTGTAAGTCCCGAAAGCGGCGGCGTAAAAGGGGGCGGACCGTTGATTAAGAAAGACAGCGTTACTTTTATTAATCCTGATAAACGCATTATTGTGCTGTTGCAGGATAAGCTGACTTGGTCGGTTGAGCAGCAGGCATCGGATTATGCCGCCGTAATCGTTCGCAAAAAAGCATTGACAGCTGATCCCACGAAAATAAATGCAGACATTGAAAACAAGCTGATAACGGATTTTAAAACCGGGAATGTTTGCGCCGTGGTAAGGGGCACCACCAAACCGGATTCATTTTTAGTGTACACCGCCCATTATGACCATTTGGGCGGCATGGGCGCAGATACATATTTTCCGGGCGCAAATGACAATGCCAGCGGCGTAAGCCAGGTGTTAAGTCTGGCTAAGTATTATGCCAAACATCCGCAAAAGTATTCGATGGCTTTTATTTGTTTTTCGGGTGAGGAAGCCGGTTTGCTAGGCTCAAGCTATTTTGCGGAGCATCCGGTAATTCCCCTAAGCAATATCCGGTTCCTTATAAACCTCGATTTGGAAGGAACGGGTGAAGAAGGTATAACCGTAGTAAATGCGACTATCCATCCCAAAGAATTTGAACTGTTAAAAACCTCCAACGCCAACGGGCATTACCTTGTAAAAGTTTATTCCCGCGGCAAAGCGCCCAACAGCGACCATTACCCTTTTACCGAAAAAGGAGTACCCGCGTTTTACATGTACACCATGGGCGGCATAAAGGCCTATCACGATGTGTTTGATATCAGCAAAACGCTGCCGTTAAATGAGTATAACCACCTGTTTAAGTTATTGGTTGATTTTAATGCGGGTTTGATGAGATAGGGTATAAGTCTTATATTGCATTTGCCAAATCACGGAGACCAAATCCGGATAAACTTTTACCGATACATGAGAAGCATAAAACGACGCGCTTTTATAAAAAATACATTGATAGCAGGCACCGGCGCAGCTTTGTTACCGCAAACATTGCATGCAGGAACGTCGGCAGGTGACCAGGTTCATGCAGAGTCGTCGTACCCGGTGACCGGCAAAAAAGTAATAGTAGCCGGTGGTGGAATTACCGGGCTTTGCTGTGCTTATGAGCTGATGAAAAGCGGGCACGATGTAACCCTACTGGAGGCATCTGGCCGATATGGTGGGCATGTATTCACCGGCAGGGACGGCCTATCCGACGGCTTGTATGCCGATTATGGCGCCGACCACATCACCAAGCCGGGTTACGAAAAGTTTTTTGAATATATAGACGAGTTTAAACTAGAGGCGATACCTTATCCAAACGCTGAAGGCTCCGAAGCAGCGCATGACGGCAATGCCCAAAAAATGATAGGGGGTAAATTTTATACCGTTGATATGCTGAAAGATCCCGCAGTGTTAAAGGGATTTGGCTTCAACGAAAAAGAAGTGGCTTTCCTGTCGCAGCACCAAGTTGAT
>JAZJZL010000140.1:9273-13709 GCA_040389845.1 Bacteroidota bacterium
TGTACATCAAACCCTATCTCAGCAAATTTACCGACCCTTATAAACCGTTCGGCGTAGGATATGATGATTTTGATAAAATTCCTATTTCCGATATTTTTCAGAAGGCAGGTGCATCGGCTGCGGCGCTAAAGTTTTTGGGCGGACATCATACTTCGGCGCTTTATTACCTATGGAGGGCTGCCATAATGGATTTTAGAGGCATACCGGCATCAGAAGGCGACACCTATCATTTAAAAGATGGTAATGAGCAGTTGCCCATTGCATTTGCCAAACGGCTCGGCAGCAGGATAAAGCTGAACCACCCCATTACTGCCATTAAGCACGATAAAAGCGGTATGTCGATTAAACACAAAGTTTACGGCGGCGAGGAAAAAGAAATGGCTGCCGATTTCCTGGTAAATTGTATCACGCTGCCTGTGTTTAAAAATATACCGGTTAGCCCGCCGCTATCGCCCGAAAAACAATACGTGGTCGATAATATGCGGTATTCATCGCACCCGTTTTATGTGTTTGAAGCGGCAACCAGATTTTGGCTGGATGATGGCATTAAAAGCATAAATATGGAATTTGAGCACCCGGATATACAATCCATTTGGGAAGAAACAAATAAAGTTGATACCAAACGGGTGATACTGAAAGCATTCGGGCCGGGTGGGATTAGTCCCCAGCGGGTGCTGGCCGCTTTCAGACAAATGTACCCCGGTAAGCACGATACTATAGAACAGGTGCTTACCTTCGACTGGACTAAAGACAAATACGCGCCCGCATGCGAGATGGAACCATTCCCCATAGGCGAAATGCACAAATTCTGGCCGCAGCTGATGCTGCCCGAAGGCCGGATATACTTTGCAGGTACTTATGCCGACAATATGAGCCGGGGAATGGAATCATGTATCCGCTCAGCGCAGCGGGTGGTTAAAGAGATTAATGCTTTGTGATTAAACGGTTAACAACATGGTAAAAAAGGTTAAGTATAGGTATATAATCGTGTTAGTTTTATTAACATTGTTGACAGCCGTGGCTTTTACAAAAGCCAGGGTCAATCAGCAAAATAATCCACCTTTAGTGAAAATCATCAATCCAAAAAACAATGGCACAGTAACTGCTGGCGATCAGGTTAGCTACGAAATAAGTGTTGCCGATAAAGAGGACGGCGACAGCAAATACGACGAGATAAATGTTAAGGAAGTTTTGCTGGAAGTAAAATATGTGGATAATCGCGCCAGGCTCCAGGCGGTAATTAAAAATGAAGCCGGTAATGATCCTGCTGGCCTTATGCTGCTGCGCAGCTCAAATTGTTTCACCTGTCATAATTTCAACAGTAAAGCGATGGGCCCGTCATTTTATGATATCGCCGTAAAATATACCGCAACGCCATCAAATACAGAAGTGCTTGTAAAACATATCCGCGAGGGCTCTGTGAATGTATGGGGAAAAGACCCTATGCCCGCGCATCCGGAGCTTTCGGCTGAACAAACAACGGCTGTAGTAAACTGGATATTGAAAACAGGTAAAGATGCCACCGTTGATTACTATGCCGGAACGACAGGCGTTTTCCATACAAGGCCCAATGCCAAAGGGGCGTATGTGCTCATCGCCAGCTACCTGGATCACGGTTTGAAAAACGGCGAATCCAAATCATTAAAAGGCACTGACGTTATAGTTTTAAATGGAAGTAAATAATTGATTATGAGAAAATTGAGCTGCCTGCTTGTTTTATTTTTAATCGCAAATAGCACATTTTGTCAACCTGTCTTTTCGGGAAAGCCTGTTGTTGAGCCGGCAAAAATTTTGAAAGATGATATGGGTTTTCTTTATTATAACCGGGATTACCTGAGAACCAGCCAGGAGCTTAAGGCATATAATACCAAAGGTCAGGCCATTTCTAAAGCAGAATTTTTCAGCGCATTTGCCAGCGGTAATTATTTGCCGGTGCGGTTAATGCCTAATAGTGATAACCGCTACAAGTTGTATAAGCTGGGCTCTAAAGTTTCGGAGGGTGTTCGCTCAACTATTAAGCAATACGGTACTACGGCCTATAACCATTTTAAAATGGAAGGCAAAAAGTTTCCCGGCTTGAATTATAAAGACGTTGACGGCAGGGTGTACAACAGTCAAAACACCAAAGGGAAAATTGTTGTAATAAAATGCTGGTTTCTGCATTGCCAGGCCTGTAACGAGGAAATTCCCCAGCTAAATACTTTTGTAGATCAATATAAAAACCGTGGCGACATTGTATTTGTCAGCCTGGCTTTTGATGCGGAAAACAAGCTAAAAGTATTTAAGAAAACACATGAATTTAAATATGCGCTGGCCCATGTGCCTGAATCATACATCGAAAAGCAATTGGGCACGACTGAATATCCAACCCATTACATAGTAAACAAACAAGGCCTTATTGCAAAAGTGGTTAATGAGGCAGGTGAATTGGAAGTCGCGCTGAGAACAGAGGCGTCGAAGTAAAATTATGACAGCTGATATAGCTACAATCCCGATATTGTTACTTTTTGTTTCTCTATTTTGTAGATTGGGTTTTTATCCTGTTTTTTACGTTTTCTTCAGATATCTCTACCATTTCGAAATTAGGATCGGCGTCCATTAATTGCTTAAATAATTCCCGGGAATTAACTAGTGGAACAATATATTGAGAAAATTTAGTTCCGGCTGTATTTTTTGCTAACAATGCCCTCATGTGAGTAAAAGCGATTGAAAACATTACCTCAAGTGCGTTGCTTGGCCACATTATGCTCCCATCGGAATCGGTAAAAGATTTTAAATTGTCTACAGCAAATTTTGTAACCACAGTACCCGTAACAAACTGTTTTTCTATCTCTCCTGCAGAAAAATCAGCTCTGATATTATATTGAACCCAACCTTCTTCTACGTCGAAATGAAAACCCATTCCAAAGTTGATCTTAACATCTTCAGGCTTAGGATTATATCCTTCCTCAACGAAAAAGACACTATCCAATATTCTTAAAATATTAAATCGAAATTGTGGCAACTCGTTTTCCATAATTTAAAATACAATAACGTCAGATAAAGCTTCTCCAAACGGTGTTAGATTGTATGATATATTACCAACCTTAGGTAAGCCAGCGGCAGAAAGTCCATCGCCTAAGGTGGTGCTTCCGTTAGAGAAATTAATTGGCAAATTTTTTGAATCGACCGATGATGTTTTCTTAGTAATCAAGACAGTTTTTTTTCCTAATTTATTTATCTGTTTTGCATCGTATGATTCAAGATCAGATTTTATTTCTTCGTCAAGAGGCCTATAACTAATCTTAGGAATTACTCCGATAAATAACCCCAATTCTATGAGAGTTTTCATTGTGAAATTCGATTCACCACGTAAAATTTGAGATACACGACCTCTGGTTATCCCCAATCTTTCAGCCAATTGGGTTTGGTTAATATTTTCTCTCTCCATGTAATAATGAAATTGTCGAAACAATTCATTTTGAGATTTTTCAAACCAATAAGCTGGGCTACTTAAGATCTTTGCTCTTGACATTTTGTTTTTCCTGTAAATATCGTGTTATGATGGCTTTGTATTTATTAATACCTTTTTCTTGATCTGACTTTTTGCTTGCGTTTATCAAAACATATCCATTTTCATCTAGCAGAAGGTAGGCTCTCAAATTTCTTGTTTTAACTTCGTAGGTGTCATCAAATCCTTTATATTTCCTAAACTTTTCTTTGGGAAGTATTAATCTATTTGAAACATCGTCCATTCGTGCCTTTAATTGATCTAGCTCTTCGCCCCAATTCGTTTTCGTTTCGATTTCTATACAGAAGTCGTTCCAGTAACACGTTCCATCCTCTAGAATTTTGAAAAATTCAACCTCCCCATTTACATCGTTAATTTCTTCAAGTACAAATTTACTCATTTTTGTTTAGTTATAACTAAACTCTGTAATAAAATAAAAAAAATTACAGCGTATTTACGAATATAGCGAAAATGTAAAACGGTTTAGTTTTTCTTTAATTGTAGTAATTCATTTTTCATAATCCATTATCCAAATATTGAGAGTCAGTTATCATATAATAACTAATCATCCGCAAATTTACCGTTTCAGCGTATCCGTCATCTCTACTCGGTCGACTTCCCTTTTAGCGGATGGAAGTTCGTTAAAAGCAGAGTATTGAACATATTTATTTTCCTGGTCAATTCCCGGCATAACAGTGCCAATTATTTTTCTAACCTGGGCATTCTCTTTTCTTATAGCTGCCTCGTCCTTCAATTTTATGGACGATAAATAATGTACCATCGGGAACCAGCCCTCATCATTATCCTGGTTAAACACCCTGAAAACTTTTGGTTTGGTGGGTATTTGGTTGAGTACATACGGGAATTTATACTTATCGTTTGCAAGGGCAATCAAGCGTCCGCTAAAATCCGCCAGGCTGTCCGCGTCAGGATATTGAAATTCGGG
>JAZJZL010000141.1:0-8522 GCA_040389845.1 Bacteroidota bacterium
AATGCCCTCCTGAAAGTTATAGATGAGATATGCCCTTCGCCAACTGCTCTAAAGCTAATAATGACCCGCCGTTCGCCCTCCTGAAGCTCTGTTTGGTCCGGGTCTTCAACAATCGAGGGATTGAAAAAGGCAGCAGACTCGATAGAATATTCGTGGGTAAAATAAGAACCGATAAGCAGCTTGCGGTAAACCGTGAGCGTATCGTAATCGATATCCAGCTCGGTAAAAAGGGGCTTTAGCTTGCTGCAATGCCTGTTAAGCGCCCGGGTTATATTGCGGTGCCGTTTGGAGTATTCCTGCAACAATGGGGAAACGATGCCGAATACAGTGTCCTCATCTATATCCATCACCCGTTCGATGACTTCTTTCGCTCTATCATTTCCGTTGAAAAAAAACCTGGCAATTACGCGTTTGGGGTCGGGATTTATTCTGATTGGCTTGCGTTCAATAGAAAGTCTCATATTAATATCGGCATTTAGTTCTTTAACAGCTATGTGTTTAAATTGATTTAGCAATTTTATTAATTTAGGTAACTAGTTGTAAATGTTGTAGTAGTTGCATTGGTTCAAACGTTTTCAACTTTTATAACCTCTTAAACCTTTACAACCAATTTAGTATCTTGCCACGCGATGAATGTACTAATAGTAGAAGACGAAAAAGGCCTTGCCCATGAGATTGATGAATTTTTAAGTCATGAAGGTTTTACTATTGAACACGCCCGGACAAAAAAGACAGCCGGCGAGAAGATATTTGTTAATAATTACGATTTTATCCTGTTAGATCTTAACCTGCCGGACGGCGATGGCTTTGATTTACTGGAAATATTAAAAAGCCTGAAAGAACGCGACGATGCTATAATCATTTTGACCGCCCGCGGCGCTGTGGATGATAAAATACACGGTCTTGAGCAGGGGGCCGACGATTACCTGGCAAAGCCTTTCTCACTAAATGAGCTGCTGGCCCGTATGCACGCCATAACCCGGCGCAAACATAAGCTGGAAAGTAACGATATTGCAGTAAAGGACTTCCGAATAAACATACAAAGCCGAACCGTGCACTTTAATGGCGAACGGATAAACCTCACCAAAAAGGAATACGAGATTTTTAACTACCTGGTGCTAAATAAAAACCGGGTAATATCGCGCACTAACTTAACTGAACATGTTTGGGGCGATGTGCTCGAGATAAACTCTGATTCAAATTTTGTTGACGTACACGTAAAAAATCTCCGGAAAAAGCTCTCACAGTTTGAAACGATAGACTGGTTTGAAACAGTGCGGAGTATTGGGTATAGGGTTAATATATAGTTTGTGGAGGTTGTATTAGTTGTAGATGTTATAATAGTTATAGAAGTTAGTTAGCGGCTAACCCTTAAGGATACTACAACTACTACAGCCTTTACAACCACTACAACTTTCTACAACTAACAAAAATGAAACTCCAAATTAAGCTGGCATTATACAACACACTGACCAAACTGGCCATTATTGTTGTTACTGGCGTGCTTATTTTGTTTTCGCTGGAGAATATCACCTATTCGCATATATCGTTAAGGCTTAACAATAAGAAGGACGCATTTTTAAAAAATCTCTCCCCTGGCGAGATTAACCAGATACTCAAGCAACAGCAAAGCTTTACCAATTATAATATTTTAAAGGAAGAGTTCATCTTTCTGAAACCGATACCTTATCAGCCTGACAGGCAGCCCACACAGAGCTTCAGCACGCAGCGGCGCACCATCGAGAAGGTTACCGACAATTACCTCATTCTAAGTTACCGGTTCAATTTTGAAGGGCGTAGTTACCTTTTAGAGATTGGGGACACCATGGACGCCGTAATTCAGTTAAAGCAAACCATTAAGCAGTTTTCATTACTGATGCTCGTAGTAGCTTTGCTGCTTACCCTTGTTATCGATCTTATTTTTACTAAGTATCTGCTGGCGCCTTTTTACCGTATTATAGACACGAAACTTATCAAAGTAAACGACCCGCTGAACTTTGATTACGCCAAAATTGAAACCAGCACACAGGACTTTCGGCTGCTTGACGATAGCATCAGTACGCTGATAAAGAAGATAGCCGATATTTTTACGCTTGAAAAACAGTTTATAGCAAACGTGTCGCATGAATTGCTTACCCCTATATCCATTATCAGCTCAAGGCTGGAGAATATATTGCAGCATGAAACGCTAACAGAGGACACCGAGAATAAAATTTTTGCCTCTCTTAAAACACTCAACAGGCTAAAGTCGATTATTAACAGCCTGCTCTTAATATCGAAGGTTGAAAACAACCAGTTTAACAAGAGCGACGGTATACAGATTGCCCAGGTGGTTGATGAAGTTTATCATGAACTTGAGGACCGGCTGGAAGATAAGCAGATTACTTTCAATAATAAGATAAAATATTCGCGCACCATGATGGGCAACCATAGCCTGATGCATACTTTGTTGTTTAATATTATGAATAATTCCATTAAGTACAACCGCGAAAAAGGCGATATAACTATAACGGATTATTTGAGTAATGACGAATATATACTTGAAATAGCAGATAGTGGTATTGGCATGAGCGAGCAGCAGATTGAAAAGGCCTTTAACCGGTTTGAAAAGCTGGAGACTGATGAGAGGGACAGTTATGGCCTAGGCCTCGCCATTGTGAAGAGCATTACCGCTTTCCACAATATAAAAATCCGGATTTCGTCGGCGAAAAATGAGGGAACGGCAATAAAACTGGTGTTCGGCTAAACAACTTCACAAAATCTTCATAATAGCTTTGTTAATTTGAGGCGTATAGAGTTTTAGTTCCTTGTTACCCCTATAAAGCTGTCTTTTGGAGAAAGGACAGCTTTTTTTGCCTTATATCATTTTATTGCGCTTAATCAGGTATGATTTAAGCACGTCACTATAGCCGTCTTCAATAAATGCGTCAATGATGTCAATGTGGTATTGGGCGCATTTCAATTCCAATTCGTGACGATATTGGGTTAATGAAGAAATATAGGCGTCGCGAATTTTACCCGGATGAACACGCACCTGTTCACCGCTTTCAATATCTATGAACTGGTGCGGGCGATTATCGAAATCAAACTCGACCTCTTTTTTTCTATCGCTTACATTAAATATTACCACCTCGTGCTTGTTGTATTTTAAATGCTGGATAGCTGCAAACAAGGCATTCATCTTTTCAGGGTTCAGGCTGTTTTCCAGCATATCGCTAAAGATGATGACCATAGAACGTTGGTGAATTTGCCCGGCAACCTGGTGCAAAACATTGGTAATGCTGGTTGATGTATTTTGCTTTGGAGTATTGTACGCTTTCTCCAATTCGGCATACAGGTAAAAGAGGTGTGATGTGGTTGATTTAATTTGGGTCATCAAGTCCACTTTGTCGCTGAACAAGCATAAGCCAAACGCATCCCGCTGCTTTTTAAACAAGTACATGAGCGATGCGACTGCGTAGATGGAGAACTGTAGTTTGTTTATTCCTTTATCAGGGAAGTTCATGGAGGACGAAGTATCCAGTAACAGGTGACAGCGAAGATTAGTTTCCTCTTCAAACTGCTTTACAAACAGCTTATCCGTACGGGCCAGCAGCTTCCAGTCGATATTTTTTACCGATTCTCCGCTGTTATAAAGACGGTGCTCTGCAAATTCAACAGAAAATCCGTGAAAGGGACTTTGGTGCAAACCGGTTATAAAACCTTCAACCACCTGCCGGGCCAAAAGCTCCAGGTTGGCTAATTGTCTTATATGTTGGTCTTCACTTAACATTATTTATTTTGATTTCACCGATTTTATTTTTTTGGATTTCACCGATTTTAAAATAATTTCACCGATTTAGATGATTGCAATGATTTAAACGTGATTTTAAATATGTGATTATGGGGCAAGATAATAATCTTTCAGGCAATCAATATAATCAGCTACCATTAATCGGTGAAATCATTCTCCAATCGGTGAAATCCCATCAAAAAAAGAACACCGACCAGTTTTTACCAATCGGTGTAATCTTTTATATAATCTGTGAAATCACCAATAATAATCGGTGTAATCCCTAATTAAACTAGTTGTTTAGCTAATTTCTCAGTTAATACTGATTTTGGAACAGCGCCAATTTGTTTGTCGACAATTTCGCCGTTTTTGAAGAATAACAGTGCTGGTATATTTCTGATACCGTATTTAACTGAGATACCAGGATTGTGGTCAACATTTACTTTTCCTACAACAGCTTTGCCGTCATATTCTTTGGCGATATCTTCAACTACTGGGCCAACCATGCGACACGGTCCACACCATTCTGCCCAAAAGTCAATTAATACCGGTTTGTCTGATTTGAGGACTAGGTCTTCAAAGTTTGCATCAGTTATTTCTAAAGCCATGATTTCTAAATTTTTAATTTTTTCGTGTTACAAATATATGGTATTCAAATAGCTTGCCGCAATTGGTTAAGTGACAATATGACAATTAAATTATTGCAAAACTGACTAATTGAGTGGTTTAAACTGTTGTTGACAATAGTAAGATATTTCGCTTACAATTGTTTGACTTTGGCCTGAATTTTTGGCCGATAATTTTGAACATTGCTATGTGTTTTTAACATGGTATTTTTAGAATTGTGATGAAGTTTGCCGATTTTCTCCTATCTCAAATCTTACATCTCATATCTAACAGCTACATTTGAACTATGAGCATTATTGTTGAATCGCTAACCAAAGTTTACGGTGCGCAAAAAGCGCTTGACGGCATAAGTTTTGGAGCTGAACCCGGCGTATTAGGTTTTTTAGGACCGAATGGTGCGGGTAAATCTACCACCATGAAAATTTTGACCGGGTTTATTCCGCAGACATCCGGCAAGGCATCGGTATGTGGTTTTGATGTGGAAACACAGGCGATAGAAGTTAAGCGCCATATAGGCTATCTGCCAGAGAGCAATGCGCTTTACCTGGATATGTATGTAAAAGAGTCACTTGGGTTTATTGCCGGTATCCACCAAATGAAATCGCCACAGAAACGAATAGCAGAAGTTATTGAACAAACAGGTCTTGGTCCGGAGCAGCATAAAAAAATTGGTCAGCTTTCAAAAGGGTATAAGCAGCGTGTCGGGCTTGCGCAGGCCATACTTCACAATCCGGATGTGTTAATCCTGGATGAGCCAACCTCCGGCCTCGACCCTAACCAGTTAATCGGCATACGTCAGCTGATACTTGACTTAGGAAAAACAAAAACAGTTGTGCTCTCTACCCATATTATGCAGGAGGTAGAAGCGGTTTGTAGCCAGGTGATTATCATCAATAAAGGCCATATTGTCGCCAATGATTCTTTGGAGGGTTTGAGAAGTAAAAATAAGAGTAAATCCCTGGAGAAGATTTTTATAGGATTAACAAATGCTTAAGATTTAAAACACCAAAACCTTATCATAATATGATTACAATACAAAGTATTCAAAATAGGATTCACGAATTAAGAGGTGAACGGGTAATGCTGGATACGGATCTTGCAATGCTTTATGACGTTGAAACCAGGGTGCTTAACCAAGCGGTAAAACGTAACATTAAACGCTTTCCTGAAGATTTTATGTTTAAGTTGACTGCGGCTGAATGGGAAAACATGCGGTCACAAACTGTGACCGCCGATGTCATCACAATTTGTGATGACATACCCAACTAAACGGCCAACGGCAGCTTTGCCATATGCCTTTACAGAACAAGGCGTCGCTATGCTAAGTGGCATATTAAATATTGATACTGCAATAAACATGAATATTGCTATTATGCGTGCATTTGTTGCAATCAGAAAACTAACCCTCAGCCAGCTTGATTTGAAAAAACAATTAGAGGAAATAAAAGAGCGTCTGGGGGAACATGATGTGCAGTTGAATGAGATTTATGACGCTATGGATAATTTAATGGATGAGCGCATAGCGCAAAAGAAGTGGGATGACAGAGAACGGATTGGGTTTAAAAAATAGGCCTTTTTAATGTTCGCATCTCATCACAAATTGTGACGAGATAAGAAATCACCATCACAATTTGTGATCATAAGAATATCAATGAAAATATTAGTTCGAATTACGCAACCGCCAGATGTTCTTCTTTAAATGTACCCATTGGTATTGTAAACGAGAACTTGGTCCCCTGTCCCTGCTTGCTGGTTACCCAAATTTTGCCGCTGCATTTTTCAACAAGGTCTTTGCAAAACAGCATTCCCATCCCTGTACCCGATTCATTGTTGGTGCCGGTATTACTGTTTACTTTACTTTTGAATAATTTGCCAAGTTGCTCGTCGCTCATACCCATACCGGTATCTTTTACCGAAATGATATAATTATGGTCATCCTGCTGCATCGCTGATATTTCGATGGTATCATCCTGCCGCGAAAACTTTATAGCATTCGTAATCAGGTTACGGATGACTATTCGGACAGAATTCGGGTCGGCTGAGGCAATAACTTCCTGTGGAACATTATCGATAAGGTTGATGCCTTTTAACCTGGCTTGTTCATGATAGCTTTCGGCTTCGTAAGCTACAATATCTTTAACATGAAAACTCTTAGCCGAATGCTCGAAATTATCCATCTGGCTGTTTATCCAGAACAATAATGTGTCAAGGAAGTCCGAGGTGTATTCCAGTTTTTTAAGTACAGCCGGAATCATCTCCAGCATTTGTTCGTGCGAAATACTTTCATCCTGCAATAAGCTGAACAAGCCGCGCAAGGTACTTAAGGGCGCCCGCAGGTCATGAGCAAGTATGGATATGAGCCTGTCTTTTAAAACATTCAGGCTATTTAGCTTTTGTGCCTGGTCGTCAAGGTCGGCCTTTTGCCGCAATACTTCCCGGTTCTTTTCCTCCAGCATGGCATTTACTTTCTGCTGCTTACGTTTTTGCCGGTAATAAACAATTGAAACAGTAAGCATCGCAGCTATAATGGTCAGGAATATGGTGTTAGTTAGTCGCTGTTGCTTAATACGCTGCTTGTAAGATTCATCCTTTTCGCGGTGTTGTTCTGCTAGCTGTTTTTCTTTCGAGGCAAAATCAATAGCGAGGTTATAGGAAGTTAGCTTTTGAATACTTTCGTTATTATTCAGGCTGTCCTTCAATTCGTTGTAGCGCCTGAGCATTTTATAAGCATCATCATACTTACCTAAGCCGGCAAGGGTTTTATTTAGTTGTAATGCTGCATTTGAGCGCACGGCAAGATTACGCAGCGTGCCCGCTATTTGCTGCCCCTGTATAGCGTAGATGTAAGCGTTTTTAAAATCCTTCTGCAGATTGTACATTGCGGCCATGCCTATCAAAGCATAAGCCTGGTTGTATACAATTTTATATTTGGTGGCAATCTGTAAAGATGTATCGAGATAAGCCTTAGCAAGGGCAAATTGACCTTTGTGTGAATAGCATAAACCAAGGTCGGTATAAACCGAACTCATGCCGTCCTTGTCATCCTGTTTTTTAGCAATTATTATCGCCTTCGTTAAATGCAGAATGGCTCTGTCATATTCTTTGTGCGCGATAAGTACCTCGCCAATATTTTCGTTGATCGTGCCTACGCCGTTAAGGTTGTTGGTAGATTGCAAGAGATTAAGCGCTTTCCGGTAATATTCAAGCGCCTTTGGATAAACCTCCATACCCTGTAGTACCACGCCGATGTCATTATAAATTGCGGCTGATGTGCGTATATCGTTATTTTTTAGGGTGATGTAAAGCGCCTTGTAATAGTAGTCGAGCGCGGTAGAGTTTTGGCCCTCGCTGAAATAAACGATGCCTATATTCTTATAACAATCTGCAATTTCCAGTTCGTTGTTAAACTTTTTGTTGATATCGGTAGCCATATTTAAATAATACAGGGCTTCGGCATATTTGGCCAATAAATTATCCATACGACCGTATAGCTTGTAGGAATTACCAAGACCGGGGATATCGTTTATATTTTTATATATGGCAATGGCTTCATTAAATTCAACCTGTGCCTGTGCGAACCTGCCCCGGAAGAAATTGGCATGAGCGGTTTGTACCAATCCATTAGCAATACCAGCTTTGTAATTTGTCTTACGCGAAAGTTCAATGGCTTTGTACCCGTAGTAAAGTGTGCTATCCGGGTTCGACTCGAAATAGTTAGCGGCAAGCTTGTTTAGCCTGTTAATACTCACACTGTCTGCCAGCGTTTGTTTATTTGCTAATGACGCAATTAATGTTTTCAGGCTGTCAACCCGGCCCCTGTCAATACCGGCAAATGCCGAAATGGACACGATTAGCAATGATAAGGTAAAGTAAATCCTCAGTTTAACCATATTTTTAGCCAGCGCAGTTGTATTGTTCAATAACTGTTTTACAGGCCTTTATACGGAATATGTCCGGTGGTTTGTTCTGGTTATTTCAAAATAAAATCCATTTTTTTTCTTTGAGGGTTATAGGTAATATTAAAATAAAAAAAAGCCGCTCCCTTTTGAGGAAAGCGGCTTTTTGAAAATATATTAAACCTTACTTTAAGTGATAATTCAGCGAATCTTAAAGAGGTAAATAT